>CALWVS010000004.1 GCA_944385095.1 uncultured Oscillospiraceae bacterium
ATAACACCCCCTGATGTAGTCTATTTTCCTACATCAGGGGGTGTTTTGTCACTGTCCATTTTTACTGGACCTGTTCATATGATACATCAGGGCTTTTCCTATTACACCACATCCATCTTCCCCTTGTATTGTGGTTTTTTGTATACTATAATGAGGTGGTAATTGACGAGAAAAAGTTGAGGTGTATTTCACTATGAAACCAGATATTCACGCCTATCTCCGTCCTGACATGCACGCCCACCTGATTGGTATTGGTGGAGTGTCCATGTCTCCTCTGGCTGATGTACTCCATAAAAGTGGTATGATCATCACAGGCTCTGATATGAGCGAAAGTGCAACAGTACAACATCTTCGGTCATTGGGGATTACGGTCTATCAAGGGCATCACGCTGACCATATTTCTGGAGCAGACTGTATTATCCGCACTGCCGCTGTACATGATGATAACCCTGAAATTGCCGCTGCACACCAGGCTGGAATTCCCGTTTTTGAACGAGCTGAGGCTTGGGGTGCCATTATGAGACAATATGAAAATGCCCTGTGTGTTTCAGGTACCCATGGAAAAACAACCACCACTTCTATGTGTACAGAAATTTTTATGGCAGCGCATCGTGACCCCACTGTCATGATTGGCGGTATTTTGCCCTCCCTCGGCACAGGGCATCGAGTTGGACAGGGTGACACCATTATTCTTGAATCCTGCGAGTATTATAATTCTTTCCACGCATTTTCTCCAACCATTGCGATTATCTTAAATGTAGACGCCGACCATTTGGACTTTTTCAAGGATTTGGAGGATATCCAGAATTCCTTCCGCCATTTTGCTTCTCTGGTACCAGAACAGGGTTGGGTGATTGCCAATGCTGACGACCTCAACACAATGAATGCAATTTTTGGACTGAATCGACCAATTATTACATTTGGTATTCAAAACGGAACTGTCACCGCTCAGAATATCACTTGGAACAATGGATTTGCCACCTTTGACCTGATAGAAGATGGTGTGTGCCTTGGCTCTATCTCCCTACAGGTACCCGGTATCCATAATGTTTATAATGCCCTGGCTGCTGCCTGTGCTGCACGCAAATTAAATATCCCATTGACTGCCATCCAAGAGGGGCTGCACAATTTTACTGGTGCAGGTCGCCGTTTTGAATACAAGGGACGGTATCATGGTGCAGCGGTGTATGATGACTATGCCCACCACCCCAGTGAGTTACATGCACTGTTTACTGCGGTCAAAAATCTGGGTTATCAACGAATCATCTGTGCATTTCAACCCCACACTTACACCAGAACCAAAGAGTTATTTGATGAGTTTCTCTCTGTACTCCATTTGCCCGATGTTGTACTGTTAGCAGAAATTTATGCTGCAAGAGAACAAAACACTTTAGGTATTTCCTCTCTGGATTTGGTCAAACAGCTTCCCAATGCACAATTTTGTGCCACACTTTCCGATGTAACAGACAAATTGAAGGAGCTTGCCCAACCGGGCGACCTGATTCTAACCGTAGGCGCAGGTGATATTTACCGAGCTGGCGAACAACTTCTCTCAATCTCTTAACAAAAATCCCCCCTGAGAACATCAGCCCTCACGGCTACCGTTCTCAGAGGGGATTCTTTTAGCTTTGACTGCTCACCAGTTCATAGACTGCATGGAGTTCCATTGGTCGATGGTAATAGAAGCCTTGAATCAAATCACAGCCGGATTCTTTAATCAAAATATTCTGCTCCTCTGTCTCCACTCCCTCCATACACACCTTTTTCCCAAAGCGATGGCAGGCGTAGACAATACTGTTAATAAAATTCATCTTATCCTCAGAACCTGTCATTTCCACCAAAAGAGAGCGATCCAATTTGACAATACTGGCAGGATATTTCAGAAGCAGTCCCAAAGAAGAATATCCATTTCCAAAGTCATCCAGAGCAATCCGAATATGTAATTTACTACACCGCTCAACAAAACCTCTCAGTTTCTCTGGCTCCTCATCAAAATGGGTTTCCGTCAGCTCTGCCACCAAGTTTTTTCCACTTACCTGATATTTTTCCAGTGTTTTCTCCACAAAATCAATAAAGTCATCATTGACAATCTGATGGTAGCTGACGTTAAACGTCAAGTAGAACTCTGGGTTGTAGACAAGCAACTGGCGACATGCCCTTACTGTCTGTTCAAACACCCATTTCCCTGCAATGTGAATGGTCTTTCCTTTTTCCATCAGAGGGATAAACAATCCTGGAGATACATCCCTGCCTTCATATTGCCAACGCATCAGCACTTCACCCCCAACGGCACGTCCCGTTTGGGCGGATACCACAGGCTGGATGACAATCCGGAACTGTTTCATCCCATCCAGCGCATTCTGGCTGAGTGCCAAAGAAAGGTTTGCTTGTTCTTTTAGTTTCTGTACCCCCTCTGGTGAATAGACAATATATGCCTTTTCCGATTTCTGTTTAGCATCTGAGATCAAAACCATTGCATTTTCTATGAAGGTGTGGGCTGTATCGACCCCATTTGGGAAGCGCATGACACCAAAGGAACAGGCGTTGCGTACGGAAATTTCCATACTGCTATAACCCTGCTCTACAATGCCACGCAGCTGCTCTATCTTATTCTGTGGGTTTTCAACTGTCATCCCATTCTGGGGGATCCCCATGAATTTCAACCCATCCAGACGGTAAAAACGTACACCCTCTCCCATCGTTTGTACAATTTGGGCTGTAATCTGTTTCATTAGCTGGTTTGCATTGTAACGCCCCTTGGTCTCATTGATTTCTGTGAAATGGTTCAGGCTGAATATCAACATATCTGTTGGTTTTTCCAATGTATTGAGAACCATAAGGGCAGTGTGTTCCCTTGGGAAATTGGTGATTGGGTCCACAATAAAGGAATTATCCTGAAAGGACACACTGCCTGAGAAAAAGACTGGCTCTGTCTTTTCTTCATTCCAGCGCAGAATCCCAAAGCAGCGAATCCAACGCACATTCCCACTCCGATCCTTCACCTGATAGCGGAGGTCATGTATGGTACGCTTATATTTCAGCATATCTGCAATATCATTTTGATACAGTTTGAACTGCTCTGGAGTGGCAACCCGATTTCCCCAATGGGTAAGCCAATCATACACCAGATTACTGCCAAACCCAAAGGTGTCCCTCATATTGTCAGAAATATAGAAGTAATTGCTGCGCATATCCCCAAAGTAGACACATTGTGTAGAGTCAGACATGGTAATCGACTGGATAATTGCCTCAGCATCATAGTAGTATTGCTTTACATAGCGATCAAAATCAGTCTCTTGTTTGTTAGTAGAAACACAGTTTACCCTCTGCTGGTCTGGTAAAGCGAGATAGGCTGCATCTTTCTCAGCCTCCCTCTCACCAATCTGCTCCTGTGCCTGTTTTAGCAGATACTCCCAATGGACAGATGTATCTTCCGTCCATACCCATACAATATTGACGCACAACTTCTGTGCAACCAGTTCCACGCGGAGCTGTTCCACCTGATATTCCAGCATTTCCTCTGTTGTATCCAACAGTATGACAACAAATTCACACCCGCTGATACGATAGATATGTTGTGTTTTTAAAATATTGCTCATACAGGTCGTAAACCGAACCAATGTACCGTCCCCGACTCCATAACCCAAAGTACGGTTGATTTGTTTTAGTTCCTGAACTTCAAACAGAAGTAACCCTGTTGCACTTGATTGACAGCCTTCCTTCAAATGGGTCAGTGCCTGCCGATTCCATACCCCTGTCAATGGATCACGAAATTGTATCTCCTCAATCTTTTTGGAAAGCTGTTCCTGTTTCAGCAACATAGATGCCAAACAGGCCACCATACTCAATGCTTTTTGAATCATCGGATACAGGGTGCTTTTTGGATTATCCAACCCCAAATAGCCAATTCTTTGACCATCCCCATACAGGGGAGTAGCCGCCATAGAAGCAATCTGCTGTGGCTTCAAAAATCCATAGGTAAGCGGATGTGGACTGCGCAACTGTTCCACATCTTCAATCAACAGCACCTGACCTTCTTCAATTTGCTCCTGCCACCATCCAATGACTGCTTCTGGTACATCCTGAAGAAATTCTTTCTGTTCAGAAACCCCATATCTGCACCATTCGTAGGTGTTATCTATGGTCCCATCTGACTGTAGCTGGTAGATATATGCCCGATCACAGCAAAATAGATCCACTAGACACTCTAACATTTTTTCTACAGAGTTCTCTGTCCATGCGCCATAGACAATCTTTTGTAAACGCCGAAAGCCATCCCATGCCATCTGCTGTGTCTCATCAATGATCGGTTTCCTCTCCATGCTACTGTTCACTCCCTTCTACCCTACGGTATCCGATATTCCACTTATCAAAAAGAAACTACTGTAACTATAAGTCGATTCACTTCCCCAGTCAAGCACAATTCCATATATTTTATCTTACCTTCCATGTACAATACAAAAACGCATGCGAGATTCCTCTCAACATGCGTTTTGCAGCAACAATCTCTTATCTATTTGAATCTCGCATCACCAACAAAAATCCTAGTACAAGCACCAGACCCAAAGGAAGTGCCACTATGCCAGGACCTCCAAAGTGTGTCACCACACCTGCTACAATATAGCAAATACAGGAAATGACTGCACAGGACACTGCATAAGGTAACTGTGTAGACACATGGTTGACATGGTCACATTGTGCACCAGCAGAGGCCATAATTGTGGTGTCAGAAATGGGAGAACAGTGGTCTCCACACACTGCTCCGGCCATACAGGCGGAGACACAGATAATACCCATTGGATTATCCAAAGGGAAAATTGCCATTGTAATGGGAATGAGAATACCAAATGTTCCCCAGCTTGTACCGGTTGCAAATGCCAACAGACAGCCAATCACAAATACAATGGCAGGCAGGAAGAACTGCATGTTTTCAGCATAGGTATTAACAAAGAATTCTACGAAAGCAGTTGCCCCCAGAGAGTCAGTCATTGCCTTCAGAGACCACGCAAATGTGAGAATCATAATGGCTGGAACCATTGCCTTAAAGCCCTCTGGAATGCACTCCATCATCTGCTTAAAGGTCATTGCACGGCGTACATAGTAGAAAATCAAGGTGAACAGCAACCCAAAGGCAGAACCAAGCATCAGACCCACAGAGGCATCTGAACTAGAGAAAGCATCCACAAAATTACTGCCAGAGAAAAAGCCACCAGAGTAGATCATGCCAATGATACATGCTACCACCAGCACCAGAATAGGCACAACCAGATCAATCACGCCACCCTTTTTATCATCCACATCATCTTGCAGCAGTCCTGCATAGGGATTGGACCCTGAAAACAGGTCACCAGTCTCGATTGCATTCTTCTCATATCGACGCATGGAACCAAACTCTACTTTGAGAACCACCATGGCAATCATCATAAAAATGGTCAGCAGTGCATAGAAATTATAGGGAATGGCTCGAATAAACAGGGCAAGCCCCTGCCCATCTTCCACAAAACCGGATACAGCGGCGGCCCAGGAACTAATGGGGGCAATGATACAGACAGGCGCAGCAGTGGCATCAATCAGGTATGCCAGTTTGACACGGGATACATTGTGCTTATCTGTGATGGGACGCATCACAGAACCAACCGTAAGGCAGTTGAAATAGTCATCAATAAAAATCAACACACCCAATGTAATGGAAGCCAACTGTGCCCCCACACGGCTTTTGATATTTTCCGCTGCCCAGCGACCAAAGGCGGCAGAACCGCCTGCCTTGTTCATCAAACAGACCATAGAACCAAGGATGACAAGAAAAATCAAAATACCCACATTGTAGCTGTCTGACAACACAGAGACAATACCATCCTCAAATACATGCAGCACAGTTCCCTCAAACGAAAAACTGGAATACAGCAATCCACCTGCCAGAATTCCGACAAACAGAGAGGAATACACTTCTTTTGTCAGAAGTGCCAGAGCAATGGCAATCACAGGGGGCAGCAGTGCCCAAGGGGTCGCATAGAATGGGCTGACATATTCAGCCACTTCTTCCCCTGATGCACTGGCTCCCAGCATCAACGCTGTGACCAGCAGAACCAGGACTGCCAACATTGGCAGCCATCTCCCAAGTTTCTTCATACAGTTCCTCCTCTACACAGTATAGAGTGCAGGGCACAAAAGAAAAAACCATGAACGCAGAAGACGCTCATGGCACACAGAACCTCCAGAAAAGATGGCTTTCTTTTCTGTTGCAGTTTTCATTGATAGCGCTCCACATTTGTGACAGTCTGTAAAATCTTATTTCACAGACCAGAGCACACTCCCCAGGCAGGAAATGCACCCTTCGGCGGCACACCCTCTCCCACAGAACAGCCACCTGTCTATATTCTGTCGTACGCATGAGTGCCGCACCTCTATCCTATGTATTCTATTTTATTCGGCTGTATCCTACCACGCACAGCAGAAAAAGTCAAGCTTAATCTAAAATTCTTTTTATTTTTAGGACTTTTGGGAAATTCATAGGACAATTCCATCCCCACAGAACCCTTTTTCCATGTTCCTGCATAGACTATACTGAACTGTAATCCAAACTCTAATCTGGGAGGTCTATCTAATGTCTGATTCTCTGTCTCTACAACCCTTTGACCCTGCACTGTTTCAGCGGGTTTGGAATCGTGTCATGCCAGACCAATCTCTTAGTCCCATTGCCCTCACTTCTCTGCCTGCTCCACCTGTGTCCTCTGTAGAAGTAAAAACTGCCCCTCTCTGTTTTTCCCAGTCCTCCAATCAGGATGTATCCTATTTGGAACAAACCATGGACTCTCTACAGGATCTCCTGTGGCTCATCCACCATCTCCTTTCACGCAGTCCTGCCCCAATTCATCGGTCCTTACGTTCCACTTACACTCAACTCCAAAAAGCACAAAAACGGCTATCCAGTGCCTATTTTCTCTTAGAGGGTCAATGGTACTTACCACAACAACTGCAAAAAGAGACTCAGCCATCCATCCCATTGGGCTTACGCGCCCTCTATTTTCAACTTCAAACATTCCTCCATGCTTCCCCAACATACACAGACCCCTGCCTCCAGGCGTTGAATCAGGAAATTACACAGAGCACACAAACTGCTATGGAAACCATCCCCTCCCTTTTGGAATTTTTCTCTGGCTCCAAGCCCTCTCATAACTTTTAACTGCTCCATTGCCTCCTGCTCCCTTCTATGTTAGAATAGATGGCTGAACTACTTTATTGACATAGGATGTTGTATATGAAAGAGACACAACTGGTTGTGGGTATTCTGGCCCATGTAGATGCAGGTAAAACAACTCTTTCGGAGGGGCTTCTCTATCAATGTGGTCAAATCCGGCAACTGGGACGGGTAGACCATCAAACTGCCTTTCTGGACACAGACCATCAGGAGCGGGAACGTGGCATTACCATTTTTTCCAAACAGGCAATTCTACCGCTGGAAAATTGTATTATCACCCTTTTGGACACCCCTGGGCATGTGGACTTTTCCTCGGAAATGGAACGCACATTGCAGGTGTTGGACTATGCCATTCTGGTCATCAGTGGCACAGACGGCATTCAAAGTCACACCATGACCTTATGGAAGTTACTCTCTGACTATCAAATACCCACCTTTTTGTTCATCAACAAAATGGATTTATCCGGAGCAGACCACTCACAACTCCTCACACAGCTACAAAAGCGACTGAGTACAGGCTGTCTGGATTTTGGCTCCTTTGATGCCTCTCTGGAAGAACAAATTGCTGTGACAGATGATGGTGTTTTGGAGCGCTATCTGGAACATGGAACGCTGGAACAACAGGATATTATCTCCCTCATCCAGCACCGCAAAGTGTTTCCCTGTTGGTTTGGCTCTGCCTTAAAATTGGATGGTGTGGCAGAATTTATCTCTGGGTTTCAGCGATACACCTGCGCTCCCCCTTACTCTGACCAGTTTGGTGCCAAAGTATTTAAAATTGCACGGGATTCTCAGGGGAATCGACTGACTTATTTAAAAGTGACTGGTGGTTCTCTGCGTGTAAAAGCTGCCATCACCAACCAGCGCAATGGTCATCCTCTGCCTGATGCACAAATTTGGACGGAAAAAGCAGACCAGCTTCGGGTTTATTCCGGCTCTCAATTTCATATTGTAGATACTGTAGAGGCAGGAGGCGTCTGTGCAGTCACTGGTCTTTCCAAAACCTATCCCGGTCAGGGGCTTGGGTTTGAAGAAGATGCCCAAGTCCCTGTTTTAGAGCCTGTTCTCTCCTTTCAGGTATTGCTTCCTGACCATGCCAACACACACACAGTTCTCAAACAGCTGCAACAACTAGAGGAGGAGGACCCTCAACTTCACATTGTCTGGAATGAGGGACTGCGTGAGATTCACATTCAGCTCATGGGACAGGTGCAACTGGAAGTCCTTCAGAATGTCATTGCAGAGCGATTTGGACTAGAACTCTCCTTTGGTACAGGCAGTATTCTCTACCGTGAAACCATTGCAGAACCAGTGGAAGGCATTGGGCATTTTGAACCCCTGCGCCACTATGCAGAGGTTCATCTGCTGTTGGAGCCATTAGAACGGGGCAGTGGTCTGCAATTTGATAGTATTTGCAGTGAAGATGTGTTAGACCGAAACTGGCAACGCCTGATTTTAACCCACCTGATGGAAAAGATACAGCCCGGTGTACTCACTGGCTCTCCCATCACTGACCTGAAAATCAGTCTGGTCACTGGTCGTGCCCATGTAAAACATACAGAAGGTGGTGATTTTCGGCAGGCAACCTATCGTGCAGTTCGTCAAGGATTGATGTGTGCCAAATCTGTCTTATTAGAGCCGTGGTATCAGATTCGTCTGGAAGTGCCCAGTGAACAGGTAGGGCGTGCCATGTCTGATATTCAAAGAATGGGAGGAACTTTTTCTTTGTCCGATGAACTTTCTGGAACTTCAGTCCTCAACGGGGAACTCCCTGTGGCTACTCTTGGCAATTATGCGGCAGATGTGGCATCATATACCCGTGGGCAGGGCAGATTGTTCTGTTCTCCTGCTGGCTATCGCCCCTGTCACAATCCAGAAGAAGTCATTGCCCAAATTGGTTACAACAGTGAACGGGACACAGAACATCCCGCTGACTCAGTATTCTGTGACCACGGTGCTGGTTTTGTGGTCAAGTGGAATGAAGTCCGAAACTATATGCACGTTGACAGCGGATTACAGCTCTATCCTTCACAGGATGTCCCTACAACATCTCATCCCCCCTCCCAAAAAGGCTCTGTATTGTCTGGCTCCATTGAGGCAGATGAGGAACTGCGTGCTATTTTTGAACGTACCTATGGACCCATCCGCCGGCGAGACCTGCAACCCCAGCCCAAACCTCGCAAGCGTCCCTCTCTGCCTGAAACACAGTATATCAAGGAAAAACAGGAACTTGGGTTGGACTATTTACTGGTAGACGGCTATAACATCATTTTTGCATGGGAAGATTTAAAAGAACTGGCGCAAGACAATCTGGATGCCGCCCGTCAGAAGCTGATGGACATGATGTGCAATTATCAGGGCTATCGGAATTGTCAGGTGATTATTGTATTTGATGCCTACAAAGTCCCCCGTGGCTGTGGAGAAGTCACCCACTACCATAATATCCATGTGGTTTATACCAAAGAGGCAGAAACCGCAGATGCCTACATAGAAAAGGCAACCTATGAACTGAGCAAACAGCATCATCGTGTACGGGTTGCCACCTCAGACTATGCCGAACAGTTGATTATTTTGGGGCATGGTGCACTGCGTCTATCTGCCACCACTTTTCGCAAGGAGTTAGACCAAACTTGCCAATCATTGACCAAACAAATTGCACAACATAATCGTTCTACACCTTCCCAGCCCATCCGCATCGCAATGGAACTCGCCAAAAAGAAGTCATAAGTGCTTGTCTCTTTTTGATGTTGTGTGATATACTATCCACTCAAAAATATAATATGGAAAGGAATCTTCTATGTTGGTGATTGAACTATTCAAATCTGCCTTTTTAGGCGTAGTTGAGGGCATTACAGAATGGCTGCCCATCAGCTCTACCGGTCATTTGATTCTGGTAGACGAATTTCTCAAACTCAATGTCTCCACTGAATTCATGGATATGTATCGCTATGTGATTCAATTAGGCGCTATTCTCGCCGTGCTTGTTCTGTTCTTTCGCAAATTAAACCCCTTTTCCCCTCGCAAAAGTTCCACCCAACGCCACAGGACATGGATGCTGTGGGGCTATGTGGTGCTGGCCTGTATCCCATCCGCAGTCATTGGACTGCCACTGAATGACTGGATGGATACCCATCTGATGACACCTACTGTTGTGGCTGCCGCTCTGATTTTGTACGGTATTGCCTTCCTGTTCATTGAAAACAGAAATCGCACCCCCGCTATTTGCCACACCAATGAGTTAACCTGGAAACTGGCACTGGGCATCGGTTTGTTCCAGACCTTGGCCATTGTCCCAGGCACCTCCCGTTCTGGCTCCACCATTCTTGGGGCCATTCTGCTGGGCTGTGCCCGTCCGGTCGCCGCTGAATTTTCCTTCTTTTTGGCAATTCCCACTATGTTGGGGGTCACTGCTTTAAAATTAGGGAAATTCTTTGTGGAAAAAATCATAGCTGGACAGTCTCTGTTTACCACAGAGGAAGCCCTGATTTTGGCGGTTGGCTTTTTTGTCTCTTTCCTCGTCTCCCTTGTGTGCATTCGTTTCCTGATGGATTTTGTCAAAGCCCATGATTTTAAAGTATTTGGTTGGTATCGCATTGTTTTAGGTATTTTGGTATTGGTCTTTTTCGGTGTCAAATTCCTTCTTTTTCCAGCTTAAATCCTCTCTCATTCTACATTGATTTGCCATATGATACAACATCTGCCATTTTGTTTTTATTTTCTTTTTGCAGAATGGCAGATTTTTTATCTCATTTTCTTTTCCACTTTAAAGTATAAATGAATTGTAAATGGTTTCGTTTTTTAAGGATTTGATTCCAAATCCTCTGTTTTTTACAGAAACTCTTTCTCTTTAACGTGCTAATACAATCAAGTATTAGTATATAATCGTCATGATGTACAAAATATTTTTTATTTTGTGGAAAATAATTGTTGATTTTATATAACCATTGGTGTATGATAGTAACAGATAAAGCCCGACGGAATCCACTGTGTGTATTTGATTGTTCAGGTGGTGCTAGCCCGCTTGTTTGTCTATTTCATACATTGTCTGTCCGTGGGTTATGCCAGCGCAATTTCCTCGATCCTATCAAACACAATATTTCAGAAAGAAAGGGAGTTGTAGAAATGGAAATACTAACCAATCCTGTACTGGTATCAGTCGTTGTTCTATGTGTGCTATGTCTTTTCAAATTGAATGTGCTCATGTCCCTGATTATCTCTGCTATGGTGGGCGCACTGATTGGCGGCATTAGCATCCCTGATGCAATGGGTATTCTGACTGGTGGTTTCTCTGCAAACGCTGGTACAGCACTGGCCTATGTCCTGCTGGGTACTTTTGCAACCGCCATTGCCTCCACAGGTCTTGCTGACATGATGTCCAAGAAATTATCTAAGGTAATGGGAAAAAGCGCCACCGTACTGCTGTTGATTCTGGCTTTTGTTGCCTGTTTCTCTCAAAACCTAGTTCCAGTCCATATTGCATTTATCCCCATTATGATTCCTCCTCTGCTGTCTCTGTTTAACCAGTTGAAGGTTGACCGCCGTGGTGCTGCCTGTGCTCTGGCATTTGGTTTGAAGGCTCCCTATATCACCATTCCCTTCGGCTTTGGTGCCATTTTCATGGGCATTATTGCAGACAATATGACTGCCAACGGTATGCCTGTCACTGTTTCTGATATTGCTTCTGTCAACTGGGTGCTAGGTGTGGCTATGCTCATTGGTCTGCTGCTTGCCATCTTTGTCACCTATCGTAAGCCCCGTGAATACAAGATGGTAGAAGTTGACACTTCCGCTACTGATGCAATCTCTGACCATATCACCACTGCCCACATCGTCACCTTAGTTGCTATTGTAGCAGTTGTGATTGTACAGGTAATCACAGAATCCCTGGCTCTGTCCGCTCTGGTTGGCGTTCTGGTCATGATCATCGGCGGTGCTATTAAGTGGAATACCATTGATGACCAATTCGCTGGCGGCATCAAGATTATGGGTATGATTGGTTTCATCATGCTGGTTGCTGGTGGTTATGCTGAAGTGATGAAGGCTACTGGTGCTGTTGAGGAACTGGTTTCCGCAGCCGCCAATGCAATGGGTGGTAACAAGATTATTGCTGCCACTGTGATTACCCTCATTGGTCTGCTGGTTACAATGGGTATTGGTAGTTCCTTCAGCACTGTTCCTGTAGTTGCTATTCTGTATGTGCCTCTGTGTCAACAGATGGGCTTCTCCCCTGCTGCTACTATCGTACTGATGTCTGCTGCTGCTGCTCTGGGCGATGCTGGCTCTCCTGCATCCGATACCACCCTTGGTCCAACCTCTGGTCTGAATGCAGATGGTCAACACAACCACATCTGGGATACTTGTGTGCCCACTTTCCTGCACTATAACATCCCATTGATGATTGCCGCTATTGTGGTATCTCAGTTCATCTGATTGTAGTCCCTGCTATTTATGGCAGCACCGTAACACATGGTAAGTGTATTGCGTCTGAACGTATGTGAAGCCAATCACAGTCCTGACTGTGCGGTGCTGCCCCATTTATGCCAAATTTTCTACTGATTATGAAAAAGGAGCTTGAATTATCATGAAAAATCCAAAGGAAATTAAGTCTGTTGTGTTAGATGGTCATAGCCTGACTCTGGAAGAATTCGTCGCTGTTGCTCGTCATGGTGCTGAAGTCTCCATTGCTGCAAGTGCAATGGAAGCCATGCAGAAATCCCGTGCACTGGCTGAAAAAATTGCCTCTGAAAAACGTGTTGCCTATGGTATTACCACTGGTTTTGGTGACTTTGCTACCGTAGCAGTCCCTGAGGAGATGAGCAACCGTCTGTCCACCAATCTGATTCTCAGCCACTGCACTGGCACTGGCGATCCCTACGCAGAAGAACTGGTGCGTGGTATGATGCTTTTGCGTGCCAATGCTCTGTGTGTTGGCATCAGTGGTGTGCGTCCTCTGCTGGTCACCATGCTGGTTGAGATGCTGAACAAGGGTGTTACTCCTGTTGTACCTCAGAAGGGTTCTCTGGGTGCTTCTGGCGACTTGGCTCCTCTGTCCCACATGGGTCTTGTTCTGCTGGGGCGTGGTGAGGCAACCTATCAGGGCGAGAAGCTGCCAGGCGGCGAAGCTATGAAGCGTGCTGGTATTGAGGCTCTGGACACTCTGGTGTGCAAGGAAGGTCTGGGCATCACCAATGGTACCTGTGCTATGACCAGTGTTGGTGCAATGCACCTGTATGATACCATGCAGGCGATTGCAACAGCAGATGTGATTTCCTCTCTGACCTTCACCGCTTTGACTGGTCAGCTTAACGCCTTCCAGGAGCGTGTGCATACCTGCCGTGGGCATTTGGGTCAGATTAAAGTGGCTGCCAATATGCGTAAGCTGACAGAGGGCAGTGAAATTCTGAAAAATGCACAGGGCGACCGTGTACAGGACGCCTATGCACTGCGCTGCATCCCACAGGTGCATGGTGCGGTCCGTGATGCTCTGGACTATGTGAAGATGCATGTTGACATTGAACTGAATGCTGTTACAGATAACCCTTTGATTTTCAATGAGGATGAGGCTGTCATTTCCGGCGGTAACTTCCACGGTGAGCCTATGGCTCTGCCCTTTGATATGTTGGGTATTGCCTGCTCTGAAATTGCAGATATTTCTGAACGCCGTTGTGAGCGTATGGTCAACGCCGCTCTGTCCAATGGCTTGACTCCATTCCTCACCACTGAGGGTGGTGTGAACAGTGGATTTATGATTGTTCAGTATTCTGCCGCTTCTATGGTATCTGAAAACAAGGTGCTTGCACATCCTGCCAGTGTTGACTCCATCCCATCTTCTGCCAATCAGGAAGATATGGTCTCTATGGGTACCACTGCTGCCCGTAAGGCTGGCTGGATTCTCCAGAATACTCTGTCTGTTCTGGCTATGGAACTGCTCACAGCCTGTCAGGCTGTTGACATCCGCCGCCGTAAAAACAGTCACGGTCAGGGGCTCTCTCCTGTGCATGAAGCTCTCTTTAACCATGTGCGTGAAAAGGTAGACTTCTTTGAGATTGACCGTGAAATCTGGCCTGACATCAAGGCGGTTGAAGCAATGGTGCGCAGTGGTGAACTTCTGGATATTGTGCACACCTTCTTCCCAGATTTTGACTAATGGTTTCCTCCTATCCTTTGTAACTGCTTTGGGGGCTGCTGGATGGCAGTCCCCAAAGCAGTTTTATTTTATATCATGTTCATTTGACTATTTTATCATTTTTTGTTACACTAGATTTGTGAAATTGTCTCACTAGCTCTTTTCACAGAAAAAACAAGGAGGTGCCCCCTTTGCTTCGTTTTGAACATGTTTCTCTTTCCTATGGAAGTCAAAAAATCATTGATGACATTTCCTTTTCTATTGAGGAAGGTCAGATGGTGGTCTTAATTGGTCCCTCTGGCTGTGGCAAAACTACCACATTGAAAATGATTAACCGTCTGATCGAACCAAGCCAAGGCAAAATCTACCTCAATGATGAAGACATTACCAAAAAGGATAAGGTGGATTTACGCCGCCATATCGGCTATGTGATTCAACAAATTGGTCTGTTTCCCAATATGACCGTAGCGCAAAACATCTGTGTCGTTCCCACCCTTTTAAAATACAGTAAGGAGGAATGTGACCGTATTGTCCATGAACTGTTAGAGATGGTCAATCTCCCCTATGAACAATACGCCCACAAATACCCCTCTGAAATGTCTGGTGGTCAACAGCAGAGAATTGGTATTCTGCGTGCACTGGCTGCATCCCCTCCCATTGTGCTAATGGATGAACCATTCTCCGCTCTGGACCCTATGACCCGTCGCAGTCTGCAACAGGAAGTACGCAGTCTCCAGCAAAAGCTGAAGAAAACCTTTGTCTTCGTCACCCACGATATGGAAGAAGCCCTTGACCTTGCTGATGTGATTGTCTTTATGGACCGGGGCAAAATCGTTCAAATGGCACCTCCAGAAGAAATGCTTGCCCATCCAGCCAGTGGTCAAATTCAGGATTTTCTGGGCAAATTCATCCATTCTTCCTCTACTCGCACTCTGACTGCGGCCGACTTCATGCGCACAGGAATCTATGCAGTGTCTGCCACAAAGGGAATCAACGAGTGTATCAGTAAAATGCAGCGTCACAATGTAGATACCTTGATTGTGGTGGATGATAAGGCAGCCTATCAGGGCACTGTATCTATTGCTGATATCCGTTTGACTGGGCATGTGGTCAAGTCCATTGAACCTCTGATTCGCTGCAATACACCTACTGTACAGACCACTGACAATGCCAAAGATTGCTTTGAACAGCTCATTTCCAGTGGAGCCAACTATCTTGTGGTATTAGATGAAGAAAAGCGGGTACAGGGTATCATCACCAAAACCAGTATGGCCTCTGCTATGGCAGAGCAGCTTTGGGGGTGAGGAATTTTGGGTATTCATGATTTACCTCATGCGCTGGCTGTGCATCTGTTTTTTACTTTGAGCTCTGTGGTCATTGGTCTTGTGCTGGGTGTCACCTTGGGAATTCTGCTGTCCAGAAAACCCAAACTCTCCAATGTTGTGCTTCCCATCCTTTCCGTTTTTAATACCGTACCCGGTATCGTGTTCATCGGTCTGTTGCTGTTAATCTGGGGAATGGAAGCCATCACTGTTCTGGTAGCCTTGGGTATTTATGCTACATTTCCCATTCTCAAAAATACATATGCTGGCTTAATCTCTGTCAATCCCCAATACATTGAGGCTGCCAAAGGGTGCGGTATGAGCCAAACGCAACAACTGTTTCGTGTAGAACTTCCACTGGCTCTGCCAACCATCATTGGTGGGTTGCGCATGTCTACAGTTTATACTGTAAGCTGGGCTGTATTGGCTTCTATGATTGGACAGGGCGGTCTGGGTGAATTTATCTATGCTGGTATCAGTGCCAATGACAATGGTCTTATTCTTTTGGGTGCTATTCCTGCCGCAGTGCTGGCTTTTGTGCTTGGTTCCCTGGTAGATTTATTGCAAACTTACACTGTCCCTAAGGGATTACGGAAAAGGGGGAGCACAAAATGATGACAGTTTCTATGATCATAGGACATCTTGCCCTTGTGGTTGCCGCTCTGGTTTTTGCCATTTTGTTTGGTGTTCCATTGGGTGTTTTGTGCTACTTTTATCCCAATACCCGTCGCATTGTGCTGCGTGTGGTGGACCTGATTCAAACCACTCCTGCACTGGCTCTCCTAGGTATTATCATGGTATTTATGGGGGCTGGAAAACCCACTGTGATTGTAGGGCTTGCCCTCTACTCCCTGCTTCCCATTGTACGAAATACCTGTCTAGGACTGGATCAGGTCCCTGAATACCTGATCGAAGCAGGAAAAGGGATGGGCATGACAAAACTGTACCGTCTTATCCATGTAGAAATCCCACTGGCTGCCCCTATCATCTTCACTGGTATCCGTATTGCCGCAGTGAATGCCATTGGTACTGCCGTGTTTGCGGCATTTGTAGGTGGCGGCGGTCTCGGCAGTGTGCTGAATACTGGTATCCGTCAGTTGGACATGGAGGCAATTCTAGGCGGTACCGCAGTTTTAATGGTAATGGCTTTGGTGTTAGACCTGTTGATGGGCTTTGCAGAACGCTACCTCAACAGCCGCACCAGTCAGCGCACCCAAACCCAACGTCTCACCGCCCATATTGCAGTGGTTGTTTCCTGTGTCCTTGCTCTCTGCCTCTGTGTGGTTGCCTTTATGCCTCAAAAATCGGAAGGTCTGGTCCTTTATCAGGGTCAGTTCTCAGAGGTGCAACTGGTCAATAGTATGATTCAACAACTGGTGGAAGATCGCCACGGTCTGCCAGTCACCATCAAAGATGAGATGACCGCCACCAATAATTTCAATGCTATGATTGGAGACAACCATTCCTGTGATTTGATGTACACTTGGGATGGGACCCTGTTGACCACCATTATGGGACTGGATACCACAGATATTCCAGAAGGTCAGACTCTTTATGACTTTGTGAATGAAAAAATGAATGAAACCTATGATGCACAAATGCTGGGACAAATTGGCGTCAATAACACCTATGCCATCGGTGTCACTCAGCAGGTGATGGACACCTATCACCCCGAAACCGTCAGTGACCTGATTCCCATTGCCAGTGAGTTGCGATTTGGTGCAGAACAGGATTTCTTTACCGATGCAGGCAGTATGAAGTATGGACCTTTTGTGGAATTCTATGGGTTGAACTTTAAGCAGGCAATCCATGTGGATATTATGATGAAATACACCGCTGTGGAACAGGGAGCTTATGAAGTAATGGTTGTCTATGCCACAGATGGTCTCAACAAACGTGCCAATTTGACCATTTTAAAAGATGACCAGCATTTCTTCCCTGACTACTATGGTACCATTTTGGTACGCAATGACATCTTTGAACGGTTTGCGGATGTAGCCCCCGATTTGAAAGACACTCTTTCTCTGCTTAACAATCGGTTTACCGATGAAATGATGAGTGAGTTGACCTATCGTGTGGATGTTTTGGGCGAATCTGTGGACACTGTGGCACATGATTTTCTTGTCTCAGAACAGCTATTATCCCAATCCTAACCAAAAATGTCCTGTTCCCATGTGGAACAGGGCGTTTTTCTTCTATTGTCACAGCCACATACATAAATTGACTATGGGGTGATGACATGAAAACCAATCTGGCACAGCTACGCTGGAAAGAGGTCATTGACATTCAAACAGGCAACCGATTTGGTTTTGTGGAGGATTTGGAACTAAACTTAGAAACGGGACAGGTAAACGCCTTAGTCATTCCAGGAAAACGGCGACTGTTCGGCTTGCTGGGTCGTGAAGAACCGCGTTATATTATATGGGAGAGTATCCAACGTTTTGGAGATGATGTGATTCTTGTCTCTCAGGAACCTCGCAGTCGTTCCCTTCCCAAAAGACGTCAAAAAGCCTGACGGCTGCACCATCAGGCTTTTTCATCAACTCGCTTTTTGATATTCCAGGTTGGGAACAAATCCCTCAAAAATAATCAGATAGCCTTTTTTCTCCAGCTTTTTCATCTCCTTTGGGTCCTTGACCGTCCAACAGAAAATGGGCAACCCATGCAGCCACCGGCACAGCCATACAGCAGGCACCCACCGATGTTTATGGTGGAAGGAAATAAAGTCTGGTCTTGTGAGACAGTTCGGCACCAAAGTTGTCATACAAAATGCCTGCCAGAACTTCAATTCTCCCCGCTCCCTGCAAAAATCCTGTGAGAGCTGCCCTCTGCAAATATCAGGGCGATGCCGCATCAGCCAGCGCAACACCCCTGGATGGAATGACTCAATACAGTAGTTCACTTGATACTGGTCCAATGTATGGACAGTTTTTGCCACTAGTTCTCTTACATCAAAATAATCTGCCTTTAACTCCACCAATAGAGGAGGACCGTTTTGGAACAGCTCTGCCACTTCTTCCAACAGAGGAATCTTCTCCTGTGTCCCCTCTAATTCATATTGCTTCAACTCAGCCACTGTGAGCTGAGAAATCTCCACATCTACACCGGCAGTTCGTTTGAGGCTTTTGTCATGGATGACAGCCAGATTTCCATCTGCTGTCAAGTGGACATCTAGTTCAATCCCATATCCTCGCTCTTTGGCCAGTCGAAAAGCCGCCATGGAATTTTCAGGGATATGTCTGGCTGTGTTGTGCAGTCCCCTATGAGCATATTGATAAGTACAAAACCGCTCCCAATTTGGATGGTATCTGCGACCACGCGTGGCTTCTATCCACAGTGCTGCACAGACAACCACAGCAATCAGAAGAATTTTCACCCAGAACACTCAAACTCCTCCTTTGTTTATCCATTCTGTGATTCTACCACCAAGCTTTATCTTATCACTTCTCATCCCTTCTGTAAAGGGCAATTTGTGGAGTAATCCATTCTATTTGTTTCCTAAACCATACCAATCAAAACCAATCAAGCAATCTTTTTGAAACAGAACCTTGATATGATTTTGAATTCATAGTACACTGTTCTTATCAGAGTTTCATTTTCCAAACTGCAAATGAGGGAGGTTTGTAACATGAATATTATCACAATTAGCAGAGAATTTGGAAGCGGTGGACGTGAAGTTGGTAAACGGCTGGCAGATGCGTTGGGATACACCTATTATGACCGTGAAATCTTAACCATTCTAGCGGAAAAAACACAACTGGATGCAAACTACCTTGACAAGGTATTGGAAGAAGGTCCACTGGTACAGCAATACCCCATCTTGTTTGGTCGAACCTTCTCTATTCTGCCCTACCTCTCCAATCCCTCTTTACTGGCAAATCTAACAAAAATGATGAAAAAAATTGCCATCAGTGAACATTGTGTCATTGTTGGCAGAAGTGCCAACGTGATTCTGGAGGAATACAACCCATTGAGAATCTTTGTCTATGCGGACATGCCCTCAAAAATCCAGCGTTGTCGGCAGAGAGAAACAGAGAAAACCACCCAAACAGATGGAGAATATGAGAAGAAAATTCGTCAGGTTGATAAACAGCGTGCAAAAAATCACAATATGCTCTCAACCTATGAATGGGGCGACATGCGTGGCTATGACCTATGCCTCAACACCAGTTCTGTAAATATCAAGGGCATGATTCCATCTCTGTCTGAATACTGTAAAAAGTGGTTTGAACATCATCCATCTGTGAAAGGGTAAGTATTACCCTTTTATATCTGAACCAATGAGAGGAGTCTTTGCTGTAACTATATGAGAATTCAACTATCTGATCACTTTACCTATCCACGCCTACTCCGCTTTGTATTGCCCTCAGTGTTGATGATTCTTTGTACTTCTATTTATAGCATTGTAGATGGATTTTTCATCGCAAATTTTGTGGGTAAAACCCCATTTGCAGCCATCAATCTGGTAATGCCTGTCCTGATGGGTGTTGCAACCATCGGCTTCATGATTGGCACCGGAGGCAGTGCCATTGTATCCAAAACACTGGGGGAAGGCAAAACAAATCTGGCAAACCAATACTTCACGCTCCTTGTTTGCTTTGCATTTCTACTGGGCGTTGTGGTATCTGCATTGGGTTTTATCTTTGCAGAACAACTGTCTGCCCTTTTGGGTGCAGATGGTGTTCTATTTGAAGATTGTGTGTTGTATGCCCGTATTCTTTTTATAGCAGCACCATTTTTTGTCCTGCAATTTGTATTTCAAAGTTTTTTCATTGTGGCAGAAAAACCAGAGCTAAGCCTGAAGGTCAACCTCATCGCTGGAATTACAAATGCAATTTTGGATTATGTGCTTATTTTGGTCATTCCTCTTGAGCTGACTGGTGCAGCCATTGCCACTGCTATAGGGCAAATTGTGGGTGCTGTCATTCCTGTTCTCTATTTTGCAAGAAAAAATGACAGTCTATTGTGTTTCCGAAGAACACCATTCTATGGCAATATTCTAGGGCATGTGTGTGTCAATGGCTCCTCTGAAATGGTTACCAATCTGTCCACCTCTATCATCAATATTCTATATAACTTCCACTTAATGAATCTTGCAGGAGAAAATGGAATCGCTGCCTATGGGGTCATTATGTATGTCAATATTGTTTTTATGGCTATCTTTTTAGGGTATTCTTTGGGCAGTGCCCCCATCGTCAGCTATCACTATGGGGCAGAAAATACAAATGAACTAAAAAGTCTCTTTCAAAAAAGCATTGTGATTCTAATCATAACTGATGTCCTTCTTGTTACAGTATCTGAACTGGTTGCCAAACCGCTGGTGGGTATTTTTACCAGTTATGACATAGAACTGTTTGAAATGACTACAAGGGGCTTTCAACTCTATGCCCTCTCTTTTCTCATAATGGGCTTTAATGTCTGGGGTTCTGCATTTTTTACTGCGCTCAACAATGGTGTTGTCTCTGCTATGATTTCTTTTCTACGCACATTTGTATTTCAAGTTGCGGTTGTGTCCATTTTACCCGAATTTTGGGGACTGGATGGAATCTGGCTGTCCATTGCAGTGGCAGAACTGCTGGCATTCGTAGTGACAACAAGTTTTGTCATTGCAAAAAGAAAGCACTACCAATATGTGTGATTCACGTTGATGCTTTAAACCACAAAAACTCCAACAGAATGGAATTTTTCCCTTTCTGTTGGAGTTTTCTCTGTCCATAGAGCGATATTTCCCTCTTTTATGCGTCCTCTCCACCCATCAGCAAATACATCACTGCTTTCTGGGCATGGAGGCGGTTTTCTGCCTCATCAAAAATCTCCTCTGCATGCTGTTCAAACACATCAGCAGTGATTTCCTCTCCACGGTGGGCAGGCAAACAGTGCTGCACCATACACCCCTCATTGGTCAGTGCCATCAATTCTGCATTCACCTGATAGCCCACAAAGGCTTTTTCACGGATTGCCTTTTCTTCTTCTTGTCCCATAGATGCCCATACATCGGTAAAGACCACATCAGCCCTCACTGCTGCATCTTTTGGGTCACGACACAGGGTAAATTTAAAGCTGGGGTCACTCTTTGCAAAGTCTAGCACATCTGGATGGGGGTCATAGCCCTCTGGGCATGCCACAGCCACTTCCATTCCCACTTTTAAACCACCCACAATCAGGGAGTTTGCCATATTGTTTCCATCGCCAATATAGCACATCTTCAGCCCTTCCAGTTCTGCCTTATGCTCACGCACGGTCATCAAATCAGCCAATACCTGACAGGGATGACAGAAATCAGTCAGACCATTGATAACAGGAATATTGCAGTGGGCAGCCAGTGTCTCCACTTCCTCCTGGTCAAAGGTACGAATCATAATACCATCACAGTACCGCAGCAATACACGGGCGGTATCCTCTGTGGGTTCTCCACGTCCAATCTGGCTCTCCTTACTGGACAGGAACAGGGCATGCCCTCCCAGTTGATACATACCAGTTTCAAAGGACACACGGGTACGGGTAGAATTTTTCTCAAAAATCATAGCCAGTGTTTTGCCCTTGAGTTTATCATGTGGAATGCCATTTTTCTGGCTAAACTTCAACTGGTCGGCTGTATTGAGGATTTTCAGAATATCCTCTTTGGTCAAATCCAGCAGCTTCAACAAGTCCTTCTTCATAATATCTTCCCCTCTCTATCTCCCTCAATGGGTCAGCATGGTGCCAATGCCCTCATCGGAGAGCAGTTCCAACAAAATGGCGTGTGGCACACTGCCATCCAGCAATGTCACAGACTTGACACCAGAACGAACTGCCTCCACACTGACATTTGCTTTTGTCACCAGCTTGGCAGGGATGACACCAGAACGAATCAGGGCAGGTACACGGGACAGTTCCAACACAGGAATGGGAGATTCTGGTGCAGCTGGGTCACGAATCAAGTCCTCACAGGATACCAGCTGGATGAGTTTCTCTGCTTTCAGTGCCACAGCCAGTTTGGATGCCACTGTATCTGCATCCACGCAGCAGATGTCCCCATTGTCTGCATTCTGCGCCACAGCCGCAACCACTGGGGTATAGCCCTGAGCCATAGCATCCTGCAAAATGGTCACATCCACCTTACCCAACTGCTCTCCCCTGACTGTGAGCATACTGCCATCTACACCACACAGACCGATTGCCTTACCACCAGTCTGATTTAAGGTGCCCACCATATTCTTGTTGACTGTGCCACACAGCAGTTGTTGCAGTTTTTCCACCACTGCCTCAGTCAAACAGGGCTGCCCATTCTCATATGTCACTGGTACGCCGCTTTGTTCTACAGCAGACAGCACCTCAACTCCCATACCATGTACCAAAACCACCTGAATGCCAACCAGCCGCAGCATCATCACATCAGAAGCCACCGCACCTCTCAGCTCTTTGCTGTCCATCATGGAGCCGCCGCAGTTGATTACCACAGTTTTTCCATTGTAACGCTGAATATAAGGCAATGCTTCTGTCAAAATCTTTCCACGATCCAATGTGTTCATCTCTTGCTCTCTCCCCTCATATCACAAGTTAGGTCCGTTCTGCCACAAATGCTTCCATTAGTTCAATTTGCTTTGCAACCGCTTCTTTGGATGGTCCACCATAGACTTTACGCCCATTCACACAGTTTTTCAGTGCCATAGCCTCATAGACTCCCTCATCAAACAGGTCGGAAATGGCTCTGAAATCACGCAAAGTCAGGGTATCCAGTGTCTCATGGTTCTTAATGCACAGATTGACCAGACGACCCACAATCATGTAGGCCTCACGGAAGGGCATTCCTTTCTTCACCAGATAATCGGCACAGTCAGTGGCATTGATAAAGCCGCCTGCCGCTGCCCGTTCCATATTGTGACGACGTACAGACAGGGTACGCACCATAGCAGCAAACACAGGCAAACACTGTTCTACTGTATCAATGGCATCAAACAATGCCTCTTTGTCCTCCTGCATATCCTTGTTATAGGCAAGGGGCAGCCCCTTCATAATGGTCAACAGGGTAATCAGGGAGCCATACACACGACCGGTTTTGCCACGGACCAGCTCTGCCACATCTGGATTTTTCTTCTGTGGCATAATGGAGGAACCAGTGGAATAGGCGTCATCCAAATCTACAAACTTACATTCCCAGGAGCACCAGAAAATAATCTCCTCAGAAAAACGGGACAGGTGCATCATCATAATAGACAGACAACTGAGCAATTCAATGGCATAGTCACGGTCAGAAACAGAGTCCATAGAGTTGTCTGTTGGCTTTTTGAATCCCAGTGCCTGTGCTGTCTGGAATCGGTCAATGGGATAGGTAGTGGTTGCCAGCGCACCAGCGCCCAGTGGGCACTCGTCCAGACGCTCCAGACAGTCCTCCAGACGGGTAATATCACGTTTAAACATGTTGGCATATGCCATCATATAGTGGGCAAATGTGGTGGGCTGGGCACGCTGTAAATGGGTATAGCCGGGCATAACCGTGTCCATGTGCTCTTTTGCCTGCTCAATCAGCACCTTTTCCAGTTTCACCACCATAGAGATAATCACAGGAATTTCCTCTTTGGTATACAGTCTGGTATCCACTGCCACCTGGTCATTGCGAGAACGGGCAGTATGCAGCCGCTTGCCTGCATCCCCAATTCTTTGAGTCAACAGGGTTTCAATATTCATATGGATGTCCTCATTGTCAACGGAGAACTCCACCTGGTCTGCCTCAATATCGGCTAGGATTGCTTGCAACCCTGCCACAATCTGTTCCACCTCATGCTGTTCAATAATGCCCTGCTGTCCCAGCATTTTGGCATGTGCAATGGAACCAGTAATATCCTGTTTATAGAGACGCGCATCAAATTGAATGGATGAATTAAAATCGTTTACCAGTGTATCGGTCTCCTTTTGAAACCGTCCAGCCCATAATTTCATACTCAAAATCCTCACTTTTCAAAAGACAGGAGATAGGGGATTCCTTTGGAATCCATCTCCTACCTCCCGTCTCATTTTAGTTGTTTTATTTCAGCTTGCCTTGCTCTCTCAGTGCCTGCACTGTGTCGGGCAGACCCCACAGGTTGATAAAGCCAGTAGCGTCATCCTGATTGTAGTCGCTCTCCTCAAATGTCACCAAGTCTTCAGAATACAGAGTATCAGGAGAAGTAACACTGGAAGTAATGATATTGCCCTTGTACAGCTTGAGTTTCACTGTGCCAGTCACATGCTTTTGTGTATCCACTGCAAATGCCTGCAATGCCTCACGCAGAGGGGTGAACCACTTGCCATTGTAAACCAGGTCTGCAAAATCCACAGCCAGCTTCTGCTTCATGTGCTTGGTATCCTTGTCCAGTGTAATCATCTCCAGCACCTCATGTGCCTTGTAGAGGATGGTTCCACCGGGAGTTTCATAGACACCACGGTCTTTCATACCCACCAGACGGTTCTCCACAATGTCCAGCAGACCAATGCCATTCTCGCCACCCAGCTTATTCAGCTTACGGATGATGTCGCTTGCCTTCATCTTCTCGCCATCAATGGCAACAGGCCAGCCTTTCTCAAAGTCCAGTGTTACATAAGTAGCAGCATCAGGAGCCATAGCAGGAGAGACACCCATCTCCAGGAAGCCGGGCTTGTCATACATAGGCTCGTTGGCAGGGTCCTCCAAATCCAAACCCTCATGGCTCAGGTGCCACAGATTCTTATCCTTGGAGTAGTTGGTCTCACGGGAAATTTTCAGGGGGATATTGTGTGCCTCCGCATAGTCAATTTCCTCATCACGTCCCTTAATGTCCCACTCTCTCCAAGGAGCAATAATCTTCATCTCAGGAGCAAACCGCTTGATTGCTAATTCAAAACGAACCTGGTCATTACCTTTACCAGTGCAGCCGTGGCAGATGGCATCTGCACCTTCTTTTTGTGCAATCTCCACCAGACGCTTTGCAATCACAGGACGGGCAAAGGCAGTACCCAGCAGATACTCCTCATACTTTGCACCCATCATCATGGATGGAATGATGACTTCATCCACCATCTCATCGGTCAGGTCCTCAATGTACAGCTTGGAAGCCCCTGTTTTGATGGCCTTCTCCTCCAGCCCATCCAGCTCATCTCCCTGACCCACATCAGCGGAAACTGCAATGACCTCGGGATTGTTGTAATTCTCCTTCAGCCAGGGGATAATAATGGATGTGTCCAAACCGCCAGAATAGGCGAGTACTACTTTCTTAATGTCAGCCATGGTTTATTTCCTCCCATATTCACTTGAGCTTATCAAATCGCTGCTCAATCTCAGTGGGAATAGTCTACCACTCTCTTATCAAGAATGCAAGTACCTTTTTGCATAATTATTCTTTTTCTTTCCGGGGAAAACCCTAGTAATATGAATAAAAATTTACTTTATCCGCATTTGCTTCCTGTTCTTTTTCCATTTTCGTCCTATTTTTTCTGACTATTTTAAAATTTTCTGGGTGAAATTGGCTTATTCTGTGCCATCTTTGCACCTTCTCGAAATTTATAATATTCATCATTCCTACATTTTTATTGAATTCCTATGGTTCTTACCATATCTCTCTTCATGTTTCAAATGTAAAACACTGAGGCAATCCAAAAGAAGATGGATTGCCTCAGTGTTCTGCACTTAGATTCCATTTAAACATGTTTCTTTTTCCCATCTAGCTGAAACACCCACATCATTCCTACCAATGTGACCAGCATACCTGCCACTGCTAAAATATCTTGTACCATACTGCCATCCCCTTTCGTTTTCTCTATTTTAATCCTGTTCCCATTTTGTGTCAATTTACAAAAAAACCGTATTTTACTCGAATTTCTTTTGTCTATTTGTATATTTTTCGTGATTTCATACAGATTCTGTTAAAAATTCACTATATTATTTGTATCATTCATATGTAAAATTCTATTTTCGCATGGAAAACAAAAAGCAGAGGACCCAAACGGGTCCTCTGCTCATCTATCAAAGGATTACACCAACTCTGTGGGATTTGACTGTGTATCTTCGTTTTCTTCCAAAACGATACCCAGCTCCTCAAAGAGGGATTCTCCCTTTAGCTCCTGCATATCATCTTCCATCATAGTCAGAAGTTCATCCTCGTTCTGCTCCTGAAGCAGATTTCCTTCCTCATCAATACTGTCAAACTTGCGGTATTGAGCCAGACCAGAACCGGCAGGAATCAGCTTACCAATGATGACATTTTCCTTCAGACCCAGCAGGTGGTCAACCTTACCCTTAATGGCGGCCTCAGTCAGAACCTTTGTAGTCTCCTGGAAGGAGGCAGCAGACAGGAAGGACTCAGTTGCCAGAGATGCCTTCGTAATACCCATCAGTAAGCGGGTATTGGTGGGCAGGCGCAGGTCCTCACCCATCTCATTCTTCTCCCCTGCATCAATGCGAGCCTGTACCGCAGCTTCTGCGTCCAGGAACTCCACAATATCAATGGTAGAGCCAGAGAGCAGGTTGGAGTCGCCTGCATCTTCCACACGCACCTTGCGCATCATCTGACGAATGATAACCTCAATGTGCTTGTCGTTGGTATCTACGCCCTGTTGACGGTACACTTTCTGAACCTCTCGAATCAGATAGTTATGGCAGGCAGACAGACCACGAATCCGCAGCACTTCATGGGGAGACAGTGCACCCTCTGTCAGCTGGAAGCCCTTCTCCACGGTATCGCCATCTTTTACACGCAGACCAGCGGAGTAAGGCAGTGCATATGTGACCACTTCACCATCACCTGCTGTAATGGTGACATTACACATGACATTGCGTTTGGTCTCCTCAATGGTCACATGACCACCGATTTCTGCAAGCTGTGCCATCTTCTTAGGCTTACGGGCCTCAAACAGTTCTTCAACACGGGGCAGACCCTGGGTAATATCGCCACCGGCGACACCACCGGTATGGAACGTACGCATGGTCAACTGGGTACCAGGCTCACCAATGGACTGGGCTGCAATGATACCAACTGCCTCACCAGCACCCACAGGCTCACCAATGGCAAGGTTGATACCATAACACTTGGAACACACACCACTGCGGGCACGGCAGGTGAGCACGGAACGAATCTGAATCTTGTGAATGCCATGCTTCTCCAGTACCACTGCATCATCTTTCCGCAGCATGGTGTCTTTGCTAAAGAGCAGCTCACCAGTGGCGGGGTCCACAATATCGTGGGTGGAGTAGCGACCATGGATACGCTCAGCAAAGGTCTCAATGACCTGTCCGTATTCCTCAATCTCTGCCACTTCGATACCATCCACAGTACCACAGTCATCCTCACGAATGATGACTTCCTGGGAGACATCCACCAGACGACGGGTCAGGTAACCAGAGTCAGCCGTACGCAGAGCGGTATCAGCCATACCCTTTCGGGCACCTCTGGAGGAGATAAAGTACTCCAGAACAGACAGACCTTCACGGAAGTTTGCCTTGATGGGAATTTCAATGGTACGACCGGAGGTATCGGCCATCAGACCACGCATACCTGCCAGCTGACGAATCTGAGCCATACTACCACGGGCACCGGAATCAGCCATCATAAAGATTGGGTTGTAGCGGTCCATAGATTCCTGAAGGGCTGCGGTCACATCGGCGGTGGTCTTTTCCCATGCCTGAACAGACAGGCGGTACCGCTCCTCATTGGTAATCAAACCACGACGATACTGGCGGTCAATTTTGATGATTTCCTTCTCAGTATCGGCAATCATACCATACTTCTTCTGAGGCACTGTCATATCTGCAATGGCAACGGTCAGAGAACCACGGGTAGAATAGTGATAGCCCAAATCCTTAATGGCATCCAGCACACGGGCAGACTCAGTAAAGCCATGCTTGGTGATACACTTGTCAATGATTTTGCCCAACTGCTTCTTTCCAACGGTAAAGTTAATCTCAGGCTCAAACATGGTTTCTGGATTGGTACGATCCACAAAGCCCAAATCCTGAGGAATGGACTCATTGTAAATCAGACGACCTACGGTTGTTTCCACCAGCTTATACTTCATCTCACCGTCCACCTCACGGGAGAGGCGTACCTTGATGGGAGAATGGAGCGTCACCACATCGGCATCGTATGCCAGCATGGCCTCATCCTTATCCATAAAGCAGTGACCGGTCCCCTCCTCCTCACGGGAGAAGGTCAGGTAGTAGGCACCCAGAATCATATCCTGAGTGGGGATGGTAACAGGACCACCGTCCTGAGGACGCAGCAGGTTGTTGGCAGACAACATCAGCACACGGGCCTCTGTCTGAGCTTCCGCAGACAGGGGAACGTGGACAGCCATCTGGTCGCCGTCAAAGTCTGCGTTAAAGGCTGTACACACCAGTGGGTGCAGCTTGATGGCACGACCTTCCACCAGTACAGGTTCAAATGCCTGAATACCCAGACGGTGCAGCGTAGGCGCACGGTTGAGCATGACAGGGTGTTCCTTAATGACAAATTCCAGTGCATCCCAAACGGCAGGCTCGCCCTTCTCCACCATCTTCTTTGCTGCCTTGATGTTGTTAGCCAGCGCATCATCCACCAGCTTTTTCATTACGAAGGGACGGAACAGCTCAATAGCCATCTCTTTGGGCAGACCACACTGATAAATTTTCAGAGAAGGTCCAACCACGATAACGGAACGACCGGAGTAGTCTACACGCTTACCCAACAGGTTTTGACGGAAACGACCCTGCTTACCTTTCAGCATATCAGACAGAGACTTCAGGGCACGGTTGTTGGCACCAGTCACTGCACGTCCACGACGTCCGTTGTCAATCAGGGCATCCACTGCCTCTTGCAGCATACGCTTCTCATTTCTCACAATGATGTCAGGTGCATTGAGCTGAATGAGACGCTTGAGGCGGTTGTTGCGGTTGATGACACGGCGGTACAGGTCATTCAAGTCAGAGGAGGCATAGCGACCACCGTCCAGTGGAACCATAGGACGGATTTCTGGGGGAATGACGGGCAGAACATCAATAATCATCCACTCAGGCTTATTGCCAGAGATACGGAAGGCATCCACCACCTCCAGACGCTTGACAATACGGGCTTTTTTCTGACCGGAGGCATCTTTCAGCTCATTGCGCAGCTGAACAGACAGTTCCTCCAAATCAATGTCCTGAAGCAGTTTTTTCACTGCTTCAGCACCCATGCCAGCATCAAAATCATCCTCATATTTCTCTCTCAGGTCACGGTACTCCTTTTCAGAGAGAATCTGGTTGCGGGAGAGGGGGGTCATACCAGGGTCAATGACAATATAGTTGGCGAAATACAGCACCTTCTCCAAAATACGGGGACTGATATCCAACAAAAGACCCATACGGGAGGGAATCCCCTTGAAATACCAGATGTGGGACACAGGGGCTGCCAGCTCAATGTGACCCATACGCTCACGGCGCACCTTGGAACGGGTGATTTCCACACCACAGCGGTCACAGACCTTCCCTTTATAGCGGATTTTCTTATACTTTCCGCAGTTACACTCCCAGTCCTTGGTTGGACCAAAGATTTTTTCGCAGAACAGTCCCTCCCGCTCGGGCTTCAATGTGCGGTAGTTGATGGTCTCAGGTCTTTTGACCTCGCCATAGGACCAGTTGCGAATTTGCTCTGGGGAGGCAATGCCAATTTGGATGGCATCAAACTCAGCATAACTCATTCTTTAATCTCCTCCCTATGGTTTAATCATAGTTCTCGTCATCAGAGAACAGGTCGTCATCGGAATGCTCCTCATCCTCCAGCTCCACTGCCAAATCGTCGTCATCGCTCTCCCCCTTAAAGGTAAAGCCTGCGCCTGCAAAATCGGCATCGTCCTTCTGGTAGGCAAATTCCTCATCATCCTTGTAGTAATCCTCACGTCCACCAGCCTGATAGACTTCATCTTCTTCGTCCTTCAGCTCAATTTCCTGACCATTGGCATCCAGTACTCTCATGTCAAGACACAGAGACTGCAATTCCTTAATCAGCACCTTGAAGGACTCAGGCACACCGGGCTTTGGTACATTGTGTCCCTTCACAATGGCCTCATAGGTCTTGACACGTCCTGTCACGTCGTCAGACTTGACAGTCAGAATCTCCTGCAAGGTATAGGCAGCACCATATGCCTCCAGTGCCCACACTTCCATCTCACCGAAGCGCTGACCACCAAACTGAGCCTTACCACCCAGAGGCTGCTGGGTAACAAGGGAGTAAGGACCAGTGGCACGGGCATGAATCTTATCATCAACCAGATGATGCAATTTCAGGAAGTACACATAACCTACGGTAACAGGGTTATCAAAACGGCGACCGGTGCGACCATCATAGAGCCAGTTCTTACCATCCACCAGACGCAGACGACCCTCTTTCTGCCAGACCTTGACCTGAGCAGCATCATTCATTTCCTCTGGTGTCAGGGCACGCATGTCGCTGCCATCCTCTGTTGCCAGATAGAGCTGCTTACCAATCAGAGGCTCATCACGACCCACTTCACGGGCAAGCCCTGCCATTTTCAGGCACTCCTGAATGTCATTTTCGTTTGCGCCATTAAAGATGGGAGTTGCTACCTTCCAGCCCAAGGTTTTGGCAGCATAACCCAAGTGAACTTCCAGCACCTGTCCAATGTTCATACGGGAAGGCACGCCCAAGGGGTTCAGAACAATATCCAGAGGGGTACCATCTGGCAGGAATGGCATATCCTCCTGTGGCAGAATACGGGATACAACACCCTTATTACCGTGGCGACCTGCCATCTTATCGCCTACGCTGATTTTGCGCTTCTGGGCAATATAGACACGAACCACCTGATTCACGCCTGGTCCCAGTTCATCGCCATTTTCACGGGTGAAAATTTTCACATCTACAATGGTACCACTCTCGCCGTGGGGCACTTTCAGAGAGGTATCACGCACTTCACGGGCTTTTTCGCCAAAGATGGCACGCAGCAACTTTTCTTCTGCGGTTGCCTCTGCCTCGCCCTTTGGTGCTACCTTACCAACCAGATAGTCACCGGCGTGGACTTCTGCACCCACACGGATGATACCCTGCTCATCCAAATCCTTCAGTGCATCCTCGCCCACATTGGGAATATCACGGGTAATGGTCTCTGGTCCCAGTTTGGTGTCACGGGCTTCCAGTTCATACTCCTCGATATGAATGGAGGTAAACACATCCTCTTTCACCATACGTTCGTTGAGCAGAACGGCGTCCTCGTAGTTGTAACCTTCCCATGTCATAAAGCCCATCAGAATGTTACGACCCAGAGCAACTTCACCCTTATCTGTGGAGGGACCATCTGCCAGTACATCCTGATAGTCCACACGCTGTCCCACATCCACAATGGGACGCTGATTGATACAGGTACCGTGGTTGGAACGCAGATATTTGGTCAATCTGTACTCTTTAATCTGACCATTGTCATATTTTACTGTGATATAACGGGCAGATACCTTTGTAACCACACCGGGACCCTCAGCCACAATGGCCACTTCGGAGTCAATGCAGTTCTTATGCTCCTGACCAGTGGCAACGATAGGAGCCTCGGGACGCAGCAGGGGCACAGCCTGACGCTGCATGTTTGCACCCATCAAAGCACGGTTTGCGTCGTCGTTTTGCAGGAATGGAATCATGGCGGTTGCGATAGACACCATCATCTTGGGGGACACATCCACATAGTCCACTCGGCTGCGCTCTACAGATACAATCTCATTGCGGCGGCGGCAGGTGACACGCTCATTCACAAAGCAGTTATTCTCATCCACTGGCTCAGTGGCCTGACAGATGGTGTATTCATCTTCCACATCGGCGGTCATGTAGTCAATCTGGTCGGTGACACGACCTGTCTCTTTATCCACCTTGCGGTAGGGAGTCTCAATAAAGCCATAGCGGTTGATGCGGGCATAGGAAGCCAGATAAGAAATCAGACCAATGTTAGGACCTTCTGGGGTCTCAATGGGGCACAGACGGCCATAGTGGCTGTAGTGAACATCTCGTACATCGAAGGAAGCACGGTCACGGGACAGACCACCGGGACCCAGTGCAGACAGACGACGCTTATGGGTCAGTTCTGCCAGAGGGTTGGTCTGGTCCATAAACTGAGACAGAGGGCTGCTGCCAAAGAATTCCTTAATGGCGGCTGTCACAGGGCGAATGTTAATCAGGCTCTGCGGTGTTACCACATCCAAATCCTGAGTGGTCATACGCTCACGAATGACACGCTCCATACGGCTGAAGCCAATACGGAACTGGTTCTGAATCAGCTCACCTACACAGCGCAGACGGCGGTTCCCCAAATGGTCAATATCATCAGGGGTGCCAATTCCGTGTGCCAAACCATTGAGGTAGTTAATGGATGCCATAATATCAGAAACGGTGATGTGCTTGGGAATCAAATCATCAATATGGTTGATGACTGCTTCTTTCAGTTCCTCCCCAGAATACCGCTCCATCAACTGACACAGGGCAGGGAATGACACCATTTCACTGATGCCGCACTCCTCAGGGTCGAAATCCACAAAACGCTTCATATCAACCATGTTGTTGGAGAATACTTTGACCTGCTTGCCATCCACATCTACAACAACCTCGTTGACACCGCACCAATCCAGTTCCTGTGCCCGTTCACGGGTCAGGGTCTCCCCTGCCTCAGCAATAATCTCACCAGTACGGGGGTCAGCCACAGGCACTGCCAAAGTCTGTCCAGTCAATCTGGTCCAGAGGGCCATTTTCTTGTTGAACTTGTAACGACCTACTGCAGACAGGTCATAGCGACGTGTGTCATAGAAGGTTGCATTGAGCAAAGTCTCCGCAGAATCCACCGTAGGTGGCTCACCGGGACGCAGCTTACGGTAAATTTCCAGCAGGGCTTCCTCATAAGTCTTGCAGGAATCCTTCTCCAAAGTTGCTACAATGCGCTCATCTTCACCGAACATCTCCAGAATCTCTGCATCTGTCTTAGGACCAATGGCACGGATAAGGCAGGTAACGGGGAGCTTGCGGTTCTTGTCAATACGGACATAGAAAATATCAGAGAGGTCAGTCTCATACTCCAACCATGCACCACGGTAAGGAATCACAGTAGTACCATAGGTATGGTTGTCTGCCTTGTCTTTGGTATCTGTGTAATACATGCCAGGAGATCGGACAATCTGGGAGACAATGACACGCTCTGCACCATTGATGACAAAGGTGCCAGCATTGGTCATAATGGGGAAATCACCCATAAAAATTTCCTGTTCCTTGATTTCCTCTGTCTCCTTGTTGCGCAGGCGAACTTTCACCTTAATGGGAGCAGCATATGTGGCATCTCTTGCCTTACACTCCTCCACGTCATACTTTGGCTTCTCATCCATGGAGTAGTCCACAAAGGACAGCTCCAAATTTCCAGCATAGTCGGAAATTGATGCCACATCTTTGAACACTTCTCTCAAGCCAGTGTCCAAAAACCATTGATAAGAGGTCTTTTGCACCTCCAGCAGGTTTGGCATGTCGAGAATTTCCTGGTAGCGAGCAAAGCTCTTTCGCAGGGTTTTGCCGTAGTACACGTCCTTGACCATTCTAAAAATCAACTCGCTTTCTTTTTGACTAAACGGGTGGATCCACTTCTGTTTCTGTCCGTGAGTGGGGAAAACCCCCTTTTTCTTTGTGGGTTTTTCACAAGACAAAGGGACAGTCCGCTTTCCGCACACCCGGCATTGTTGTCACTTTTAAATTGCTTCCACTTGTCATCTCAGACGCAATGTGCTACACTATGTCAGGAATTAAGGGACATGGTAGACATCTGCCAAAGATATGGAAGCATTTTATTGTACCATTTTTTTGTTTGCTTTGTCAAGCCCTCTTATCCTTTATTTGCGATAAGTTCCTATCTCACTGGTCTATAGAACAATCCATGCTGTGGTTTGCCGTCTCCACCGGAGGCGGCTTTTGTTTTGTGTCCCCAAATTCCGCTCCTTTCTCTCTCGGTCAAGTCAAATTTTGGATTGTTTCATTTTGTAACCTTCTGTTACCAGGGATCTTCCCCTGATTTCTTGTAAAAATAGGCACATGAAATGGTGGTTTTTCTGTCTGTTCCTGTCTATTTTTGAATAAATCCTATTTTGTGTTTGACAACCGGTTACGAATGTGTTACAATTCGGTTACAACATCAGTCAACCCATTTCAAAGGAGGAATACGATGGCTTCTGCAAATGAACAGTTTCCTCTCTCCTACAAGGGACATCCCCTGTGTCGGAAAGACAATTTGATTTACTACGGGTCCATGAATGACCCTTATATCATTATGATGCAGATTCTGGCTACAAAAAAGGTAGATGACTTGGATGTAGCCACCAAGGTGAGCGTTCAACTGCAATCTACCAACCCTGAATTAAAGGGTCGGGAGCGTATCACCAAAAAAAGCGAAAAAGACAGCCTGTATAGTGCCATTGACATTGGCTCCATTTGGCTGGAGCGCGCACTGAACGGAAAATAACTCAATCTACACTCTGATATGACCGAGAGAATGGAGGAGCATTCCCATGCACTTTTATCAATCTATGACTGCCAAACTGATGACCAGCGTTCTGGTCCTCTCCACTATGATGACCCCTGCATTTGCCACAGAAATGGACACCGTTGCAGCCAGAACGGGGACTAATGCTTTCACTACTCTGATGGAAGGCACCAGCGTTCTCAGCACTATGACAGAAGATACACAGGAAAAAACTCAGACAGATGTGGCAGAACCATCTGACAACACTTCCAGTGAGGTTTCCTCTAACAATGTGACTGCTTCTGTGGCAAGTGATCCTTTGCAGGTCTTTGATGAGGAACTCTATGGTCAGGTCGCCTCTGGTCCTCTCAATATTCGCAGTGGTCCTGGCACTGAGTATGCCAGCGTGGGGCTTCTTTCCACTGGCGAAATTGTGGAACTCGAGGGACAGGTTGGCGGCATGGGCGGCTGGTACAAGATTGCTGAGGGCTATGTGAGCACTGACTATGTAGCTCAGGTGGATTTAGATTCCATTTCTGCTCAGGGTTCCAGCATGGCTCAGTATGCTCTGCAATATGTGGGCTACCCCTATTTGTATGGTGGAGCAAGTCCCAGTGGTTTTGACTGCTCGGGTTTTGTTACATACATCTGCAAACAGTTTGGATACTCTGTCAACCGCACCGCATCCTCCCAGATGAGCAATGGTGTTGCTGTCTCCAAAGACCAGCTTCAGCCTGGAGATCTTGTGTTCTTTAACAACGGAAACAGCAGCAAGCTGGCTACCCACGTAGGTATTTATATTGGAAATAATCAGTTCGTACACTCCTCCACCCCTACTGTCGGTGTGATCGTCAGCAGTATGAATGAAGCCTATTATGGTTCTGGTTATGTAGGTGCCCGTCGTCTCGGTTAATTTGATTGGAAATCTGTGCCGCTCCAAATCTGGGGCGGCACTTTTTTTGTAAAAACAGATGGTCTATCCCCATAGAAAACCGTACATCGTTTTTCTATGGGGAATTTTTTAAAAATTTTTTCGAGTGTGTGTCACCTTTTCTCTATTTCTTCCCTCTTACAAAATAGTAGGACAACACAATGACCATTCTATCTGTGTTTTAATTTCATATCATTTCAGCTTGACCACAAAAGAAAGAGGTGCATCCCGTTGGAGGAAGTACAGTGGTTTACCCAACAAGTGACGACTTATGAGCAGTCCATGTATCGACTTGCTATGAGCATTTTAGGAAATACAGAAGATGCCGCAGATGCCGCACAGGAAGCCATCCTGATTGCCTATCAAAAACTGCACACACTGCGGCAAAAAGAATCGTTTCGCCCCTGGTTAATGAAAATTCTAACCAATGAGTGCTATGCACTATTAAAAAAAAGACCCATTCAGATTTCCATGGATGAATTACCAGAAATGGAACAGCCCACCCATGATGAACATACAAATCAGTTATGGCAGGCAGTATCCGATTTGAATGAATCTTTACGCTCTGTGGTTGTTTTATACTACTATGAAGGGTTTAGTGGAAAAGAAATTGGAACGATACTGGGGATTACAGAAGCCAATGTAAAAACACGTCTGTCCAGAGCCAGAAAACATCTCAAGCTTTTATTGGAGGAATGAGTATGAATTTTGATGAGAAATTGCGTCAAAAAGCCCAACAAGAGGCGTTAGAGGTCCCAGAAACATTTTCCAATCGAATCAGAGAGACCTTGCAGCAGCTTCCCCTGAAACACACCCAAAAAACGCCCCGCCTCAAGAAACCGTGGTTTGGTCTGGTAGCAGCAGCTGTTGTATGTGGTATTTTTATTTTGCCAAATTCCAGTGCTGCAATGGCAGACACAATGGCTTCCCTGCCTATTGTCGGTCCTCTGTTTCAGGTTATCACCATCCGCAACTATCAAGTAGAATCCGGCAAAAACCATGTGTCCATTGCCAATCCAGAAATTTCTACAGATACTCCCAGTACTGGTGCACAGGAAATCAACGAACAGGTTTCTCAGTACATTGACCAGATGATTGAACGTTATGAAAACACTGCCACAGCAGATGGGTATTTTAATCTGGATATCACATGGGAAATCGTCACCAACACAGACCGCTGGTTCACTTTGCGTATCAATTCTGACTTGATTCTGGCTTCTGGAAATCACTCTGAACAACACTATCACATTGATGTGTTGACCGGAGAGCAAAAAACACTCTCAGACCTGTTTCCAGAGGAATTTGACTATGTGACCTGTATCAGCAATGAATTAAAAGAACAGATGAAGGCTCGTATGGAAGCTGACCCCAGAGAATATTACTGGCTGGAAGGTGTATCAGAACTGGGCACATATTACTTTGATACCATTGAAAAAGAACAGGACTTTTACTTTGATGATGAGGGGCACATTGTCATCCCCTTTGACAAATATGAAGTTGGACCTGGTTCTACTGGAAGCCCTGAATTTACGCTCACCAGCCCTGAACTATATGAAAACCTGTTGTTTCACCCATAATCAACTTATTTTATCAATGGAGGTTTCCTAACTATGTTTCACTTCAAGAAAGTTCAACTGATTTCCACTACTCTCGCCATTCTGCTGCTATTGTCTGGCTGTACCACCCATGCACGCTCTACTGATTCCTCAAATCCATCTACCTCTACCACTCAATCATCTTCAACCTCAACCCCATCCAGCTCCTCCTCTGTAATGGAACAGGATGCTTCTATGGATGAATCCAATACAGAGAACAATACCTCTGAAGTGCCATCTGTGGAACCAGTTGTCTATGATTTCTCCAGCCCAGTACCAGAAAGCGACCCAGTGGACACTTCCTATTTTGAGGATGCTGCCTTCATCGGAGATTCCCGCACCGATGGTTTTATGATTTACAGTGGAATTGGATGTGGGGATAATCTCACTGCCAATGGACTCTCTATTTTTAAAATTATGAAGGAGGCTTTTTTCAAAATTGATGGGCAGTCCTACACGCTGGCTCAGGCATTGGAGCGCAAACAGTATGGAAAAATTTATCTCTCTTTGGGTGTAAACGAACTTGGATACTATGATGACAAAGGTTTTTATAAGGCATACTGTGAAACCATTGACCTGATTCGTGAAGTACAACCCCATGCTGTCATCTATATTCAAGGGCTGATTCCCCTGAATGAAGATGTGATTGCTTCCACCGGCGGTGCCAGCTATTTAAAAAACGATAAGTTATGTACCTATAATGACCTAATGAAGCAGGTAGCAGAGGAAAAACAGGTGGCATATTTGGATCTTTACTCTGAATTTGTCCAGGATGATGGACAGCTACCTGCCGATGCCAGTACAGATGGTGTCCATTTGCGGAAAGCTTACTGTGAGCAGTGGCTGACATATCTGGAAAACCACACCATCTCTTATGAAGCCCTCTATGGTTCAGAGGAAGTATAATTGATAAAAACACTCCACACAGCCCTATCTAATAACTGTGTGGAGTGTTTTATGTTACATCAATCCATCTTTTAGAGATAAATATTTCCGCCAGGACCCAATGGCAAATCAAATAGCATCCATACAATCACCTGAAGAATCCATACAATTCCAAAGGTAATGGAGAATGGAATCATATTTGCAATGACAGAGCCAAGCCCTGCCTTACTATCATACTTACGGGCATAGCCTAAAATAATGGGCAGTAAGTAAACAGTGGGCTGATGGGGTTGGTCACAGAGTCGCCAATACGGTAAACCATCTGTGTAATGGCTGGGTCATATCCCCAAAGCATCATCATAGGCACAAAGACAGGTGCAAGAATTGCCCATTTTGCAGAGGCTGAACCGATAAACATATTGACCGTTGCTGACAGAAGAATCATACCGATAATCAAAGGCAGTCCATCAAATCCAATTTTCTGCAAGAAATCTGCTCCGTTGACTGCCAGAATCGTACCCAGATTAGAAACGGCGAACAGATTGGTGAAAATGGAGATGACAAAGCACATAAACACATAGCCGCCCATCTCAGCAAAACCGGCACTCACATCGTCCCAGACATCTTTATCTTTTTTATACTTCCCAATGACAACACCATATACAATGCCCGGAATCAACAGCAGCAATGTGACAGTGAATACAATTCCCTTGGTAAAGGGGGCATTGGGAGCCGTAATGGAACCATTTTCATCACCCAACAGAGGATGATTTCCAAACAGTGGCACACTGAGCAACACCAAAACCACAATGAAAATCAGAACAGAAATCCCTGCATAGACAAGCCCCTTTTTCTCTTTTGGGGACAGTCCCTTTAATGTATTTTCCTCATGCCCCAGTGTATACTCCCCTGCTGGAAACCGTGGCAGCATAATCTTTTCTGTCAGGAAGGTACCACCTAACATAAGCAGCGGGCAGGACACCACAATAAAATAGAGGTTGATGGCCATAGAAGAAGAATAGGTTGGATCTACCATTTGCGCTGCTGGTTCTGTAAATCCATATGCCAGCGCATCTGCCAAACCCAGCGGAATATGAGCACAAAATCCTGCCGTCACAGAGGCATAGGCTAGAAACAAACCCAACATGGGACTACGACCAATGGACATATAGAGCATGGCACCCAGGGGAGGCAAAATAATAAAACCAGCATCCCCGGCAATATTCAAATTTGTCCCCAAAAAGATGATTGCCATGGTAATGACCCATCCTTTGGACTTTCCCAAAAAATGTTCCATTACAGCTACCAAAAATCCGCTTTTTTCTGCCACTGATGAACCAATGACAGCCACCAACACCATTGCCAGTGGTGCAAATCCTGCAAAGTTGGAGATGGTATTGCTCCACAAATACTTCAGTCCATCTACAGAAAAGAGATTGAACACCTCTATTTTGCTCTGGTCGGATGGATTGATGGCACTGACACCCAAAACACTGCACAACAGAGAAACCAATACTACCACAACAGACAACCCCAAAAACATGGTGATTGGGTCTGGCAGTTTGTTGCCTGCCCTCTCAATGGCATCTAAAATACGGTCCAATATCCCCTTTTTTGTTTTTTCCTTGGTCATGATTTCTTCCCCTTTCCAACCTATACTTTGAGATTGTACATTTAATCATGTCCACACTTTACAGTTCAGCCAGCAGAGCCACCAAAAACTGATACATCCGCCTTGTGGAAGAAATGCTCAATTTTTCTCCTGGCGCATGGAAGTAGTGGGCAGTGGGTCCCATCGCGATGGCCTGTGCCTGTGGCAGTTTTTCCAAAAAGTATCCTGTTTCCAGACCGGCATGAAAAACCACAGTACGGGGGTTTTCCCCAAACTTGGCTTTGTAGAGTTCTTTTGCTTTTTCCAATAATGGCAGTTCTTCTCTGTAATGCCAACTGGGATAATAATGGAAGGTGCGGCACTCTGCTCCCACGCTTTTGGCTGCATACTCCAGCGCACGATTGAGGAAAGTCTGGGAACTCTGATAGGTTGCTCTGATTTCAAACACCAGCCGCAATGCCTGCTCCTCCAGTCTGACCTCTCCCAAATTGTCTGAACTTTCTACCACGTGTGGCATTTGACTGTTCATCTGAAACATTCCATTGGGGCAAAGGTGCAAAAGACACAGTATTTTTTCCAATGTCTCCTCATGTACCACCTGTAACGGGGAGGCTGCTTCTTCCATACTCAGTGTCAATGAAGGAGCTACTTTGTGATATTGTGCCTGATAGTCCTGTTCCAGTTGTGAAACAACGGTTTGCAACTGTTCTGGATGTGGGACACCTACCAAAATTTCTCCATCTCTTGGAATGGCCAGACGGAAATTCCCACACCGCAGACCAGCCAACTGTATTTTTTCCATCGTTTCATATAGATGCTGGAGTATCTCCGTCATCAAGGTGGCTGCACTGCCCCGACCTCTATGAATATCCTCACCCGAATGCCCTCCCGGCAATCCTTTCAGAGAAATGTAGTACCAATTCAAAGTGGTATCTGGTTTTTCCCATACAACAGGCAGGGTGATTTCACATCCATTTCCACCACTGCTGCCACACAATATGGCATCTTCCTCCGCAAAATCTAAATTGATGATATGTTTTGCATGGAGCAAGCTGCCATCCACTGCAATGGCACCACTAAAATCATCTTCCTCAATTGTACAAAAAAAACAACCCTTCCAATTCCCACCTGTCCTGTTCTATTTCTTGTTGACATGACATTCTAAAGAGATTATGATTGGTATCACAGAATTTTCGTGTCATTCCCCACAAAAACCATCTTTTTTCATTTCCTACAAACGGAACTCATTTTGTGGGGCAATCAGGAGGCAACACATGGCAATCCACATTGCTCTTTTGGTAAAATCCCATCTTGCCCATTACTGTGAACAAAATTTTCCTAAAAATACTGGGCACTATGTTGTCTCATACCACTGTTATGAGACATTGACTGAATTACACCAATTATATCTCTCTCTGGTCGGACAAGTAGATGGCGTTGTCACCAGTGGTCTGGTTCCACACACCTATCTCCAACAGTTGAAGGTTCCAAATGGTCCTATTTTGTCCTACTTTCATTTTGATATTGAAAATACATATCGCATCATTTTACGTGAGAGTGTACAACGTCAACATCTGGAGTTGTCACGGGTGGGCACCGACTTTCTGCCTGCTGGTGTTTCTCTGCAACAGGTGTTGGAAGATGATGATATGCCCCAGTATGTGAGACTGTTTGAACAACATCTTTGTTCACTCAGCCAGCGTGAACTGGAGACAGAAGAAGCTCAAATTTTAGAGGGGTATCGCAACCTGTACCAAGCTGGGCAACTGGACTATGTGTTGACCTACTTTTACAGTTGTGTGGTAGGGATGGCTGATTGGTCCATTGACTGCCACTACCTTTACCCAAGTGAGAGTGAATACCACCGTGTGATGGATCACCTGTGTCAGGAGGCAAACCTGTTACAGGCGGAACGTGGCAGTCCAGCAGTGATTCACTTGTCTCTCACACATACCAACAGCAGAGACACTCAATATGAATTACGACTCTCGGAATTTCATATCAGTTTACTGGACTTTTTGCGTCAAAGGCAGTATGATGCCTCTATCAAACAGGGCAGCCACTATTTTGAACTCTATACTGACTTCAATACACTGGAAACCATGACGAACCATTTCACAGTCTGCCCCCTCAGAACCCATTTGCCTCTGGTGGGACAGCTCTGTCAGGCAGTGGGCTATGGGACCGGGCAAACCTTTTTCAAAGCAAAACAGAACGCCATGGAAGCTGTGACCTGTGCCCTCAATCTAAAGCTTTCCAATCTCTCAGTCCATTTAGATGACAGTGGTCATCTAAACCAGCTTCCATCTGGAATACAACAAAAAGCAACCGCCCTTCCCTCTGGTATTACCAAACAGTCCCTTCTCGCCACTGCGGAACAGGCAAAGCTCTCACCTGAAACCATTTCCCGCATCTATTCCGTTATATCGGCAACAGGGAGTGATTCCCTCACATCTCAGGAACTGATTGAGCGGTTAGGGCTGTCTCTGCGCACTGCCAACCGCTATCTTGCCCATCTGGTACAGGCAAATCTGGCCCATTCTATTGGGCAAAAGCCCACCATGACCAAAGGACGTCCTCAGACCATTTATTCTCTCACTCCCATGGTACAGGCACTGTGTTCCACTCAATCTGAACCAAACACAACCACACAAAAATCCTGAATGAAACAATAGGGACAGGCGAGGATTCTGTATCTCATCGCCTGTCCCTGTATCCTATTTTATTTTGTTTTTATGGGCACTCCTGCTTCATGGCAAAGTACCCAATGAGTACACTCCAGACATATGCACAGGTCTTTGGAATCATCAGCATTCCAACGGTAGGAATGGCATCTGACCACAGTGCAACGGGAATATAAAAAGCAAAACTTAACACAATGGTCAGCCACATCCAACGAAATGCTCTGTCCTGATGCTTTGCTGCACTGCGGTAAAACAGAACAATCACCAATAATCCGAGCAAAAGGAAGGGAATATTGCGGTAAATACCCCATGAGAGTGGGGCATCTGCACAAAGCCACTGATTTTGTGGCATCATACACAAAACAATGCGCAGAATTGCCAATCCATAGACTGTTGCAGTCATCCCCTTCTGCCCAGAAATTTGATACCGCTGACGCCAAACATGGTACAACATCACATAGAACATGGTCATTGTAATGGATGTGACCCATTTTCCAATTCCTAGGGGCACTGTGTACTGTTCCATTCCAGTGGTACACAGAGCCAAAATACGTGGGACTAGGTGAAAGGCATCTCCACTTCCCAGCACAACTGCCATCCACCCAAATAGTTGAAATTGGCGATTTCCATGACTTCTCAGCACCATCAGCACACCAATGGTAATCACCAAAATCAGATATGCCACATCAAAAATCGGTTCCATCATTGCCTGCATCACTTATCCCTCGTTTCCTTTGATTTTAGTTTCCTTCCCCTGGTTGGAAACCACCTTCAAATAATGCAAACCAAACAAAATCCCTGCCAACAACAGTGATGCACCCAGTCCAGAATAAAACACTGCAATCCACTGCTCTGGCATCCAATGACAGACTCGAATCAAAATCCCACCTGTCATCATAATTGCCATAATGACAAAGGATTTTAAATCAAAAAAGCAGAGAAAACATTTTCGTTCTTCTGTATAGGCACAAATTCTTGTGGTATGTTTACGCACCAGCTTTCCAAAAACAAACACTTGAAATACAGAAAAAATCAAAATGGACAACAAAAAATTTCCCACTGAGTGGTAGGGTGCATATGCCATCCATCCAATCCGTAAGACATTCCATCCTGCCACACTCCATACCAGACATGCCAACAGAAGCAAGGTATTGCGTTTGACTGTCATATTCCATCTCCTCTCTATTATGAACATTGTTCATTTTTATGAAGAAAAAATTCCCACTTGTCTATGGGAATTTTTTTGTCTCATAAATGGTTCTGCGTACCATCTCTAAAATGGTGTCTGGGCAGTAATTTTGCCGTAACATGGCAGATAACATCAAAGAGAATAACATATCTGCAAACTGTTCTGGTGTAAACTGGTCTGTAAAGGCATCTGACCGAACCTTTGGGTCGTGTTTTAATACAAAACACAGCCCATCTAAAATATGCTTCCACGCCTGTTGCATACGACGTCTGCCATCTGACTTATCCTCCCCCACAAACCCAAAAGAATGGAAAGAAAAAAAACCTGGGTATCGTCTGTTTCCTTCTTCCATGTGTTGGTATAGGGATGTAATCCAAACCTGAATATCCAGAATTGAAGTTGTGTTGTCTGGTTGGTGAAAAATCTCATGCCAGACACTTTCTACTGTCTCCCCTACCAACTCTGCTTTTGAGTTAAAATAGTTATAAATAGAGCCAACGGAAACACCACAAGCAGCCGCAACAGAACGAATATTGAGCGCTGCCCAACCTTGTTCTTGAATCAGTGCTCGACTTACCCTTAGGATTTCTTCTTTTGATGTAACAACAGTATTCATATCATCACCTCAACATGAACATCGTTCATTATACTGGTGTCCAATTTTTTTGTCAAGAAAAATTTGTGTCAATAACATGACAAATTTCCATAACATTTCCCAGTTTCGATTGTCTCATACCCCGATATTTGTACAGAACTCCAAACCAAAACCCCTTTCCCTTTTTTGTGATTTATATTATAATGGTGACTATGTTTTATGTTGGCTCAAAAAGCCATTCAACCAAAAAGGAGTTGTGTCAATTATGGATCGTTCCCGTATTCCACAGGGTTATTCTCCCCTGCTCAACATTTACGAAACTCAAAAGGCGATTGGTCTTTTGCGCCGTGTATTTGAAGAAAAATTGGGAAATGCCCTCAATCTGCATCGTGTGTCGGCTCCTCTCTTTGTCGGCTCCTCCACTGGACTCAACGATGACCTGAATGGTGTGGAGCGACCTGTTTCTTTTGACATTCGCAATGTATCTGATACTGCTGTTGTGGTACACTCCCTTGCAAAATGGAAGCGTCTTGCACTCAAACGCTACCAGTTCCATTCTGATGAAGGTCTTTACACCAATATGAATGCCATTCGCCGTGATGAAGATTTGGATAACTTACACTCTGCCTATGTAGACCAGTGGGACTGGGAAAAAATCATTCGCACAGAGGATCGCACTCTGGACTATTTAAAGGAGACTGTCACACGTATTGTCCATGCTCTGCATGAGACACAACTGGTACTGCGTGCTCAGTTCCCTCAACTAAATATCCTGCCTGAATTGTCTGAGTCCATCTCTTTTGTTACCACCCAGGAATTAGAGGATCTCTATCCAGCTCTCACTCCAAAGGAGAGAGAAAATTGCTTTGTAAAGGAGCATCCTGTCACATTTTTAATTGGCATTGGTGGAAAACTCAAGTCTGGCACACCCCATGACGGTCGTGCTCCTGACTATGATGACTGGAATCTGAATGGTGATTTACTCTGTTGGGACAGCATCAATGGACAGGCTCTGGAACTGTCCTCTATGGGAATCCGAGTCAGTCCAGAGGTGTTGGATGCCCAGCTCACCATTGCTGGCTGTGATGACCGTCGTGAATTCCCCTTCCACAAAATGTTACTCAATGGACAGCTTCCTCAAACCATGGGCGGCGGTATTGGTCAATCTCGTGTGTCTATGCTTCTTCTGGGCAAAGCTCATATCGGTGAAGTGCAGGTTTCTCTCTGGGATGAGGAGACACTTGCAATCTGTGATGCTGCTGGCATCATTCTTCTCTAATCTATTTGGAGCAGCACCTTTTTTCACTGCCCATTTGAAACATTTGAAAAAAAGGTAAAAATAGACGGTAGAAAGTAAAAATAACAGACTTTCTGCCGTCTTTTCTTTGTTTTTTCGGTTCCCCTTCTTTGCTTTTTCACAGTTGTTTATCTGGAATTTCACTTGACGCAACCAAAAAATCCTTATATGATAAACATGGAAGGGGATTGTCTATTTTATTTTTGTGCTGTAAAAATAGGGTTTGCCTGTATCCTTTATTTGCAAGCAAATCTTTAGAAAGAGGCGATGTATATGATGGAAGTTCAGTGGGATTTACTTGAGTCTTTGGATGAAATGGCTTATGTGGTAGATATGGACACCAGAGAAGTCATCTTCATCAATGCCAATCTCCGTGATGCTTTGGGGTTTCAATCTAAACAGGATTATCAAGGAAGAGCCTGTTGTGAGCTATTCCATCGTACTTGTTCCACATGTGGACTGTGCACCTCTGACACATGGAAACCAAACTGTATTCAGACAAAACACCCTATCTTTTCCTATGGAAACCATCACTATATGATAAAGGATGGTTTTATTCTGCGCAATGGCAAGCGCTATCTTTTGGAAGTTGCCATCTGTTTGGATCAGGTGATACCTCCCTCTGACACCACCTCCAGTCATGGCGATGAAACACTCATTTGTTCATGTCTGCAATCCATCTTCTCCACTACCTCCGCTCAGGAAGGGCTGGAACGGCTTCTGTCTTTTATTGGGGAACACTTTTCCTGTGACCGAGTTTACATATTTGAGATGAACTCTATCAATGGAGTGGACAACACCTATGAATGGTGTGCCCCTGGGGTTATTCCACAAAAAGAACTGCTTCAGAATGAGCCTTTTGAAACGGTACAGTGGTGGTTTGAACTGTTTGATGAAAACGAAATGGTAATCATTGATGATGTTGAAACCATCCGAATGGAGCAGCCACTGGTCTATGCCATGCTGAAACCCCAAAATATCCACTCTATGATTGCAGGTCCCATTCGTTCTGAACATGACATTACTGGATTTTTGGGTGTAGATAATCCTGATCCTAACAGGTTATCTGCACTACACTCTCTCTTTCAGGTCCTTGGCTACTTTGTTTCCTCCTTATTGAAGCAGCGTGACCTGCTTTGCCGTCTCAATGAATTGAGTGTTCATGACCCCCTTACTGGCGTTTACAACCGGAATGCCCTTTCCGATTTTTACACCATTGATATGTCCCTATCCTGTATTGGTATCATTTATTGTAATATATCTGGCATCAAATATATCAATGATACCCTTGGTCATGCAGCTGGAGACACGTTGATTCTCCATTGCTGTCGGCTGATTCAAAATGTAGTCAGTTATGGAGATGTCTATCGGATTGGAGGCGATGAATTTATTGTCATATGCCCAAACATTCCAGAAGACATTTTATTGGACAAAGTACAAAAATTAAAATATGCAATTACACAAGAAGATAACCACATCGCTGTAGGCTACACTTGGTCTGACCAGCACCCTATGTTGATTCAAAAACTGATTAGCCTTGCAGATCGGGTGATGTATGAAGATAAACAGGATTACTACCTCAGTCATAGCATTGTTCAAACACTGCAAACTGCCCACCAAAAAGCCCACCCTAATGGTCATCCCAATAACACATCCGCTTTTTGGAATTATCTGCACAACAATTATTACAATCCTGAAACCATCTTCCGCTCCATCACACTTTCTGACACATTCCATTTTATTTTCTTTGGAGACTTGAAAACCAATCATTACTATATTTCCGATAATCTGCGCGACACCTTCGGTTTTTCTGACAACACAATCTCCTTTTTCCCAACCGAATGGGAAAAAAGGATTGCAACAGAGGCACATCGTGCCCTGTTCCGTCAGGATATAGCTCAAATCATGCAGGAACACCGTACCACACATGATTTACGCTATCAAGTTCAGGATGTAGAGGGACGCACCTACTGGGTCCACTCCTGTGGAATTATAGAATGGAACGACGACCACAATGTACCTCGTTTTTTCTCTGGCAGTATCACAGCACAAAATGATGCCTTCACTGTGGACCCTGTGACTAATTTCTTTGGTGAACATGCAGCGTTGACCAAACTGATGGAATTACAGGAACAGGAGCAGGAATCCATCTTGATTGTATTCAGTTTAAACAGTTTTACCGAAATCAACAAAACAAAGGGACGCTACCTGGGGAATCTGCTTTTGCAGTCCATCTCTTCCCGTTTGACGCGGCATTTCACCTTCCCCTTCTATCGGTTAGATGGGGTACGCTTTATGACCATCCTCCCTGACAACGATTTTGAATCCTGTCAGCAATGCATGGAAGACATCCGCTCAGTGGTTGAACAGGAATACCATATCAATGAAATCCCTGTCCATCATCCCTGCTCTTTTGGTGTGCTCTCCTTTCCCAATGCAGTGGATACTGCCCAAAGCATTATAGAGCACGCGATTTTATTGATTTCTGCCGCCAAGGAATCCCTGGATGAGCCATACCTCATCTACTCCCCCTACCATGTTGACCAACTCAAATATACCGCAGAATTATCGCTTGCCTTGAATCAGGATGTCTTTGAAGGTATGCGTCATTTCCGTATTGTAATCCAACCCATTGTGGATATCAAAAGTGGTATGCCTGTCGGTGGTGAGGTACTGTTGCGCTGGCGGTATCAGGGTAAGGACATCTCTCCTGGCACCTTTGTTCCTCTGTTGGAAAAAGGAAATGCCATTCGCCCTGTGGGCAAGTGGGTCTTTGAGCAGACAGTACGCAGTGTAGGGCGTCTGATTTCCTATATGCCTGACATGTTTTTAAGCTTCAATGTAAGTTACTTCCAAATTATGGACAATGAATTTACTGAGTTTATGAGTGAAACATTAGAGAAATATGGGGTGGACGGCTCTCATCTGGTAGCAGAACTGACAGAAACGCACTACAAGGAAGACCCCCATATGTTGCAATACTTTGTCAGTGAATGCAGCATGTTGGGCATCCGTGTTGCACTGGACGACTTTGGGAATGGTTATTCCTCCCTTGGCTTACTTCTCAAATACCCCTCCAGCATTATTAAACTGGATCGCACCCTTTTGATGGAGATGTCTGACTCTGAGGAAAAAAAGAATTTTATTTCCACCATTGTCTATGCCTGCCACAAATTTGGAAAGCGGGTCTGCATGGAAGGGGTGGAAACATTTGATGAACATATGATGATTGAGGAATCTGGCTGTGACCTGGTGCAAGGGCATTTTCACTACCCTCCAATGGAAACCTGTGACCTTTATCATTTACTCAGTCAAATGCCATCAGATGAAAACAACTAAGAGGTTTTTATGGATTACTTTCACTTATCAATGGACCGAGAGACTCTTCTTAATATGAGCAGTTTAGGACTTGCCCACTTAGGGGACAGTGTATATGAGGTGATGATTCGTTCTTGGCTGTGTCTACAGGGAAAGACACGTCCAAAAGACCTGCACCGCACCACAGTTGCCTATGTCTCTGCCCCTGCCCAAGCAGCAGCTATGGAGCGTCTGCTCCCTCTGCTTTCTGAGGAAGAACAGGACGTCTATCGCAGGGGACGCAATACCGCTCCCCACTCTGTCCCCAAAGCTGCCACCCGTAGTCAGTATCAGTCGGCTACTGGTTTTGAAGCCCTCTGGGGATGGCTCTATTTGCAGGGACGCACCCAGAGACTCAATGAATTATTTACTTTTTTAATGAATTCCAATCCATGAGGTATTGCTATGCCACTTGATGCACTCTGTTTGTCTGGGCTTGTACATGAATTAAGCCAGACGGTTACCAATACAAAAATTGATAAAATCTATCAGCCAGCACGAGATGAAATCGTGCTGGCTCTGCGCAGTCCCACCAGAGGCTCTGTCAAATTGCTGCTCTCAGCCAATCCCAATCACCCTCGCGCCCAGCTCACACAGTTAACCCGTGAAAATCCAGATACCCCTCCCATGTTCTGTATGCTTTTGCGTAAGCATCTGTCAGGAGGCAAAATTCTCTCTGTTTCACAGCCCCCTCTGGAACGTGTGGTTTCTTTTGAACTGGAAACGCTCAACGAACTGGGGGACAGAGTGAAACGGACACTGGTACTGGAAGCCATTGGGCGGCGTTCCAATTTGCTGCTATTGGATGAACACAACAGAATTCTGGACTGTTTGCGACGGGTGGAATCCAACCTTGGTGCTTCCAATCCACAGCGCACCCTGCTGCCTGGATTGTTTTATCACCTGCCACCACAACAGGAAAAACAGAACCCATTCACACAATCTTCCCAACAGCTTCAGGAACTTTTGGATGCTGCCCCTGAAGAAGTGCAGATTGACCAATGGTTACTGGATACCTTTGGCGGTCTCTCTCCTCTGATTTGTCGTGAACTTGCCTTTCAGGCTGGCGGTGCCACTGATGTCCGTCTCCATCTACTCAGTTCAGAGGGCAAACAACGGCTCCTATCTTCTCTGGAATCACTGCTGCACAATGTCTCTGCCCATCAACTCACCCCTACCCTGCTGCTGCGTGAAGACGCTCCCTATGATTTCACCTTTTTACCCATCTATCAATATGGGCAGAAGGTAACGCTCAAAACCTATCCAGATTTTTCTTCTCTCCTTGACCGGTTTTATGAACAGCGAGAACAGTTGGAGCGTGCCAAACAGAAAGGGCAGGACTTAATCCGCTCTGTGACCACTGCAAGAGACCGGACTGCACGCAAAATTGCCAATCAGGAAAAAGAACTGGCTGCCACCCAAAACCGTGACCGCCTGCGTGAACTGGGTGATATCATCACCTCCAATTTCTATCAGCTCAAGCGTGGGATGCACACCTTCCATACAGTAGATTTCTACGACCCAGAGGGCAAAGAAATTGATATTTCCCTAGACCCTCTGTTGACACCCCAACAAAATGCGGCCAAGTACTACAAGGATTATAACCGTGCCAAAACGGCTGAAACCATGCTGACACAACAGTTGGAAAAAGGTCGCAAAGAACTGGACTATCTAAACAGCGTTTTGGAGTCCATCACTTTGGCAGAAGGGGAAAAGGATTTACAGGAAATCCGTCAGGAATTGACAGATACAGGCTACCTGCGCAGACAGAGCAAGGGAAAAGGACGGGAAAAGCGGGTTGTCTCCAAACCCATGGAATTTCGCTCCACTGCCGGATTGCGCATTTCTGTTGGTAAAAACAACACCCAAAACGACCTTTTAACCTGTAAACAGGCATCTAAATATGACATCTGGTTCCACACACAAAAAATTCATGGCTCCCATGTGATTCTCTGGACAGATGGAACAGACCCTGATGTCCAAAGCCTTCAGGAAGCCGCCTGTCTGGCTGCATGGTTTTCTCAGGGACGTGGTTCTGGCAAAATTCCAGTGGACTATACCCCTGTTCGTTATGTAAAGAAGCCAAATGGTGCCCGCCCTGGTATGGTCATTTATACCACCTATGAAACTGCCTGGGTTACACCAACAGAGGATTTAGTCAAACGCCTTCGTGTGCATTGAACTACCCAAAAATAGAACGGTGCGTTCTTATAGAGAACGCACCGTTCTGTTTTGTACTCTATTCTGTTTATCAGCCACAATCCAGTGCCAGTCCACGGAAAATCATTGCAGTTTTGTATAGGTAAACCAGTTTCATAATCCCAATTACAATGATTGCAATAGCCGCCACCAACAAAGCCAAAAAACCAAGGATTGGAAGAATCAGCACAACCAGAATACTGCAAATTAACGCAATCATACATCCAATATTGCATTTCCAAAGGACTTTCCACTTGTTCGCCAGCTCATAATCTACTCTGTAGTGATAGAGTGTTGCAGCATGTGCATTAAACTCATAATATTGCCCAACCAGTGCAACAACCAAAAGTGGGATGGTAAGAAGCAAGGGCAATATCAGTGTTTCTGCTACACTAATAATAACTATCACCAAGATACTCAAAACTGCGGATATAATGGAGTAAAAACCAGCCTTACGGTATTGTCTTTCTTGTGAAGACAGTTTTAGCAAAACAAAACCATACGCAAAGGCACTTATAGAAGCCAAAATCTCTCCAAACAAATAGATTCCCGGTGCAAGGTTGGCTATATTTTCATTGCTCAAAATATTGGCAATACCAGAGGGAACAAACAGCCAGAACAAAATCCACAACCATTTCCCCAAAAAGGGGGCTTTTTCTATCATTTCCTGACTTCTATTCTGTTGCAGCTCCATTTTTTTCTTTCTAATTTCCGGCTGTTGGTGGCACATCCGTAAAATTCCACAATTTTCCTTGAAACCGCAGGTATCACAGCTTTCATGCCCCTTCTTTTGACAGCACTGAGCCAGTTCACACTCTCCAGCGAATGTCCGACCAGGTCCAGTCTTACAACCTGGACAGCCTAGAGCCTCTTTCTGTGTACACTCTGTACAGGATTTTCCACAATAAGTGTTAGACATAAACTTACCTCCCTTTTCTCTGATTTCAGATTGTTTCTTAACCGCTTACAAATTCTAATCCATTCCCAGTTAAAATTTCCCTATGTTTCGTTCTCCTTTGACACAGTTCGACAAAATATTCCCTGTTTTTTCCCTGATATTCCCTAATCTGTCGAAACAGGTCGAACGGTTTTTCTTTTCTTTTTCGGCTGTATCTCCTATAATGTGGTCAATTCATGTGAAGGAGAACACGTTTATGCGAGAATTGAAACTAGATACCCGCTCCTGTCAGGATGAACAGGGAACCCTACATATTTTCCACTACTTTGTTCTGATTGAACTCTCTGACCTGTTTGGGAGCTGTACAGAGCAATATGGAATCCGTATTACAGAAGAACAGGGGGACACGGCATCCATTGCAAATATTACCTCTGATATTACAAGAATCCACGCCTTGCTCACCTTGCTGTCTGAACATTGTGTGGGTCCAACTGGTCTTGCTGATGTGGTTGCAGACTGGCTATAACCTCTGCACCATACAATAGAATCCCTGTAAAAGTCAAAACTACCAACAAAAAGTGACTATGTTCTCACTTTCTGCTGGTAGTTTCATTCTAATTCAAGGTAATTCAAAAAGCGGGGCAAACTCCATACCTATCCCGCTTCCTGTAAGGCAGATACAATACTCTGCTCTTTTGCCTGCATAGCTTCCAACGTTTTGGAAAGCAAGGTATCCAAGTCCCAATCCAACAGCTTTGCCCCAGTTTCAATGACCTCTCTGGAACAGCCTGCTGCAAATTTTTTGTCCTTAAACTTCTTTTTCAGGGATTTTAATTCCATATCTGAGACAGATTTTGAAGGTCTCATCAGAGCTGCCGCCCCAATTAAACCAGTCAGTTCATCCACTGCAAACAGCACCCGCTCCATTTCATGCTCCGGTTGAATGTCTGTGTGGTGTCCCCATCCATGGCTGACCACTGCACGGATAAGCTTTTCTTCTGCTTCAGCCTGTCTCAGCAATTCCTGTGCTTTGATGCAGTGCTCCTCTGGCCACTTCTCATAGTCAATATCATGGAGCAGCCCTACAAGGCTCCAAAATTCCTGCTCAGTTCCATACCCCAGCTCCTGTGCAAACCAGCCCATCACCTGTTCCACCGTCACACCATGCTGTAAATGAAATGGCTCCTCATTGTACTGTTTTAAAAGCTGCCAAGCCTCGTCCCTTGTCATGTCTCTTTTTCCTCCCAGTTAGTATGCTACTACAACACCGCCATCGTTGGCATAGACGGATGTAATGCCACCAGCTTCCAGAATATGAATCTGACCTACCTGACATTTTGCCTCAATTTGCTGTTTCACCAAAAACGCCCGGTCCAGACAGTTACAGTGACAGATTGCCACGGTACGTCCCACATGATTGGGGTCTGCTGCAATCTTGTCTACCAGCTTACTAAGTGCCTGTTTCATAGACAGTGCCTGACCAATCTTGTAAATTTCCCCTTCTGATGTGGCTCCCATCAACAGTTTAATTTTCAAAGCACCTGTCACAACTGCCTGCAATCTGGTAAGGCGACCATTTTTCCGTAAGTTTTCCAAGGAATCCAATACAAACATAGTCTGCATCTGAAAAATAAACTGTTCTACCTCTCGTACTACCTTTTTGAATGGCATCCCAGTAGAAGCCAATTCCCGAATTTTCATAGCAACCAATACTTCACCAGAGGATGCAGAACAGGAGTTAAAGACATGTATATTCAGTTCTGGATTGTCCTCCTCCAGTAATACTCTTGCCTGTTCTGCACAGTTATGGGAACCGCTGAGCAGTGCCGAGAGTGTGACCACATAAATATCCTCTGCGCCATTTCGATAGGCATCCAGATAATTTTGGGGAGATGGGCAGGCGGTGGACGGAGCACTTTCACTTTGCTTCATAGACCAAAGCAAATCCGCCTGGTCAAAGGTGTCATCATCTACAAACACGCTCCCATTGGAGCGAATGGTCAATGGGACCTTAATAAAACAGGGATCGTTCTTCATTTGAGCGCTCAAATCGCAGCAGCTATCCACTATAATTTTAAAACTCATGATGTTCATCTCCAAGTCTCATTGATTTTGTATATGGCACTTATACAGGTTCTCTGCCCAGAGGCTCTCCCAACTCCTCCTCTAACTCACGAAGCAGTTTTTGGTCCTGTTTGGATGAAAGATCCAACTTTTCATATAAATCTGGTCTGCGTTGGTAGGTTCTTAAAATCCCCTGTTTCCGTCTCCACTTCTCTACATTGGCGTGGTGCCCAGATAGTAAAATAGGTGGAACCGCGCGGTCGTGCCAGATTTCCGGTCTTGAATACTGTGGTGCTTCTAACATTCCATTCCAATGGCTTTCATTTTCATAACAGGATGGGTCTGACAAAACGCCAGGAACCAGACGGCACACTGCGTCTGCCACTGCCATGGCTGGGATTTCTCCTCCTGTCATCACAAAATCCCCAATGGAAATTTCCTCATCTACACACTCATCAATAAACCGCTGGTCCACTCCCTCGTAGTGACCACAGACCAGAATGAGATTAGAATAGTCCGCCTTTAGACGTTTGGCGTCTTCCTGTGTAAAGGTTTTTCCAGCTGGTGAAAGGTAGATGGTGTGAACATGTTCCCCCACCTCATCACAGATATGTTTCCAACAGTGGTAGAGAGGGTCAGCCTGCATCACTGCACCTCTGCCACCTCCATAGGGATAGTCATCCACCTGTTTTTGTTTATTTTTGGTATAATCCCGAATCTGATGGCAGTTAATTCGAATATATCCACGCTCCTGTCCTCGCCCTAAAATGGATTCACAGAGCATATCCCCCACTACATCAGGAAAGAGGGTCATAATATCAATCTGGTACATGGTTTTTGTTCCTCTCTATTCTTACATCACATTTATTATACGAAATTTTAAGCTGTTTTTCAATGGATACACCAAAGTTTATCCCGGTTTATTTTCGTACTCATCCGGCAATACTGGCTTTCCTTCTTCAAACTTCCAAATAAGATACCTCTGTTGTCCCATTTGTTTCACTTGCGCCAGACAAATCAGCGGCAAGAGGGGAATCTCCCTCTGTGGCAAATAGGGCGCAGCCACCCACACAATGTTTCCCTCTCTCTTTTCTAACAGGTTTTTCCAATGTCGTTCTAAGCCCCGTTGGACTAACTGATCCTGACAAATTCCCTGCCAGTTTCTCATGGTTTGAAATGGCTGCTGTTTTGAAAATTTGTGGGAAAGCTGAACCCACCCCCCCTGAATGGGTTCACAGTGTTGCTGGCGCAGTGTCTGCCTTGTGAATACTCGTTCCACTACAAGCTGTTTTCCCTCTGGTATCATGGTCCCCAAAAGCACAGGTTCGCCTCTGCCATAAATCCAAACCTTGTAAAGTCCAATTTGCGGCAGTGCAGCAGTCGCCCGAATACGCAGCCGCAGTCCCTCATCTCTGATGGTAAGCTGTCCACCTCCATCCAATGCCACATACTGTTCCATGTCTTTCCCCTGCCTTCAGGTGATGTTTATTTTAATTTATTCCTTTTTTTCTGCATTTAGACCAGTAAACCAAAACAAAATTTCACACTTTTATCTTTTACTTGACAAAAGCGGTATTTCTCGTTACAATAAATCTCGCAACAATGCAACGAAGGGAAAAAAGACTTGGTATTTTTCTTCAGAGAGTCAGCGGTTGGTGGAAGCTGGTGTGCGATACCTTGTGTATAACTGGTCCCTGAGCAGCCTGCCTGAACCCATAAAGTAGGGCAGGACGGTTCGTCTCGTTACAGACGCAGACCTTGTTTGAGGTCATGAGGATTGTCTGGGCAACCGACAATCGAACCAGGGTGGTACCGCGTAAACTGTTTTACGCCCCTGACTTTTTTCAAAGTCGGGGGCGTTTTTTCGTCCCCGCAAGAAGCCGTTCCCAACATTCGGGAAGATATGGAGGAAGAAATGATATGAAACCTGGATATCAAAAGTACATTCCCTTTCAACCCCAGAAAATCATCGGACGCACCTGGCCAGACCATGTAATTACCAAAGCCCCCATCTGGTGCTCTGTTGACCTGCGTGACGGCAATCAGGCTCTGATTGACCCCATGAATCTGGAGGAGAAACTGGAGTATTTCCATACTCTTGTGGACATTGGAGTAAAAGAAATTGAAATTGGTTTTCCCTCTGCCAGTGAGACAGAATACGAAATCTGCCGTGAGTTGATTGAAGGTGGGCATATTCCAGAGGATGTGACCATTCAAGTACTGGTGCAGGCCAGAGAACACCTCATCAAAAAGACATTTGAAGCCATCCGTGGAGCCAAAAATGTGATTTTACACTTCTATAATTCCACATCCACTTTACAGCGCAAAGTGGTATTCCATATGGAAACCGATGGCATTACCAAGATTGCCACAGATGCAGCAGACCTCATCTATGAGATGTCACAGCCCCTGATTGCAGAGGGTATGAATCTTCGTTTTGAATACTCCCCAGAATCCTTTATGGGGACAGAAATGGACTATGCTGTTGAAATCTGTCAGGCTGTATTGGAGCATCTCCATGCAACTCCAGAACAGAAGGTCATTCTGAATCTGCCCACCACAGTGGAAAACTGTATGCCCAACCAGTTTGCAGATATGCTGGAATATTTCTGCAAAAAACTCCCCAGCCGTGATTGTGCCATTATCTCCCTCCATCCCCACAACGACCGTGGTTGTGGTGTAGCCACCGCAGAAATGGGACTGCTGGCTGGTGCCGACCGTGTGGAAGCCACTTTGTTTGGAAACGGGGAACGGACAGGCAATGTAGATATTGTGACCCTTGCCATGAATATGTGGACACAGGGCATCAATCCTGAGCTGGATTTCTCCCATATCAACGATATCCGTGAAATGTATGAGCGATGCACCAAAATGCCCGTAGGCGACCGCCAGCCCTATGCCGGAAAACTGGTTTTCACTGCCTTCTCTGGCAGCCATCAGGACGCCATCAACAAAGGCAGCCAATATATGAAACAATCTGGTACAGAATATTGGGAAATTCCCTATCTGCCCATTGACCCAGCCGATGTGGGGCGTGAATATGAGCCAATCATCCGCATCAACTCCCAGTCTGGCAAGGGTGGAGCCGCCTATATTATGGAACACAACTTTGGTTACGACCTGCCCAAGTCCATGCACCCAGAGTTTGGTGCTGTGGTTCAGAAAGAAACCGATGCTGTTGGCAAGGAAATCGACCCAGCACGCATTCTGGAATTGTTCCAACAGGAATATATTGAGGCAAAAACCCCCTATCAGCTCATCAAGCATTTCTTTGACGAGAGTACCGACCAGAATGGGCACTCCCATGTCACCTTCCGTGGAACCCTGCGACACACAGACACAGTATTTGAAGTTGCTGGTGAGGGCAATGGTCCTATTGATGCCTTTTTCAATGCCATTAAAGATGAAAAAATGTCCCACTTTACCTTCTTAGATTACAAATCCCATGCCATTACAGATGGTTCCGATTCTCAGGGTGTTGCCTATATTTTACTGCAAGACCAGCGAGATGGTAAAAAATATTGGGGTGTAGGGCTCTCCCACAACATCAATCTTGCCCCCCTGCGTGCCATTTTGTCAGCTATTAACCGCTCCAAGAGAAAATCCTCTTAACAAACACAATCAGCCCCCACCTGAACAGCGGGGGCTGATTTTTATTCCATTTCTTCCTGTCTTGTCAGTTTGGAATGGGAAATTCTACGACACACATCCTGTTTCAACAGGGCATACAACACAGACGCTACTGGCACACTGAGCAACACACCCAGCAAACCAAACAGACCGCCACCTACCGTCACTGCTGCCAGAACCCAAATGCCCGGCAGACCAATGGAAGTTCCCACCACTCTGGGGTAAATCACATTTCCCTCAATCTGCTGTAAAATAGACAGGAACACCAAAAAGACCAACGCTCTGACAGGAGATACCATAAGCACCAAAAAAGCGGAGAGAATGGCACCAATATAGGCACCTGCTACTGGAATCAGTGCAGACACCCCTACAATCACACCAATCAGCAGTGCATAATCTGGCTGAATGAAAAACGTACCAATGGCACAGAGGAACCCCAGAATACAGGCCTCTACTACCTGCCCAGATACAAAATTGGAAAATGTATTGGCTGTCAGGTGGATCACACCCAATACAGTATTTGCATATTTTTTGGGAAGGTAAGCCCGAAGCAAAATTCTCCCCTGATTGAGCAAGGTATCTTTTCCTGCCAGCATATAGATGGAAAAGACAACAGAAAGCACAAGGGTCACAAACATAGAAAGAATGCTCCCTGTCACATTCATCACATGACCCGCTGCACTGGTGATACTGACCAGCATATTTTTCAGAAAATCACTCAGGAAGGTTTTCAGACCGGATAAGTCCAGTGCTTCCAAATCCAGATAAGAGGCAATCCTGTTGATAATCTGCTGTAAATTTGCAATATAACCATTGAGACTATAAGCCAATGTCTGAATACTGGCTGCAACCTGAGGCAGTACAAACGAAAACAGTGCTACCATGACAGCAATCAGTACCAGATAGGAGGTCAGCACCGCCAGAGGTCGCCCCAGTTTTTGATACCTCTGTCCCAGATTTCGTTCATAGTTTTTACAGAAAAAAGTACAAGGTCGATTGAGTACAAAGGCAATGGCAAATCCAATGAACAACGGACGGCAGCTATACAACACCTGCTCTGCCACACCAAAAATTCCATCAATCTTTACAATCGCCAAAACCAACAGTACAGTATAGGTAATCACCAACAAAATGGACTTCATCCAACGACTTGGCATAACATCCCTCTTTTCTTCCTTCCGATTTCATTTTGCCTTCTTCACTATACCATGTCCCACCATGACCGTCAACATACCTGAAAAAATAAAAGTCTCAGCCGCATGTATGCCTACGGCTGAGACCTGTTCTGTGGGGGATGCCTGTCCCACAGAATTCTGGTGGAAAGAGAGATGCAAAAGCTTGTACATCAGGGGGAAGAAAGCAGGGAGGTTTGAGGAGGGTGAGCTTTTGTTTCTTCATCTCTAACCACCTATAGATTAGCATATGCTAACTATTTTGTCAACCTCTTTTTTTCATTTTCTTTGATTTTTTGATGAAGTTTAGTTGCTCAACTGCTGGATTGCTGTTTTCGCTGCCATCTGCTCTGCCTCTTTCTTGCTGTGTCCCTTGCCTGCTCCAATCATTGTGCCATTTAGGTCTACCTCAACAAAGAATCGTTTGTCATGGTCAGGACCTTCTGACCCCACCAGACGATACTTCAGCACCTGGCCACTCTGTCTCTGGACCAGTTCCTGAAGTGCCGTCTTATAATCTCTTGGGCTGGTTAATCCTTCAATTTCATGACACAGAATATACTTTTGAATGATGGAACGCACAGAGCCAATACCGCCATCCAAATACACCGCAGCCAGCACTGCTTCCACGGCATCCGCCTGAATAGATGGACGTCTGCGACCGCCGCCAGCTTCTTCTCCTTTGCCCAGATGCAGATACTCTCCCAACTTTAAAACTTTTGCCACTTCCACCAGACTTTCCTCACACACCAGAGCGGCACGGGTTCTGGTCAGTTCTCCCTCTGGCAAGTCAGGATGGTTTCGGTAGAGGTGCTCTGCCACAATCATACCTAAAATAGAGTCACCCAAAAATTCCAGTCTCTCATTGCTCTGCAATGTGCCTCTGCTCTCATTGGCACAGGAACTATGGGTCAGTGCATTTTCCAACAGGGCTGGGTTGCGAAAGGTATAGCCCAGCTTTTCTTCTAAGCTTTTCATATCATTTTCTCCTTATCGAAACACAAAACTCCGCCAATGGGCGGAGTTTTGCTAAATTTACACCACAGAAGCCGTACAGATTAGTCCACCTTATTCTGCAAAAAGCGAACCAAGTCACCAACTGTTTTAATGGAACCAGCTTCTTCCTCGCTGAGTTCGTCAATTTCAAATTCCTCTTCCATCGCCATAGACAGATCTACAATATCCACAGAATCTGCGTTCAGGTCGTCTTCAAAGGAGGTATCCATGGTAATGGAATCTGCATCCACATTGAACTGCTCTGCGATCAGTGCGCATACCTTTTCAAAAATCATAGTTGTTTACTCCTTCTAACTTGTGCTTGGGCACGTTTTTCTCTACATAACTATATGCAGAAACCCTATACCTGTCAATAGGGTTTTTTTATTTTCTGCTTCTATACTGGAATTTCATTCCCCTTCCGGCAAATCAATCCGCATCATATCTACATGTTCTGTAATATTTTCAATAACCCCTGTAGATATAATCTGTTTTGCCTGTCGGATTGCATTTTGAATGGCATAGGCATCGGAGGAGCCATGGGCCTTGATAACGGGCTTGGAAATGCCCAGCAATGCCGTCCCGCCTACCTCACTGGAGTTAAAGAGCTTCTTCAGGCGCTTCAACCCCTTTGACACCAGCAAAGCAGCCAGTTTGGTGCCCAGACTTTCCATAAACATGCCTTTCAGTTCTCTTGCCAAAAACAGACCAGTGCCCTCCATGGTTTTCAGGAAGATATTTCCAGAATAGCCATCTGCCACAATGACATCCACTGCACCTTCTACTGCCTCTCTTGCCTCCACATTGCCCACAAAGTTGATACGTCCATCCTCCTTTGCTTTTTGCAGGAGTGCGTAGACTGTAGTCTGCAATTCTGTGCCTTTGGATGGCTCTGCACCGATATTCAAAAGCCCCACTTTGGGTTCAGGACGTCCCAAAATATGTTCTGCATAATAGGAACCCATGTACGCAAACTGGAGGAGATACTCTGGAGGGCATTTTGCATTGGCTCCTGCATCAATGAGAACCGCTCCCCCATTCCCTGTGGGCACCACAGGGGCAAGGGCTGCCCGTCGAATCCCTCGAATCCGTTTGATGAGCAGGGTGGCAGCTCCCAACAGGGCACCAGTGGAGCCAGCAGACACATAGGCATTCCCCTGCCCCGTTTTGAGGAGGTTTAAACCAACGGTCAAGGAGGAATCTTTCTTTTCCCGGAAGGCTGTGGCAGGGTTATCACAAATTTCTACCACCTCAGAGGCATGGGCAATCTCTACCCCTGTGGGCAGCTGTTGAATTCCATTTTTCTCTAATACTGTCAGGATTTCCTCCCCTCTGCCCACCAATGTAATTTCTACTCCATACTCTCGATTGGCTGCAATCGCACCCATCACAGGGGCTTCTGGGGCATTGTCCCCTCCCATGGCGTCTACAATAATTTTCATTGTGTACTCCTCACTCCAAATCCAACTGCTCCAGACAGGTCAGCGCACGTCTGGACAGTTCTGCATTCTTGTTTCGTTTTCCTTTCACTCGATAGCCTAACGGGGGAATCAAACCGAAATTGATGTTCATGGGCTGAAAGTGGCTGACCGTCTGGTCACTGATGTAAAGTGCCAGTGCTCCAATGGCGGTTTCTTTTGGGAAATCAATGGGTGGCTTTCCCAGTCGTTCTCTTGCCAGTTCCATCCCTGCCAGACACCCAGAGGCTGTGGACTCCACATATCCCTCCACGCCGGTAATCTGACCCGCAAAACGGATTCTTGGCTCTGTACGCACTCGGTAATAGCGGTCTAACAGCCGTGGAGAGTCCAAAAAGGTATTTCTGTGCATCACACCATACCGAACATATTCTGCATGACGCAAGGCTGGAATCATGGAAAAGACTCTCTTTTGCTCTGGCCAGCGCAAGTGGGTCTGAAATCCCACTATATTGTAGATGGACCCTTGTGCATTGTCCTTTCTCAGTTGCACCACTGCAAACGGCTCTTTCCCTGTTTTGGGGTCTTTCAAACCCACCGGTTTCAGCGGTCCATAGCACAGAGTATCCCGTCCACGCCGTGCCATTACCTCCACAGGCATACACCCCTCAAACACACCAGCATCTTCAAAGCCATGTACCTGTGCTTCCTCAGCGGTGGTGAGTGCCTCCCAAAACTGCTGGTACTCCTCCTCGGTCAGTGGGCAGTTGATGTAATCTGGGGTACCTCTGTCATATCGTGATGCAAACCATGCACTGTTCATATCCACACTTTCAAACGTCACCAGTGGAGCCGCTGCATCAAAGAAATGCAAGTATCCATCCTGAATCCATTTCTGTCTGATTTCCTCTGCCAGTGCATCTGAAGTAAGGGGACCCGATGCGATGATGACCTGCCCCTCTGGGGGAATGGTTGTCACTTCCCCCTCCACTACCGTGATTTTGGGGTGCTGTTTGATTTTATCTGTAATCGCCTGAGCAAAGGCATGGCGGTCCACTGCCAATGCCCCACCTGCTGCCACCCGATGTTCATCTGCACAGGTCATAATCAGGGAACGGCATTGGCGCAGTTCTTCTTTCAAAAGCCCTACTGCATTTTCCAACTGGTCTGAGCGCAGGGAATTAGAGCATACCAACTCCCCAAACAATGCACTGTGATGGGCAGGTGTCATTTTTTGTGGCTTCATTTCCTGTAACACCACCGGAATGCCACGCTGTGCCAGCTGCCATGCCGCCTCACAGCCTGCCAATCCTGCACCAATTACAGTTACTGCTTCCATACTTGTCTCCTATTCCTGTTCAGAGGATGTTTCCTCGGATTTTTTTCTGGTGGTTGTCTTTTTGGTGGTTGTTTTTTTCGCTGTTGCCTTCTTTGCAGCTGCTTTTTTTGTGGATGCTTTTGTGGTCGTTGCTTTCTTGGAAGCTGTCTTTTTCACATCAGATACAGATTCTGCCTGTTGTGTGTTTTCTGTTTTTTCCTCAGTCTCTTTTTTCTTCCAGCCCCCTCTCTTTTCTTCTGGTGTAAAGTTAGAACAATGTTCATTGATACAAAATGCTTTTTTTGCACCTCGTCCTGATTTTTTGAACATGGTCCACCCACACACTGGGCAATTTTCTTTTACTGGTACATCCCAGGTCATAAAATCGCATTTTTTGCTCTCATCTTTACTGTTCAGCCGTTCACAACAGTAGTAGGTATATTGTTTGTTGTTTTTCTTGCTTTTTCCTGTGCGCTTGACCAGTCTGCCACCGCACTTTGGGCATTTCCCTGGCATTTCTACTACCAGAGGCATAGTAAATTCACACTCTGGCCAGCCGGGACAGGCCAAAAAGCGACCAAAACGACCAGATTTAATCACCAGATTGCGACCACATTCTGGGCAAATCTCCTCAGATACTTCGTCTGGAACTTTAATCCGCTCTCCATCCAGTTCCTGTTCTGCCTTGTGCATTTCCGCCTGAAAATCCTGATAAAACCCTCTCAATACCTGTTTCCAATCTACTGTTCCCTCCTCTACTTTGTCCAGTTCTTCCTCCATCTGGGCAGTAAAGGTGGGGTCAACAATATCCTGAAATTTCTCTTTCATCAAACCGGTGACAACCTCACCCAAGGGAGTGGGGCGCAGTGCTTTTCCCTCTTTCACCACATATTCACGGTTTAAAATGGTAGAAATGGTGGGGGCATAGGTAGAGGGGCGACCAATGCCTTTTTCCTCCAAAGCCCGAATCAAAGTGGCTTCTGAATAGCGGGCTGGGGGCTGTGTAAAGTGCTGCTGTTTGTCTGTTTTCTGAAGTTCCAGCATCTCCCCCTCTTTCAAATCCGGCAGGGGAGACTGTGGAGCTTCTTCCTCATCATCCCTTCCCTCCTCATAAACCGCAGTGAATCCAGAGAATTTCAATTCTGAATGGCTGGCACGGAAGGTATAGCCGGCAGACTGTGTCTCAATGGAAACACTGTCATAAATGGCACTTGCCATCTGACAGGCCAAAAAGCGGCTCCAAATCAATTTGTAGAGGCGATATTGGTCGGTTGTCAAATCCTTTTTGATATCCTCTGGAATCAAATTCACATCAGATGGGCGAATGGCTTCATGGGCGTCCTGGGCATTGCCTTTGGTTTTATAGTGTCTGGCTTTTGGGGGATAGTAATCTGTTCCATACCGATTGATAATCAGATTTTTTGCAGCTGCTACTGCTTCATCTGAAATGCGCAGGGAGTCTGTACGCATGTAGGTAATCAAACCCACAGTCCCCTCCCCTGTGATATCAATGCCCTCATATAGCTGCTGGGCAATGGACATGGTACGGGCTGGGGTCATATTTAACTTTCTGGATGCCTCCTGCTGCAAAGTGGACGTGGTAAAGGGTGGGGCTGGATTTCTCTGCTTATCCTGCCGTTTCACCTTGGTAACAGAAAATGGAGCTTTGGACACGGCTGCAATAATCTCATCTGCCTCCTGTTCATTGTGCAGTTCCATTTTTTTCTCCTGCCCATAGAAAGCAGCCTTAAATCCTCCTAAATTTGGTCGGATTCTTTGTAAATCTACCTCAATAGACCAGTATTCCTGAGGCTGGAACGCCTTGATTTCCTCCTCTTTCTCTACCACCAGTCTGGTTGCCACAGACTGAACACGACCGGCAGACAGTCCCCGTTTGATTTTCTTCCACAGGAGTGGTGAGAGCTGATACCCTACAATTCGGTCCAAAATACGGCGTGCCTGCTGGGCGTTCACCAGATTCTGGTCAATGGCTCTTGGGGATGCAATGGAGTCATTGACCACTTTTTTTGTGATTTCATTAAAGGTCACACGGTAGGTTTTATCATCTGGAATACCCAGCAATTCCTTCAAATGCCATGAAATGGCCTCTCCCTCTCGGTCAGGGTCAGTAGCAAGAAAGACTTTGCCACTTTTCTTGGCTGATTTTTTCAAGTCGTTGATGGTATCTTCTTTTCCTTTGATGGGCTGGTAGTCAGGCTCAAAATCCTGTTCCACATCCACCCCTAACTTACTTTTTGGCAAATCTCGCACATGCCCCATAGAGGCCTTGACTTCATACCCTGGTCCCAAATATTTTCCAATTGTTTTTGCTTTTGACGGTGACTCAACAATGACTAAGTCGGTCTTTGTTGCCATTTGACAACCTCCCATATGAAAAATACAAAACATGTGACATTGCACATGGTATCTTTAATTTTTATGATTGTGCTTTGAACCGCTTTCCTGGCTGCTCCTCAATCAGACCATAAATTTGCAGCACAGATAAAATACTCAAAATCCGTCTCACTGGAATCTGTGCCCATTCCACCAGTTCATCCGGCTCACAGCCACGTTTTTTCTCCCTTATGATCGCCAAAACATGGCGTTCTTGCTCTGTCAGCCCTAGGCTTTCTTCATCGGGTAACGTCTTTTGTTCTTGTGGCTCAGGTTTTGGCTCAGATGGCTGTATGTTCTGTGGTTTTTCCTGCTTCTCTAATACCGCTTCGATCCGCTTTTGAAGCACCTGTTGATTCATTGGCGACATGGTCTGCAATTTTTGTGGAAAATAACTCCAATACTCCTCTAATATATCCTCATAACCAGTAATGGGGCGTGCCCCCTGCCGCAGCAGCCAGTTGGGTCCCTCACTGTTTTGAGAATCAATGTTTCCTGGCACAGCAAATACATCCCGATTTTGCTCCAGTGCATGTTCGATGGTGCGCATGGTGCCACTGTGCCGCCTGCATTCCACTGCCACTACGCCCAATGACAATCCGCTGATGATCCGGTTCCGGATGGGAAAATATTCCCCTAGATGGGGTGTCCCAGGCGGTCTCTCACTGATCACAGCTCCCACAGCAGCCACATCATGATAAAGTCCAATATTTTGCCTTGGGTATGGCAAGTCCACCCCACCTGCCAAAATAGAAACCACTGGTCTGCCACTCTGTAGGGCACCCTTCAGGGCTGCTGCATCAATCCCCTGTGCCATACCAGAAACCAGCAAGCCTCCCGATTTTGAAATCCCATAACCTAGCTGAGTGGCAACCCGCTGCCCATACTGGGATGGGGTCCTGGTCCCTACCACACCAATCACAGGCTCTTGGTCAAATTGGATGGTCCTGCCCAGAATATAAAGTACAATGGGTGGGTCTGCAAGTTCCCGCAGCCTTTGAGGGTAATCCCCATCCCCATAGGTCATCACACGCAGGTTCAACCGCTCACATGCCTCTAAAATCTGTTCCACCTGCTCCATTGACTTATCACACAGGCTTTCCCTCATGTGTGGGGACAAGACTGGGAGTTCCTCATAGAGATGGGATGGTGCATAGTATACCCGCTCTGGTGTTCCAAAGTACTCCAATATCTCACAAATGGCATTGGGTTTGATCCCCCTTCGGGTCGCCAGCCAAATCCACTCTTTGAGCATACCTGCCATCCTCTTTTCTTTTTATTCCCGTACCATTTCCCATAGTATAACCGTTGCAGCTACTGCCGCATTGAGGGATTCACACCGCTCCTGTATGGGGATTTTCAGGGTTTTCTCGCTTTGCTCCAACAAAAATTGGGAGACACCCTGTCCTTCACTCCCTACCACAACTGCACATCTGGTCATGGATACCTCCCGCACATCTATGGTATCCTCTCGCAATGCCGTGGCATAGAGGGGAAGTTGAGAGCGACCAAGCAGTCTCACCAGTTCCTCTCTACTGCACTCCCATACTGGCATACGAAAACAGGCTCCCATAGATGCCCGTACCGTTTTGGGGTGGTATGGGGATGCACATCCTTCCACCAGAAAAATTCCATCAATGCCCAATCCATCCGCAGTACGCCAAATGGTTCCCACATTGCCCGGATCCTGTACCCCATCCAGTACCAAATATCTCTGCCCTGTCAGCTGCTCTGGTGGGGCTGTATCAGGAAGCTGGCACAGGAACAACGCCCCTTGCGGGGTTTGCATGGGGGAGATACTCTCCATCACGTCCCCTGGTACCACAACCACCCTTACCCCATCTGGGACAGGTGGCACAGCAACCCCTTCTGACACAACCACTGTGTGCAATGGTGCCTTCCATCGAACTGCCTCCTCCAGCAGCTTCATCCCATCTCCCAGATAGAGCTGTTCTTCTCTGCGTACCTTGCCACTGCCTCCGGCAAGTTTCCGAACCTTCATTAAAAGTGGATTTTTCCGACTGGTTACTTGTTCCATCACATCCGCTCCAGTTGTTCAATATCTTGGTTGCGTCCCAATACGACCAGGCAGTCCCTCTCTTGAAAACGGTAATCCCTGCCTGGTGCAATGTTCATCTGTTCCTCATGCCGTACCGCAATGATGGTCAAATTCCATTTTGCACGGATATCCAGCTCCACAATAGAACGACCTACCCATTTTTTCGGTACCAGACGTTCTACAATGGAGTATTCACTGGACAGTTCAATAAAATTCAAAATATCCCCATTGGATAAATTGCGTGCCAGCCTGACAGCCATTTCACTCTCTGGGAACACCACAGAGTCCGCCCCGATTTTTTCCAGCACTTTGCTATGTACCTGGCTGTTTGCCTTACTTACCACATAGGGGACACCCAATTCCCTTAAATTCAGAGTAATCAAGGCACTGGTTCCTATGTCCCCACCGGCGGCCACAACCGCACAATCAAAGTTACGTGCACCCAAACTTTTTAACAGTTCTGGGTCCCTGGCATCCCCAATGGCAGCATGAACCACATGGTCTGCCACGGTCTGCACCCGCTCCTCCAAAATGTCCAGCGCCAGTACCTCATGCCCCTGTACACTTAATTCCAGGGCCAGTGCGGTACCAAAACGACCCAAACCCACAATCAAAAAACTTTTCATTTTGTTCATTCTCCTCACTTGCCAATCTGTGCGCAGAAAAGCATACCAACAGCCCTTCTATTGGTATGCCATTGCCTCGCTTATCGCCCTCAACACAGAGAATGCCTCGCCTAGAATGGGTATAAGTATAGCATACTGATTTTCTGTATTCAAGTCAACTCATTTCTTTTCTCACATTCTGTTTGGGTTACACAAGATGTATTTGACTTTTTTTCTGTTATCTTATACTATATGGTCATACGTTTCAACTGTGAGGTTGTATTTTCAAGGAGGTTTCTTTCATGCGTAGCGATGTCATCACCAAAGGGGTACCCGCTGCCCCAAACCGTTCTCTATTGTATGCTCTAGGCTACACCAAAGAAGAACTGGAACGTCCACTGATTGGCGTGGTCTGCTCTTATAACGAAATTGTTCCCGGTCATATGAATCTGGACAAGATTTCTGAGGCAGTGAAAGCTGGAATCCGGGCAGCCGGTGGCACTCCAGTGGAATTTCCTGCCATTGCTGTGTGTGATGGGATTGCAATGGGACATGTAGGCATGAAGTATTCCCTTGTAACCCGTGATTTGATTGCAGATTCCACTGAGGCAATGGCAATGGCGCATCAGTTTGATGGGCTTGTTATGATTCCCAACTGTGACAAGAATGTGCCTGGATTATTGATGGCAGCCGCTCGTGTCAATGTTCCCACTATTTTTGTCTCCGGTGGTCCCATGCTGGCTGGAACGATGAACGATGGCAGCCGGACCTGTTTGAGCCACATGTTTGAGGCAGTGGGTTCCTACTATGCCGGCAAGCTGGATGAAACCGGTTTAGAGGAATATGAAAACAACGCCTGCCCCACCTGTGGTTCCTGTTCTGGTATGTACACTGCCAACTCTATGAACTGTCTCACCGAGGCAATCGGCATGGCACTGCGTGGCAATGGCACCATCCCTGCTGTCTACTCTGCCCGTCTGAGACTGGCAAAACACGCCGGTATGCAGATTATGGAGTTGGTCAAAAAGAACATCCGTCCCCGTGACATTATGACTGAGGCTGCCTTCCACAATGCGGAAACCATTGATATGGCTCTGGGCTGCTCCACCAATACCATGCTCCATCTGCCTGCCATTGCCCATGAGTGTGGCATTGAATTGAGTTTTGACAAAGCCAATGAAATCTCTGCCAAAACGCCTAATCTGTGCCATTTGGCTCCTGCCGGCAATACCTATATGGAAGATTTGGAGCGGGCTGGCGGTGTCTATGCTGTGATGACTGAGCTTGTCAAAGCTGGGCTATTGGACACCAGCCTCATCACCTGCACTGGTAAGACCATTGCAGAAAATCTGGAAGGTGTGGTCAATCGAAACCACGATGTGATCCGCCCCATCGAAAATCCCTACTCCAAAACAGGCGGTATTGCAGTCTTAAAGGGAAATCTTGCCCCTGACGGATGTGTGGTCAAACAATCCGCTGTGGCAGAAGAAATGCTGGTGCACCAAGGTCCTGCCCGTGTGTTTGACTGCGAAGATGATGCCATCAAGGCAATTTATGCAGGAAAGATTGTAGCCGGTGATGTGGTTGTGATTCGATATGAGGGTCCAAAAGGTGGTCCTGGTATGCGTGAAATGCTCAACCCCACCTCTGCTATTGCAGGCATGGGACTGGATAAGGATGTTGCACTGATTACAGACGGTCGTTTCTCTGGTGCAACCAGAGGAGCCTCCATTGGGCATGTATCTCCAGAAGCCGCTTCTGGTGGTCCCATTGGTCTGGTGGAAGAAGGAGACATCATCTCCATCGACATTCCCAACCGCTCCATTACATTAAATGTATCAGATGACGTACTGGCAGAACGCCGTGCAAAGTGGGTCTGCCCAGAACCTCGTATCAAGACTGGATATCTGGCACGCTATGCCAAACTGGTATCCTCTGCTGACCGTGGTGCTGTACTGGAGTAAACTGTATCAGTAATCAAACACAATTTACATGAAAAATCCCAGTAAGAAGTGATATCATAACCACTTCTTACTGGGATTTCTGTTGAAACAATTCAGAAAAAGGTCAGATTGCGATAGGGTTGGCTTTGTCCCATACTCACCATGTCCCCATCCACAAAGAGCAGATGATCCACCAGTTCAATTCCAATGGGTTCCAATGCACTGCGCAGCACATCGGTTACCATCCAATCTGCCTCAGAAGGAATGGCAAGATTGCTCACATGGTTGTGGGCTACATAAATACGCACAGAACGCAGACCCAATGCCTCCTCAGCGATGCGCCTGACATTCATCTCTGCCATTTCCACGCTGCCTTCTGCCACTTTTCTGACTCCAAGCACCTGTCTCTTTCCATCCAGACACAACACATACACCATTTCATTTCTGGCTCCAAAAAAGTATGGTTCCAGCCATGGGTATGCATCCTCTGGACGGTTGATGACAGAATTCAAGGCGGTCCGGCTGGCTTTATAGCGACCCAATACAGAGGGCAGCATACGCAAAAAAGTGGCTGTGTGCTGCCCCACTCCATCTACCTTTTTCAGCTCCTCTACTGAGGCATCCAGCACACCAGAAAGGGAACCAAAGTGTTCAATCAGTCTGTGGGCTAGAGGATTCACATCTCCCTGTGGAATTGCAAAAAACAGCATCAGTTCCAACACTCGATGGTCAGGCCATCCCTCTATGCCACGGGCGAGAAACTCCTGCTTCATTCGGTCACGGTGCCCTGTATGGCTGTGTTTTTCTGCCACAGCATCGCCCCCCGACTTTTACGCCTTTGCTCCGTATTGAGCCAGATAAGCCTCCATCTTCTCCTTCATCTCATCATCAATATACACCTTGCCATCCACAGGGTGATTGTGGAGGAAGTCAATCACTTCTCGCACTGTGACAATGGGGAATACCTGAATTCCATAATCCTGACGTAGCTCATCCAGAGTAGAACAGTCACGAGTGCCTCGCTCCATGCGGTCCACAGAGACAAACAGAGCCTTCATGTTTACATCTGCCACATGCTTGAATAGTTCAATGGACTCACGCACTGCTGTACCGGCGGTGACGACATCCTCAATGATTGCCACATTGTCCCCATCCTGTGGCTTGTAGCCCACCATAGAGCCACCTTCCCCGTGGTCCTTTACCTCCTTGCGGTTAAAGCAGTAGGGCAAATCGCGCTCATAGTTGCGATAGAGAGAGGCTGCCGCAGATACAGCCAAAGGAATTCCCTTGTAGGCAGGTCCAAAAAGGCAGGTAATCCCCTCTGGCATATGCTCCTGAATACAGGCTGCATAGTAGTCTCCCAGCTTTGCTGCCTGTGCACCTGTTTTGTAATTGCCTGTGTTGACAAAATAGGGGGTCTTACGACCAGACTTGGTGGTAAAGTCCCCAAAGGTCAATACACCAGAGCGCACCATAAATGTAATAAACTCTTCCCGATATGTCATAGATATAACCTCACATTTCCGCTTAGATTCAAACCACTTCTGTGGTAACTCCTGCATTATATCATTATCCTTTTCGTAATACAAGAATCCAATCTGGATTTCGACTTTTTCCTCCACAGTGCTTTACGCCACATGGGCAACCTGTTATAATGGTTTCATTCCTATATGTCTCTATCAATGAGGGGGTGACTGTACAGTTCACTGCTGTATTATTTGCTATGCGTGTAAAATTCCAGAACTATTACCTTCAACTCACACAGACCATGCACCTTCTTCCGAAAATCCCTCGAAATCTGATTGTGACCCTTTTATTTTTGTGTGGTGCATACCTCAGCAGCCGCATTTTAATTGGTCACACTGGAGCAGAAAACAACTCTGCACTGGTCTTTGTCCTTGCTGTGATTTTCATCTCACTGTTTACAGATGGTTTCCGCTATGGCATCATCGCCTCTTTGATTGGTGCATTCTGTATCAACTATTTTTTTATGTATCCCTATGAGCAGTTTTCTTTGAACTATGCCGGCTATCCGGTGGCAATGCTCAGCATGCTGATTATTTCCTCCATCGTCTGTGCCCTCACCTCTCTTGTCAAACAACAGGTGACAGAGGCCAGAAAACGGGAGCAGAAAACCAGAGAGTTGTATGCACTCAATGAGAAACTCAACGAGGAAAAAAACGCCATTCAAATTGCCGCTGCACGGGAGACCATTCGCAGTAATATTTTAAGGGCTGTATCCCATGACCTGCGCACTCCCCTGACCACTATCTCTGGTGCAGCCTCTGTTCTGCTCGCCAGCAGTGAAATTGCCTCCTCTGAAAAAAATCTGTCTCTGGTGCAGGACATTAAGCATGATGCAGATGACCTGATTGTAATGGTAGAAAACCTTCTGTCTATTACAAAAATCCGAGATGGTACCATGCCACTGAACAAACAGGAGGAACTTTTGGAGGAAGTAGCTGGGGACGCACTGATGAATGTACGCCGCCGCTATCCCAATGTCCCCATTGAAATGGATTTATCGGATGATATTCTGTTTTTGCCTATGGAACCTATGTTAATCAAACAGGTGATCATCAATCTTCTGGAAAATGCCATACGGCACTCTGGCGACTTGGAGCATATCAGCCTGCATCTATTCCGGCAGGACCACTGGGCTGTGGTAGAAGTCCGTGACCGTGGCAAGGGGCTGTCCCTTGAGGTAAGCAGAGCCATCCAGGCTGGGCGGCAATTTGAGCGGGATATCTCTGGAGATTCCACCCGTGGTATGGGGATTGGACTGGCTGTTTGTCAAAGCATCATTAAAGCCCACAATGGTTTTTTTGCTGCTGGAAATGACCCTGAAAAGGGTGGTGCAGTATTTCGTTTTGGGCTTCCTATGGAGGATTTGGAATTATGAGTGAAAAAAGAACCATTCTAGTCATAGAAGATGAAAAAAGTATTAGTAACTTTATCTGTCGGGCATTGACTGCCCACGACTATAAAGCTATCCCAGCATTTCGAGGCAAAGAGGGACTCTCCCTTTTTTACTCTCACTCTCCTGAGCTGGTTCTTTTGGACTTGGGACTGCCAGATATGGACGGCATCAATATTTTAGAAGAACTCTGCGCTTTGCCCACAGAGGTGCCTGTCCTGATTATTTCTGCCCGTGACCGTGAAACAGAAAAAGTCAAAGCACTGGACATTGGCGCAGAGGACTATATTGTCAAACCCTTTGGTGTCTCTGAACTGCTGGCCCGTATTCGTACCATTTTACGCAGAGTAGACCGTATCAAACTCTCTCAGGGTACACAAAAGGATGTTTACCACATCAAAGACTTAACGGTAGACATTGCCAAACATATCATCACCCAAGCTGGTACCGAAATCCACTTCACCCAGAATGAATTTAAAATTATGGAGCTGCTGTGTATTCACGCCGGCAAGGTATTGACCTATGACTTCATTCTGGAGCATGTCTGGGGACCCTATGGCAGCACCAGCAATCAAATTTTGCGTGTGAATATGGCAAACATACGGCGCAAACTGAAAGAAAATCCATCCGAACCCAAATACATCCTGACGGAATTGGGCATTGGCTATCGGCTTTTGGATGATTGACATAAAATCCTCTTTTTCTCCATGGAAAAGAGGATTTTTCTGTTTTAATTTCTATTTCAGTTCTACTTGCTCTATCCTGTTTTCCTTTTTCGATTGCTCCAAACATGCAATATCAATTGATAAAACTATCATATTGCATCTGATGTATCTCTAAAAAAACACGGTTTCCCGTGTTTTTTCGACTTTTTTTGAGAGAACATTATGATATACTATTCATCAATCACTTGATTTGTGAAAATTCCCCATTGACTTTCTTTGGAAACCTGTTACAATACAGTTAAATCTATTTAGTTAAAATATTTTAACTAAATTGAATACAACCCAAAATTTGCAACTTGAGAGGAGAAATTTCCCATGTTTGAGAAAGTACGCGACATTATTGTTGAGACCCTGAGCTGCGAAGCCGATGAAGTGACCATGGAGGCAAGCCTCACTGAGGATCTGGGTGCCGATTCTCTGGACGCTGTGGAGTTGAACATTGCTCTGGAGGAACAGCTTGGAATTTCCATCGCTGACGAGGACCGCCCCAACATGAAAACTGTTGGTGACATTGTCCGCTATCTGGAGGCCAAGGAGGCCTAATTAAAACGCTGAGAGGTGACTGTTCTATGGACTTAGAATCCATTTTTGCTCTGATGGAGCGTTTTGAACGCTCTACATTGACAGGATTGGAGCTGGAGCAGAACGGAACCCGCCTAAAGCTGGATAAGACCTTGACCGCAGCCGCTACTACAGCGGCTGCTCCCATATCTGTCCAAACTATAGTGCCCGAGGTTCCTGCCGCTGTTCCTGCTGCTCAAACAAATGAAAATGAAGGGGAATACATCAAAGCTCCCTTAGTTGGTACCTTCTATGCCTCTGCAAACCCAGAAGCTGAGCCTTTTGTCAAGGTGGGCGATACGGTCAAGCAGGGGCAGACTGTGTGTATTCTGGAAGCCATGAAAATGATGAGTGAAATTCCTGCTCCTATGGACTGTGTCATTGAGGAGATTCTGGTGGAAAATGGCTCTCTTGCTTCTTTTGATGCGCCTCTGTTTCGTGTTCGGAGGCTGTAAAGTATGTTTCAGCGTGTATTGATTGCAAATCGTGGTGAAATTGCGGTGCGGATTATCCGTGCCTGCCGTGAACTGGGTATTGATACAGTTGCAGTGTATTCCAGTGCAGATTCTGACAGTCTCCATGTACAATTTGCCACAGAGTCTGTGTGTATTGGTCCTGCCAAAGCTGCCGACAGCTACTTAAATATCAATGCCATTTTGACGGTTGCAAAACAAACTGGTTGTGATGCTGTCCACCCTGGCTATGGCTTTTTGTCGGAACGCTCCGACTTTGCTCGCCAGTGTACCGAATTGGGACTGACTTTTATTGGTCCCTCTGGGGATGTGATGGATAAAATGGGCAACAAATCTGCTGCTCGTGAGCTGATGATTGCCAATGGTGTCCCTGTGGTGCCTGGTTCCGATGGAGCTTTAGAGACCGCGGAAGCTGCCATGGCAGTGGCAGAAACCATTGGATACCCTGTTCTCATCAAAGCCAGTGCCGGCGGTGGTGGTCGTGGTATGCGTCGTGTAGACCGTCCTGAGGATTTAGCTGCCAAATTTGAGGAGGCTAGAGCAGAAGCTGTTGCCTGTTTTGGCAATGGGGAATTGTACTTAGAAAAACTGATTCTCAATCCAAAACACATTGAATTTCAGATTCTGGCAGACCGTCACGGCAATGTCATCCATTTGGGGGAACGTGACTGCTCCATTCAACGCAAAAATCAAAAGCTCATTGAGGAATCCCCCTCCAAGGCTCTCTCTGCCCAGTTACGGGAAGAAATGGGTCAGGCTGCTGTGAAAGCTGCCAAGGCTGCCGGATATGAAAACGCAGGTACCATTGAATTTGTAGTGGACCAGGAGGGTCATTTCTACTTTATTGAAATGAACACCAGAATTCAGGTGGAGCATCCTGTCACCGAGATGGTCACGGGGCTGGATTTGGTCCGAGAACAACTCCGCATTGCGGCTGGTCTGCCCCTTTCACTGACACAGGAGGAAGTTCAGTTGCGGGGTCATGCCATTGAGTGCCGTATCAATGCAGAAAACCCATCTGAAAATTTCCGTCCCTGCCCAGGTACTACAACCTTTTTACATTTTCCAGGTGGTCCTGGTGTGCGGGTGGATTCTCTGCTTTACAACGGCTATACGGTGTCTCCCTTCTATGATTCACTGGTGGCAAAGGTGATTGTCCATGCCCCCAGCCGTCTGGAAGCCATCCGCAGAATGCGCCGTGCACTGGAAGAAATGCTTTTGGAGGGATACCCCACCACGGCTGACTTCTGCCATCTGGTATTGCACCATCCCGATTTTATCAAAGGGCAGTATGACACCGGTTTTCTGGCTGCCCATCAAGATACACTTCTGAACTGGGAGAAGGAGGACTAAATGCAACCACTATTTCGTTCTCGCCGTGACCGTCTCGACCGCCTGCGCCGTCAGCGAGAGGAGGCAGTTGAGGCAGCTTCCAAGCGTGAAAGCATTCCACAAAGTGGCACACAGACCTGTCCAAACTGTAACACAGAATGTACCAATGCACAGTTGGTACAGACTGACTATGTGTGCCCAAACTGCGGTTATCATCTGCCCATTGGTGCTTATCTTCGTCTCTCTCTGCTCCTTGACCCGTTTACCTTTCGGGAACTATGGGCTGGCTTGACGGCACCCAATGCGCTGGATTTTCCAGGTTATGAGTCCAAACTGGTGGCTCAGCGCGAAAAAACAGCCCTTTCTGATGCTGCTGTTGTGGCTGTTGGTAAGCTGGACGGCAGACAGGCTGTGTTTGTTGTATTGGACAGCCGCTTTTTTATGGGAAGTATGGGTGTTGCAGTGGGTGAAAAGGTCACTCGTGGTGTAGAGTATGCTAAAAAACATCGTCTACCCCTTGTAATCTTCTCTGCAAGTGGTGGTGCCAGAATGCAGGAGGGCATTCTGTCTCTCATGCAGATGGCAAAAACCAGTGCTGCCATTGAGCAGTTTTCCCGCTCTGGTGGACTCTATATCTCCGTCTTTACCCATCCCACCACTGGTGGTGTCACAGCAAGTTTTGCCTCTCTTGGGGACATTACACTGGCAGAACCGGGGGCTTTGATTGGATTTGCTGGTCCCCGTGTCATTCAACAGACCATTGGTCAGGAACTGCCAGAGGGATTCCAGCGGGCAGAATATTTGGAGGAACATGGATTTGTAGACCAGATTGTTCCCCGTTCTCAAATGCGCGAAACCCTGTCCCAGCTCCTGTCTCTCCATCGAAAGGGGGTTTTCCACAGATGAACAACCTAACGGCTGCCCAGCGTGTGAAGCTGGCTCGAACCCCGGGCAGACCTGGTACACTGGATTTTGTCAATGCACTGTTTACTGACATTTTTGTGTGTAAAGGCGACCGGCTAGGCAGAGAGGACCCCAGTATTTTTGGTGCCATCGCCCGTTTTCATGGAAAACCTGTCACCGTTCTGGGACACCGCAAAGGGCGTACCTTTGAGGAAAATATGAAGTGCAATTTTGGTATGCCCAGCCCTGAGGGATATCGCAAAGCACAGCGACTGATGAAACAGGCTGAAAAGTTTGGACGTCCTATTATCACATTTGTAGATACTCCGGGTGCCTATCCCGGTTTGGAGGCAGAAGCCGGAGGGCAGGGTGAGGCCATCGCCTCCTCTCTGGCTCTCATGAGTGCGTTGACTGTCCCCGTCATTTCTGTTGTCATTGGAGAAGGCGGCAGTGGTGGCGCATTGGCTCTGGCAGTTGGCAATCGTGTCTTGATGTTGGAAAATGCAGTCTATTCTGTCCTGTCTCCTGAGGGGTTTGCCTCTATTCTCTGGAAGGATGCCAGCCGTGCCGATGAGGCAGCCGGAATTATGAAGCTGACCGCAAGAGACCTCTACCAGTTGGGAGTGGTGGATCAGGTCATTCCTGAACCAGAAGGCGGTGCCCATACCGATGCCAAGGCTGTCTTTGAAGCCGTCAATCAGGCTTTGACACGCCATCTCAACCAGTTAAACAAAGAGAAAGATCTGGCTGCCCACCGATACCAAAAATTCCGTGCCATGGGTGCGGTTCGGGAGGAAGTTGAACCATGAATGGATTGCAGATTTTGGGTACTGGTCGTGCCCTGCCTGCACATGTTGTAACCAACCACGATTTAGCCCAGCGTGTAGACACCAACGATGAGTGGATTGTCTCTCGCACAGGCATTCGGGAACGACGTTTTTCACAAAAAGAAACCCTGACTGAACTGGCAGTGACTTCTGCCAAGCTGGCAATGGAACGGGCAGGTGTGAGTCCTCAGGACATTGGACTGTGCATCACTGCCACAGTCTCCCCTGACTACATAACTCCATCACAGGCCTGTCTGGTCCATCAGCAGCTCCAACTGCCAGAGGACTGCCCGGCTTTTGATTTAAGTGCTGGCTGTACCGGTTTTCTCTATGCCATGGAAACCGCTGCCGCCATGCTTCCCCGTATGAATCGTCCCTATGCGCTGCTCATTGGTGGTGAGCTGTTGAGCCGCATTGTAGATATGGATGACCGCTCCACCTGCATTCTCTTTGGAGATGGTGCTGGTGCTGCGGTTGTGAAAACTTCAGAACATGCCAACTGGTACAGCCTGTTGGGTACTCGTGGCAATCAGGAGGTACTGTGGGCACCTGGTCCAGGGAATTCCCCCGCCTATCTCCATATGAATGGACAAGAGGTTTTCCAGTTTGCATTGGAGACAGTTCCTGCTATGGCGCGCACATTGCTGGAAAAGGCTGGTCTCAGCAAGGATGATGTGGATTGGTATGTGCCCCATCAGGCAAATCACCGCATTGTGGCTTCTGTAGCCAAGCGGCTGAAAGTTCCCCTGGAAAAGTTTTATGAAAATATTGAACGCTATGGCAATACCTCCGCTGGTACCATCCCCATTGCACTGGATGAGATGGCAGAACAGGGGTTGTTCCAACCGGGACAGTGGGTGATGTGTCTAGGCTTTGGTGCCGGGCTTACCTGGGGTGGCGCCCTGTTCCAGTGGCAGGAGAAAAAGGAGAAAGAATCATGAAATTAAATGAGCTGTTGGGAATTGAGTTTCCCTTTATTCAAGGCGGTATGGCAAACATTGCCACAGCAGAATTTGCTGCTGCTGTGTCCAATGCAGGCGGTCTTGGTATCATTGGTGCCGGTGGTATGCCCCCCGAAGTGTTTCAGGAGCACATCCGCCGCTGCCGTACCCTGACAGACCGTCCTTTTGGTGTCAACATTATGTTAATGCACCCACAGGTGCAACAGCTTGCGGAAATTGCTGCTGCGGAAAAAGTGGCTGTGATTACCACTGGTGCTGGTGACCCCTCCCGTTTCATCCCCATGTGGAAGGAAGCTGGTGCCAAAGTATTCCCTGTTGTGCCCGCTGTGGCACTTGCCAAACTGGTGGCTCGTGCTGGTGCAGATGGTGTGATTGCCGAGGGCACAGAGAGTGGCGGTCATGTGGGTGAACTGACTACTATGGCTCTGGTTCCCCAGGTTGTAGATGCCGTGAATATTCCTGTCATTGCCGCCGGTGGCATTGCAGATGGTCGTCAGCTTCTGGCCGCCTATGCTCTGGGTGCCATTGGTGTGCAGGTTGGCACCTGTCTGCTGGTCAGTGAGGAATGCCCCATCCACGAGAACTACAAACAGGCAATTTTAAAGGCCACCGACCGCTCCACGGTTGTCACCGGTCGTTCTGTGGATGCTCCTGTGCGAATTCTCCGCAACCAGATGTCCAAGGACTATATTGCCCGTGAAAAAGCTGGTGCAGACCGCATGGAACTGGAACAGTTTACTCTGGGCAGCCTGCGTCGTGCTGTATTTGATGGTGATACCAAAACTGGCAGCTTAATGGCTGGTCAGGTGGCTGGTATGCTACACGAAATCAAACCCATTCGTCAGATTTTCGAGGAATTACAGGCAGGATACTTAAAGCGTCTACAGGAAATGGGGTAACATACCATGCAAATTGGTTCAAAAACCCTGCCAGTGCCCATTCTGCAAGGCGGTATGGGTGTTGGTGTATCAATGGGTGGTCTGGCTGGTGCTGTGGCCGCCTGTGGTGGAATGGGCACCATCAGTACGGCTGACGCCGGTTATTTGGAGCCTGATTTTTTTCAAAACCCTGCAAAAGCCAATTTACGGGCTCTCACCCATGAAATTCAAAAGGCAAAAGAACTTGCCAAAGGGGTAGGGCTTGTGGCAATCAATGCAATGGTTGCCACACAGCAATTTGCAGATGCTGTGAAAACAGCGGTTTCTGCTGGTGTTGATGCCGTTGTCTCCGGTGCAGGTCTGCCGCTGGACCTGCCTGCTCTCACCAAAGGAAGCCATACTGCCATTGCTCCTATTGTATCCAGTGCCAGAGCTGCCAAACTCATTTTAAAGACATGGGACAAAAAACATCAGACCACCGCTGACTTTTTGGTCATTGAAGGCTGTGAAGCGGGTGGGCATCTGGGCTTTTCCTTTGATGCACTGCAAGATGGTGTCTGTCAAACTCTGGATGAGATTTTGCCAGAGGTGCTGTCTGTAGTCAAGCCCTATGAGGAACAGTATCAGCACCCCATCCCTGTCTTTGTAGCTGGGGGTGTCTATACAGGTGCAGATATGGCGCACTACATGGAATTGGGGGCTGCTGGTGTTCAGCTTGCCACCCGTTTCATTACCACCTACGAATGTGATGCCTCTCAGGAATACAAAAATGTATATTTGGAGGCAAAAGAGGGAGATGTGACCTTGTTACACAGCCCAGTGGGACTTCCTGGTCGAGCCATCCGCACCCCTCTCATTGAAAAGTTGGAACAGGGACTGCGTGTTGCTCCCAGTCGCTGTGTACACTGTATCACTGGATGTAAACCTCAGGAAATTCCCTTCTGTATCACCCATGCTCTCATCGAAGCGGTGAAGGGGAATCGAGAGGAAGGTCTGTTTTTTAGCGGTTCCAATGTTGGAAAGCTCAATCGAATGCTCCATGTACATGAATTGATGGAAGAATTACAGAAAGAATGGAGGGCTTTTGCGTGAAGCTAGCCTTTTTATATGCTGGTCAGGGTGCCCAGCATGTGGGTATGGGTCAGGATTTGTATGCACAATACCCCGCCTTTCGCCAGGTTTTGGACAATGCCCCTGTAGACTTTGACCTGAAAAAGCTGTCTTTTGAAGGTCCAGAAGAACAGCTCAATGACACCCGCTACACTCAACCCTGTATGGTGGCATTTGCTGCCGGCGTGACCGCTATTTTGAAAGATGCAGGGATTACACCAGACTATACCGCAGGTCTCAGTCTTGGTGAGTACTCTGCCCTGCACTGTGCTGGTGTTTTGGATGCAGAGACTGCCATTTCTCTGGTTGCCTTCCGTGGCGAGGCGATGGCAAAGGCGGTCACTGGTCGCCCCAGTGGAATGGCTGCGGTTTTGAATCTGGACCGTGATACTCTGTCACAGGTGTGTCAGCAGGCAAGTGATGCAGGTGTGGTGGAAATCACCAACTACAACTGCCCTGGTCAGCTTGTCATCTCCGGTGATGCTGCTGCTGTAGAAAAGGCAAGCGAGCTTGCCAAAGAAGCCGGTGCCAAACGGGTGCTGCCTCTGAAGGTCAGCGGTCCTTTCCACACCTCTTTGATGGCTCCAGCCGGCGATGCTCTGCGGGAGCGTTTTGCCACCGTGAACTTCCATGACATGGAGATTCCCGTTCTCTTTAACTGCCTGGGTGATTTAAAGGGAGAAACAGACACCATCCCTGCCCTTTTGGAGCGTCAGGTGCAGTCCAGTGTTTATCTGGAGGACACCATCCGTCGTCTGGCTGAGTTGGGGGTCGACACCGTTGTAGAAATTGGTCCTGGTCGTGCCCTCTCCGGTTTTGTACGCAAAACGGCAAAAGAAATCAAGTGTTATCCTGTTGAAACAGTTGAGGAACTGACTGCTGCCATTGCAGCACTGAAAGGAGAGTAACCAGATGAGTTTACAGGGAAGAAATGCACTTGTCACGGGTGGCAGCCGAGGCATTGGGCGTGCCATCTGTCTGGAACTTGCCAGACAGGGTGCCAATGTGGCAGTAAACTATGCAGGCAATGCCGCCGCCGCTCAGGAAACTGTGGAAGCCTGTCTGGAGCTGGGTGTACAAGCGATTGCCATTCAGGCAGATGTATCCAATGCCGCTGCCTGTGAAGCGATGGTGAAGGAAGTCATCTCCACCTTTGGAAGTCTCCATATTTTGGTCAACAACGCTGGTATCACAAAAGATAACATTGCGTTGAGCATTACAGAGGAAGATTTTGATGCTGTAATGAATACCAACCTGAAAGGGGCTTTCCTGTGCTGCAAGGCAGTCTATCGCCCCATGATGCGCCAGCGTTATGGTCGCATTATCAATTTAAGCAGCGTGGTTGGTCTGCGTGGCAATGCAGGACAGGCAAACTATGCTGCCAGTAAGGCTGGCTTGATTGGTCTGACCAAATCTCTTGCCAAAGAGCTGGCAAGCCGCAAAGTCACCGTCAATGCGGTTGCCCCCGGCTTTATTGATACTGATATGACAGCTGTACTGTCTGAACAGGCAAAAACTGCTCTCCTAGAGTCCATTCCTATGGCACGCCTTGGAGCTGCGGAGGACATTGCCCATACAGTGGCATTTTTTGCCTCTGAGGAGGCTGCCTACATCACAGGTCAGGTGCTGTGCGTAGACGGTGGAATGGCAATCTGAGACAGAAAGGATGGAACCACAATGGAGAAAAGACGTGTTGTAGTCACTGGTATGGGTGCTGTCACCCCACTGGGACTTACCGTATCTGAAACCTGGGAGGCAGCCAAAGCTGGTCAGTGTGGCATTGCCCCCATTACCCATTATGATTGCAGCGAACAAAAAGTAAAGTTGGCTGCTGAGGTCAAAAACTTCAATCCCTCTGCTGTACTGGATAAAAAAGAGGCTCGCCGTATGGACCGCTTCACTCAGTTTGCTGTTGCTGCCGCTGCTGAGGCCATGGAGCAGAGCGGTCTCAATTTGGAGCAGGAAAACACCGCCCGTATCGGAGTGTGTGTCTCCAGTGGCATTGGTGGTATTGAGACCATTCAATCCACTTGTGCCTCTGGTGTCAGCCGAGGCTTTGACAAAGTATCCCCATTTTTCATCCCCATGGCAATCACCAATCTGGCAGCAGGACATATTGCCATCCGCTTTGGGCTGCATGGTATGTGTATCTGCCCTGTGGCAGCCTGTGCAGGCGGCAGTAACGCAGTAGGTGACGCATTCCGCCACATTCGGGATGGCTATGCCGAAGTGATGGTAGCAGGTGGTGCGGAGGCCTCTATCACCCCTCTTGCGATGGGTGGCTTCACCTCCATGAGTGCTCTTACCACTGCCGATGACCCCACCCGTGCTTCCATTCCCTTTGATGCAGAGCGCAGCGGCTTTGTGATGGGTGAAGGCGCAGCCATTTTGGTTCTGGAAGAACTGGAACACGCCAAAGCACGCAATGCCCAGATTTTCGGTGAAGTCATTGGCTACGGTTCTACCTGTGATGCCTATCATATCACCGCTCCTGACCCCAATGGAATTTGGAGTGCTGCCTGCATGGAACAGGCACTTGCAGATGCTGGTATCACCCCAGAACAGGTGGACTATATCAATGCCCACGGCACATCCACTCCCCTGAACGACAGCGGAGAAACTGCCGCCATCCATAAAGTGTTTGGAGAACATGCACAGAAGCTGATGGTCAGCTCTACCAAATCCATGACAGGGCATCTGCTGGGCGCAAGTGGTGCTGTGGAAGCAGTGTTCAGCATTCTTGCACTCAAGGATGGCTTTGTCCCTGCTACCATCCACTATCAGGTGCCTGACCCTGCCTGTGACTTGGATATTGTACCCAACGAGGGTCGTCAGGCTGACATTCGTTATGCAATTTCTGATTCTCTGGGCTTTGGTGGACACAACACCTGCCTTGTATTCCAGAAGTGGGAGGGTTAAGACATGGAATTGAACATTCAGGAAATCATGGAAATTCTGCCCCACCGCCCTCCTTTCCTGCTGGTGGATAAGATTACAGAATGTGAACCTGGCGTAAAGGCTTCCGGTATCAAATGTGTGACCATGAATGAGCCATTCTTTGTTGGGCATTTCCCCGGAAAACCCATTATGCCTGGTGTACTCATCATTGAGGCACTGGCACAGACTGGTGCAGTGGCTGCTCTGTCTCTGCCTGAGAATAAGGGAAAGCTGGCTATTTTTGGTGGTGTGAAGAATGCCCGTTTTAAACAGCCTGTGGTACCCGGCGATGTGCTGGAGCTGTCCTGTGAGTTGGTAGAACAGCATGGTCCCATTGGGTATGGAAAAGCAGTTGCCAAGGTAGATGGAAAAATTGCTGCCCGATGTGAAATTACCTTTGTCATTCAGTAAGACATTCTCCTGCCATACCTCTTATCTCCTTTGAGTATGATTATTTTACAGGAGGAACTGTGCCATGCTGGATGAGGCATTTGACCGCGTGTATACAAAATTTAAGCTTCACTTCTATCGTTCGGTTTTCTCCCGCTTCCAACAGCGGGAAGCCAGCTTAACCACTGTAGAAACCTTCTGCATGGAAATCATCAATGCACTTGGTCGTCCCACCATCAATGAATTTTCCAGTTTTGTCAATATCTCTCCCCCCAATGCTGCCTATAAAATCAACAATCTGATTCAAAAAGGCTATGTGGTCAAGGAGCAATCTCCGGATGACAAGCGGGAATATCATCTTTCAGTGACACAGAAATATGTGGATTACTACAACATCAGTTATCGCTATCTGTCTACTGTCATGGAACGTATCAAGGAACGCTTCCCTGCTGAGGATGTGGAAAAGCTGGAGGAGATGCTGGACATTATTTCTACAGAACTTATGCCAGAGTTACATCTACCTGATTTACCTTCCCCCACCACCAAGCTATAATGCAGTACTGCACTTGCCTGAATGGGCAGGTGCAGTTTCTTTTTTGACGTTTGGGTAAAAGATTATTTCCCTTTCCATCTGGTTTTCTCTCTTGTCTCCCCTGCCATTCTGTAGTATGCTATAACGTATTCCATTGGATTTGTCAGAAAGGAGGATGTTCTCTTGTCTCAATACATTGACCTCATCCGTACAGTTTTGGTAAAGGTACGTGATATTCCTATGAATCACGCCACGTTCTACGCCTGTTTTACCCTTGCACTGCGGATTCTATTGCCCCTGCTGGCTCTCCTGTTGCTCATTCGTATGATTTATGGGCTTGTCAAAGCCAGTCCCAAACCGGAGCTATGGGGTTATCTCTCCCTGCCCAACGGTGCTTGTGAGCCTCTAACCCACTGGGAAAATATCATAGGGCGCAGTGATACCTGTGATATTTTACTCAATTACCCAGTTGTGTCTCGCCAACACGCTGCCATTTTACATTCTGAAGAAGATCGCTGGATGGTCCATGACCTTGGTTCCAAAAGTGGTACCTTTGTCAATGGAACAGCAGTGGAATCCGGTGGTTCTTCTGCCACCTATGGTGATGTCATTCGTCTGGGTGGTGTGGATACTGTTCTATTGCCTGTGCCAGACCACGAAGTAGAAAACCAGAAACAACAGTCTGTGAAACCTGTTTCCCCCTGGCTCTCTCTCCTTCTGTTAAGTCTGTTTCAGGGCTTTACCGCACTGCAATTTTTTATGTCTGTAGAAAAGGAATACATCATTCTCGTTCCTGGTGCCTTTGTGTGTCTGTCCCTTGTGATGTGGGTCTATTCTCTCTCATTGCGCATGGCAGGACGTACTGGTTTTGAAGTGGAAACTGTGGCTTTTTTTCTCTCTACTCTGTCTCTGGCTATCACCGCTTCCTCTGCTCCGTCTGCCGTATTCAAACAGTGGTGTTCCATTGTACTTGGAATTTTCGCCTTTCTGATTTTGGGGCTGTTTCTCCGTGATATCAGGAGGGTACAAAAAATCCGGTGGCTGATGGCAGCTGGTGCCATTGGTCTGCTGTCTCTCTCGTTGGTGGCTGGAACGGTGAAATATGGTGCTGCCAACTGGGTCAGTATTGCAGGTTTTTCCATCCAACCATCTGAACTTGCCAAAATCTGTTACATCTTTGCCGGCTCTGCCACATTGGAGCGACTATTTCATAGACGCAATTTGGGGCTTTTCATGGTTCTCACCGGTCTCTGTCTCGGCTGTCTGGCTCTCATGAGTGACTTTGGTACTGCTGCTATTTTCTTTGCTACATTCCTTGTCATTGCTTATCTGCGTTCTGGTGACTACACCACGCTTGCTCTTGTGTGTGGCGGCTGTGTGTTTGCCGGGCTTGTGTTGGTCAGTGTCAAACCCTATATTCTCCGGCGATTTGCTGCTTGGGGTCATGTGTGGGAACAGGCATCGGATGGTGGATACCAACAGACTCGCACCATGTCCGCCGCTGCCTCTGGTGGGCTGATTGGAGTTGGTCCCGGAGAAGGCTGGCTGCACAATCTGGGGGCTGCGGATACTGACCTTGTATTTGGAATGCTGTGTGAGGAGTGGGGTCTGTTGATTGCATTGCTGGCGGTAGCATGTATTGTGGCACTTGCTATTTTTGCAGTGCGGTGCTGTCATGCCAGCCGTTCCAGTTTCTATGCCATTTCCGCCTGTGCTGCCACCAGTTTACTGGTGGTACAGACCATGCTGAATGTACTGGGTTCTGTAGATATTCTCCCTTTGACTGGTGTAACCTTCCCCTTTGTCTCCAACGGTGGCTCCTCTATGCTTGCCTCATGGGGGCTGATGGCATTTGTAAAGGCGGCTGATACCAGAACCAACGCCAGCTTTGCAAATATCACACAAAAATCCCATGAAACCAAATGGTTAGGAAATCTCATGACACAGGAGGCAGAAGAACATGAAAAAAATTGAACGCAGGACTCTAGTCTGCCTCATTTTGGCAGGTATGCTTACTTTGGGCACACTTCTATTTGTGGTACACCTGCTGCTGTATGGTGGAGACTGGGTCTCTTTTGCTGCAAACCGCCATCTCTACTCCTCCTCTGGGCAACTGTCTGTGGGCAGAATTTTAGATCGGGATGGAGATATTCTCTCATGGGTAGATGACGCAGGAACACGGCACTACTATGAAAATTCCATTGTGCGTACCGCTACTCTCCATGCTGTTGGTGACCCTGCCGGAGCCATTGGAACCAGTGCCCTTGTGGCATTCGCCGACCAGCTATCAGGCTATAATATTCTCACTGGTGCTGACCAGCTTTTTGGAAATGGCAATGACCTGTATCTCACGTTAGATGCCCGTCTCAACTACATCGCCTATCAGGGATTGAACGGTCATAACGGGGCAGTGGGTGTCTACAACTACAAAACTGGGGAAATTTTGTGTATGGTATCTGCCCCCAGCTTTGACCCAGCCAACCCTCCCTCTGATATTGAGGAAAATCCAGCCTACAATGGTGTCTATCTCAACCGCTTTCTCTCCAGTACCTTTCCCCCCGGCTCCGTCATGAAAACCATCACATTGACCGCCGCTCTGGAACAGCTTCCAGACCTTTCTGAGCGCACCTTTACCTGTACTGGCTCCACTCAGGTGGGAGAAGAACAGATTACCTGTCCCTATGCCCACGGCACAATGGATATCAACGGTGCCTTGGTACAATCATGCAATGGTGTCTTTGCCCAACTGTCCACAGAACTGGGATCAGACACTTTGTTGAAGTACATTGAAAAAGCTGGGCTTCTGAATTCCTACTCTGTGAATGGAATTTCCACCACCAAAGGTACCTTTGATTTGTCCACTGCCACCACAGGGCAGTTAGGATGGGCTGGTGTGGGACAATATAAGGATTTAGCCAACCCCTGTTCCCTTATGGTTTGGATGGGTGCCATTGCCAATGGTGGAAAAGCTGCTGTGCCCTCCCTCATTCTGGATGTACAGGACCACAACCCTCTCCCTTACATCCATTTTTCCAAAAAAACAAACACTCTGATTTCCAAAACCACTGCCCAAACTTTATCTGATATGATGGCACAGGCAGTGGCAGAAAATTATGGGGCTGGTCGCTTTCCCAATATGGACATCTGTGCAAAGTCTGGAACCGCTGAGGTGGGCAATGGAAAAGCCCCCACTGCATGGTTTTCCGGTTTTCTACGCAATGAAGATGCCCCCTATGCCTTTGTGGTGATGGTAGAAGAAGGGGGCAGCGGTGCCCAAACCGCTGGAACTGTTGCCTCCAAGGTATTGGACGCTTTGGTCAATGGGTACTAAAAAGAGCGGTGGCATATTGTCCACCGCTCTCCATCTTATCGCTCCATTTTCCAGAAAAATGCACTGTAGGGAGGCAATTCACTGCCGCCACCAAAGTCATGTTTTTCTCCGGTAATCAAGTCCCATGCAAGCCCACAGCCTGCATCAAAGTGGGCAACATAGGGCTGATTTTCTGCATTGATGGCAACCAGAACCCGCTCACTGTCTGTTTTCCGCTCAAAAATCATCTGCTTATTGGTAAGCATTACATTGCGATAACTGCCATAACACAGTGCCTCACTGTTCTTTTTTGCCTCTGCCAGCTTGGAAATCCAGTCTGTCAGTTGGTTCCATTTGGGCAATTCCAATGCTGGACGCAGTCCATCATCGCTGTTGTTGCTCCGCTCCCCCTGTATACCCCACTCACTGCCATAGTAGATGGCTGGTGTTCCAGGCATACCAAACATCAGGGCATATGCTGGATACAGATGGTTCTTGTCTGTGAGCTGGGAGGCAATCCGGTTCACATCATGGTTATCCAAGAAAGACAGCAGATGTGCCCCTTTGTACAAAGTCCAAGGTTCTGGTCCAAACTGGCGGGCAAGGCTATGCCCAATTTCAAACAGATTCATAGAGTTAAAGGAGGACCACAAACCTTTATAACACTCATAGTTGGTAACAGAGTGGCACAACTCCTGCCCCATCCAGCGGTTATAATCCCCATGCAATGTTTCACCCATCAGTACAAAATCGGGCTTGACTGTCTGGGTAAATGACCGCAATTCCTTCAAATATTCTGGGGGTAAACAGTAAGCCACATCCAGCCGCAGTCCATCAATGTCAAATTCCTTTACCCAATGGCGGATTGCCTCACAGTGATGATCTTTTACCTGAGGATTCCACACATTCAGCTTTACAAGCTCATTGTGCCCCTCCCAGTTTTCATACCAAAAACCGTCATTGCGGTCGGTATTCCCACCAAAGTCAATATGAAACCAGTCTTTATAGGGGCTGTCCCACTTCTTTTCCTGTACATCCCGAAACGCCCAGAAGCCACGCCCCACATGGTTGAATACACCATCCAGCATCACACGCATACCAGCCTCGTGGATTGCCTTGCACACAGTTGCAAAATCTTCATTGGTACCAAGGCGTGGATCTATGGTAAAATAATCTCTGGTATCATAGCCGTGGCGGTCGCTGTCAAAAACGGGGTTGAATAATACAGTATCTGCCCCCGTTTTTTTGATGTGCTCCACCCAATCCAACACACGCAGAATACGATGCTCCTGTATCCCATCGTTTTCCTTCGGTGCTCCACACATCCCCAATGGATAAATTTGATAGAGAACTGCCTGTTCAAACCACATAGGAAACGCTCCTTTCATTTTTCCTGATGTTAAACAACAAAAATACTGTCCCTATCATACTCCATTTTTTTCATTCCCGCAAGGCTCCTGTTTGGATTTCACAAATAGTTCATGGATTCCTATCAGAATCAAAAAGCCCCCAAACCACTTTCTCAATATTTCAACTTCCAGCCCTGTGGAAATCCATGCTGCCAGTGCTGCAAACAACAAACCACTGAGAATGGCAGGGAGCAACAGCGGTTTTGCCAGATACCCCTGTTTCCAGTGGCTTGGAAGTGCCAGAGCAGCAGCCGGCAAAAAATACAGGAGATTGATGCCCTGTGCCTGATGTTGGTCCACTCCTGCAAATGCAGTCAGGTATACCAGAAGCAATGTACCACCTCCCACACCGCAGCCGGACAAAATCCCTGTTACTGTTCCAACCACCAGAGGAAGAACCCAGTCTGTCATAAAAAACACCTCACTCCCCCATAGAGCAACAGCAATCCAAACAGCTTGCGCAGCCACACCACATTCATACATTTAAAATATCGTCCTCCCAAAAATCCCCCAATACTGCCTCCCACAAGATAGGGCAATGCTGCAACCAGAGAAAGGTCACTTCGCCACAAATAAATTCCGGCAGACAGAACACACAGAGGCAAAATCACCGCCACTGAGGTCGCGAATGCCTCCCTTTGGCTCAGATGGCACCACTTTGTCAGACAAGGCACCAATACACTGCCGCCACCACCGCCAAAAAACCCATTACAAAGACCTGCCAATCCACCAGAAATCACCGCTCTCATCCGTTGTCCCATATTCATTCCTCCCTTTCCCTTTAGTGTGGGAGATTTTTTCCAAAATGATACTTCAATCAGGAGGTTTTTCTATGTTTTCCTGTGATTCCAGAGTTCTGGATATTCTGCAAACCCTGCATACAGCCGGTTTTCAGGCGTATCTGGTTGGTGGCTGTGTACGAGATGCCCTGCTGGGAACGGTTCCCCATGACTATGACTGTGCCACTTCTGCTCTGCCAGATGAAATTCTGTCCGTCTGTTCCCAGTACCACTGTATTCCCACAGGAGTACAACATGGAACCATTACAGTCATTCATGATGGGCTGCCAGTGGAAGTGACCACCTTTCGTATGGACGGGGATTATCATGACCATCGACATCCAGAGCAGGTGTCCTTTACACCGGAACTCGCCCATGACTTAGCCCGTCGGGATTTTACCATCAATGCAATGGCATGGTCAGAACATGGTGTGGTTGACCTCTTTGGCGGGCAGCAGGATTTGGAACAGAAGGTGCTTCGCTGTGTTGGCACGCCTGAACAGCGATTCCAGGAAGATGCTTTGCGGATTCTACGGGGATTGCGTTTTGCCGCTCAACTTGGTTTTTCCATTCATTCTGACACTGCTTCTGCCATTCATACCTGTTTTCCTCTGTTGTCCTATGTCTCTCAGGAACGGATTACCACCGAGTTTTCCAAACTGATTTGCGGCAGATTTGCAGAAGAAATTTTGCTTTCTTACTCAGATGTGGTGGCATTTCTCCTTCCTGAATTAGCCCCCACTATGAATTTTCAGCAACATAACCCCCACCACTGCTATGATATTTATACCCACAGCGTCAAAGCCATGTCCCATACTTCCCCAAAACTGCATCTGCGGCTTGCCGCTCTCTTACATGACATCGGAAAACCAGACTGTTTTACGATGGATGAACAGGGCATAGGGCATTTTTATCAACATGCCTCTCTGGGTGCGAAACAGGCTGACCAGCTCTGTCAGCGTCTGCGCCTTGACAATGCCACCCGTTCTCAGGTTGTAACCCTGATTCAATCCCATGGCATTGTGTTTTCCCCCACCGAAAAACTCATCCGTCGTTGGCTCCATCGACTGGGAGAAGATATGTTTTTTGATTTACTGGAGTTACAGGAAGCAGACCAGTCCGCCTGTGCAGATGGGCTGTCAGAGAATCTTCCCAACATCCGAACCCTTGCCACAGAAATTCTTGCACAAAAACCCTGTCTCACCCTGAAAGAGCTGGCTGTCAATGGGCACGATGCCATAGCATTAGGACTACATGGAAAAGCCATTGGGACAGCCCTCTCCCACCTGCTCCATCTGGTTGTGGAGGGAGAACTTCCCAATGAACGCACCATATTACTTGATGCACTCAAGAAAATGGCAGGTGAGTATGGCTCAACGAACAAAAAGGTTTAGCTCTGACGGTCTCTCTTAAAAAACAACTGTAACCGGGCTATATGTGGCTTCCTATTTGGAACGTGGTGTGAAGAAAGGAAACGGTATGATTCAAAAACGATATACAGATACAGAAAAACTGATTACAAAGATGGATGATTTGGTATTGACAAAGCATGGAGAGGTTTGCATTTACTCTGGTGATCAATGGTATACGGATGTCTTTGTGGACCTGGATGGAAAACCAGAGCAATTTGAGGAATTAAAACCAATGATTTTATATGCAGCCAAAAATCTGTGCAATATGGATTTGATTGCTCAAAAATATTGTGCTTTGAAAGGAGAGTCTAATTTTGCTTTTGAATATGAAGTGGCATATATCAACCTGAATGCTCCCGATGAAATTAGCCTAAGATACTATGGTATGCAAGTGAATACCGAATTTGATGTGGTGTTTCAATGCGTAGAGGATGGATTTTTGCTGAAGCGTTTTGGAACAGTAACGGAAGTTCCACCTGAGTGGGACAAGGAGTAATCAAAGACACTTCTCATGTTCTATTTTTCATTGGCGCACTTACCCACTTTACTACATAATACACCATCACACCACATTCCAAAAATAAAACCACAATAGCCAAAATCATTGGGATTCTTTTGACGGGTGACATGCTTTTTTGACAGAAAAAATCCAGTAAGGTATGATAGCAAATTCTATCATTCCCCACTGGATTTTTCACTTGTTTTTCATTGTCAATGTGATTCTCTTTTACAAATCTTCGCTCCAGCCCTCTGTCTCAATAGGGCTGATTTTTTCTATGGCTTTGCTCAGGCGATAAATCAAAAACAGGTCGCTCACACCATCAAAAATGAGAGACAATCCAATGAGCAGTGCCAGCAGTTCAAAGGTGACAAATGGGTTGATGAATATAGTCACACCCAGACCAATGGTGACAATGGCAAGGAGAAAATCCAACCACCAGCGGTTCCAGCGGCATTTCATCAGAGAAAATGCACCCTGTAAGTCAATCAGACCATGATACAGCAGAACCGCAGCAAACACATACTGAATCATTACAATCACAGAAGCTGGATTGGTGGTGAGCCACAGACCAATGGCAACCAGGATAATCCCCGGAATTAAAAACCACGCCTGCAACTGTTCCCGTCTATGTCTGGTGAGCCAGCCGCCAATATAAATCACACCACATACCATCAGGGATGCCCCTGAAAAAATACTTAAAAACTGCACTGAGCGATTGGGTAAAAAAATCAACAATACGCCAATGATAATGGTGACAACAGCCGCAATGATACTGCTTCTCCTCTGTTCCCGTAAAATGGTACCCATATGGGAAAACCTCTCTTTCTCTATGCTTGTCTATAAATGGTCTGTCCCCTCTGAATGGTCTCCAAAACCTGAATATCCCGGAGCATACTGGGGGGAACCCGCAGTGGGTCATGGGATAATATCACAAAGTTTGCCTGTTTTCCACTTTTCAGAGTTCCTTTTTCTTCTTCCTCAAAATACTGGTAGGCTGCGTTGATTGTCACTGCCTTCAATGCCTCCAATACCGGAATCCGCTCCTCTGCCCCTAAGAGTTTGCCCTCTTTTGTGATGCGATTGACTGCACACCACACCGTTTCCAGCATGTTTGGAGCAATTACAGGTGTATCCTGATGGAACGTAAATAGAATGCCATGTTTCAGGGCTGAGGCGGCTGGGCTGATATGGCTTGCCCGTTCTCTGCCCAGATTTTTGAGATGCACATCTCCCAAGTGGTACACATGGGCAACAAAAAAGGATGGAATCATAGTAAGAGACTTCACTGCCTCCATTTGGTCCTCTCCCAACAACTGGGCATGGACCATCACCGGTCTTTCCAGCTTTTTTCCCTTATCTCGCTCCACCTGTGCCATCACAGTGAGGTATTGCTCCGCTGCCCTGTCTCCATTGCAGTGTGCCAACAGTTGAACCCCCTGCTCCAGAGCCTGTGCTATATAGTCATAAACCTGCTGGTCAGTTAAAACGGGGTATCCGCAATCCTCCTTTTCTCCCCCTTCATAGGGTATTCTCAGCCATGCCGTGCGCCCCTGTGGAGAGCCATCCAAAAATATTTTATTGCCACCCAGTTTCAGATGATTTCGGTATACTCCCTCATGTGCCTGAAATACTTTCTGTATTTGCTGGCAGTCTCTGGGGTCCTTATACGCCACAACATCCAGCTTCAACAGATTTTTCTCCATTGCCTGCTGATAGAGGGGGACCATTGCATCCATGAACATACCCTCTTGTACTGTAGTAATTCCATAAGAGGCATACCGCTCCTGGGCTTTCAACATGGCATCCAGCAGTTTTTGTGGGTCGTCCATAGGAACTTTCTTCTGGAAAAAAAGAAAGGCATTTTCTTCCATATAGCCCGTCAGTTTCCCCTGTGCATCTACCTCCATCACTCCCCCATCCGGACACGGGGTGGCTTCTGTAATGCCCAACTGTTCCAGTGCTCTGGTATTATAGACCCCCACATGACCAGAGGCATGCTGAATGATGACTGGATGCTCTGGGCAATATGTGTCCAGCATCTCACGTTTGGGGGGTGTACCTTCTTGGAGACAGTTGTGGTCATAGCCGGTCCCCTTGACCCACTGCCCCTTTGGAATGTGCTGTTCCTGTACAAAATCAGCTAGCTTTTGGCACAACTCCTCCTGTGTTGCACATTCCCCCAGTGGAACTTGCAGCATGGCATTGGCGTATGCCATAAAATGGCTGTGTGGATCAAGAAAGGCTGGCATTAAGGTTTTTCCCTGTAAATCCACCTTTCTGGTCTGTGTATTGGATAGCTGTTGTGCCTGTTCCAAAGACCCAACATAGCGAATACGCCCATTTTCCTCCAGCAACGCCTGTGCATAGAGGGTATCTTCCAAGGTGAGGATAGTACCACCATAATAGAGTGTACTGTCTGCCATCGCCTTCCGCCCCTTTCTTCCTCCGTATGATAGCACGCTTCCCTGTGCATATCATGGCTATTCTGTAAACTTTCCCATATAGTATCAGACTTTTTTCCCAACTTATACAAAAACCATTGAGAATCCATGTGTATCTCAATGGTTTTGTGTGTTATTTCTTCAGACTACAAATCAGACGGGGCATGACTTCTCTGGTGTAGTCACTCAAAGAGTAGCTGCCATCACAGATACAGTAGTCATAGATGATGGCACGCTCTGCCATGGTGTATAGCTTTTGTACTTCATCACAGGAAATATCATCGGTGATTTCTCCCCGATACTGCCCTTCCTGAATAATCTCCCGAATAATTTTATAATAAAACCGGTCTTTGTGCTGCAAATGTCGATCCCCTTTTGTCACAACCTGAGATGAATAAAGGGAGGCAATCAACCCCACCGGAATCTCTTTCTCAAACATATCATGAACGGTGTAACAGAGAAACAGCAATTTATCAAAGGCGTTCATGTCTGGGTCAAGGGTTTTCACTGTCTCCTCATACTTTGCATCACACAAATCAGAGAGGGAGGACAATAACTCATCCTTACTATTATAGTAGTGATAAAAGCTACCTTTGGAAGTACCCGACTCTGCTACAATATCATCAATGGTCGTTTCATTGTACCCTTTTTCATGAAATAGCTTCCATGCTACCTTTGTAATTTTCATTTTTGTGGTGTTGGCTCGTGCCATATGTACTCCCCCTCTATCTTTTTTAGGTTCTTGCACAGTTGGACGCTTTTTGGGTCAATATCTCCAATCCATGGGTCAGGTGTGGTAAAATATATCCCAGACATTCCTCCACCGCTTTGGGGCTGCCCGGCAGATTGACAATCAAGGTCTGTTTCCGAATGCCAGCCTGTGCCCGTGAAAGCATCGCGCGCCCCGTAATTTGCAGACTATAATACCGCATGGCTTCTGGAATCCCGGGCACCTGCCGCTCTGTAATGCTCATAGTTGCTTCTGGCATCACATCTCTGGGAGAAAATCCAGTACCTCCTGTGGTTAAAATCAAATCAGCCTGATTCTGGTCACAGATTTCCCTCATGGTGTCTGCCAGCTGCTGTTGCTCATCTGGAAGCAGCACTTTGGAAACCACGCTGAACCCTGCCTCTTTTACCATCTGTTCAATCACAGGGGCACTTTTGTCCTCCCGCTCCCCACGAAAGCCTGCATCACTGGAGGTAATCACTGCCACACGGAAAGGAACAAAACTAATTTCCAGTTCATCTCCCTCTTGAATCACACCACCGTGGAGTACCTTTGCAAACACACCCTCTCTTGGCATGATGCAGTCTCCCATCTGTTGAAAAATGGCGCAGCCGTGGTGACATTCCTTGCCAATCTGGGTCATTTCCAGCACCACCTCACCACAGGTAAAGCGTGTGCCAATGGGCAATGTTTTAAAATCAATCCCCTCAACCACCAAATTTTCACCAAATGCACCATCTTCCACCACCGCACCACGCTGGCGGAATGCCTCAATCTTGTCCCAGGACAGCAAACTCACCTGCCTGTGCCAGTTGCCTGCATGGGCATCTCCTTCAATTCCATGATTTTCAATCAAAGTCACCCGATGTACATTTCGCTTTTGTACCCCTTTGATTTCACTGATGCAGGTGGCAATCACCTTTCCCATATTATCCTCCAATCTGTGACATCTTGCGATGTTCACGGTCTGTAAATTCTCCCTGTAATTCAAAATGGTGTCCTTTGGGCTTTGCCAGAATGCCATCTTGCAGAGCATGAAACAGCTTTTCTTCATCCCATTCTCTCAAATAGGGACGCAGCATCACACCAGTATCATATTGCAGACAGGTTTTCAGGTAGCCATCTGCGGTCAACCGCACCCGGTTACAACTATCACAAAATTTATGACTAACTGCACTGATAAAGCCAATTTTCCCCTGAAATCCCTCCAGTGAATAGTACACAGAGGGACCATTGCCACGGGCTTCTGGGTATAGGGTCAGCTTGCCAAAATTGCGTTCCAATACCTCACGCACCTGCTGTTCTCCAACCGCTTCAAATTGACAGCCCATCCCAATAGGCATCACTTCAATAAAGCGTACATCGGTGTCTGTATGCTGGGCAAAACATGCAATCTGACACAGTTCCTGTTCTTGAATCGGTGCCATTGGTACCGTATTGATTTTCAGCTTGACCAGGTTTTCCTGCTGAGCAAGGGCAATTCCTCTGAGTACTGCATCCAGCTCGTTTCGTCTGGTGATGGATTGAAAGGTCTCAGGATTCAGCGTATCCAAACTGACAGTAATACAGTCAATCCCAGCATTCACCAGCTTATGGTAGTACTGTTCTAACAGTACGCCATTGGTGGTAATGGTCACACTACGGATCCCCTCAATTCCCTTTAACTGGGCAATGAGCGTCTCCACCCCTTTGCGCACCAGCGGTTCCCCACCAGTAATTTTAATTTTCTCCAACCCATACTTTGCCATAAAACGACACAGAGCAGTCAATTCATCAAACGTCAAAATTTCACTGTGTGACATGCTTTCCACGCCCTCCTCAGGCATACAGTACACACAGCGCAAATTACACCGGTCTGTAATGGAAATACGGATATAATCTATGGTTCTGCCAAAACTGTCTTTCATCGCACAAATTCTCCGCTCTTTCCACCGCTTTTATAGTCCAGATGAATATTGGTCAGTTCCATCCGCTTATCAATGGCCTTACACATGTCATAGATGGTCAGCAGTGCCACATTCACCCCAGTCAATGCCTCCATCTCCACACCAGTCTGCCCACTGATTTTCACAGTGCAGATGGCTTTGATTTGATTTTTCTCCTGATTCACTTCAAAATCTACTGCACACTTGGAAATCAAAAGTGGGTGGCACATGGGAATCAGATGGGGTGTCTGTTTGGCTGCCAAAATGCCAGCCACACGGGCAACCCCCAACACGTCCCCTTTTTCCACTGTACCCTGAAGTACCGCCTTCATCACTGCATCGTTGACCTGAATGACACCAGAGGCCACAGCCGTACGGGAAGTGACTGCCTTCTCTGATACATCCACCATAATGGCGTTCCCATGTGCATCAAAATGGGTCAATTTTTCTTCCATCTCTCTCATCCTTTCCCACAACAGGGGCAATGTGGATTTTTGGAAAGGGCAATGCGGTCAAAGGTCATGTCCAACAAATTGACAAAAACCATGGTACCTTCTAAGCTCTCTCCAGCACCCACAATATACTTCAAAACCTCACACGCCTGCATGGAGCCAATCACCCCAGGCACAGCCCCCAGCACACCAATTTTTTGGGCACTCACGGTCTCTCTCTGGTCTTTTGTGGGGTCACTGAGACAGCGCAAACAGGGACCATCTGTTCCAAGAATGGCAACTTGCCCATAAAACTCATAAATTGCCCCATAAACATGGGGCTTTCTGAGCTGGATGCAGGTATCACTGATGAGGTAGCGTGTTTCAAAATTATCGGTTGCATCTACTATTATATCATATTCACCAAAGAGTTGTACACAATTCTCAGGAGATATTTTATCATTTATACAATATATCTTACACTGGCTGTTTCTCTCCCTCAAATGTCTGGCTGCTGCCTCTGCCTTTGGTTTTCCCACATCCTGTTCTGTATAGAGAATTTGCCGCTGCAAATTGCTCTCCTCTACTACATCAAAATCCACAAGCCCGACGGTACCCACACCGGCTGCCACCAGCTCCAGTGCCACTGGACAGCCCAATCCCCCTACTCCTACAATCAAAACCCTACTGTCTTGAATTTTCTTCTGTCCCTCTCTGCCCACCTGAGACAAAATATAGTGGCGGTGGTAACGTTCCTGCATACACCTTCACAACTCCTCTCTACAAAAAAACAGGCTATTACCCATGGGTAACAGCCTGTTTTTTACAACTTAACCTCCAGCGAGCAAATGATGAATTTTCAGGTCGTCATTCTCTGCCAGTACCACATTAGGGTAGTCCTCCGGCCACACCAGTTGCCCATTGACCTTCGTTACCAGCTTGGGCCATGTGAAATTCATATGTTCAATGACCCCCTGAATGGTCAGTCCCTCATGCCAGTCTGGATAGGGACGGTCGTTTAACATCATTGCGCTCACCTCACTCTTTGTTAGGGTTCTACATTCTGAAGTGGTTCCACAATCTCAATCAGCTCAGGCAAATCCATGCCGATTTTCTTCAGATGCTCAATCTTAGGCACACCATTCATGGTCCAGCCACGCTTTGGATACACCGCATTGATGAGCTTCTCATACTCACCCTCACGGTAAGTACGGGTGGCAGCCATTTTCTCCTGAAGGGACATCTGCTCCACCTGCTCTTTGGTGTAGCCTACCTTCTCCACCAACTGCCCATCATAGCGTTCCTGACGGGACAGGTACTCCTCCTCGGTCACAGGACCTACAGAGCGGTAAGGAATGGCATCATGCTTTCTCAACCCTTTGCCCAGACGGATATTGAAAATACGCTGGAAGTTGTAGACACGCTCAGACATCACCAGCAATTCCTCACGGTCAATCCGGCGACCTGTGACACCATAGAACAAATCCAGGTAGTTATCCACATGCTCAGGCACCTTTGCAGGCTCATCTGTCAGGGAGTTATTCTCAGGCACCACATCATTCCAGGGCAGCTTACACAGACCCACCAATCCAAACCAAGTACGGAATCTGGGGTAGTAGTACAGTGCCTCTGCCTTATCATCAAAGGTAGGAATCTGGTTATTCACCTGATCCATGAAAATCAGCCATGCCTCATCGTGCTGGGGTCCCTTGTTGGTCAGACCATAACCACCCTGCTGAGCAAGGGACTCTTTGGAGCCATACTCGGAATATTCCAGACCCTTTTGTTCCATGGCGATATCATTCATAAACTTCATATCGCCCCAGCCCTGCTGTGCAAAATACTCCTTTTGCTTGTGTGTACCCATACCAGCAATTTTACCAAAGCCCTCATTTTTGGCTGTCAGGTGCAGCAGTTCCAATGCTGCATCACAGTTGCCAAAGTTCAGCTCCAGACCGCCAGTTCTCTCCTTGTTCAAAATGCCATTTTCATAGCACTCCATCAAGAATGCCACGGTAGTACCCCAGGAAATGGTATCAATACCATAGGTATCACAGTAGAAATTGATTTCCAGAATCACCTGTGGGGTGGTAATGCCGCAGTTTGGACCAACACCAGCCGCAGTTTCATATTCTGGACCATCGACTACGACACAGTTTCCTGCATAGGGACCAGTTTTCAGCTTGAAATGGTCAGCCGCTTTGGCACATGCCATGGAGCAGCCATACCAGCAGCCGTCTGCTGCTCCCTGCGTGAGCCACTGCTCAATAAAGACCTTTGGCTCCATCTCATGGATGTTTGGAGTACCACCAAACTTAAAGTTATGGGTGGGCAGAATGTCGTAATCATTGAGAATCTTCATGGTATTGGCTGTGCCAATTTTTCTCATGTTGTTCTGCTTGGGGTCCTGTGTTGCCATTTCACGGTGGTATTTCACACCAGTTTTGTTGATAATGGAAATATCATGGACATGGTTCAGGTCATTTTTAATGCCCTGATACTTACACACAATGGCCTTTACCTTCTTGTGGCGGAACACACGACCAATACCGCCACGCCCTGCCTGCTTCAGACGGACGGTGCCACGTCTTGGGTCATAGAAGGTGAAGTTCAGCATGGATAAGTCGCAGTGGTCAGCAGCAGAACCTGCACACACCACAGCCACATGCTTCCGGTCGTTCTCGTCATCGGCATACATGGCAGTCAGTTCCTCACCAATCAGGTGGGCATCCAGATGCTCCAGAGGGGCTTTATCAATTTCAATGGTACCCTTATTGCCGTCAATGACAATAATCACATCTTCCTCTGCCTGTCCTTTCAGTTCCAGGGCATCAAAGCCGGAAAACTTCAGGTAAGGTCCAAAGAAGCCGCCCACATTGGAATCAATGGGAATCCCAGTCAGGGGAGAAATGGTGGCAACCAGCATTTTACCAGTACCTGCATACTGGGTGATACCAGCGATGGGACCAGAGGACATGACAATTTCATTTTCAGGGGAATCCCACTTAGTATTTGGGTTGGTCGCATCCCAGAGATAACGCAGGCAGTAGCCCTTACCACCGACAAATTTTTCCTTTACCTCAGCAGGAATATCAGAAATTTGGATGGATGCATCGGTCACATCAATGGTCAGCAGCTTGTCTGTATAGCCCTTTTCAATCTGCTTTGGCTCATACTCTACTTTATTGAGCAGCACATGGGCTGCCTGCATTTTCTTAATTTCTTCCATGTCCACATCTTTGTAACGTGGCACATCACACATCTGAATCATGTTGTTCCCCTCCTTAGCAATCCTGAATCTGAATGGCACCTGTGGGACATGCCTTCACACAAAGACCACAGGCAGTACACTTAGAAGGTTCAGAACGGCTGTCATCCTGCACCATCACCTGCTCTGGGCAGTAGCCCACACACATCAGACAGCCCACACACTCCTTTTTATTGAGCATATGTACCCCATTGGCATTGGGCTGAATGACACCTGTGTTGCATACCTGACCACAGATACCACACTGGGTACAGATTTTGATTTCAAATCCGCCCTCAGCCTTCTCATTGATTTTGATACAGGACTTGTCCCGGTCGGCTACCTTGTAGTACGCCTTGGAACATGCCTCCTCACAGGAACGACAGCCAATACACTTGGATTCATCTTTTACTAAGCGTTTCAATATAACTTCCCCCTCGTTCATATTGAGTATTTCGTTTGTGTATGACAGTGTATTCATCCTCTTATGATTTTACCACAAATACACCATCATACCCCCCACAAAGTAGTATAACACGCCTATTTTGGGCTTGTCAACCTGAGATTAGACCGCAGTCTATAGAAAAAACACGGGGCTGGTGTTTGTCACCAGCCCCATTGTGATCAGGATGTTATCCTTAGAAATTCTGCTCTGTTCTTTCAATGATTTCATCCTGTAGAGGACGATCCAGATTGCGGAAGTAGTCACTATAGCCTGCCACACGGACAATCAGGTCACGATATTCCTCTGGATTGTTCTGAGCATCAATCAACAGGTCCTTATTGACCACGTTGAACTGGATATGGTGACCATCCATGTTGAAGTAGGAACGGACATAATCAGCCAGATGGTCCAGCCCAGCCTCACCAGCCAGCACTTCTGGTGTGAACTTCTGGTTCAGCAGAGTACCGCCAGTCTTGAGGTGATCCATCTTTGCACAGGACTTAATAACGGCAGTAGGTCCATTGATGTCTGCACCCTTTTCTGGGGAGATACCCTCAGACACAGGCTTGTTAGCCAGACGACCATTGGGGGAAGCAATCATGACGCTACCGAAATAGACATGGCAGGTAGTAGGCAGCATATCCACACGATAGGTACCACCCTTCATGTTGGGACGACCAGTGACTTCCTCCTGATAGAGGTAGAATACCTTCTTCATCAGATCATCTGCATAGTCGTCATCGTTACCATATTTAGGTGTCTTGTTCTTTACCATGTTCAGGATTGCCTCATGACCCACAAAGTTATCCTTCATGGCCTGCAGCAGTTCCTTCATGGTGAACTTCTTGTTGTCATATACATTGTACTTCACAGCAGCCAAACTGTCAGTGATGGTACCAATACCCACACCCTGAATGTAGTTTACATTGTAACGTGCACCACCTGCGTTGTAGTCCTTACCACGTGCAATACAGTCATTGGTCAGGATGGACAGGAAAGGCACAGGCATATAGCGGGCAAACAGGGACTCAATCACGTTGGAGCCTCTCACCTTGATGTCAACAAAGTGCTTGACCTGCTTTGCAAAGGCATCCCAGAGCTGCTCAAAGGTCTCGAAGTCCTCTGCATTACCAGTCTGGAGACCCAACTGCTCACCAGTCATCTGGTCTACACCGTTGAACAGTGTCAACTCAAAAATCTTGGGCAGATTGAAGTAACCCTGAAGGATATAAGCCTCGTTACCAAAGGCACCAGTTTCTACACAGCCGGAACAGCCGCCACGACGGGCATCTTCAATGGTCTTACCAGCATTGAGCAGTTCCTGAATAATAGCCTCAGTGTTATAGAAGGCAGGCTGTCCCCAACCCTGACGGGCAATCTCACAAGCTCTCTTTAAGAACTTCTGAGGATTCTTGCGACTAATCTGCACGTTGGAGTTGGGCTGTACCAGACGCATTTCATCCATGCAGTCCAGAATGATGTAGGACACCTCATTGACGCCATCTTCGCCTTCAGGGGTAACACCACCGGTGTTAATGTTGGCAAAGTCAGTGTAAGTGGAGCTTTCCTTCAGCGTAATGCCCACCTTGGGAGGTGCAGGCTGGTTGTTGAACTTCACCCACAGGCACTCCATGATTTCCAGAGCCTGGTCACGGGTCAGAATGCCGGCAGCAGTGTCTCTCTCATAGAAGGGACCCAGATGCTGGTCGAAGTGACCGGGGGAATAAGCATCCCAGGGGTTCAGCTCAGTGGTAACAGCCAGATGGGTGAACCAGTATGCCTGCACTGCCTGATAGAAGGTCTGAGGCTTGTGGGCAGGAACTACCTCACAGTTGGCAGCAATCTGCAACAGCTCTGCCTTACGCTTCTCATTGGTCTCCTTCTCTGCCATCTCACGGGCCAGTTTTGCATAACGCTCGCCCAAAATCATGATAGCATCACAGCAGATACTCATAGCGTTGAGCTGATTTCTTTTATCAATAGCCTCAGGGTCGTTGAGATAATCCAGCTTATCCAGAGCTGCCTGAATGTCAGCCTTGTAATCCAGATAGCCCTTCTCATAGGCCTTGCTGGAACCTACAGTATGACCAGGACCACGCTGCTCCATAAACTCAGTGAAAATACCGGCAGCATATGCCTGCTTCCACTCATCTGTCATGCTGTCCAGAATCTTTTTGCGCATGGAACGCTTCTCCCAGAAGGGGATAATCATCTCCTCCTGAATTTTCAGGTCTTCCTCTGTGACAGTAAAGTTTACAATCTTACGGTCGTTCATGTTGTGCATATCCTGTAAGGTATGGCAGCACAACTCAGGGAAGGTGGGAGCAGACTGGGGACCATCGCCCTTTTCACCTACAATCAGCTCATCAGGACCAATTTCAATGGTCTTATTGGTGAAAAAGTGCTTGAGCACCAGAGCACGCAACTCAGGTACAGAAACAGTGCCCTCATACATCTTGTAAGCCTCAGTTTCCAGAACTGCACGCTCCATATAAATGTGGGGCTGGGTGGTCATGCTCTCTTTTCTCAGTCTCTTGATGCGGTCATTCATACCACGTTCCTTGACGGGATCAAAAACCTGTGCCATAACAAATTACCCTCCTATTTTTGTATTTTGATAACCATGTTCCACAAAAAGTGCCTTAAACTGCTCCATCTGCTCTGCGGAAGGAACTCCCAGCAGTGCCTCTTCATCGTAGCCTCGATCCAGCTTCTTGTACTTGTGCATCCCTGTATTATGATATGGGAGCAAATTGACTTGCTTGACACTGATGTTGTGTTCCTTTAAGAAAGAAATCACATCCATCATAAATTCCTCTGTGGCATTGACTCCTGTAATCACAGGAATGCGGATGTTGATTTTGGCTCCATCCTCATTGAGCTTGATGAGGTTCTCTAAAATCAGCTGATTACTGGTTCCGATGAATTTTTGATGTACCTCATCTTGCATTGCCTTTATGTCATAGAGGAACGTGTCCACATAGGGAAGAATGCGTTTGAAATTCTCATAAGGGGCATAACCACAGGTGTCAATGTCCACACTGTAGCCCTTATCATACAGCTTCCTGCACACTGCCTCGATGTAGTCCATGTCCTGTACCATGACCTCTCCACCAGACAGCGTAATGCCTCCACCTGAACTCTCGTAAAACATGCGGTCTTTCTCCGCTTCTTTCACCAGTTGGTCCACGGTATAGGTCTTTCCTGCCACTTCTCTGGCACTTTGGAAGCACCAGTCTGTGCAATCTCCACAAGCATTACACAGTGTTCGGTCGGTAACAGCCTTTCCTCCCTCAATGGAAATGGCTCCCTTCTTGCAGCGACTGACACAGGAACCACACCCAGTACAGCGGCTGTCATAAAACATCAGCTCTACCTGATAGTGCTGACTCTCTGGATTGTGACACCATGCACACTTCAGTGGGCAGCCCTTGAAGAAAATGCTGGTGCGTATCCCGTCACCGTCGTGAATGGAATACTTCTGGATATTAAATACCAATGGTGTCTCCACAGGTATCCCCTTCTTCCCCCCTGTATTTTTGAAATGAGACTGTAGATTAGACTGCGTTCTAGTTTCTGTTTGTATTCTACTACATCCTTTTCCATTTTGCAATCCATAAAATGAAAAATGTCACTATGCACAAATTCAGATTCCCTCTTTTATCTGTATTGACATTGTATATAGACCGTGGTATAATCCACAAGAGTTTCAACCAGTATGGTGAAACTTGTGGTTTCGAGGGTATTTTCCTAACCATATGTTTGTTATGGTATTCTGCACCATGAAAAAATATGCATGGAATTTACTCCGTCGAGGATAGGGTCAACTGGAAAAAGTTGCATTTCTGTTCTCAAAGGGTGTATTTAGAAATGAATGCGCCTCCCTTTTGGAAAGGAACACACAGCTTTATTCGGACTATACATAAAATCTGGAATTTTATTGCCTGTCTGTTTTGTTGTTTTCCTTTCCATTTCTCTCATTGAAATGATTGTTAGGAGGAAAACACAAAATGAAAAAGCTACTCACTGCATCTCTTGCCGCTTTGATGGTATGCTCTCTGGCATCCTGTTCCAGTTCTGGCACTACATCCTCTCAAAGCAGCACATCTTCATCCAGCACTGCTTCATCCAGTGCCACTTCCAGCTCTGTCAGCTCCACTGCACAGAGCAGTCAGACAACTGGTGAGGACTCCCTCGTTATGATGGCAACCACCACCAGCACAGATGACACTGGGCTTCTGGACTATCTGGCTCCCCTGTTCCAGGAGGACACCGGCTATGAACTTCAGTGGACTGCTGTAGGCACTGGTGATGCCATTCAAAAGGGCATGGATGGTGAAGTAGATGTCATTCTCGTTCATGCCAAGGAGAAAGAGGAAGCATTTGTCAACGATGGTTATGGTGTAGAGCGTTTTGAGGTCATGTACAATGACTTTGTGATTGTTGGTCCCAAGGATGGTCCTGTTGCCTACTCCAACGACATCAATGCTGTGTTCTCCCAGATTAAAAACGAGGAACTGACCTTTGTCTCCCGTGGTGACAACTCCGGTACACACACCAAGGAACTGGGTGTTTGGTCTGCCATCGGTGTAGAGGACTATGAAGCCAACCCCAACTATGTCTCTGCTGGTGCTGGTATGGCTGACACACTGGTTATGGCAGATGAGATGGGCGGTTATTGTCTGACTGACCGTGGTACCTGGCTTGCAAAGCAGGCAGACTTCCCCAACATGGCAATCGTATGTGAAGGGGATGCCAATCTGCTCAACCAGTATGGTGTCATTGCTGTCAGTGCTGAAAAGTACCCTGACACCAATCTGGATGGTGCCAACGCATTTATTGATTGGATTTGCTCTGATGAAATTCAGACTGTGATTGGAGAGTATGGTGTTGACCAGTATGGTGAGCCCCTGTTCTTCCCCAACGCAAAATAATTCAAACCCAATATTCACAGCCTACCTGAAGTATCAGGTAGGCTGATTTTTCATAGTGGCAGGAGGGCTTTTTTTGAACAACGGATTCTTTTCTGAGTTTTTTGGCACCATTGGTATGCTAGACTCCATTCGAGTTACCTTGATTATGTCCTTTTTTTCCACCCTGATTGCCTCTATTTTGGGTGTGACCCTTGCTATTCTGTTAGAGCGCAGTCAGTTTCCTTTGAAAAAGCTGGTGATTCGCATCAATCGAACCCTAATGGGAGCTCCTCCTGTGGTCATTGGTCTTTTGAGTTATATGTTGTTACGCAAAAGAGGTCCTCTGGGTTTTTTGGGCTGGGTCTTTACCATTCAAGGTATGGTATTTGCGCAAGTTTTAATCATTACCCCTATCATCTGTGGCATGGTATATACTTATCTGGTGCGGCAGGCTCCAAAGATCCGTGCCTTTGCCCATACTATGGGCGCAAATTCATGGCAGACCAATCTTTTGATTTTGCAGGAAATCAAAAACGAAATCTATTTTTCTATTGTCTCTGGCTATGGTCGCAGTATCAGTGAAGTAGGGGCTGTTTTTCTGGTGGGCGGCAACATCAAAAACAGTACCCGTACCATGACAACTGCCATTTCCACCCTCAAAGGGGCTGGAGATTACTATGAAGGTGTCTTTTTGGGTATTATTTTGATGCTTATGGCATTTGTAGTACAAACTGTAGCGGATACACTGAGAAAAGAGGTGACAGAGGATGAAAATTACTGACCTAAAGCGTCAGCAAGGAGAATTCTGCCTTCATATCCCTTCTGCCACGTTTGAAACTGGAAAAATTCATGGTATCATTGGTGGCAATGGCAGCGGAAAAACAACTCTGGCAAAACTCATCATTGGGATTTTGTCACCAGATCGTGGGTCCATTGACTATGAAGGCCTGACCCAGCAGGACATCACCATGACAGGGCAGAAACCCTATCTTCTCCATACCAGTGTCTATCAAAATCTCGTCTACCCCTTAAAAATTCGCCATATGCAACCAAAAAAAGAAGTGGTAGAGTATTGGTTAGAAAAAGCGGGGCTGCAACACAAACAAAAACAATATGCTTTGTCTCTCAGTAGTGGGGAACAACAAAAGCTGTCCTTCATTCGTGCCCTGATTTTTCAGCCCAAACTGGTGATTGTAGATGAAACACTATCCAATTTAGACCCTGACAGCGTTCATCTTTTTGAATCCATTATGCTGGAGGAACAGCAAAGACACCCTATTACATGGATTACGATTAGCCATCAACTTGTACATATCAGCAAATTATGTGACCAGGTCCATTTTATGGAGGGTGGGCAGCTTTTACAAAGTGGCACACCAGAGCAAATGCTCTATCATCCTACTCACCCATCTGTCATACAGTACCTTTCAAACACAGAAGTTTCTTTCAAAGGACGGATGTAAACTATGAATTTGTTAACCGTTGACACTCTGGAGGAGGCACGGGAAAAACTGATTTCCTGTGTCAAAACTCTCCCCTGTCCCACAGAATCTGTTACGTTGGACAGGGCTGTCCATCGTGTGCTTGCCACAGATGTGGTGGCACAGGACAACATTCCACACTTTCGCCGCTCCACTGTAGATGGTTATGCAGTGATTGCCTCTGATACACAGGGAGCCAGTGAAAGTATTCCTACCTTTCTCAACGTGGTGGAAGAAATTCACATTGGAAAAAAACCAACCAAAACCATCACTTCTGGTCAATGTAGCTATGTTCCCACAGGTGGCATGATTCCTGATGGTGCAACTGCAATGGTTATGGTGGAGTATACAGAACAATTTCATGATGGAGAAATTGCAGTTTACCAATCTGTAGCAGAAGGGAGCTCCATTGTATTGGTAGGGGAAGATGCCAAATCCAACACACTGCTGCTCACAAAAGGCACTGTACTAAAAACAGCACAAGTGGGTGTATTGGCTGCCGCTGGAATCTGGTCTGTTCCCGTCTATCGTCCGTGGCGCATCTCCATCTTGTCCACTGGTGATGAACTGGTACACCCCTCCGATACACTGGAGTCTGCACAGGTGCGGGATGTGAATACATGGGCACTCAATGCGCTGGCTTCCCAATGTCAGTTCCAAGTCACTTCCCACCAGACCATCCCTGACCATGCCGAGCTGTTGCGTCAGGAACTGGAACACGCCAAAGAAGAGTCTGATTTTGTACTCACTTCGGGTGGCAGCAGTCAGGGAAAGGCAGATGTAACCTGTCAAATCATGAATGATGTGTGTGACCATGGCGTTATGACCCATGGGCTTAGTTTAAAACCGGGAAAGCCCACCATTCTTGCCTATGATGGCAGTTCCAAAACCATTATGGTGGGACTGCCCGGTCATCCGGTGGCTTCCTTGATGGTATTTCAATCCCTCCTGGTATGGCTATGGAAAGAGTATACCCATCAGCCACCTACCAAGTCTTTTTGGGGTTTTACCACCACCAATATTCCTGGTGCACCAGGAAAAACCACACTGATTCCAGTCAAACTACAACTGGGGCAGGAACATCAATATGAAGTCACTCCCATATTTGGGAAATCTGGTCTCATCAATACTCTTGTAGATGCAGACGGCTATGTGATGCTAGACCGCAATCAAGAAGGTTTACAAAAAGGAGCATGGGTGGAAGTCCACCTGTTTGGTGTATGAATATGAAAAAAAGAAATTTATATCTCAGTAATACCCCTGTTGATGAAGCACAAAACCGCTATCTCTCTGCGCTCAAATCCGTCCTAAAACCACAGGTGGAAGAAATTCCAGTGGCAGACAGTCTCCACCGTATCACCCACCACGCCGTTTTTGCAAAATATTGCTCTCCTCTCTACAATGCCGCTGCGATGGATGGTATTGCCGTTTGCAGTGATACCACCAAAGGCGCACGGGAGGGCGCACCTGTGATTTTGCATCCACAGCAGGATTTCCTAGTGGTGGACACAGGCGACCCAATTAAACCACCTTATGATGCTGTCATTATGGCTGAAGATTTAACAGAACTGGAAGATGGCACTGTATCTATTATGGCATCGGCTGCCCCATGGCAGCACGTCCGTCCCATTGGAGAGGACATTGTTGCCGGTGAAATGCTGCTCCCCTCTTTTCATAAAATTCGACCCATTGACATTGGGGTCTTGCTGTCTGGTGGTATCACCCATATCTCTGTCCTAAAACAGCCCACAGTTGCTATTTTCCCCACAGGGACAGAAATCATTGAACCGGAGCAGGAGCCAAAGGAGGGGGATATCATTGAATCCAACTCCCGCATGTTTCAGGCTATGGTGCAGGAACACTCTGGCATTCCTACACGCTTTTCACCTATTGCAGATGACTATGAAGCTTTGAAAACTGCCATTGCCAAAGCGGTAGAAACATTTGACATGGTGATTGTCAATGCTGGTTCCAGTGCAGGCACAGAGGATTATACTGTACATATTTTACGGGAATTGGGTGAGGTTCTCATTCATGGCGTTGCCATCAAACCCGGAAAACCGGTGATTTTGGCTATTGTCAACAACAAACCAGTGATTGGTCTGCCTGGCTACCCTGTCTCTGCCTATATTAATTTTGAAAATTTTGTAATTCCCGTTTTACAGCTCCTCACCGGTGAGACAAGTTGTGCAGTCAACCAAGTTGAAGCCGTTTTATCCAAACGTCTGGTCTCCTCTCTGAAACATCGGGAATATGTACGTGTGAAGGTGGGTAAGGTGGAAGATAAATTAGTTGCCTCTCCTCTAGCCCGCGGTGCAGGTGCTGCCATGAGTCTCGTACGTGCAGATGGTTTTTGTGTGATTCCTCAAAACTGCGAGGGTATTGAGGCTGGAGACTCAGTGCAAGTGGAACTTTACCGTGATTTACAGGAAATTGACCACACTGTTGTTGCCATCGGCAGTCATGATTTGATTCTTGATGTGATTTCTGACCTAATGCCCACCCTGTTCCCTCAGAATTTTCTGTCTAGCACCCATCTGGGCAGTATGGGCGGTTTAATGGCATTGAAACGTGGAGAGGCACACATTGCCCCTACCCATCTTCTGGATGAGGAAACAGGTGTATATAACATTGCATATCTCAAAAAATTGTTCCATCGCCCTATGGCACTTATTAAGGGGGTCAACCGTGTACAGGGTATTCTGGTACAAAAAGGAAATCCTCTGCACATTCAGGGGATTTCTGACCTGACCAGAGTGCAATACATCAACCGCCAGCGTGGCGCAGGTACTCGTGTTTTATTGGATTATCTGTTGAAACAGGAGGGAATCTCGCCCGACCAGATTCAGGGCTATCAGAGAGAAGCTGCCACCCATATGGCAGTGGCTGCTGCCATTCAGGGTGGCAGTGCAGATGCTGGTATGGGCATTCTCTCCGCCGCCAATGCACTGGGGCTGGACTTCATTCCAGTTGGAAATGAGGAGTACGATTTTGCTTTACCAGTAGAATATTTGGAACTGGAGCAGGTACAGCATTTCCTGTCTGTGCTGAAAAGTGATGCATTTCGCAAGAAAGTACAGGCTTTGGGTGGCTATGGTTTGGAACAAACTTGTACTATTGTTTATGTGGATGAGGTGTAAAAACGATGGCATCAGGAATCATCAAACAGATTTTTTTATTTCCCGAAAAAGGGCAACCTGGTATAGAATCAAGTTGTGCAATTTGTATAAAAAATATTGGAATTCAGGGGGACCGCTTTGCTAAGGGTGGTCCAAAACAGGTCACTGCTGTGGATTCTAAAGCATGGAACTGGGTTCATACTCATCCCAACACAGGTCTGTGTTTTAAAAAGTTCAAGGCGAACATAGTAATAGATGGGTTGGATTTTTCCAGCCTCCAAGCAGGAGATATTCTGTCCTGTCATGGTGTCTCTTTTGAAGTCTCACCAGAGGAAAAAGAGTGTTTTCCAGACTGCATTCTAGCTTCAAAAGAAATTTTTTGTTCGTTAAAGTCTGGCGTAATCTATCTAAAAATTCTTGATTCTGGTGAAATTCAAACCAATTCTTCCATTGTAGTTCTCTAGTCATTTAGTGTATTAAATTTTTTTGCAAGATTATGCCTTGACAAATTGTAAACGAATTGTTAAAATGCATATGAATTCATACTTCAGTCTAATTTTCACGCATATAGGCGAATCAGGTAAGGAATTCTAATTCGACAGTCAAAGCGGTGCGAGAAAAAATATTTTTCACTAATTTGCTGGCAATTGCAATTTCAGCCAAAAGTTGATTGTGCATTCTGTCTGCAAAAGGAGGGAATGCCTGGCAAATCCAAACAGGGGGGAAGGAAGTTACAACAGGGAGTGTGTGCCATATTTTCAGATGCACTCCTCCGTGAAAAATGTTTTTTTATGCAGACCGGAATGCAATTTTTCTTGCAATCCTACACCGCTTGACTTGCGAACGGAATATATGACAAGAGAGGGGAAATACTTTATGTTAGCGAACTTGATTGGTACTGCCAACGGTTTCTTATGGGGTCTACCCATGCTGGTGGTCATCATTGGCTCTGGTGTATGTTTCACCTTGGCTCTCAGAGGGTTCCAATTCGTGCGTTTCGTAGATATGTGGAAACGTATCCTCGATTCCAGTGACTCTGAGTCCGGTGTATCCTCCTTTGCATCCTTCTGTACCACAATGGCCATGCGTGTTGGTACTGGTAACGTAGCAGGTGTTGCGGTTGCCATCTATTCCGGTGGTCCTGGTGCTCTCTTTTGGATGATCTGTGCCGGTATGACCAACTCTGCCGTATGTTTTGCTGAGACTACACTGGGTTCTCTCTACAAAATCCGTGTAGATGGTGAGTACCGTGGTGGTGGTTACTACTGTGCAGAGCGTGGTTTGGGCTGGAAAGCCTATGGTGGTTTTTTGGCTGCCATCTCTCTGATTGGTATTGGTGCATTTATGCCAGCTGCTGCTACCTACACCATCTGTGAGGCTTTCAACGCTGCCACTGGTATTCCTATGATTGCCATTGCTGCAGTTGTTGCAGTTGTGATGCTTATCACTGTTCTGGGTGGCATCAAGCGTATCTCTGCTGTTGCTTCTGCCATTGTCCCCTTTATGTGTGCTGTTTACATTCTGGTTACTATCGCTGTCGTCATTCTAAATGCCGCTGAGATTCCCGCTATGATTTCTATGGTCATTAAGAATGCCTTTGGTCAGGAAGCCATGATCGGTGGTGGTATTGGTATTGCCATTCAGCAGGGCTTTAAGAGAGGTACCTTCTCCTCTGCTTCTGGTATGGGTGAGTCCACTCCTACTGCTGCCGCTGCTGAAACCAGCCACCCTGTCAAAGTTGGTCTTGCAAATGCCGCTGGCGTATGGCTGGACACTGTAATTATCTGCACCTGTTCTGGTCTGTTGATCCTCATGACTGACTGCTTCAACACTGGTTTTGGTTATGTTGGTTCCGGTGCTCCTGAACTGGCTGCTATGGCTGCTGCTGGTCAGGGTGGTGGTGTTCTGTTTGTGCAGTATGCTGCTCGTACCATCATGGGTGGATTCGCTGAGTTGTTCATTGCCATTATGCTGTTCCTGTTCTCCTTCACCTGCCTCATCAGCTACTACTATGAAGCAGAAACCGCTTCTACCTATCTGTTCCAGAGACCTGATCAAGCTGGCATCCGTAAGGTTATCACCCGTATCCTTCAGTTTGGTATGCCTGTTCTCATTTTCTTCTTTGGTATCGTTGAGGCATCCATGGCTTGGGACTTGTCCGACCTGGCTCTTGGCAGCATTACCTTTGTCAACATGATCGTTGTGATTGCTCTGTTCCCCAAGTGTGTTGCTCTCTACAATGACTATTGTGCACAGATAAAGGCTGGCAAGGACCCCTATTACAATCCCGACAAGCTGAGTTGGAAAGGTGTTGACGTTGCCCTCTGGAAGAGCATCAACCAGAAGCACATTGACGCTGAGAAGACTTCCACCAGAAAATAAGTCCTACCAAAAACCCTGTGATGAAATCCATCACAGGGTTTTCTATTGCATCAGAGGGGCAGTGTCCTCACTGCCCCTCTTTCAAGTATTCCAATATTTTTCTTTTGTAGTTGAGGAACTGCTCTGTCACTGCAAACCCTTCTGTGCGTGGATGTGGTTCATCAATGATAATCTCATGTGAAATCCGTCCAGGCTGTCCAGTCAGTACATAAATGCGGTCGGATAACAGAATGGCTTCATCCATATCATGAGTAATAAACAGAGTGGATAGTTTAATGCGCTCCATAACTTGTAAATACCACTGGTGTACACTGCGTTTGGTTAAGGCATCCAATGCAGAAAATGGTTCATCCAGCAGGGCAACACGGCTGGAAAACAAATATGTTCGCAAAAGGGCTGCCCGCTGACGCATACCACCGGACAACTGATTTGCCCACAGCTTTTCTGTCCCTTCCAGACCAAACTCTCGAAAATGAGAAACCGCTTCTGCCCTTGCCTTCTTCTTTGGTACTCCTTTTAAAATCAGGGGCAACGCCACATTGTCCTCTACGGTACGAAATGGCAACAGCAAGTCCTTTTGCAACATATAGCTGACTTTTCCCGGCGTTGCAGTAATCTCCTCCCCGTCCAAATACACCGTTCCTGTATCCGGTTTCAGCAGACCTGCAATCACATTAAATAAAGTGGTCTTTCCACTGCCACTGATACCAAGGAGGGAGACAAGCTCTCCCTCCTTCAATGTCAATGATACATCCTGTAAAATTTGTCGGGTTCCAAAAGAGACACTGACTTTAGAAATCTCCAGTCTCTCCATACATTACACCGCTGGCAGATAGTCATTGGTATAACCTGCATTGGGGTCCACAGTCCCTGCAAGCAGTTGGTTGTCATTGAGCCATGAGTAGAAGGCACTCCAACGCTCTGCATCAAATTCACCCCAGCGGCTGGCATCGGCAATGTATTCGTTTGCCAGATATTCCTGACTTGCATACACCAAATCGGAACTGTCTTTCAACTCTGGTACAGCTTCCATTAAAATATCCGCAGCCTCTGTGGGATTTTCGACTGCATACTCATACCCTTTGGACAGTGCCTCCAAAAATGCCTTTGCACGCTCTGGATTCTCCTCTAAATAGGTCTCATTGGAAATAATCACAGGGGTGTAGAAATCAAACACTGGGTCAATATCGGCAAATGCAAAATAATCTGTCTCCAGTCCTGCCAGCTCACATGCCACACCTGCCCAGCCATAGTAAATCCAGATGGCATCCACTGCTTTGCTTTCAAGGGCAGATACTTCATCTGTAACAGTGGAGGGAATCAGTTCCACCTTTGAGAAATCACCACCATCTTTTTCCATAACCTGACGGATGGTTGCTTTCTCCACATCTAAGTCCCATGTGGCATACTTATGTCCCTCTAATCCCTTGGGGGTATCCATTCCCTCACCTTTGCGAGAAATAATACCGGATGTATTGTGTTGAATGATGGCTGCCACCGCAGTGATGGGCAGTGGGTTCTCCCCCACCAGAGCAGGTGCAATATAATCCTGGAAGGACACGCCGAACTGTGCATTTCCTGATGCCACCAATACCTCTGCACCATCCTCTGGTGGCTGTACCACTTGCACATCAAAACCAGCTTCTTCAAAGTATCCCTGATCCATTGCCACATAGACCCCGGTATGGTTGGTGTTTGGTGTCCAATCCAGTACAAATGTAATGGGTTCTAACCCCTGTACCTGAGCACTGCCAGTGCTCTGACTGCCTCCATTTGTACTCTGACTGCTGCCAGATGTTGTTTGACTGCTGCAACCTGTAAGCCCTGCTGTCATAGACAGTCCTAATAACAGCGCAATGGTTCTACGATTCATGTTTTTCAATCTCCTTTTTCTCATCGTTCTGTATGTATCGGTAGGGCATCATTTTTTTCTCCCACAGTCCCACCAGTGCCATCAGGAGCAGGGACAGGGCAGAAATCAAAAAAATCACTGCAAACATTTTTTCAAAGGCAAAGGCACTTTTCACCCGTGTCATATACACACCGAGACCGGAAAATCCTCCCAGCCACTCACTGATGACAGCTCCCACCACAGAGTAGGCGGCTGCAATCCGCAGACCGGAAAAAAATTGAGGCAAGGCAGAAGGTACTTTGAGATAGCAAAAAATCTGCCACCGCTTCGCTCCCATAGAACGAAACAGAGCCACTGCATCTCTGTCTGTTGCCCGAAATCCCTCCAAAAGTCCCACAGTCACTGGAAAAAAAGTAACCAATACCACCAAAATCACCTTTGGTGTCATGTCATAGCCAAACCAAAGCACCAGCAGAGGCGCAATGGCTACCGTTGGAATGGTCTGTGAAATAATCAAGAGGGGATAACATGCCCGATATAATCCCTCCCAAGCATCCATGACCATGGCAAACACAAATCCCACACTGACCCCTACCACTAGTCCAAGCAGTGCCTCCTGCAATGTCACCAGCAAATGGGACCACAATGTATTCCAGTCCTGACAGAAGGCATGGAGCACCTGCACTGGAGAAGGCAACAAGTAACCTGGTACAAGACCACTCATTGCCACCAACTGCCACCCCACCAATAACAGGAGAATGGTCAGCGTTGCTGGTCCTTTAGACTGCGTGATGTTTTGTAACTTTCTGGTCAATGGTTAAGATTTCCCCCTCTGGCTCATACACCACTTTGATGTAGGCAGAAACCTTTGGTGCTCCTGCCTGAATGGCAATATGTTGGCATTGCTTGACAATATCCATCAACTCATCGTAGCTGTTTCCCTCAATGGTTGTCTCAAAAGGTCCTACATAATAGTGAAGCCCCGTACTTTTGATGTAGTCAATCACCTCATCTACAATTCGCACCAGTTCTGCATCATTCTCTGCCTTTGGCAGGACCTGAATTGCCACACTTGCTACCATATTCCATCATCCTTTACAAAAAAATTGTGCACCTTAGCCAAATCATACCTTCGCTAAGTGTGCACAATTCCTCTCTGTCAGTGGACGGCTATTTCCCTACGCTGGCATGATCCAGATCAGGTATAAGGGTCACGGAACCACATCCGTTTCTCAGCCTGTCTCTCAGGCTCCCCATTGTCGGTTCTGTATTCTACACCAAAGTTCGCCATTTGTCAATCAGCTTCTTTGTTGCTCCATTGCCCGTTCTGCCTCATCCATCCAATCCTGCCAACTCTCCTGCATGGTACGGGTCATCTGTTCCCATTGTGTCAGTTTGGTGTTGGAGTCCATCACCCGTCCATTTCCATCGGCAATATATTTTCCATCCATCTGAAACCTCTCAGGCATCTTTACCTTCTGAGTCATCTTTTCTTCTGTCACTTTTTCGTCCATTGCTTTTGTATCTGGTTCCCCACTGGTACAGGCTGTCAAACTCAATGCCACCACACAAGCTCCCACACCTGCAATCCATCTCTGATTCACATCAATTCCTCCCTACCTGTTTTTTTGAAAATTCCATCCTCTCCTAGTATATCAACCACAAGAAAAATCATAAATGAGAATGTTTGGATTCCATTTTTGACATATTTTCTCGTTTTTTAATATACTTTCTATCTAACTCCCTTTTTCTTGCCTTTTTGTGGGGCATTGGGTATAATGCAGAAGAACTTTTCAAAGGGGATGTGATTGTGTGTTTCCGTTTTTGCACCGTCTGTCTTTGGAATCCAAATTATTTTTTAGTTTTGTGATATTCTCTACCATTCTGTTATTATTGACCACTGGAACGGCTTTATATTTTGATATCTCCCGTCAATTTCGCTCCGTAGATGACCTCATTAAAAGCAGTGCTGCCTATATCTCCAGACTATCTTCTGTGCAGACGATGTTAAAGGTGGGCTACCCAAATCCAGAAGTCTCTGCACAAATGGATGCGCTCAGCGAAGAATTTACAGATTTAAACGTCATTCTCATTTGTAATCGGGACAATTTACGATTTTATCATACCAGCCGCCATGCAAGCGGAGATTCTCTGGTAGATGGAGAGGAAACCGCCATTTTACAGGGCAGTGAACCCTATATCACCACAGGTTATGGAACACAGGGAATGCAACGCCGTGCCTTTCATGCAGTCATAGATTCAGATGGGCAAGTGATTGGATATGTGATGACCTCCACTTTTACATCTGGTATTTTTGCTCACATCCGTGGTTTATTGCTCTATTTTTTTCTGCTTCTGTGTGCCTCCTTTCTAGTCGCACTGATTCTATCCCGTGGCATTGTGGCCTTGCTGCGCCGCTCTTTACAGGGGTATCATCCCTTGGAACTATTGGATTTATACCGCAGACAGGGAACTGTACTCAATGCAATGGAAGATGGTATTGTTGCCACCAATTCGCAGGGAGAGATTCTCTTTGCCAACTCTGCCGCCTGCCAGTTGTTGGGACAGCAAACCCAACAGCTTCAGGAATCTTTTCTACAAGCTGCCTTTCCTGACAGCACCTGTATACAGGTGGCAGCCAGTGGCAAAGCCACCCACAACCACTCCTGTGTCATCCATGACCACTCTGTTCTTACCACAGAAATTCCCATTTATACCCACCCCTCTGGAACTTGCAGTGGTGTTTTGACTATTTTTCACGACAAAACAGAGATGCGTAAGCTCTCAGACGAACTTTCAGGCACCAAAAACATGTTGGACACTCTGCGTTTTTTCAATCATGAGTTTATGAATAAACTCCACATTATTTTGGGCTATCTACAAACGGGAGAAACACAAAAAGCAATTACTTTTATTATGAACACCAGTCTGATTTCCAGTCAGTCCATCCGGGAAACTGCCAACTGTATTCGTGTGTCTGCGCTCTGTGCCCTTGTCATTGGCAAAATGATGCACGCCGCTGAGCTTGGCATTCGTTTGACTGTTACACCAGATAGCTGTTGTATGGATGAGGATTTGTTGTTGAACGAATTAGACTTTGTCACCATTGTTGGGAATCTTTTGGAAAATGCCATTGAAGAATTGGACTTGCACCCCACTGAAGTGAAAGAAATTCATTTAGGAATCTATTGTCGTTCTGACTGTAATGTCATTGTATGCGAGGACACAGGCAGTGGAATTTCTGAATCTTTACAGCCCCATATCTTCCAACAGGGCATTTCTTCTAAAGGAGAAAACCGTGGTCTGGGGCTGTGCCTTGTGGAACAGATTGTTACCAAATACAATGGCACAATCGACCTGCTGACAGAAGCAAAAGCAGGGACCTGTTTCACCATTACCTTTACAAAGGAGGCTCCATGTTATGACATATCAGGTCATGATTATTGAAGATGACCCTATGGTTGCCGCCATTGATCGGCAGTATGTTGAGCGCAATACCCATTTTCGGGTGTCTCATATGTTTAAAAGTGGTGCACAGGCTCTGACTTTCTTAGAGCATCACTCAGCCGACTTAATTATTTTGGACTACTACACCCCCACCATGGATGGTCTGGAATTTGTAGACAAACTTCATCAGATGGGAAAAAGCATCCCCATTATTATGGTCACCTCTGCCAATGACAGAATGATTGTACATAATCTATTTTCTCGTGGTGTTCTGGACTATCTGGTCAAACCATTTGAATATCCCCGTTTTCAACAGGCATTAGAGCGGTTTCTTGCAAAAAAGCAACTAATGAATACCGCTCCAGCCGAACTGGCACAACAGGACATTGATCAGTTGCTCCAACCGCGCACACCATCTCCCTGTTCTCCTTCCATCCATAAAGGGATGAATGAAGCCACCTTGCAGCTTGTTCGTTCTTTTTTGCAAAGCCATGCACAAACTCATTTTACCAGCGAACAAATTGCAGAACAGGTGCATCTATCTCGCATCACCATTCGCCGCTATGTGAATTTTATGCTGGAAAATGGAGAGTTAACCAGTTCCATTGATTACCAAACAGGTGGTCGCCCATCTATTCGCTACTGTTATGCTGCTCCCTTTGCACCATAAATTTACTTTACTTACAAAAGATATTTATTTAACTACAAATAATTGCTTTTCTACCTCCTGTTTTTTATACTTTTCCATAGAATATGTGTGGAAGTTGTGACACACAAAGAGAAAATAAGGAGGTCTTTTTATGCCATCTCTACAAGAGATTATTTCCTACTTTGGCACATTTACTCCAGGCACAGATGGAGCTGTGAGTTCCTTCAAATTTGAGTACCTCACCAGTCTCGGCTTTGCTGCCATTGTGATTTTTCTGGGTCATGCCATTGTGCGCCGCAGTAAAGCACTACAAAAATTTGCCATCCCTGCCCCTGTTGTCTCTGGGCTTTTGCTCTCCCTGATCATTGCCCTTGTAAAGGGCAGTGGAATTCTGGCTATCAAATTTGATGTATCTACCATTCAGGACTTATGCCAGAATCTGTTCTTTCTGTGTGTGGGCTTTGGCTTCAGTGCAAAAATGCTTCGTCAGGCTGGTGGTAAGCTGGCAATCAAAGTGGCTTTTGCTGCCTGTCTGCTCATTACCCTGCAAAATCTGATGGGTGTTGCCATTGGTCAGTTGGTGGGTCTGCATCCACTTCTCGCCCTCCAGTGTTCCTCCTCTGCCATGTCTGGCGGTGTTGGCACTGCCTCTGCCTTTGGTGCCATCTTTGAGGAGTGGGGTGTTGCCAATGCCACAACAGTGGGTGTCACTGCTGGTACCCTTGGTAACATTATGGGTTCTCTCATTGGTGGTCCAGTGGCTGCCTACCTCATTACCCGCCACAACCTGAAATCCGACCCCAATGACAAGCCAGAATCTGAGCGTGTGGGTACTGCTCCTACACTGAGCAACAGCCGCATGGTATCCACCTTTGCTACCCTGCTTCTGCTGGCTGCTTTTGGTATGCCTATCTATTGTATTTTGGACAACATTCCCCAGATTGAAATGCCTAAATTCATTGGCTGCCTCTTTGCTGGTGCCATTGGTCGCAACATTATGGAAGCATTCCATATTGAATTCCACACCCCTGAAGTGGATGCCATTGAGCATATGTTCCTAGAACTGTACTTGGCTCTTGTTCTGATGACCATTGATATTACCGCTCTCATGTCTGTGGCTGGGCAGATGGGCATTATTCTGGTGGCTCAGGCAATTTTGATGGCTCTCTTTGCCATTTTCGTTTCCTATAATCTGTTTGGTCGTGACTATGGTGCTGCTGTCATGGCTGCTGGTAACTGTGGTTGGGGTTGTGGCTCTGGTCCAAACTCTGTGGCAAACGAAAAGGCAGTGATGGACCAGTACGGTTATCACCATGTAGCATGGGTATTTTATCCCGCTTTTGCGGTCATTATTGATGATATTTATAACCCCGTTTTCCTCTCTGCGTTTGGTAGCCTCTTTAAATAATCTCCTCTTTGAAAATGACCCTCTGTACCTTTTGTGCAGAGGGTCGTTTTCTCTTGTAAAGCGATGGCATTTTGTGATATAGTATGGATATTGATTGAGAAACCCTTCCAAAGGAAAGGCGGAGCCTGTTTTGCAGAATTGGAAATTCTTTTTTTTCGCTCTTGTTGTTTTTCTACTGTCTGCTTGTACCAATCTTCATCAAGATCGTTCTGCTGAACCTCTCACCATATTAACCATTGGCACGGCAGACAGCGGTGGCACCATGTACCCTGTGGGAAGTGCCATTGCTGACACCATTACAGAACAACATGGCAGTATTAAAGTGAATATCAGTGCCTCCACCGGCTCAACCATGAATGTGGAAGCCCTTTCCTCTGGCGAAATTGATTTGGGTCTGGTTTCTGGTGACGTCGCCTATGCTGCACTTCACGGCACGGATGAATTTACAAAGCCTGTGGAAACACTGAGAGCCATTGCAGCGGTGTACCCCAGTGTTTCTAACTGGATGGCACCCAAGTCATTGAATATTACTTTCGTTCACCAGCTCACTAATGCAACAGTGGGGGTAGGTCCTCAGGAATCTACCACAGAACTGTCTGCCCGTGTGGCACTGAACACCCTGCATCTTGAACAACAGGGGGTAATTCCTGTCAATTGCAGTTTGGGGATTGGTGCAGATGAGGTCAAAAATGGCACTCTTTCTGCTGTACATGGTTTTTCTGGTGTGCCAATCCAGAGCCTTGGTTCCCTATCTGAACAGCTCCCCTGTGAGCTACTCACCTATACACAGCAGGAACTGGACCAGATTTTGCGTGAAAATCCATTTTACTATGCCACAACCATTCCTTCCAATACCTATACAGGGCAAACTGCCACTGTGTCAACGTTTGGTGTTAAGTGTCTTTTATGTGCAGATGCCTCTATGCCTGACGAACTAGCTTACCAAATCGCCAAAACGCTGTGGGAAAGCAGAGAGGAACTTACCACCCTGCATCCTGCCCTAGACAGTATGCAGGGGTTGGATTTCGTATGCAATCAACTGCCCATCCCTCTGCATCCAGGTGCCAAGGCTTATTTTGAGGAAACAACTGACCAGTTGGACTAATTTTAAGGAGGTTTTTTCATGCAATCCTTTGAATTTCATATGCCAACCCATATCATTTTTGGGGAACAAACAGAACAGCATTGTGGCGAACTGGTGAAAGCCTATGGCGGCTCCCGTGTCCTTGTAGTATATGGGGGTGAGAGTGCCAAAAAAAGCGGTTTAATTGACCGTATCACCCAGTCATTACAGGATGCTGGGCTTGCCTATGAACTATTGGGTGGTGTCCATCCCAATCCCACCCTGTCCTTTGCCCAAAAGGGAGTGGAGCAATCCGTCCATTTTGGAGCAGACTTCCTGTTAGCAGTGGGTGGGGGCAGCGTGATTGACTGCGCAAAAGCCATTGCAGATGGTTCCCCCACTCCAGAATATCCTCTGTGGGATTACTGGAGCAGACAACGCCCTCTCACGCAGGCTTTGCCAGTCGGTGTTATTCTTACCATTCCAGCTGCTGGCAGTGAAAGCAGTGATTCCGCTGTTCTAACCAACGATACTACAATGGTCAAGCGTGGTTTAAATTCTCCCCTCCATCGTCCCCGCTTTGCCATTTTAAATCCCACTCTCACCTATACCCTCCCTCCCTTCCAGATTGCCTGTGGTATTGTAGATATGATGATGCACACCATGGACCGATATTTTAACCCCATCTGCACCAATCAACTCACAGATGAAATTGCGGAAGGATTACTACGTACAGTAATTACAAATGGTAAAATTGCGATAGAGCATCAAGCAGAACCCCATGCCATGAGTGAATTGATGTGGGCAGGCAGTGTATCCCACAATGGTCTCACTGGGTTAGGAAATCAGACTGATTTTGCCCCCCACCAGTTGAGCCATGAACTGAGTGCAAAATATGATGTGGCGCATGGTGCAGCCCTTTCCTCCATCTGGAGCAGTTGGGCACGGTTCACTATGGACACCAACCCGGAGCGATTCGCCCAATTTGGTACTAAGGTCTGGGGCATTGATGGCACTGGAAAAACTGCTGTACAAATTGCCACAGAAGCCATTGACACCACAGAGGCATTTTTCTCCTCTCTCCATATGCCTGTTTCCATTCCTCATCTGCCCTGTGGGAAATTACCAGATGACATATTAGAAGAACTTGCTACTCGTTGTACTTATTATGGTACTCGTACCATTGGTTCCTTCCGTGTGTTAGGGCATGACGAAATCCTTGCAATCTACACCATGGCAAACAAAATGTAAAGTAAGAACTATGATAAGATGAACTCCAGCAAGAGGGGGCTCCCTTCCTGCTGGAGTTCTCTGTTCCACTATGTCTGTTGATGGAGCATTGTGACAATCTGGCAGTCTTTACAAATTTGAAGATAGGCATTTCCTTCCATGCCATCCAGAACAGTATCCCATTGGATTTGTGCCAAATACTGCATAGGTCTCCCACAGTCTGGGCAGTAGGTTGCTGCATAGTCTTGAATCCAGAAGGCAAACCCACCAACGGAGGAACCGCCTTCCCAGTCGGTTGCATACCTCAAAGGAACCGGCGTCTCTCCCAAACAATAGGGATTCGATGCCAGCTCCTCAGTTCCTTCCTCGCCTAGGTAATCTTCTGTGGTGAAGCCATCGCCCTCTGCCACCAGTTCACTGCTGCCATCCAACTGATACCTGCAAAAATCTCCCCCATCCCAAGCAATACAATTTGGGCAACCTTTCACTTTGACCACACCATCCAATCCCAGAAAGGACAGCCGCTGGTCCCTGCCGTCGATTTCCATAAGGTACGCCAGTTCACAGCCACATCTTTTGCATGTTTCCCCCGTTCTACTTCCAATTTTCACAGGGCTTTTCTTTTTTTGTTCCAAAGTCCCCTTTACCATAGGATAACATGTATCAAACATGGTTTTCATCCAATTCCCTTGTTTGTCATAGCTCCACCCACCATAAAAAGCATATTCAGACGGAGCTGCATATATTTTTTCACTCCATTTTCTAGGATTTCTTTCCCACTCCAAAAAGGTCTGGAATACCTTTTGCCCACCATGAATGGAGAGACACAGCAATAGATTGTTTACCAGACGAACTTCCACATCATCCTGCATCAACAGAGCAATCATCTGGTCAATCACATCGTCAGGCGCATCCTTATAGAGTTCCCATGGATGATACACGCCTTTTGAAAATGCCTGTTTTGCAATTTCTGCGGTATTGATATCCCGATATTGAATCAATTTAGAGCAGAGTTCCCGCTCATGGTCTAACTTTCCTGTCTCTGCAATTTCTCTGCAAATCCGTTGGACTGCCTGATTGATTTCTTCTTCTGGCATAGATAAAAACTGATTCCGTTCATTTTCTGCCCGGCAGGAAACACAAATTCCATCAAAATAGATTTCCCGACCACATTGTTGGCAGTGTTTCTTCTCCTGTCCCATGTAAATTCCTCCCTGTCTGTCAAGTCATCATTTGGTACTAATCCCAGCATACAGCAAAACAGATGCAACCACAAGCGGTTACATCTGTTTTTGCTTAAATTCCACGGTTCAATGTTTTTCTCAGGCGGATTTTCCCTGCCAATGCCTCATCCAGCATATGCAGGAATTTTTCTTTGTCCTCTGGCAAGCCACCTTTCAAAGGCAAATAGTTGGAAGCGTGATTGCTGGTAAAATGGAGTGGGTCTACATCCAACTCCTCCAGCAGCAGGCGGCACTCCTCCAAAATCTGATCTGGCGTACACACCCGGAACCGCCCTGCCAGTACATCATCCCCCATCGGTGTCCCCTTTGCAGGGGCAAAGGTCATAGCGGACAGGTGTCGGGGTTTCATCTGGTTGATGATGTTAGCAGTGGAGTGGATGTGTTCCTCCCAGTCTCCATCCTGCCCTGTCAGTCCCATAATGATAATTGCCCACAGGTCAAAACCGGCTGCCACCAGTTTTTGCCCTGCCTCCAACATCTGGGCTGCTGTCACCCCTTTGCAGATGGCTTTCAATACTGCATTGCTTCCGCTCTCCACACCCAAATAGGTGCGGTTCAGCCCTGCTGCACGAATTTCTTTCAATTCCTCTGGGGTTTTTGCCAGCACATTTTTAGGTCCGGCATAGGTGGTCACTTTTTCCAATGCTGGAAATGTCTCATACAGTTTATTCAAAATGGCAATCAAATCCTGAGTTTTCATAATTAGGGCATCTCCATCCATCAGAAATACCCTCTGGAGCCCTGGTCCATAGTAATCTCGTGCCATGTCAATGTCTTCTAAAATTTCCTTCACTGGACGGATTCTGAAGTTTTTTGTCTTGTACATGGTACAGAATGTACACTTGTTGTGGGAACAACCAATCGTACACTGTAAGAGGTAGCTTTTCCACTCCCCTGGTGGACGGTATAATAAATCACTGTCGTATCGCATTCGATTCCTTCCTTTCTGGTATGCTAAACTTCCACAGGCTGCCCATCTCGCAGTACTTTTCGGATATTTTTCTCCACTTTGCTTCTGGGCAGCATCACCTCATGACCGCAGCCCTGACAACGTATTTTGAAATCCATCCCAATCCGCAGCACCAGCCACTCCTGACTGCCACAGGGATGATTTTTTTTCAGTTTCAACACATCATTGACCTGTATTTTCATGCTATGTTTCCCTCCCCTCTCCTTTGATTGGTTCCCAATATTGTCTGGCTGCCTGCTCTACTTTATTATCCCCATATCGATAGTAGGTGCATCCCTGCAAATCATTAGGCAAATATTGCTGTCTGACCCAATGTTTTGGATAGTCATGGGGGTAAAGATAGCCCTGTTTCCGCTCCATTCCGGCAGAATCTGCATGGACATTTTGCAGTTCTCTTGGAATTTCTCCTCCTTTTCCTGCCTTCACATCCTGCATCGCCTGATTGATTGCCTCATACACTGTGTTGGACTTGGGTGCTGTGGCAAGCAAAATCACCGCCTGTGCCAGTGGAAGGCGGGCTTCCGGCAAGCCCAACTGCAACGCACTGTCCACACAGGCTTTGACGATAGGTACCGCCTGTGGATAAGCAAGTCCCACATCTTCACTGGCAGAACACAAAATACGCCGAATGGCAGTAATCAAATCCCCTGCCTCCAGCAATCTTGCCAGATAATGTACCGCTGCATCTGGGTCTGAACCACGCATGGACTTCATCAGGGCAGAGGCAATATCAAAATGGTTGTCTCCTTCACGGTCGTATCGCATGGCAGATTTCTGAGACACCAGTTTTGCATCTTCTTGTGTAATCCACAGTTTTCCATCTTTTAAAACTGCCCCCGAGGCAAGCAATTCCAATGCGTTCATCGCCTTGCGGATGTCACCACCACAGGATGCTGCAATCAGTTCTTTGACCCCATCTTCCAACCGCAATCCCTCTCCCAGCCGTTTGGAGAGGAGGGCAACCCCACGGTCAATGGCTGGCAGTGCCTCCTGTGGGGTAATCTGCTTGAATTCAAACACAGTAGCCCGTGACAACACTGCTCCAAATACATAAAAAAAGGGATTTTCTGTGGTGGATGCAATCAATGTGATTTTTCCGGTCTCCATAAACTCCAACAGGGATTGCTGTTGTTTTCGATTAAAATACTGGATTTCGTCCAGATAGAGCAAAACGCCGTCTGGTGCCATCAATGTGCCAACCTCTGCCATAATTGCTTTAATATCACTGATAGAGGCGGTGGTAGCATTGAGTTTATGCAGTGGGCGGTTGGTGCGCTTTGCAATGATATTGGCTACTGTTGTTTTTCCTGTTCCAGATGGTCCATAAAAAATCAGATTGGGCACATCTCCCCCCTCTACAATCCGCCTCAACAGCCCATCTTTGCCCAGAATATGTCCCTGTCCCACCACCTCATCTAAGGTCTGTGGTCGGATTTCATCGGCTAGCGGCTGGTACTTCACAAAGGCTCTCCCCTTTCTCAATCAGACCTGCCGCAGTACACAGCGGCACACGCAATGTTCCATTGAACAGACTAATCACACGTCCCACACAAATCATCGCCAATACTGTACCAAGTCCAATCCCCACGATTTTTCCAGCTACCACCAGCCCCAAAATACAGGTGCTGACCACACAGCAGGCATCTACCATATTTTTGGCAATGCCCTGCTCCTTTCCAATTGCCATCCCAATGGCTGCCACAATGCCATCTCCTAGATTTGGGGGAAACTGCATCTGAACTGTTAACGCCGCCCCGACCCCAGTGCAAATCATAGCCACTGCCAACAAAAGAAGATTCATCACCAGAGGCTGTTTTGTGCAATCGTAAACAATCACTGCATCATACAAATTCAAAACCCGGCTGAATACCAGACTAATGGGAATTTGCACCAGGTTACGAACTAAATTCTGTTTACGCTGTAATGCAATTTCCACTGCAACACAGACAAGGTACAAAAGGAAGGTCATATCCCCAAAATTCAGATTCCATAACAGAGACACACTGTATGCAATAGAAATAATGGGGGAAACTCCCATTCCTGTTTTTGTATTCAGTGTCAGTCCCAGTGCCAAAATCAAAAGCCCTAGAATATAAAGTCCATATCGAATGATTTTTTGCTGTCCGTTCACACCTCATTCCCCCTGCTTGCAAACATGATCGCACCATACATTCAGCACACAATTCTCACAATCCGGCCTGCGTGCCACACACACAGCCCGCCCATGCAGTACAAGCCGATGGCAAAAATCATTGGATTCCTCTGGGGGTAAAATGGCTCTCAGCTGCTGCTCCACCTTGACAGGGTCTTTGCTTCCATCGGTCAACCCCAACAGCCCAGTAATACGGATGCAGTGGGTATCTGCCACCACCACACCAGGCACGTGAAACACATCTCCCAGCATCAAATTTGCTGTCTTTCGTCCCACTCCTGGCAGACGCAGCAAATCTTCCATGGTATTTGGTACCTTCCCATTGTATTCCCTCAAAAGCATCTGAGATGCCAACACAATATCCCTTGCTTTGGCTCGAAAAAAACCGGTAGAGTGGATATAGCGTTCCACCTCTGCAATCTCTGCCTCTGCCAATGACTCCAATGTGGGAAATCTCTCATAAAGAGCAGGTGTAACCTGATTCACTCGCTCATCTGTACACTGTGCTGCCAGTCGGACTGCAAACAGCAGTTCATAGTCTTTTTCATATTGCAAAGAACAAAGGGCATCTGGATACAGTCCCTTCAATGCGTCTACAATATCTCTCACTTCTTGTTGTGTCTTTTTTCCCATTCTGATTTTACCTCTTTCTAGTATATCTCCCAACAGTATATCACACCCCATTCAAAATATCGAGGAAACTTTCTGGAAAAGTGCATTGTTTTTTTCCCTCTGTCTGGTATAATAGGGCTGACCCTGTGAAAACCCGGTGAAAAAAGGAGTGTTTCCCATGATAAAAGAAATGATGGATGCCGTTCTGGCAGCCGATCCCCAAGTGGGAGAAGCCATTGTGGCAGAGTATCAACGTCAACAGCAGAACATTGAACTGATTGCCTCTGAAAATATTGTCAGTGCAACCGTTCTGGCTGCTGCTGGCAGTGTTCTGACTAATAAATACGCAGAAGGCTATCCCGGCAAGCGGTACTATGGCGGCTGTCAATGTGTGGATATTGTAGAGAACATCGCCATTGAGCGTGCAAAAGAATTATTTGGTGCCAAGTACGCAAATGTACAGCCCCATTCTGGTGCACAGGCAAACTTTGCCGTCTATCAGGCTCTCTGCAACCACGGTGATACCGTATTGGGTATGAGCCTAGATATGGGTGGTCATTTGACCCACGGTTCCCCTGTCAACTTCTCTGGCAAAAATTATCATATGGTAGCCTATGGCGTAGGTCCTGATGGTCGCATTGATTATGACCAAGTGCGTGCCTTAGCCAAAGAGCATAAACCCAAAATGATTCTGGCTGGCGCATCTGCCTACCCCCGCACCATTGATTTCAAGCTGTTTGCTGAAATTGCCCACGAAGTTGGTGCTTATCTCTTTGTAGATATGGCACATATCGCCGGTCTGGTTGCTGCTGGCTGCCATCCCTCCCCTGTTCCCTATGCTGATGTAGTATCTACCACTACACACAAAACCCTTCGTGGTCCCCGTGGTGGTCTGTTGCTGTGCAATGATGAGACCATTGCCAAAAAACTCAACTCTGCCATTTTCCCCGGCAGTCAGGGTGGTCCTCTGGAGCACATCATTGCTGCCAAAGCTGTGGCTCTGGGTGAGGCTCTCAAGCCTGAGTTCAAGCTCTATCAGCAGCAGATTATCAAAAATGCCGCTGTTCTCTCCCAGTCTATTCTGGATGGTGGTCTTGATTTGGTTTCCGGTGGTACAGACAACCACCTCATGCTGGTGGATTTGCGTCCTGCCCACCTGACTGGTAAAGAAATGGAGCGTCGTCTGGATGAGGTCTTCATCACAGTCAACAAAAATGCCATTCCAAACGACCCTGAGAAGCCCTTTGTCACTTCTGGTATCCGTGTGGGTACTCCTGCTGTCACCTCCCGTGGCTTCAAAGAGGAGGAAATGAAGATTGTGGGTCAACTGATTTGCAAGGCTGCACAAGATGACTTTGAACAAAACATTGAGTCTCTGCGTGCTCAGGTCAAGGCATTGACTTCCAAATACCCTCTCTATGAAAACTGATCCTTTCTTTTATGGCAGGGCAATCGCCCTGCCATTTTCAATATAGAAAAAACTTTAACAAATCTTAAGTATTTGTAATGACCTTGTAATTGTCTTTCCTGCCCATCCCCTATATAATGTATGGTAAGATACCGTCCCTATTTTTGGCTGTTCTACACAAATAGACACGCCACACAATTACAGTACCGAATCAGGAGGATATGATTTTATGTCAGGAATTACTGTCCCTCAGGTTACACAGACCCCATCTTCCCCCCCTTCTGGTCGCCCCAAAAAACGGTGGACCAAAGAGAAGGTTCGCAGTGGCATTATCGCCATCATTGTTCTTGCAGCTCTGGCTGTTGGTGGTTACTTCCTCTATCGTTTTCTCACCAAACAGGCTGCAACTCAGACTGAAATGCAGCTGGCAACCGCAGAAATTGGCACCATTCAAAGTAAGGCATCTGGCAGCGGTAATGCAAAAGCCAAAGAAACTGCTGCCATTACTCTGTCAGCAGGCGGTACAGTACAGGATGTTTTTGTGTCTCCCGGTGATGTGGTCACTGCTGGTCAACCCCTCTACAATATTTACAGTGCCACAGCACAGGAGGAAGCCCGTACCGCACAGGAACGACTGGACACCCTCAACAAAGATATGACCGCACTTCAGGAAGATGCTGCCAATTTGACTGTCCGTGCTCCTTTTTCTGGAAAGTTAATCAATGTCAAAACGTTTTCTCCGGATCAAGAAGTAAGCAAAGATGCTCCAGTTGCCACTTTGGTCAATGACAAGAAACTGAAATTGTCTCTCTATTTCAGTTATGCTTATGAACAGGACATGTATGTGGGACAGCCAGTCAATGTGTCCATCCCTGCTGTCATGTCTCCCTTCACTGGCACCGTAGAAAAAATCAACAAAGTGAGTTTCATCTCCCCAGAAGGTGCGGTTCACTTTGAAGCAGTTATTGTCTTTGATAACCCTGGTACTTTAACTGCTGGTATGGAAGCATCCGCCACTTTAACAACTGCCTCTGGTGTCTCCATTTACCCCTACCAAAATGGAAAAACAGAATACTATGAAACTCGTGATATTTTGACCAAAGCCGCAGGTCCTCTTGTCTCTGTGGGCAACCTTCTTAACTACGCAAATGTGCAGGAAGGCGAAGTGCTGTTGACCCTAGGTTCTGACACCATTGATGCCAACATCCGTGCAAAGCAAAAGGAAATTGATGAGGCACAACAGAAAGTACAGGAAACACAAAAGGCACTGGCTGCCTTCAATGCAGTTGCCCCTATTGATGGCACAGTCACTTCCTGCACTTTAACCCAAGGGCAGGAAGTCAAAAGCGGTGATACTGTTCTTATGATTTCCAATACCACCACCATGTTGGTAGATATCACAGTAGATGACCGAAATATTTCCTTTATTTCCCCAGGTATGACCGTCTCCCTGAGTGATTACAATCAGAATACTTTCATGGGGACTGTCACCTCCATCAATACATCAAAGGCAGAAAGCTCCAATGGTATGACCAAATTCCCTGTCAGTTTGGAAGTAGACAACTCAGATGGTCGGCTGTATGAAGGTGCATGGCTGGATTACTCTTTTGTCACCAGTCAGTCTGAAAACTGTATTCTTGTTCCTTCTGAGGCAGTCATCTACCTCAGTGACAGCGAGGGACAGCCTTACACAGTTGTTTTTGTTCAGGCAGATGAAAAACCAGAAAATGCAGTGGACATTGAAATGCCTGAACTGATGGAAGGTGAAACTCCAAAATATCCCAGTGCCGAGGATGGATTTTATCCAATCCCTGTTACCACTGGTCTTTCAGACAACATGAATGTGGAAATTAAGGAGGGGCTGCAAGGTGGCGAGACCATTTTCCGTTCCTATATTGTGACACAATCTTGGTAAGGTGATGGTATGCTCATTGAAATCAAAGATATTTACAAAATCTATCACGAGGGCAAGGAAAGTGAAGTGCGTGCACTAGATGGTGTATCCCTGTCCATTGACCGTGGGGAGTTTGTTGCCATTATTGGTGCATCTGGTTCTGGAAAATCCACTCTGATGAACATATTAGGATGTTTGGATATCCCATCCTATGGTGATTACATCCTCAATGGCACTGACATCACACACCGCACTGACCGACAGCTTGCCCACATCCGCAATCGGGAAATTGGGTTCATTTTTCAGGGCTACAACTTGATTCCTGCTCTTACCGCCTATGAAAATGTAGAACTTCCCTTAATTTATCAGGGTATTTCCATTTTTGAGCGTGAAGATCGTGTGATGGCTGCATTGGAAAAGGTTGGGATGGCTGACCGCTGGAAGCACCGCCCCTCTGAAATGTCTGGCGGTCAACAGCAGCGCGTTGCCATTGCCCGTGCCATTGCTACCCATCCCCCCATTATTATGGCCGATGAGCCAACCGGTGCTTTGGACTCCAAAACCGGTAAACATGTGCTGGAAATTCTCCACAGCCTCAACCAGGAAGGAAGTACCATTATCCTGATTACCCATGACAATGGAATTGCTGCCACTGCCAACCGCATCATTCGCATCTCTGACGGTCACATCATTGCAGATGGTACAAGAGAGGAGGTTGGACTATGAACATTACACAGGCCATTAAGATGTCAGCCAAATCTATCTTTTCTAATAAGGCACGTTCAGCTCTGACCATGCTTGGTATCATTATTGGTCTTGCCGCTGTCATCATTCTGGTCTCTTATGCACAGGGGCAAAACTTAGCAATGCAACGTTACTATGAGAGTATGGGCAATAACAAAATCAATGTAGAGTGTTATGGTTGGAGCAATGAAGATATCTCTCAGGCTCTCTATGATTACTGTCTTAGCTTGGATAACATCGCTGGTATTTCTCCCAGTGGTCGTATTAACAGTTCTCCCCCTGTCAAGTATGGCTCTAAAACACTCAGCCCACCTGACTATAGTAGTATGTACATCGGTGGTGGTGCTGCCATTTCCATTGGTGGTTCCTCCGGTGTAGTGGACAATTACCCCACCATTTCTCTAGGAAATGACCAGTTTGCCCTATGCAATGATTACAAAATTGCAGAGGGTCGTGATTTAAGTTATCTGGATGTAAAAAATGGAAGCCAGGTCTGCGTTCTTGGCTCTGCCACAGCAGAAGCCCTGTTCAACTTTGCTGACCCCATTGGGCAGACAATCACCATTAGTGGCATGCCCTTCCGTGTCGTGGGTGTTTATGAAAGCAAGGCAGGTAAATCTACAGGCGGGACAGAAGAAAGTCAATGGATTGAAGAATCCATCGCACGCCTTGACCGTCTGATTCTGCTGCCCAGTGCCATGACCCGTTACTTTAATGACAACCAACCCATCACCAGCTATGTTGTGAAGGTCAATGCTTCCAAGGATATCCCTCTTGCCATTACCAACCTCAGCAACTTTTTAAAGGCGCGTCTGGGCGAGGGCATGTTCAGTGTGTATTCTGAGTCTGTGTGGCAGGACCAGCAAAATGAGGCCTCCAAAATGCAGCAGAATTTCTTGGGTGGCATTGCTGCTATTTCCCTGCTGGTCGGTGGTATTGGTATTATGAATATTATGCTGGTAACGGTCACAGAACGTACCCGTGAAATTGGTATTCGCAAGGCCATTGGTGCAGAACGCAGGAGTATTATCGTACAGTTTTTGATTGAAGCCGCCATGATTTGTGGCATTGGTGGACTGTTTGGTATTGCAGTTGGTTACATTGGCACCTTAATTGTTGGTAAACTCTCTTTCAATACCATCCTCATTCCAAGTCCCGGTGTCACATTGGGTGCCGCTGCCATTTCTGTGGCTCTTGGTATTATTTTTGGTATGTATCCAGCTATTAAGGCCTCTGGATTACAGCCTGTTGTTGCCCTGCGTGCAGACTAAACCATGAAGGGAGAAATCTGTTGATATGAAACGAAACCGAATGATCCATGCACTGCTGGCAGCAGCTATGACTGCCAGTCTGACCTTCCCCGCCTCTGCGGCTGTCACAGCTGGAAACTCCTCTTTTGGAGATATTAAAGACACTGCTACTGCTACCAATGCAGATATCTTACGCCTGATGGGTGTGGTGTCTGGCACTGGGGGCAATCAGTTTAATCCTACACAGACCATGTCCAGAGCACAATTCTGCACTATGCTCATCAATTTTATGGGGCTGGGGGATGATGCTGTACTACATGCCACCCGTACCATCTTCACAGATGTGACTTCCAGCCATTGGGCAAGAGCCTACATCAATTTAGCCGCCTCCACGTTTATTGGGGGCAGTGCACCATCTGACTCCTCTGATGGTGGTTCCTCTCAGACTACCACTGGCTCTCCCTTGATCTCTGGTGTGGGAGATGGTCGTTTTCTGCCTGATGAAACCATTACCTATGCTCAGGCAATTACCATCCTCATCCGCGTACTAGGTTACTCCAGTGATAAGGTTGGGGCTGTATGGCCTGATGGTTATCTCAATCTAGCACAATCTATTGGATTAACGGATGGTCTGGACATTGACCCATATAGTCCTATCACACGCAGTCAGACCGCTCAGCTTTTTGTCAATGCCCTCACCTGTAAAACAGGGGATGGAAAGGACTACTATACCACATTAGGTACAGCAAAAAACAATGTGGTACTTCTGGCTGTCAATGCAGAAACAGATGATGGCTCTGCATTGGGTGCTGTGCGTACCTCAGATGGCACTTATCTTCCAGATGCAGAAGGGGTTGCCCCCACTGCACTGGTGGGACGTCGTGGCTCTCTGGTCCTGAATGCCCAAAATGAGATTGTGACCTTTGTACCAGATGATAGTGAGTCAGTTACCATTTCCCTCTTTGCCAATGCAGATCCCAGCTATCTGCTGGAAACCAGTGACAAGCGGTATACCATCGCCAGTGATACCCCTGTCTATACTCCTGATTCTTCTGATGGAAAGCCCTATTCTGAAGCCTACAGCTCTCTGACCATTGGCACACGGGTCACTTTGTTTATCCAGCGTGGTAAGGTGGTCTCCATCTATGCTTCTACCTCCAGCACTTCTGCCTCTGCCAGTGCTGTCATTGTATTGGACAATGTCAATCGTGCAGACTTCCAGAAACTGACTGGCGGTGTGGATGACTATGCCATCATAAAAAATAATCATCCCATTACTTTGTCACAAATTCAGCCCTATGATGTTGTTACTTATGACAGCATTTCCAATACGTTGATTGTCTCTGACCTGCGTATCACCTGCAAATATCAGGGACCTGCCCCCACCGTCAAAGCACCTCAGACCTTGGAAATCTTGGGTACAAAATTCCAGGTGCTCGAAAGTGCATGGGACTTCACAAAGGATCTGACCTTGGGACAGGAAGTATCCATTCTCTTCACCGCAGATGGAAAGGTTGCTGCTATTATGCCTGCCACTGGCAACAATCGCTCTACTGCCATTGGCGTTGTAACCGGAGAAACCAGTGTGGAAGTGTTCCTGCCTAATGGTGGAACGATGAAGCTGCAAGGGTCTAACAGCAAATTGGGCAGTGTAAACGCAGTATGCAACATTTCTGCCTCTGACCAAAACACACTCCACGCCAGCAGACTCTATGGACGTCCTGCCGCTGGTGCTTTTGACCCCACTGCACTGACCTTTGGCAATTTGACTGTATTGCCTGGTGTGCGGATTTTTGAACAGACAAAGAATGGTGCAATGGTACCCATCTCCATTACCTCCTTAGGTGCAACTCCGATCCGCAGTGAGGACATTGCATCCTATCATCAGAATACTTCTGGATATGTGGATGTGATTATTCTGGAGTCAGTCACAGGAGATGCATATACCTATGGTATTCTGCGTCAATCCTATGAGAATCCAGATGGTGAAAACAAGGGCAATAAGATTTTCAGCCTTGAAAATGGTTCTGGTGGTATCTCCAATATCATAACTGGGTTTGTCTATCCACAAAACTCCTTTGGTGGTGCTGTTGTGGGCTCCGATGGGCGCATTGCTTCTATCATCGAGTTGAGAGAACTGAAAAATGTATCTGCTTCCGACTTCTTTGAGCACAGTGGCATTTATTATGTGGAAGTGGATGGAAAGAACTATCAGGTTGCCAGCAACGTGGAATGCTACAATCCATCCCTCAAGACATGGTATACTCAGGAGAACGGCACAGAGCGTCTCAAATCCTGCCTTGCCAACTATAAAACTATGACGCTCTACGTTGACCCCATTGGTCAAAAAGTACGTATTATTACTGTTCAGTAATTATATTGATACTAGCCCAATAGAAAAAGACAGGTCGCAGTCAGTTGACTGCGACCTGCGCTTTTCATGACCAAGATTCTTCCATCTCAGACTTTTTTGCCCGTCCCATCAAATCTGCAACCACTGTCTTTACCTTCCGTTTTTGGTAAAGTACCTCATAGGCTGCCTCTGTAATAGGCATTTCAATTCCTGTTTTTTCTGCCAATGCCATTGCACTGGAGGCGGCATAGTAACCCTCTACCACTGCCCCAATTTCATCCAGTGCCTGTCTCACGGGAACACCCTGTCCCACTAGGATACCATATCTGCGATTTCTGGAGTGCATAGAGGTACAGGTCACAATCAAATCTCCCATTCCTGCAAGCCCTGTAAAGGTCTCTTTTCTGCCTCCCAGTGCCACACCCAGACGGGCAATTTCTGCCAGCCCTCTGGTCATCAACAATGCCTTTGTATTATCTCCACAACCTAAACCATCACAACAGCCCGCTGACAGAGCAATGACATTCTTCAAGGCTGCACAAATTTCCGTTCCAATGCGGTCGTTACTGGTGTAGACACGAAAACGAGGATTCATAAAAAGGTCCTGTACAAATTCTGCATCTTTGAGCTGGTCAGCAGCAGCCACCACACCGGTGGGAATATGTCTGCCTACTTCCTCTGCATGGGATGGTCCAGACAAAACCACAACTGGGCAGATGTAGTTCAATTCTTGTTCAATCACCTGAGACAGTCGCAGAGAGGTTCCACGTTCAATTCCCTTTGATGTAGAGATGAGAATGGTGCCAGACTGAATCAGACCCTGTAATTTTTGTGCTGTCTCCCGCACTGCATAGGATGGTGTTGCCATCACCACTGCGTCACAATCTTTTACTACCGATAGTTCACTGGTAAATTGCATCGCATCTGGCAGTATCACCCCTTTGAGCATGGGATTTTCCTTTGTGGTTCTTAAAATCTCTGTTTTTGCCGGTGTGTGGGACCACAATGTCACCTCATGCCCATTCTCCACCAAAATCAATGCCAACGCAGTGCCCCAGCCACCACTGCCAATCACAGCAACTTTCATTGAGGATGACCTCCTTTTCTGGTTGTTATGTAGTCTATTTCTTTTTTCTCAGACTAAATTTATTTTCTGTACCAGTGAGTAGACGATGAATATTTCCTCTGTGCATATACAAAATCAAAATACCAATCACTGCTCCGATTCCTGTAATCACAATATCATGGTATACAAACCATGTAATAAAGGGAAAGGATGCTCCCGCCCAGCAGGAACCAAGAGAGACATATTTTGTCAGGATGGCAAGAATCAGAAATCCACCCCATACCACAAGAGCCACACGCCAATCCAGCATCAGTGCCACTGCACCACCAGATAAAATTCCTTTTCCGCCTTTGAAGTGAAACATACAGGGGAACATATGCCCCAATAGACAGAACAATCCGCCCCAATATTTAAAGGCTGCTACCATCAGTACACCAGTCTCCATGGATAAATCTGGAATCACTTCTGGTATGAGCTGTCCCCCCATCCAAGCTGCAAAAAGAATTGCTACAACCGCCTTGAGCACATCTGTCAAAATCACAACAAAGGTCAAGGGACCACCAAATGTCCGATAGAAATTTGTCAACCCCGCATTGCCACTGCCATGGTTTCGCACATCATCCCGCAGGATATATTTTGATACAATCACTGCACCATTGAAGCAGCCACAGAAATAGGCTGCCACCGCCACAAGCCACACTTGCCAATGTCCCAACAGGGATAAACCAATGGTATCCATACTCACCCCTCCTTATCACCTTTCTGACGAATGGTCATACGAATGGGAGTTCCTTCCAAACCAAAGGTTGCACGAATTTGATTTTCCAAATACCGCTGGTAGGAGAAGTGGAACAGTCTTGCATCGTTACAGAAACACACAAAATGAGGGGGCTTAATGCCAATCTGAGTCATATAGTAAATTTTCAGGCGGCGTCCCTTGTCTGTTGGTGGCTGTACTCTGGCTGTGGCATCTGCCAGCACATTGTTGAGCATACCAGTGGTAATGCGCATACATGCCTGATTGTTCACATAATTGATTAGCTCAAACAGTTTCTCCACTCTCTGCCCTGTCAATGCAGAAATAAATACAATGGGAGCATAGGTCATATACGCCAAATCCCTGCGTACATCCGCACGCATTTTATCCATGGTTTTTCCATCTTTTTCGATGGCATCCCATTTGTTCACCACAATGATACAGGCTTTTCCTGCTTCATGTGCCATCCCTGCCACCTTAGTATCCTGCTCTGTCACACCCTCTTGGGCATCAATCATAATGAGACAGACATCACTGCGTTCAATGGCCATGGTAGAACGCAATACAGAAAATTTTTCCACGCGGTCATCTACTTTGGACTTTTTTCGCATACCAGCCGTATCAATAAAACAGAATTTTCCATGTTCATTCTCAAAATTGCTGTCAATGGCATCTCGAGTCGTTCCTGCCACATTGGAGACAATCACCCGCTCCTCTCCCAAAATACGGTTGACAAGAGAGGACTTTCCCACATTGGGTTTTCCAATGAGGGCAACCTTAATGGTATCATCTTCCTCCTCCTCTGCTTCTTCTGGAGGAAAATATTCAAAGCAGGCATCCAGCAAATCCCCTGTTCCATGCCCATGCACTGCGGAAACTGGGATGGGGTCTCCCAAACCCAGATTATAAAACTCATATATATCTGGATTTTCTCTACCCACCTGATCCGCCTTGTTCACTGCCAGCACCACAGGCTTACCAGAACGCAACAACATATTGGCTACTTCCTGATCGGATGCAGTCATACCGGTTTTGACATCACACACAAAAACAATCACTGTGGCAGTAGCAATGGCAATCTCTGCCTGCTCTCTCATAAACGCCAAAATCTGGTCATCTGTACCTGGTTCAATACCGCCAGTATCGACAATATCAAAAACACGGTTTCTCCAGTCACACTGGGCATAAATGCGGTCACGGGTTACACCGGGGGTATCCTCTACAATAGAGAGTCGTTGACCACATAGTTTATTAAATAACATGGATTTTCCTACATTAGGACGACCCACAATCGCTACTAATGGCTTCATTCTCATTCCTCTTTCTTCATTGGTTGTATTGATAATATTCTTCTTCCGGTATCCCATGACAGACATAGCCCTGCTCTGGTTCCATTCCCAACATGGTGTCTACCAGCTCATATCCACTTTCTGAATCTACCGCAATCACTGGCACACCCAATGCCTGTTCCAACTGCTCCACTGTCATGTCATCTAAAAAGACCCGCTCCCCAGACCGAAGCATATTGGATGGAATCAGCAACCGTTCTCCCAGTTCCTGCCCCTTCAACTGCTCCATCAAATCGGTACCGGTAATCAGCCCAGATACTGTAATGGTTTCTCCAAAAAAGCGATTTTTGATGGCATATACCTTTCCTTTGAGTGCTGGATAGGCTTCCATTGCCTGTCTGACAATTTGCTCAATAAACGGGGCAGCCGATACCCCTGTGGCAACAGAAAATGGACGCAACTCCAAATCATCCATTGGGTCCTCCAAAGCCAGTTCTGCCTGACTGAGCAATAACCGCAGCATACCCACACCATTTTCCAGCTGGTTCATATCTTCATAGTATGCCTTTTCTGGCAGTTCTCTGCCAGCAAGCAAATAAAATTCGTCGGAACACCATGCAAGCTGTGTTCCCATCTGTTCCATACATTTGTGCCCAAATGCTTCCACCTGGTCAATCACAGCTCCAGCCTGTTCTTTGGTATAGGGTGCAATAGGGTATAAACCATCTCGAAATTTTGTAACTCCAACTGGTACAATGGCAACACTTTCCACTGCTGGATGCAGTTGGGACAGGTCCGATAAGGTGCGGTCTAATGCTGCCCCATCGTTGATTCCTGGGCAGGACACCACCTGACAATTCATGCGGATGTTTGCCTTTGCCAGTCGCTTCATAATATCCAATGCTTCACCAGCCCGAGGATTTTTCAGCATTTCTTTTCTCAAGTTTGGGTCTGTGGTATGGACAGAAATATTGATAGGTGAAATCCTCAGGTCAATAATACGCTGGATTTCTCGCTGGGATAGGTTGGTCAATGTGAGATAATTTCCCATCAAAAAAGATAATCTGGTATCATCATCTTTAAAATACAGGCTTTTTCTCATCCCTTTTGGCATCTGGTCCACAAAACAGAAAATACAGTTGTTTGCACAGGAGCGTGCTCTGTCCATCAGATAGGTTTCAAAGGTAAGCCCTAAATCTTCCCCCTCATCTTTGGTTACATGAACCGTTCTCCGTTCCCCTGTTTCTGTCTCCAGCAATAATTCCAGTTTTGGGTCATATGTGTAGAATTTATAGTCCAGAACATCAATGACAGGCTTTCCATTGACTTGCAACAGCCGTTCACCCACCTGTATCCCAGCTCTTTGAGCAGGACTATTGTAGTCAATTTTGCAAATGGCTGCCATACTCATGGTGCCACCTCCTCTCAAAAGGACAAAACGCCCTTATTATATCGTTTCTCTTTATTGTACAATAGATTTTCCAACATTTCAAGCTGAAATAACCAACAAACCCAAACAGATTCTGTTTCTCCCCTTGATTTTCTTTTCTGGTTCTGGTATACTCAGGTCTGCTACTGCACGCACCAAATTGAGGTAGTCATTGTCATATGGAGACGTATCGAAGTGGTCGTAACGAGCTTGACTCGAAATCAAGTTGTCCGCAAGGGCACGTGGGTTCGAAT
>CALWVS010000005.1 GCA_944385095.1 uncultured Oscillospiraceae bacterium
GCCTCTCCACCTAAAACTCTATATTTTCCTACCAGGGTTCTTTTTTGTATTGTCTGCACATGATGGGGCTGTTCACACAACTACCTTGACCCTCGGGTTTTTATTTTGACATCACAGCCACACCCTGACGGCGAAACCGCCTTTGAAAAAGTAGGTGTTCATGTAATGTCCATCTGGTGGAGGCGGGGGGAGTCGAACCCCCGTCCGAAAATCCTTCCATGAAAACTTCTCCGGGTGCAGACGGTTATTGTGGGCAGCGTGACTGCCCCGTTCCCTTTCTGACAGGCAAGCCGTCACGCCCGTCAGTCAGGTAAGCTTCATTGTACATGGTCAGCTCAAAGCTTTGCTGACGCACGTTCACCACGAAACGACGCCTAATCCCAGACCGTGGTCCTTCTGGGTTAGACGGCTGCTGTTAATTAAGCAGCGTAAGCGTAATTTTCGTTGTTCTTTAATTTATAAAGAATGTCCGTTTTAAGGTGGTCAGACGCCACCACCCGCTATTTTCACTTCCGTATCCCCGTCGAAACCGGTACGCCCCCAGATAGAAAAGAGAGTTGGAAGCCCCTTCTGTGAAGGTTTCCTTCACAGAAGGGAAAGTTTATATAGGATTAGCACTTCTCAGGTTCTGGATATTCCACACCAAAGGTATCTACTGTAACTTTTTTCATACGCTGCACCTCACGGGGTCTGTCGTTCCAGTCACGTTTGGTATTCACAATGGCATCGGCAACCTCCATGCCTTCAATGACCTTGCCGAAGGAGGCATAGTCATCATCCAGATGGGGTGCATCCTCTACCATGATGAAAAACTGACTGCCGGCAGAGTTGGGAGCCATGGTGCGAGCCATGGACAAAACCCCACGGTGGTGCTTCAAATCATTCTGAAAACGGTTGTTGGTAAACTCACCTTTGATGCAGTAGCCTGGTCCACCCATACCGGTTCCCTCAGGGCAGCCACCCTGAATCATAAAACCGGGGATGACACGATGGAAAATCAGACCATCATAATATCCCTTTTGAATGAGACTGATAAAGTTGTTGACTGTATTTGGTGCAACTTCAGGATAGAGTTCCGCTTTCATCATTCCACCATTTTCCATTTCAATGGTGACAATAGGATTCTGAGCCATTGGAAACACTCCTATTCTAGTTTAATATCTGGTATTTTTAGACTTCATGGTCCGGTCCATTTCACGTTTGGCATCCCGTTTGGCAGCAGATTCCCGTTTATCATAGAGTTTCTTGCCTTTGGCAAGTCCCAACTCCAATTTGACTCGGGAACCACGAAAATAAATGGCAAGGGGAATCAGTGAATAGCCATCCTGCTTGATATGGGCAAAGAGTTTCAGGATTTCCCGCTTGTGCATAAGCAGCTTCCGCTGACGTAAGGGGTCCTTGTTAAAAATATTCCCTTTCTCATAGGGGCTGATGTGCATTCCAATCACCCACATTTCCCCATCTTTGATATGGCAAAAGGAGTCTTTTAAATTCACATGCCCCTGTCGAATGGACTTTACTTCAGTGCCTGCAAGTTCAATTCCGGCTTCATACTTTTCTTCAATAAAGTAATCGTGGAATGCTTTGCTGTTTTTTGCAACAATCTTGATTCCTTCTCCCATGCAGACACCTCCCTCTGTTCCAGTTTATCCAAATCAGGACACTTAGTATACCATACAAAAAGAGAAAATACAAGTATTAGAACATAGAAAGTTATGTATTTTGCAGTAGAATTTCCACTTCATGCAGTTGTTCCACGGTATTTACCCCAAGCATTTCCACAGGGGAGCAGGTATCGCACAGCCCAACACGGTGCCCAGCTTCTTTCATCAGGGCGGGAACATCGGTGAGATACAGTTCCCCCTGTGCATTGTTGTTGGTCAGTTTTTGTAGGGCAGAGAGCAGCTCTGGGGCGTGGAACACATAAGTACCTGTGTTGACCTCGCATACTGCTTTCTGTTCTGGTGTACAGTCCTTGTCCTCTACAATACAGGCAAAGCTTCCATCTACTTCACGGATGATACGACCATAGTTGCCGCCTTCTTCCAGATGTGCAGATAACAGAGTACAGGCGTTTCCTTCTGTCAGGTGGGTTTGTACCAATGATTGGAAGGTCTCACGCTTCATCATAGGTGCATCTCCGCAGCAGATAATCACATGACCATCGTAGTGCTCCAACAGATGGGCAGCACACTGGACGGCATGACCAGTGCCATGCTGTTCCTCTTGTAGGGCGTAGGGATGGTTGGGATAGGCAGACAGAACAGCCTCCTTTTTCCAGCCTACCACTAAAATCACATCTTCTTCTGGTAAAAAATCCAGTGCAGACAGAACATAGTGCAGAAGTGGTTTTCCGTTGGCTAAACGCATGACTTTTGGAAGGTCAATTCCCTCTGTCTGTAGACGTGTTCCCTTTCCGGCGGCTAAAACCAATGCTTTTACCTGATTCATGGGGCAACATCCTCCCTGTTTTTTTCCCGTGCCCAGAGTTGGGGCAGAATTTGATAGAAGTTCCCTTGGTCTCTCCAGAGAAGCAACAAGGTGCCATCCTGTACAGTAACCTGAGCGGGCACATCTAAGAATTCGTTGCTTACTCCAAGGGGGAAACTGGCAGAAAGGGTCTGCCCTTCCAGTTCAAATTTGAGATTTTTCAAAGTGACCCCATGAACTTCCCCACTGAGGCAGAAGGTGGACAGGAAGCCAGAGAGACCACTGGGAAATACCATGGTTTCATTGTGGAGTACAGTGGCAACGGTACCCTCTCCGGCAAGAATGCCCTGTGCGCCTTGGGTGGTGAGCCATGCCAGTGCCTGTAAGTTGGCTAGAGTATGTTCTAAACGACCTCCCACACCGCCAAGCAACACAAAGCGGCGATACCCACGATTCAGACCCTCGCGCAAGGCGTATACCATGTCGGTGTCATCTTTGGCGGTGGGCAGCTGCACCACATTGGGGTGGTTGGGTTTATGCCCCAGAGAGTCAAAATCACCTACCACCAAATCGGGTGGCACACCAAAGGCAGAAAGTGCCTCGTAACCTTTGTCGGCGGCAATGAGCATATCTTCAGAGCCGGGATGTGGGCACAGAGACCAGGACAGGGGCATAGCCCCTACAACATAACAAATTGGCTGATACAAAGAAAGTTCCCCCTTTCGTGAACTGGCTCCATCAGCAGAGGTAGACATCTGATGGAGCAAAGAAATAGAATGATGACAGGAAAAAGAAACCTGTCAATTTCTTGTTAAGCTGATTATAACACAGATGGCAGAGTTAGGGAATAGAATCTTATCGGTTCTCTTGACTTTCTTTGGGTAAGCGAATAGAATGACAATACTTTTTGAATTTGACAAAAGATGAGGAGAACAGAGAATGGGACACTATTTTGACTATGCAGCCACTACCCCTGTTTGTCGGGAAGCTGTAGAGGCGGCAGTAGATGCCATGACTTGCGGCTGGGGCAATCCCTCTGCCCGTTATCCATTTGGCACAGATGCAGGTATAGCCACAGAGCGGTGGCGCAATGAAATTGCAAAGGCTCTGCATTGTCAAAAGGATGAACTGGTATTTACCTCCTGTGGTACAGAAGGGGACAACTGGGCAATTTATGGAGCGGTGGAACTGAACCGCAGAGTGGGCAAACACATCATTACAACAGCCATAGAACACAGTGCAGTGCTGGAACCATGCAAGGAGATGGAGCGCAGGGGCTATGAAGTGACCTACCTGAAGCCAGACCGGCAGGGGAGAATCTCTGTCCAGCAGGTAGCGGAGGCACTGAGAGAAGATACCGTTCTGGTTTCCATGATGCTGGTGAACAATGAACTGGGTACGATTTTGCCCATTGCTGAAGTGGGTCAATATTTAAAGGAGAGGAACAGCAGGGCACTGTTCCACTGTGATGGAGTACAGGGATTTTTGAAAGTACCCTGTCATCCAAAGGAACTGGGTGTAGATTTGTTGTCCATCAGTGGGCATAAGGTTCATGCACCCAAGGGAATTGGTGCACTGTACATTCGTAAAGGTGTGAAGCTGCCGCCTATGATTCGTGGTGGAGGGCAGGAGAATGGACTGCGTTCTGGTACTGAACCAACCGCACAGATTGCCGCTTTTGGGGCAGCGGTGCAGGTGGGCTGTCAGCAAATGGAGCAGACGATTGCCCATATGAGAGAGCAAAAAGAATTACTGTGGACACAGTTACAGGAAAAACTGCCCAATGTGAAGCGAGTAGGGGAGGGAACAGCACCCCATATTCTGACCATCACCATGCCAGGCTACAAAAGTGAAGTGGTGGTGAGGGTGTTGGGAGATATGGGAATCTGTGTATCTTCTGGTTCTGCCTGTCACAAGGGAAAAGCCAGCCATGTCTATGCTGCTCTGGGATTGCCCAAAAAGGAGCTGGATGGGGTGTTGCGCATCAGTTTTTCGAGAGAGACAACGAGAGAGGATGTAGAAGCATTGGTAGATGGGCTTGTACAGGTGAGCAAGCAACTGTTTACCAGTCTTTCCTAAAGAGGAGGAAGCATATCATGTTTTCATATCTGCGTCGTGGAGGGAACTTCTATCGACGGGTAGGGGCATTGGCTGCTCCAATGATTTTACAGAATTTAATCACCAGTACACTGGCTATGGCTGACACTTTTATGGTAGGTATGTTGGGGGAGGAGCCTATGGCAGCGGTGACACTGGCAAATATCCCAGTTTTTGTCATCCAGCTCTTTTTCTTTGGAGTACAAAGCGGCTCTACAGTTTTGATTAGCCAGTATTGGGGCAAAGGGGACCGGGATGCCATCAATCGGGTATTTGGAGTGGCTCTATGGGCGGTCAATCTGGTGTCCATCACATTTGCCCTCATTTTATGGATGGTTCCTACAGAATTTCTCAGTTTCTTTGGAAATGAACCAAAATTGATCGAACTGGCAGCAAAATACGCCCGTATTATTGGGATTTCATATATACTCAATGGCGTTACACTGGTGTATATTGCCGCATGGCGCAGCATGGAGCGTCCAAAACTGGGTATGTATATTCTGGCAGCATCTATGGGAACCAACACATTTCTCAACTGGGTGCTGATTTTCGGAAATCTGGGCGCACCGAAATTGGGTGTAGAAGGGGCAGCCATTGCCACATTGATGGCCCGTATTGTAGAAATCTGCATTGTGGTGGTTCATATGATGAGAACAAGTACCTTCCGGTTCCGGCTTTCTGGCATTGTCTGCCCTGGTCGGTACATGGTGGGAAAATTCATCCGCTATGGTGGACCAGTGGTATGCAATGAAACCATGTGGGGTATGGGTACGGCAGTCTTTCCCACCATTATGGGGCATATGGATGGCAGTACAGAAATTCTGGCAGCTTATACCATTGCAGGCAATGTGGAAAAATTGTGCATGGTGGCAGCGTTTGGCATTGCTGGTACAGCATCCATTATCATTGGCAGAGAAATTGGGGCAGGTCGTTCTCATATGGTGTATGAAATTGGGTTGACTCTCAATACACTGGCAGCAGCAACGGGAACTGTGATTGGTGGATGTCTTTTGCTGTTTACCTATTTCATTGCTCCTCAATGGTTTTTCCCACTGTTCCATCTGTCTCCAGGTGCCTGTCAGGTGGCAACGATGATGTTAACAGTGCTCTCCTTTGTTATGCCGGTGCGAGATTTTAATAACTGTAATATTGTGGGTGTGTTGCGTGGTGGTGGTGATGTGAAGGCTGCCACACTGATTGACTTAATTCCATTGTGGCTGGTAGCCATTCCTCTGGCTGCTTTGGCTGGTGCAGTACTGCGGATGGAAATTTTATGGGTGTATCTCGCCATGAGTACAGAGGCGGCGTTTAAATGTGGAGTTGGTGTCTGGAGATTGAAAAGCGGCAAGTGGATTCACGACTTGACAGGTTATGAAGGGAAAAAAGAGGATTTGACATGAAACTGACTGTGTTAATTGAAAATACCGCACCAGAGGGCTGTGGGCTGTGTGCAGAACATGGACTGTCCTTGCATATTGAATATAGGGGCAAGAATATCTTACTGGATGCAGGCTCCTCTGGCAGCGCAATGGACAATGCCAAGGCGTTGGGCATTGATATATCTGCTGTCCAGTTTGGTGTGCTGTCCCATGGGCACTATGACCATGCAGACGGATTTCGCCGCTTTTTTCAGGAAAATGACACTGCAAAAGTGTATTTGAAACAGGGGGCAGAATGTGCATACTTTTCTGTTTCCACAGGAGAACCCAGATTTGTGGGAATTCATCGGGAACTCTGGCAGCAGGAGCGGGAGCGATTTGAGCAGGTGACGGGAAAATACCAACTCAGTGAAGGGGTTTGGTTGATTCCACAGGGGCATGTTGCCCCTGAGTTTGCCAGTCGGGAAACTTCTTTACTGGAAAAGGTGGCACAGGATACCTTTATCCCTGACACATTCTGCCATGAACAGTCCCTTGTGTTGGAAGGTGAGAGGGGGCTTGTGGTGTGTAACTCCTGTTCCCATAATGGAATTATCAACATTGTGAGAACAGTCAAAGAGCAGTTGCAAAAACCGGTTTATGCTGTCATTGGAGGGCTGCATCTGTTCAGCCGAACCAGTGAGAGTGGTATGAACTGTTCAGAGGACTATGTAAAAGTCATAGCAGATGCGCTCATTCAGGAGGGCGTGGAACAGGTGTATACAGGGCACTGCACCGGAGAACAAGCCTTTGCCCTGCTGAAAACTTATCTTGGGGAGCGGCTGCACCCACTGTTTTCTGGTCAGGTGATTTCCATTCCATAGAGTATAGATAAAAAGCTGCCTTTTGGCAGCTTTTTATCTATAAAGAACAGAAATTGGAAGGGGAAAGATTTTCAAAAAATCCATATTCATTTGTGTTTTTTTATGGTATGATAACAGACAGTGACGAGAAAAGCCAAATAGGAAATCGAGGTGATGACTGTGAAAAAAAGAGGAATCATACTGTGGATTGTGACAGTATGTGTGATGACACTGTTATCAGGCTGTTTTTTTCGCACACCGGAGGATCTCTATCAGAGCCCAGAGCGGTCAGCAGACTATTTGAGCCTGACACAGACCATAAAAGATGTGAAAAATGCACTGGCACAGGAATATGGTGCAGAGGTCAATGATACCTCTGTCATGAGTGGGGACAATACTGCCCTTGTGCAGCTTCAGGATTTGGATGGTGACAAGGTTCGAGAAACGGCAGTGACCTTTTTCCGCATCCCTGAAGCGGAGAAACCACTAAAAATCTGTTTTTTTACCAAAACAGCAGAGGATACTTACCAAATGAGTGCTGTAGTGGAGGGCAATGGTTCTGCCATTTATCGGGTAGACTATGTAGATTTAGATGGTAGTGGTCATCAAGAAGTGGTGGTTAGCTGGCAGATGGGAACGGGGTCTTATTTGCTGGGGGCTTACTCTATAGAGGAGCCAGTAGAGCAGAATATCAACCGCATTTCGGTAGGAGAAGTAGCAAAGGCTGCATCTGCACCACCAGTTCAACAGGAAAAGACATTAGATTTGAAAAAGTATCGGGCAGCAGAGTTGCTTTCTACAGCATATAGTGGATATACTTTGTGTGATATTGATGAAGATACTAGAAACGAAATTGCCATTGCCCGTGTGGGGATTGGTGGAACTGGGAGTACAGTGGAAATTTATGGGTATCAAGATGGTGCATTTGTGGTAGAAAGTACAGCTCCCTTGTCAAGCGGAATTGAGAGCTTAGAAAAAAATGGAGTAAAACAAAACTACGTAGGAGGAAGTGTGCCTGTTCGTGCCATTTATGTGTCCAGCAAGTTGCAGGATGGACGGCATGTAGTGGATATTTTGTCCTATCAGAACAGCCAGTTTGTCAATATCAGTCTGGGAGAACAGGGAATCAGTGTGGAACATCTGGACCGCTATGTGGATTTGGAACCTTCCGATGTGAATGCAGATGGAATTTTGGAATTACCTGTGCCCAGTGTGGCTCCCAGTGCTGGAGATTTGACTGCTTCTGACTTCTGGTTGATTGATTGGTATCAATATACAGCCAATGGAGGCAGAGTGAAAATGTGTACCACATTCCACAATATCTCGGATGGTTGGTATATTATCATTCCTGACAATTGGAAAAATCAGATTGTTTTGCGGAGAAATGACAGTACCAGTGGACAGAGAGCAGTGATTTTTTACCACAAAGATGGGGAAAATGAGGAACCATTCCTTGTGATTTATAAGTTTACCAGCCAGTTTGAGCGGGCAACCCTTTCCAACCGGTTTGAACTGCGCAGAGAAAGTGATGCAGTATATGGGGCAGCGTTCTATGAAATTGACTGGGACTGGGGTATGAGTGAGGTGGACTTGCAGGCGGCGTTCCATCTGATTCAAAGTGATTGGGAAGACTAGTAGAGATCAGTGAGAGGTTGATCATGGTGAAGAAAGTTCTTGTATTAGAGGATGAAGAAAATATTCGCAGTTTTGTGGTTATTAACCTGAAACGGGCAGGCTATGAGACTATAGAGGCAGGAACTGGAGAGGATGCACTTGCCATACTGAAACAGAATCCGGGAATTAAGGTTGCCTTGCTGGATATTATGCTGCCGGGCATTGATGGGTTTGAAGTCTGTCGCCGTATTCGGGCAATGGACAATAAAATTGGTATTATTATGCTGACAGCCAGAACACAGGAGATGGACAAGGTCACTGGACTGATGACCGGTGCGGATGACTATGTGACAAAGCCCTTTTCCCCGGCAGAGCTGACAGCCAGAGTGGATGCTCTGTTTCGGCGTACTGGTGGAGATGAGGAGGCAGCCGCTGCGGAAGAAATTGTCTATCCACCATTTCGCTTGAATACCAGAAACCGAACCTTGGAAAAAAATGACCAAAAGGTCAAGCTGACACAGGTGGAGTATGGTATTGTGAAGCTTTTTATGGAAAATCAGGGAAAGGCACTGTCCAGAGAGGAAATTCTGGATGCAGTTTGGGGAAAGGACTATTTTGGAGAGTTGAAAATTGTGGATGTGAACATTCGCAGACTGCGGATCAAAATTGAGGATAACCCAACAAAGCCCATCTATGTGAATACGGTGTGGGGTTATGGTTACAAGTGGGGCAGCTGAAAAGAGGATGGCGATAGGGTATGGCCAAAAAAATAGCGGTAACAGACAAAGTAAAAATCAGGGGTATTCGTCGCCGATGGCTGATTAACAGTGTAGGTGTGGTGCTTGTGGTACTGGCAGTGGCATTGGGAACCTTTTCCACTGCCATGTGGGGCTATTATTACTCCACAACCATGAACGATTTGAAGCGGAGAGCAGCAGATGATGCAGCAGGATTTGGCTCGTTTACCAGCAGCCAGTATTGGAGCAGTGCCCAAAGTGCAGTACAGAAATTTGAGGGAAAAACCAAAATGGAACTGCAATTTCTGGATACCACAGGGGCAGTACAGTATTCCAGTAACGATTTGGCAGCAGGTACCACGCCAGAAACACCAGATATACAGGGAGCATTGAGTAATATGGATGCCACTGCATGGATGGGAACAGACCCTCACACAGGGGAACGGATTGTGGCAGCATCTGCCCCCATTCTCTACCATGGGCAACTGGTGGCTGTGGTGCGGTATGTCACTTCACTGGTGGGAATTGACTGGCAGTTTTTTCTGACCATTGCCATTGCCTGTTTGGCATGTGGCGGTATTTTGGCTCTGGTGTACTTCTCTAACTTGTATTTTGTGCGCTCCATTGTGGAGCCGCTGGCCAGTATTACAGATACAGCCCGTCTGATTGCAGATGGCAGCTATGGTGTGCAAATTGAAAAAAAATATGATGACGAAATTGGGGAACTGACGGATACCATCAACAATATGTCCATGAAAATCAGGCAGTCAGAAAAGACACAGTCAGAATTTATTTCTTCTGTGTCTCATGAATTGCGTACCCCATTGACTGCCATTACCGGCTGGGCAGAGACCATCCAGAGTGGGGAGCTGCGAGACGCCAAAGCTGTGAAAAAAGGTATGGATATTATTGTCTCTGAGGCAAGAAGACTGACCAATATGGTGGAGGAGTTGCTGGAATTTTCCAGAATGTCCGATGGTCGCTTTACTCTGTCGGTGGAGTTGATGGATTTGAAGGCAGAGCTGGAGGATGCAGTCTACACCTACAGAGAATTTTTCCGACGTGAGGGCATTGAGTTAAACTATCAGGACTGCCCAGAGGAGATGGTACCCATCAGCGGCGACCCAGAACGGTTGAGACAGGTGTTCTGTAACCTGTTGGACAATGCAGCGAAACATGGTGGGTCAGGAAAACGGATTGATGTGACACTGGTACAGAATGGAGAGTCAGCTTCTATTTTCATTCGAGATTATGGACCGGGAATCCCAGAAGAAGAACTGCCCCACGTCAAATATAAATTTTACAAGGGCAGTTCCAAAGCCAGAGGTTCTGGAATTGGTCTTGCAGTCTGTGAGGAAATTGTCACACGCCATGAGGGTGTGCTGGAAATTGGAAATGCACAGGGTGGTGGCTGTCAGGTGACAGTGACATTGCCGGTTGAAACGTAAGTTCTAAAAACTCCTTGCATTTCAATCGAACATTTGATATAATGGCAGGGAAGAACCTGTCAATGAAGAAGGAGACAGTGGTTGATGCAGAAAGAACAATACAACCAACCCCCTGCCTGCCAGGTGAAGGGGTTTAAGACCATGTGTGGAGGACAGGCACTGATTGAGGGGATTATGATGAGAGGTCCCAAAAAACAAGCTGTGGTTGTCCGAAAACCAGATGGAGAGCTTGCCATTCAGGAGACAGAGTTGAAATGGATTAAGGATAGAATTCCTGTGCTTGGACTGCCTCTCATCCGTGGTGTGGTCACATTTTTGGCATCTATGGTGGAGGGTGTGAAGGCATTGATGTTTTCCGCAGAGTTCTATCCAGAAGATGGGGAGGAGGAAGCAGAACCATCCAAATTGGAACAGTGGCTGGAACATAAGCTAGGGAACGAAAAAGCAGTATCTTTTTTTACCACACTGTCTGTGGTATTGGGGATTGTAATGTCCATTGGTCTGTTTTTTCTGCTTCCAACGTTGTTGGGTACTGTGGTGACATTATTCACAGATTCCATGCTGGTACGTAATGTGGCTGAAAGTGTGTTTAAACTGGCGATTTTCGTGGGATATTTGGCACTGTGTTCTCAACTGAAAGAAATTCACCGTGTGTTTCAATATCATGGGGCAGAGCACAAAACTATTTTCTGCTATGAGGCAGGTCTGCCGCTGACTGTGGAAAATGTGCGGAAACAGCCCTGTCATCACCCCAGATGTGGCACCAGTTTTCTCTTTATGGTGATTGCCATTTCCATTCTCGTTTCTACCATTGTATTTGCGTTGTATCCAGTGGACCATGTTTTACTGCGTTTTCTTGCCCATCTTGTCATGCTTCCTGTGATTGTGGGGGTGAGCTATGAGTTCAACCGCTGGGCAGGGCGTCACGATGGACCTATTACCAGTTTTATGACTGCCCCAGGGCTTTGGCTGCAAAATTTCACCACCTTTGAGCCAGATGATTCCATGATTGAAGTGGGAATCAAGGCGTTGGAGTTGGTATTGCCAGAGCGTAAAGGAGAGGACGCATGGTAGACAGATGCAATAGGCAGGGAGAAAGAGAGTGTGTCTGAATGGCAATTACATATAACAATCTGTATTTGGATATGAGAGCTGATTTGAAAAAGAGGGGGGTTGAAGGGGCACAGTTGGAGGCAAGAGAGATTCTCTGTTGTGCTGCTGGAAAGACAAAGGAACAATTTTTGCGTGATTTACCCCTGTATGTGTCAGAGGAAGTGAAGCAAAAGGCAGAAAAGCTGCTGGAGCGGCGGCTGGCTGGGGAACCTGTGGCGTATCTGGTGGGAGAGTGGGAATTTTATGGGCTTCCCCTGTATGTGTCCTCAGATGTGCTTATCCCCCGCATGGATACAGAGGTACTGGCAGAGAGAGCCATTGAAAAAGCAAGAGCCAGTGGAGCAGGGGCAAGGGTACTGGATTTGTGCGCTGGCAGTGGCTGTATTGGGATTGCCGTTGCAGTCCATGCCCCAGAAAGTCGTGTGATTTTGGGGGAATTTTCGGAGGATGCTCTGCGTATCTGTAAACAGAATGTACGCAGGTATGATTTGAATGCCAGAGTGACCTGTGCCTCCGTCAATGCACTGGAAATGCCAAATTCGACGATGTGGGACTTTGATGTAATTGTCAGCAATCCACCCTACATTCCCACAGACGAAATTGAAAAACTGGAGGAGACAGTCAAAGGGTATGAGCCATGGATGGCGTTGGATGGTGGTATAGACGGGCTGGATTTTTACCGATTTATTGCTGCCAACTGGAAAAATGCCCTGTGTTTGGGAGGCAGTCTGCTGTTTGAAGTAGGAATTGGTCAGGCAGAGGATGTGGCTGATATTTTAAGGAACAACGGGTTTGAACAAGTCAAAATCACGGCTGATACCCAAGGGATTGGTCGTGTGGTAGAGGGAATAATCAATGGATAAACCACAGAAAAGTTGTGGTTGGAAAGGATGAATTATGGTTATGGCAACAGGAAAACGACCCATGACAGAGAGTGCAGCACCTGCTGCGGACAAGAAAAAGGCACTGGAGACAGCAATGGCTCAGATTGAGCGTGCCTATGGCAAAGGCTCTATCATGCGTCTGGGTGAAAATGCAAATGTAATGGTAGAGGCGATTCCCACAGGTTCCCTGTCTCTGGATTTGGCTCTGGGGATTGGCGGTCTGCCCAAGGGACGTATCATTGAAATTTATGGTCCAGAATCTTCTGGTAAGACTACACTTGCCCTGCATGTAGTGGCAGAAGCACAAAAGCGTGGTGGTGAAGTGGCGTTTATTGATGCAGAACATGCGCTGGACCCCACCTATGCCCGTGCATTGGGAGTGGATATTGACTCCATGTTGATTTCCCAGCCTGACACAGGTGAGCAGGGTCTGGAAATTTGTGAAGCACTGGTGCGCTCTGGTGCCATTGATGTAGTGGTGGTGGACTCGGTGGCAGCTCTTACCCCTCGGGCAGAAATTGAGGGAGATATGGGTGACTCCCATGTGGGTCTGCTGGCACGTCTCATGAGTCAGGCTTTGAGAAAGCTGGCTGGTTCCATTGCAAAAACCAACTGTATTGTCATTTTTATCAACCAGCTCCGTGAAAAAGTGGGTGTCATGTACGGAAACCCAGAAGTGACCACCGGTGGACGGGCACTGAAATTCTATTCCTCTGTGCGTATTGATGTACGAAAGGTAGAGGCACTGAAAAGCGGCTCTGAGGTGATTGGCAGCCGTACCCGTACCAAAATTGTGAAAAACAAGGTGGCTCCTCCCTTCCGTGAGGCAGAGTTTGATATTATGTATGGTGAGGGCATTTCTAAACTGGGAGAAATTTTGGATCTGGGTGTGAAGTTGGACCTGATTCAAAAAAGCGGCTCCTGGTATGCCATGGATGACCTGAGACTGGGACAGGGCAGAGATGCAGCCAAACAGTATCTCCGTGATAACCCCGATTTGATGGAGGAGTTGGAGGCAAAAATCCGCCAGAACTCCTTTAAGCTCCTGTCCAAGCAGGCACAGGCGGCTGCCCGTGCCGCTGGTCGTGCTGTGGATGTATCTGCGGAGGATTTTGAGGACAAAGAGGAACCAGCTTCTGCACCTCTGGTGCCTCCCACCCCAGTGAGTGAAGCAGAGGAATAAATGAGACTGCAACAGTTAAAACCTTCCCAGCGTGTGCAGGGCAGATGGCTTGCACAGATGGAAGATGGAACTCTGCTTCGTATTTCAGAACATGAGGTGATTCAGTTTTCCCTTTATGAAGGGAAAGAACTGGAGCAGGAGACAATGGAACAGCTCCAGCAGTCTGCACATACCAGTAAGTTAAAGGAAAAGGCTTTGCAGTTATTGGCTGCAAAGCCTGTATCCCGTAGGGATTTAAAGCAAAAACTGATAAGCTGGGAGGCAGGAGAAGGGGAAGCAGAGGAAATCTGTCAGCGACTGGAGGAGTTGGGACTGCTCAATGACCGGGAATATGGTGCCATGTTGGTTGGGCACTATCTCCGCAAAGGTTACGGTCAGGGCAGACTCAAAGAGGAACTGTACCGGAGAGGGGTTCCACGGGAGTTGTGGGACGAAATTCTGGAGCAGTCGGAGCAGTCAGAGGATGTGCTGGATGCACTGATTGCAAAGAAATTAAAGGGAACAGTACCCCAAACACCACGGGAGTGGAAAAAAGTATCAGATGCCCTTTTACGCAGAGGCTATTCATGGTCGGAGGTGTCACAGGCACTGAGGCGGTATGGGGCAGAAATGGAAGAATCATATTAAATGGAGCGAACTTGTATGCCATATAAAGTAGCGTTTGTCTCTTTGGGCTGTGCCAAAAATCTGGTGAATACAGAACAGATGATGGCACTGTGTCAGGAGGCGGGACATTGTGTGACTGGGGAGCCAGAGGGGGCTGATGTAGCAGTTCTGAATACCTGTGGTTTCATCGAGTCAGCCAAAAGTGAAGCAATTGAGAATATTTTAGAACTTGCCAAGCTGAAAGAACAGGGAAAGCTGAAAAAACTGCTGGTGGCAGGCTGTCTGACACAGCGATATGCAGAGGAAATCCGTCAGGAACTGCCAGAAGTAGATGGAATGCTGGGGACAGGCAGTTATACCGATGTAGTGACCGCAGTGGAGGAACTGATGGCAGGAACACAGGCGGAGCATTTTGCCAGCGTACACCAAGCCTATGATGATGGAGAGCGTCTTGTAACAACACCATCTTACACTGCTTACCTGAAAATTGCAGAGGGATGCAGCAATGGCTGTGCCTTCTGTATCATTCCAAAGCTTCGAGGGAAGTACCGCAGCCGCTCTGTGGAGGCGATTTTGCACGAGGCAAAAGAGCTGGAGCAGAGAGGGGTGCAGGAGCTGATTGTGATTGCACAGGACATCACCCGTTATGGGCAGGATTTGGAGGAAAAAACCACCCTTGCAGCCCTGTTGCGTGAACTGTGCAAATTGAATTTCCATTGGATTCGTCTGCACTACCTCTATCCAGAGGCAATTACAGAGGAACTCATTGACGTGATTGCAACAGAAAAGAAAATTGTACATTATCTGGATATTCCCATGCAGCATTGTAATGATGGGATTCTCAAAGCCATGCGCCGAAAGAGCACAAAGGTAGAGCTGGAAGCCCTACTGGCAAAGCTGCGTAAAGCCATCCCAGACGTGGTTATCCGTACTTCTCTCATTTGTGGACTGCCCGGAGAAGGGGAGCAGGAGTTTGAGGAACTGTGTGCATTTTTGCGTGAGCAAAATATCCAGCGTGCGGGGGTGTTTCAGTTTTCACCAGAGGAGGGTACCCTTGCCTATGAGATGGACCATCAGGTGGAAAGCGATGTGGCAGCCCGCCGTGTAGAATTGGTGGTGGATTTGCAGTCCCGCGTGATGGATGCCTACAATGAACAGAGGCTGGGGACTGTTATGGAGGTGCTCTGTGAGGGCTTTGACAGTCAGGCAGGGTGTTTTGTAGGTCGTACCTATGCAGACTCTGTGGAAATTGATGGTCATGTGTACTTTACAGCCGCTGGGATGATTCCAGCCGGTACCTTTGTCTGGGTGCGTATCACAGGGGTATCAGATGGAGACCTGACAGGAGAAATTGAGGAGTAAACAATGAATACAGCCAATAAACTGACAATATTGCGTGTACTCATGATTCCGGCATTTTTACTGGTGCTCTATTTACGAGTACCATATGCAAATTATTGGGCACTGGGTATTTTTGCAGTGGCAAGTCTAACGGATATGCTGGATGGCTACATTGCCAGACATTACAACCAGATTACCGATTTCGGCAAGTTTATGGACCCACTGGCAGATAAATGCCTGGTGACAGCCGCTCTGCTGTGGTTTGTGGAAATTGGGCAGATGCCTGCATGGGTGGTGCTGGTGGTCATTGTGCGTGAGTTTGGTGTATCTGGATTGAGAATGGTGGCAGCCGACAAAGGACGGGTGATTGCTGCCGGCTGGTCAGGCAAGGTCAAAACAGCATCCACCATGGTGTGTATCGTTTTGATGTTACTGCCTATTTCTATCTGGATTAACAACATCTGTGTGGCAGTGATTGTATTGACAACGCTGTACTCCGGAGTAGAATATTTTATGAAAAATATGGATGTGCTTTCAGAGGTCAAGTAAGAACAGAAGGTGGTAGTGATGCACAGCAGCATATCATGGCAGGAAAAACCAGTCATCCGTGTTTTGGTGATTTTCGCAGCCTCTCTCTTGATGGCAATAAATCTCAATACCTTTGTCTATGCTGGGGATTTATTTCCGGGTGGATTTACAGGACTTGCACGGTTGATTTTACGGTGTTTGGAGCAGTATTGGGGAATTGTGATCCCCTTTAGTGTAGTCAATCTGGTTGTAAATGCAGTTCCTGCCATCATCAGTTTTTACTTTATTGGTCGCAGATTTACCCTCTATTCCTGTCTCATGATTGTGTTGACCAGTGTGTTGACTGGGATTGTACCCGTGATTCCCATCACAGAGGATATGTTGCTGTTGTCTGTATTTGGGGGAATTGTGAATGGGCTTTCTGTGACACTCTGTCTCTATGTACGAACTACATCAGGTGGAACTGATTTCTTAGCCATTGCTCTGGCAGAGCGAAAAAATATTGACGCATGGAGCTATATTTTGCTGGGAAATGCCATGATGTTGTCCATTGCAGGTCTGCTGTTTGGTTGGGATAAAGCCATGTATTCCATCATTTTTCAGTTCTCAGCCACACAGGTACTGAAAATGCTGGACCCAGAGAGTAAACGGGTTACAGTGTTGATTGTGGTCAGGGAAGCCTGTCTCCATCAGGTCTGTGACCGCATTCGAGCTACCAACCATACCGCCACACTGCTGGAAGGAACAGGGCTGTATGATGGAGAAAAGAGAATGATGTTGTATACTGTCATCTCCAATGGGCAGGTGAGGGGATTGACACAGCAAATCAAAGCCATAGACCAACAGGCATTTATCAATGTTCTGCCTACAGAAAAAGTGGTTGGAAGATTTTATCACCCTCCGAGAAATTGATTGTGACATAAAAAGCCAACAGGAAGCAAAACCATCATTGCTTTCTGTTGGCTTTTTTATGCTTACTCAGAGGCTTCTATTGTTTTTCATTGGAAAACAATAGAAGCTGGTTTTGATGTTGGTATTCTCTGGCATACCGCCCAGGTGAAGTTCCAGTCAAATGCCCAAAGGTACGGATAAAGTGGGAGTTATCGGAAAAACCGGAACGCTCTCCAGCCTGTTGTACACTAACCCCTTCTTTTAACAGTTGCCTTGCTCGCAAAACACGGCTGTAAATGATGTATTCCATCACAGAAAAACCGGTGGCAGTTTTAAAAATACGACAGAGATAGTGTTTGCTGATGAAAAATTCGTTGGCAATTAGGTCAAGGGTCAATGGTTCTGTCAGGTTGTCTCGAATGTAGTCCAAAATAGGAGATACCCGCATAAAATCCTTGTTTTGGATGGATTCTCCTGCTGTGGCAGCATTTAAAATGGGGGCAACCTGAATGAGTAAATCCAACAGTGCGCCAATTTGCCGAATATCACTGCCAAAGCGACCATCGTTTTTATTGCGCTCCAATGCCTGAAACTGTTCAATCAGATGAATCATCTGTTCATTGTTCATGGTGGAGCGGGAAAAGTTCTGTCTGGTGAGCTGCATGAAATCTGTCTGAGATGTGGATAAGTCAGAGAGTGTTTGCCGGCTGATGTGGAGCACATAGCGAGCGTGAGAGCCATCGGAGATGGTGCGGTGCAAGGTGTTTTCTCCAATCAGATAGAGTGTGCCACGACAGAGGGGATAGACCTGGTCATTGACAAAAATATTGCCTGGGCTTGTCAAGGGAAGCAGCAGTTCATAGTAATCGTGAAAGTGCAGACGGCTCATGCTCCAGCTCTCATTGTGGTTTAATTGAAGGTGGAAGTCAACATGAATCATAAAATTTGAATTCTCCTGATAAAATACACAATTTCTGAAAAAATACAGAGGAAAGTCTTGTCTGATTTACCGTACTGTGGTATTATAGCATGGGAAGCGAAGATATGCAAACTTTTTGCTAAGTTCCCAAAAGAAGTTTTGCAAATGTTGTGCTACACTGACAGGCGATGAACGGCGTACTCGCTGAAAAACAGTGCCGTTACAACAGAAAAATAAGAAACCGTACGTCGAAAGACAAAAGTGTAATGGGGGTTTTTATTATGAACAAAGTGTACACCTTGCACGATGCGGTGGAAAAATTCGTTGAAAATGGAGATTGTATCTCTTTCGGCGGTTTTACCACCAACCGTAAGCCCTATGCGGCTGTGTTTGAGATTCTCCGTCAGGGTCAGAAGGACTTTACCGTGTGGGCAGGTCCTGCTGGTGGTGACTGGGATATGCTCATTGGTGAGAAACGTGTCAAGGCATATATCAACTGCTACACTGCAAACTCCGGCTATACCAACGTGTCCCGTCGTTTCCGTGCTGCCATTGAGAAGGGCGAACTGACCTATGAAGATTATTCTCAGGATGTGCTGATGCTCCAACTCCATGCCGCTTCCCTGGGTCTGCCCTTCCTGCCTGTGCGTCTGATGCAGGGTTCTGGTCTGATGAAGTACTGGGGTATCAGCGAGGAGCAGAGAAAGACTCTGGACAAGGTAGACAACCTGAAATGCGTTGAGATGGAGAACCCCTTCAATCCTGGTGAGAAAATTGTGGGTGTTCCTGTGCCTAAGCTGGATACCGCAATTATCCATGTACAGAAGGCAAGCCCCGATGGAACTTGCATTATCGAAGGTGACGAGTTCCACGATGTAGATATTGCTGTGGCTGCCCGCAAGGTTATTGTCACCTGTGAGGACCTGGTCAGCAATGAGTACATCCGTCAGGACCCCACTCTGACCCGTATTTTTGGTCAGTGTGTCAGTGCTGTGGTTCACTGCCCCTATGGTGCATGGCCCTCTCAGTGCTACAACTACTATGATAACGACTCCCACAATCTGAAGGAGTATGACAAGGCTTCCAAGTATCTGGATGCTGAGGATGCTAAGGCACAGCTTGCCAAGGCTGCTGACAAGGCTGACAAGGCTGCCGCTGCAAAGCCTGAGGATGAGAAGCTGGCTGAGGCTGCTGCAAAGGCAAAGAAGGTGGCAGAGGATGCCGCTGCTGGTGTAGCAATTCCTGAGACCTTTGCTGATTACCTGAACAAGTGGGTCTATGAAGTAAAGGACCACGAGGAGCTGCTGGACCGTATCGGTGGTGCTCAGCTCATGCGTCTGAAGAATGAGCCTCATCTGGGCTATTCTACCAGACACTAAGAGTAGGGAGGTACATTGTCATGGCTGATTATACTAAATACACAAAACAAGAAATGCAGGCTTATGCCATTGCAAAGAATATCAAGGAGAATCAGATTGTCATTGTTGGTACTGGTCTCCCCCTCATCGGTGCTTCCCTCGCAAAGCGTGTGGTTTGCCCCTCCTGCCATCCCATCGTAGAGAGCGGTCTGATGGACTGTGACCCTGTTGAGGTACCCCGTTCCGTAGGTGATAACCGCTTTATGGCTCACTGTGCCGTTCAGTGGCCTAACATCCGCTTCATCGGTTTTGAGGCAAATGAGTGGCTGCACGATGAGGACCGTCTGATTGCCTTCATTGGTGGTGCTCAGATTGACCCATACGGCAACGTAAACTCCACCTGTATCTACGGCAAGGGTGACTATGTAAAGCCCCAGACCCGTTTCACCGGTTCCGGTGGTGCAAATGGTATTGCTACTTACTGTAATACCATTATCATGATGCAGCACCAGAAGCGTCGCTTCATGGACAAGATTGACTACATCACTTCCTGTGGCTGGATGGATGGTCCTGGTGGTCGTGAGAAGGTGGGTCTGCCTGGCAACCGTGGTCCTCAGATGGTGGTAACCGATTTGGGTATCATGAAGTTTGATGAAGAAACCAAGCGCATGTATCTGGCTTATTACTATCCCTTCTCCAGCCCAGAGATGGTGCAGGAGAACACTGGTTTCGAGATTGATGTATCCCGTGCTCAGCTCTTTGAGGGTCCCTCTCCTGAAATCATCCGCATCATCCGTGAGGAGATTGACCCTGGTCAGGCCTTTATCAAGGTTCCCAAGGAGTAAAAACGAGATGAGAGGTGGAGATGGAGTCCTATAGATTTTGCTGCTCCTACTGCTATTGTTGGGTGTCCTGTTGGAACCTGTACAGTTTTGTGGGTTTTAGGAGCAGCCATCTCGCCTTGACCAGTCTGTGATTGAATATTTTTGAGGAGGAATTCAAATTGGGTAACTATTCCATGCCCCGTTATTTTCAGAATATGCCCGTAGTCGGCAAGCCCGTTCGTCCCAATCCTGAGAACGTGGCTGAGCTGAAGGCGATTGAAGAAGAAATTCACAACAAGGTTGTAGATGCACTTGCCAATGGCAAGAAAGATGAGGATATGAACGCAAAAGGTCAGTTGACCGCAATGCAACGTATCTCTCTGCTGGTGGACGCTGGTACTTGGTGTCCCCTCAACAGCCTCTACAATCCAGAGGACAATAAGACTGGCACAACCTCTATTGTAAAGGGTCTGGGTCGCGTCAATGGCAAGTGGTGTGTCATCATTGCTTCTGATAACAAGAAGCACGCAGGTACTTGGGTGCCCGGTCAGGCTGATAACCTGCTGCGTGGCAGTGACACTGCAAAGCGTCTGCGTATTCCCCTGATTTACCTGCTGGAGTGTGCTGGTGTTGAGTTGGACCAGCAGGAGAAGGTATACCCCAACCGCCGTGGTGGTGGTACTCCCTTCTACCGCAATTCCGAGCTGAACCAGATGGGGATTCCTGTGATTGTCGGCATTCATGGTACCAACCCCGCTGGCGGTGGCTATCACTCCATCAGCCCCACCATTCTGCTGGCTCATGAGAAAGCCAACATGGCAGTGGGCGGTGCTGGCATCGTAGGCGGCATGAACCCCAAGCCCCATGTGGATATGGAAGCTGCACTGGCTCAGATTGAAGCCACCAAGGGTCTGCGTGCCGATCCTCCCGGATCTGTAGCCATCCACTATGGTCAGACTGGCTTCTTCCGTGAGGTGTACACACAGCAGGAAGGCGTGATTGAGGCCATCAAGAAGTATGTGGACATGCTGCCCTCCTTTGACCTGGAGTTCTTCCGTGTGGATACACCCCAGTCTCCTGCCATGTCTGATGCGGAGCTTTATGATCTGGTTCTGAATAATAAGAACCGCCCCTATGATATGTACTCTGTGCTGGGACGTCTTTTTGACGGCAGCCAGTTTATGGAGTATAAGAAGGGCTATGGTCCTGAGATGATCACTGGTCTTGCCAAGCTGGATGGTCTGCTGGTAGGTGTGGTTGCAAACCAGCAGGGTGTGTTCCCCAACTATCCTGAATACAAGATGGAGAAGTATGGTCAGTCTATGGGTGCTGGTGGCAAGCTGTACCGCCAGGGACTCATCAAGATGAATGAGTTTGTGACCTTGTGTGCCCGTGACCGTATCCCCATGGTGTGGATTCAGGATACCACTGGTATTGATGTTGGCGATGATGCTGAAGTGGCTGAGTTGCTGGGTCTGGGTCAGTCCCTCATCTACTCCATCCAGAGCAGTGGGCTGCCCATGATGGAAATCACTCTGCGCCGTGGTACTGCTGCTGCTCACTATGTGCTGGGTGGTCCTCAGGGCAACGACAACAACGCATTCTCTCTGGGTACTGCTGCTACTGAGATTAACGTAATGAATGGCAAGACTGCTGCCAACGCCATGTATACCGGACGTCTTGCAAAGGATCAGAAGGCTGGCAAGGACTTGCAGCCCACCATTGATAAGATGAATGCTCTGATTGACGACTATGATGTGAAGTCCAAGCCTTTCTTCTGTGCAAAGGCTGGCTTTGTAGATGAGATTGTGGATCTGCCCATGATGCGTAACTATCTGGTGGCTTTTGCTGATTCCTGTTATCAGAATCCTGAGTCCATCTGCCCCTTCCATCAGATGATTCTCCCCCGTGCCATTCGGGAGTTTGAGACATTTAAGAAGTAATGTTACATCTGGGTGCGGGGAACTCTTCCACGCACCCAGAATGGTAAACATGACAGCGCAGAGTGTTTTGGAGTATGCGCCAGGACCTTGTGCAAATTTAACTGTGGAGAAGCAGAAAGTATGAGTATTTATACCTTAGGAATTGATATTGGTTCTACTGCATCTAAGTGTGTCATGCTTGCGGATGGCAAAGAGATTGTCAGTAAGTCTTTGATTTCAGTAGGTGCAGGAACCAGCGGACCTCAGCGTGCCATTGCTGAGGTATTGGAAAAGGCAAATATGACCAAAGAGGATATGGCATATGTGCTGGCAACAGGATATGGACGTAATTCTCTGGAGGAAATTGCAGACCACCAGATGAGCGAGTTGAGTTGCCATGCAAAGGGAGCCAGTTTTCTCTTTCCAGAAGTCCACACAGTCATTGACATTGGCGGTCAGGACGTAAAAGTTCTGCAAATTGAAAATGGCGTTATGACCAATTTCGTGATGAATGATAAGTGTGCCGCTGGCACAGGGCGTTTTCTGGATGTGATGGCCCGTGTATTGGAAGTCAAAGTAGATGACCTTGGTATGTTGGGCGCAAGGTCCACCAAACGTGTGGCAATCAGCTCCACCTGTACTGTGTTTGCAGAAAGTGAGGTCATCAGCCAACTGGCTCAGGACACAGATAAGTGTGACATCATCAACGGAATTCACCACTCTGTGGCTGCCCGTGTGGCTGGTCTTGCTCACCGTGTTGGAGTAAAAGATTTGGTGGTCATGACCGGTGGTGTGGCGCAGAATGCCGGTGTAGTGGGTGCCTTGGAGGAGGAACTGGGACACACCATCCATACTTCACCGCTGACCCAGTATAATGGTGCTTTGGGTGCCGCTCTGTTCGCCTATCAGAGATATTTGAAAGAACAAAAGTAATCCGTTTGATATAACTAAAGTAGGGAGGAAATTCCAATGGCAAAAACAGTAAGTCCTGGCGTTCTTGCACTGCGCAAGGTCGTTGAGGATGTGTATGCAGATGCCCGTACTGCCAAGGCTGAGGGCAAGTTGGTTGGTTGGTCCAGCTCCAAGTTCCCCTGTGAACTGGCTGAGGCTTTCGATTTGAACGTCATGTACCCTGAAAATCAGGCCGCTGGTATCGCTGCCAACCGTGACGGTGAGATTATGTGTAAGGCTGCTGAGGATTTGGGCTTTGATAACGACATCTGTGGTTATGCCCGTATCAGCCTTGCCTATGCAGCTGGCAAGCGTGCATCCCGTAAGCTGGACCTGGAAACTGGTGAGTATGTCATTGACCCCACCAGTGGAAAGCCTTTGAAGGATGAAAACGGAAATGTGGTCATTGACCCTGAAACTGGTAAGCCTAAGAAGGACCCCAAGACCATGCAGCCCTATACTGTCATTGACGATATTCACGAGATTGAGGCTCTGCCTGAAGGTCGTGAAAAGGAGCTGCGTAAGGCTGCCATTAAGCCCTATCGTCAAATGCAGATGCCCCAGCCTGACTTTGTGCTGTGCTGCAATAATATCTGTAACTGCATGACCAAGTGGTATGAGAACATTGCCCGTATGTGCAATATTCCTCTGATTATGATTGATATTCCCTACAACAACACAGTGGAAGTGGCAGATACCAATGTGGCATACATCCGCAGCCAGTTTGATGCTGCCATCAAGCAGTTGGAGGAGCTGACCGGCAAGAAGTTCGACGAGAAGAAGTTTGAGCATGCCTGTGCCAACGCAAACCGCACTGCTCAGAACTGGCTGAAGGTCTGCGACTACTTGCAGTATAAGCCCGCACCCATGAGCGGATTTGACCTGTTCAACCACATGGCTGACGTGGTGACTGCCCGTGGCAAGACAGAGGCTGCCGATGCCTTTGAGCTGTTGGAGCAGGACTTGGAGGAGAATATCAAGAATGGTACCAGCACACTGCCTTTCCCTGAGCAGTATCGTGTTATGTTTGAGGGTATCCCCTGCTGGCCCAAGCTGCCCAACCTCTTTAAGCCTCTGAAGGAGAACGGTGTCAACGTTACCGCTGTTGTGTACGCTCCTGCCTTTGGTTTTGTGTACAACAATATGGATGAGATGGTGCGCGCCTACTGTAAGGCTCCTAACTCTGTGTGTATTGAACAGGGTGTTGACTGGCGTGAGGGTATTTGTAAGGCAAACAAGGTGGACGGTGTACTGGTTCACTACAACCGTTCCTGCAAGCCCTGGTCTGGCTACATGGCAGAAATGCAGCGTCGTTTTACTGCCGACTTGGGTATCCCCTGTGCTGGCTTTGATGGCGACCAGGCTGACCCCCGTAACTTCAATGAGGCCCAGTATATGACTCGTGTGCAGGGGCTGGTAGAAGCTATGGAAGCAAATAAGACACTGAAGGAGGGGGAAGACAAATGAGCACCGAAATCCTGTTGAATGAGTTTAAAGAAATTTCTGAGCACCCCTACAAGGTTCTCTCCCAGTATAAGCAGGAGGGCAAAAAGGTCATTGGTGTTTTGCCCTACTTTGCCCCTGTAGAGCTGGTTGTGGCTGCTGGTATGGTACCTATGGGGATTTGGGGCAGCAATAAAAAGACCATTGCTCTGGCAAAAGAATATTGTGCTACCTTCTATTGCACCATTGCTCAGTTGGCTTTGGAAATGCTGCTGGATGGCACCATGGACCAGTTGGACGGCATTATCACCCCCACCATCTGTGATACCCTGCGCCCCATGAGTCAGAATATCCGTGTGGCTATGAGTGAGAAGCTGCCCTGCATCTTCCTGGCACATCCCCAGTACCGCAAGCCTGCCTTTGGACTTCAGTTTACAGTGGACCAGTACACCCATGTGAAGAAGGAGCTGGAGAAGATTTCCGGCACTGCAATCACAGATGAGGCACTGCGTGAGGCAATTAAGGTGATGAACCGCAGCCGTGCTGCTCGCCGTGCGTTTGTCAAGCTGGCAAGTGACCACTGTGATGTGATTACCGCTGTGAAGCGTTCTGCTGTGCTGCGTGCTGCATGGTTTATGGAGCCTGTCGTATTTGCTGAGAAGCTGGAGGCACTGAATGCTGAACTGGCTCAGCTGCCTGTGGCTGACTGGAAGGGCAAGAAAATTGTGACTTCTGGTATTATCTGTGACAATCCCAAGCTGCTTCAGATTTTCGATGACAATCAGATTGCCATTGCTGCGGATGATGTGGCACAGGAGAGTCGTTCCTTCCGTGTGGACGCCAGCGAGGAAGGCGATCCCATGATGGCTCTGGCTCAGCAGTTTGCTGACCAGGATTATGAGATTCTTCTGTATGATGAGCATTCCAGCCAGAACCGCCGTGGTGAATTTGTAGCCAATCTGGTGAAGAAGTCTGGCGCACAGGGTCTGGTGCTCTTTATGCAGCAGTTCTGTGACCCAGAAGAGATGGAATATCCCTATCTGAAGAAGGCTCTGGATGAAGCTGGTGTACCACACATTAAGTTGGGTGTGGACCAGCAGATGCGTGATTTTGGTCAGGCAAACACTGCAATTCAGGCATTTGCTGAAGTTCTGTAAAGAAAGATGTTTGAATTTCGTAAAATTTTGACATAAAATTCTTGACAGATATCTTGCAAAAATGGTACAATAATTGCGATTTAACCCCCGTCTGCAAGTTTCCTTTCAGACGGGGGAACTGATACCAGGGGAAATTATGGTATCAATCAACTTGAAAAGGGGTAAACAAACTATGAACTATAATGTTACCGTAAATGGCAAGGTTTACAGTGTTACCGTTGAAAAGACTGGTGCTGCTGCTCCTGCTGCTGTGGCTCCCGTTGCTGCACCTGTAGCTGCTCCTGTTGCCGCACCTGTGGCAGCTCCAGCCCCTGCCGCTGCTCCTGCTCCCGCTGCTGCCCCAGCTCCTGCTGCCGCTCCTGCCGCTGTGGCTGCTGGTGAGACTGCTGTCAACAGCCCCATGCCTGGCAACGTATTCAAGGTAGAGTGCAAGGTGGGTCAGGCTGTGAAGGCTGGCGATGTACTGGTGGTTCTGGAAGCCATGAAGATGGAAATTGAAGTTTCTGCTCCTGTGGACGGCACCGTAAAGGCTGTCTCCGCTACTGTGGGTACTGCTGTCAATACCGATGATCTGCTGGTCACCCTGGGCTAAGGGGAGGAAGCAATATGCCTAGTGTAGAAAAAGCAATTCTCAACCCCAATAATCCACTGAGCGTTCCTGAGGCATTGATGGTTGCTGTATGTGGTATGGTGGTTGTGTTTATGATGCTGGCCATTCTGGCGGCTGTCATCATTGTGATTTCCAAGATTGTTGCCAGTATGGAAGGCTCTAAAAAGCCTGCTGCCGCTCCTGCCAAAAGTGCTACACCTTCTACCCCCGCTCCGGCGGCGGCTCCTGCTGCACCAGCAGTAGATGAAGGTGAATTGGTAGCCGTGATGATGGCAGCCATTGCAGAGGAGTCTGGTATGTCTCCTAACTCCTTCCGCATTACCAATGTGTCTGCTGCTCCTGCTGTGGCTCCTGTTGCTGCACCTGTGGCAGCTCCCGCTCCAGCCCCTGCTCCCGCACCTGTGGCAGCTCCTGCTCCAGCCGCTGCTCCAGTGGCTGCACCTGCTGCCGGTGAGACTGCGGTCAACAGCCCCATGCCTGGCAACGTATTCAAGGTAGAGTGCAAGGTGGGTCAGGCTGTAAAAGCTGGCGATGTGCTGGTGGTTCTGGAAGCCATGAAAATGGAAATTGAAGTTTCTGCTCCTGTAGATGGCACTGTAAAAGCAGTGGCGGCAACTGTGGGCAGTGCAGTAAACACCGATGACCTGCTGGTTACCATCGGTTGAGAGGAGGGGTAAAGTATGAATTTCTTCGCTGAAGTATTGATTGCAATTTTCGGAGGTTCCGGCTTTGCCGCTCTTCCCACTGACTGGCGTCAGGTTGTCATGATTGCTGTTGCCTGTGTGCTGCTGTATATGGGTATTGGCAAGGGCTTTGAACCTCTGCTGCTGGTTCCCATTGCCTTTGGTATGCTCCTTGCAAACCTGCCTCTGACAGGCTTGTTCAATCCCCCTGATGCTGCCAGCCACAGTGTTGGTTTCATGTGGGTGCTCTATCAGGGTGTGCAATACGCCATCTATCCATCCATCATCTTTATGGGCATTGGTGCGATGACAGACTTTGGTCCTCTGCTGGCAAACCCCATGTCCCTGTTGTTGGGTGCTGCTGCTCAGCTTGGTATTTTTACTGCTTTCCTGATGGCTCTGGTGCTGGGCTTTACTCCTGCTGAAGCTGCTGCCATTGGTGTCATCGGTGGTGCTGACGGTCCTACTGCTATCTTGACCGCTTCTAAGTTGGCTTCCCGACTGATGCCGGCCATTGCCATTGCGGCATACTCCTATATGGCTTTGATTCCAATGATTCAGCCTCCTCTGATGAAGGCTCTCACTACAAAGGAAGCCCGCAAGGTCAAGATGAGCCAGCTGCGTGTGGTTTCTAAGACTGAGAAGATTATCTTCCCCATTGCAGTTACCATCTTTGTCATTCTGCTAATTCCTGATACCGCTCCTCTGATTGGTATGCTGATGCTGGGCAACCTGTTCCGTGAGTGTGGTGTGACTGAGCGTCTTTCTGATACTGCTCAAAATGCCCTGATCAATATTGTCACCATCCCGCTGGGTCTGTCTGTTGGCTTCAAGGCCACTTATGACAGCTTCCTGACAGTGGAGACACTTTCCATCATTGCTCTGGGTCTGACCGCATTCCTGCTGTCCACTGCTGGTGGTCTGCTGTTTGGTAATGTGATGTATGTCCTCACCGGTGGTAAGGTGAACCCCCTCATCGGTTCCGCTGGTGTGTCTGCTGTGCCTATGGCTGCCCGTGTTTCCCAGACTGTTGGTCAGAAGGAGAACCCCTCCAACTTCCTGCTCATGCACGCTATGGGTCCCAACGTGGCCGGTGTCATCGGCTCCGCTGTTGCCGCAGGTTTCATGATCAAGGTGTTCGGTGGCTAATCGTTCCCACGAACTGCAAATGATTTACATGTACAACGCAGATGTCTTTGAAAAGACATCTGCGTTGCTCTATTTCTCTGTTTACAAAAAGTGGGGAAGTTAGTATAATAAAGCCTGCGGTGTCAGTTCAGAATTCCGCAATTTGGATGCCAAATTCACGAAAGGATTTTTATAACCATGAATTTTAAAGCCATGTTTGCACTGTGTACTGCTTCTCTGCTTTTGTTGGCAGGGTGTTCCAACAAGCCAGCCAGTTCACAGGAACCTGTACAGAGTACAGCAAGTGGAACAACACAAAGTACCCAATTACAGTCAGAGGATACAGTCGATTTAGTGGCAACCACTTATCCTGTCTATCTGTTGGCAAGTGCCATCACAGAACATGTAGAAGGTGTTCAAGTAACAAGGCTGAACACTGGTGCAGTTTCCTGTTTGCATGATTATACCCTCAGTGTCAATGATATGAAGCAGATTGAGGGTGCTGACATCATTGTGATGAATGGGGCAGGGTTGGAAGAATTTATGGATGATGCACTGGAACGAACCACTGGTACTGTGGTGGACTGTTCTGTCAATGTGCCACTGCTGGAAAATGAGGGACATGTGCATGTAGAAGGGGATGAGAATGACCATGACCATGGGCATTGGGACCCACACTACTGGATGAATCCAGAAAATATGGTGATTGCAGCCGAGAATATTTATAATAAAATGGTTGAGCTGGATGCAGACAATACCCAACAGTATCAGGAGAATTTACTGACGGTAACTACAATGATGAATAGTTGGAAAAGCAATTTTGAGGATATGCTTCAGGTAGAAGAAGGACCAGAAATCACAGGTCTTATTACCTTCCACGATGGGTTCCGCTATTTTGCAGATGCCTATGACCTGCCCCTGCTTGCTGCCATTGAGGAGGAGGAAGGCAGTGAGGCAAGTGCCAAAGAAATCAACGAAATCACCCAGTTGGTACAGGAATACCAAATCCCTGTGATTTTTACAGAGGTCAATGGTTCCGATGCCACTGCACAAGCCATTGCAAGAGAAACTGGCTGTCAGGTGGCACAACTCAACATGTTAATGGATGGACCAGAATACAGTGGGCTGGATGACTACTATGATGTGATGATTGCCAATGTTCAGGCGATTGTGAATGGATTTGCAGGAGAGGAAGTATTGGTAACAGAATGAGAAAAATCAAACATGGAGCCTTAGCAGGGGGGTGCGGGGACTCCTGCTGTCTGAAACTGGACGGCTTAAATGTACGCATTCAGGGGGAAGAAATTTTAGAAGATGTGTCCTTTCATCTCCACTGTGGTGAAATTGCAGCCCTCATTGGACCAAATGGGGCAGGAAAATCCACCCTATTTCGCAGTATTTTAGGGCAAATTTCCTATTCTGGTACCATTTCTTTTACACAGGTGGGAGGACCTGCCATTCGTCTTGCAGATGGTACTACAATTGGGGGAACACGTCCACTGATTGGATATGTCCCCCAGTCTCCCAGCTTTGACCGTGGTGATCCTGTGACTGTGCTGGATTTCTTCACCGCTGCAACGGCGAAATGGCCGGTCTGGCTGCCCATTCCTAAAAAATATCGGGACCAATGCCGCAGAAGTTTGGAGCGCGTCCATGGAGAGGATTTGCTGGACAAACCCATGGGAGGATTGTCTGGAGGACAGCTGCAACGTGTACTGTTGGCATTGGCATTGGAACCAGTACCCCATATTTTGATTTTAGATGAGCCACTGTCCGGTGTGGATATTGAGGGTGAGCATCAGTTGCTGGATATGTTGGATGAGATTCGTACCAAATATGACCTGTCCATTCTTCTGTCCACTCATGATTTTGCAACTTTGACTACCTTTGCAGATAAGGTGATTCTGTTGAATAAAAAAGTGCTCAAAGCAGGAGCACCAGAAGAAGTGGTTGCTTCCCCCGAATTTTATGAGACATTCCATCTAAAGATGGGCAGAAAGGGGGAGAATTGATGGAACTTTGGTACCAGCTTGTGGGTTTATTGCCTTTTGAATGGGCAGAACCGGACTCTATGTTCTTTATGAAGCATGCCTTGCTGGCTGTGCTGGTGATTTCTCCCCTGTTTGGGATTCTTTCCACCATGGTGGTTCATAGTCGCATGTCCTTTTTTTCTGATGCGTTGGGTCATTCCGCCTTTACAGGTATGGCAATTGGTGCCATTTGTGGGTATCAGGAGCCAACGTGGGCTGCGGTGATTTTTGCGGTCATCTTTGCATTACTTTTTAATGTGGTGCGCCGACGTTCTGCCCTTGCCAGTGATACAGTGATTGGTGTGTTTTCCTCCACTGCGGTGGCACTGGGTATTTTTCTTTCTACTATAGGGGGGCGTTCGTTTACCAAGTTCAACAACCTGTTAATTGGTGATATTTTATCTGTGGAGCCATCGAAAATTGGATTGTTGGCAATCATTTTGCTGGCAGTTTTGGTGTTGTGGGCGTATTCCTTTAATGATTTGATGCTCTCTGCCGTCCATCCGGCTCTGGCAGACAGTAGAGGAATCAAAGTATTTTGGCAGGAGACCTGTTTTTCCATTGCCATTGCAGTAGTGGTTACCATTTCCATGACATGGGTGGGGCTGCTGGTTATCAATTCCCTGCTGGTACTGCCTGCCGCAGCTTCACGGAATGTTGCCAGAAGTATGTTCCAGTATCATCTGTTGTCACTGGTGGGGGCAGTGGTAGCTGGAATTGCAGGGCTGATGACCTCCTACTATATAGGAGCTTCAGCAGGTGCAGCCATCACCCTGTATCTGGCGGTATGGTTTTTATTGACCTTCTGTGTTGGAAAACGGGGATAACAACGGCATCTTACATCAAAAATACCCAGCTTTTGTACAAAATTTTCTTGTGCAAAAGCTGGGTATTTCCATAACATTTATGATTGTGGGTTGGTGGAAAAACGGGTCAACAGTTCCTGTAACATCAGGGATTGCTGCGTCATTTCCTGACTGGTAGCGGCATTTTCCTCAGCTGTAGTGGCATTGAGTTGGATGGCCTGGGAGAACTCAGAAATGGTGTGGGTAATGCTGTCCAATTCCCTGCTTTGTTCCTGAGCAAGTAGGGAAATTTGTGTGGCATTCTCTGCAACTACAGCAGCAGAGGAGACAGCATCCAGTAGGGCATGTTCTGTCTGTGCTGCCGCTTTGTTGCCTCGGCTGATGGTGTCAATGGAGGATGAAATCAGGGATGCGGTATTTTGTGCCGCAAGAGAGGATTTCATGGCAAGTTCACGGACCTCATCTGCCACAACTGCAAATCCTTTTCCAGCCTCTCCGGCTCGAGCGGCTTCAATGGCTGCATTCAAAGCCAGTATGTTGGTCTGGAATGCAATGTCCTCAATGGTTTTGATAATTTGCCGGATTTGTTCAGAGGAGTCATTGATATTTGTCATTTCACGCATCATCTCTGTCATGCGAACTTTGCTGTCTTGCAATTTATCAGATAGTTCCTGTGTTACTATACCAGTTTGCACGGTACGCTGTGTGGTTTCATCTACGGTTTTTTGAATGAGATTCATTTCCTGTGAAATAGAATCTACTTGGGAAGACTGTTTGATGGAATTTTCTGAAATAGTCTGGGCATATTCGGAGGTCTGCTTTGCACCCATAGATACCTGCTGACAGGCAGTTTCAATTTTGGAGATGATGTCATTCATCTGAGAAATGATTTTATGAATGGATTGCTCCACAGTGACAAATTCACCACGGTATTCCTGAGAAGGTTGAACTTGGAGATTACCCTGAGAGATTTGTTGCAAGATGAGAGAAATTTCATCAATCATAGAGCGCAGGTATTTTCCGGTATCCTGAAAGGAGGAGGACAGCAGACCAAGTTCGTCTTTGGAATCCACATGTAGCTGAAAATTAAAGTTACCCTGTTCCAAGTCCTGAGCAGCCTTGGTAATTTGTGCGATTGGTGCAAATTTGCGGTGCATCACTACAGACAATGCAACTAAGCCCAATACAATGGCGAGCAGAAATACAATGAAAATTCCAAAAAGTTGATGAATCAATGCCTGATGAATCAGACTTTGAGGGTAGACAAGACCTACAATCCATTGGCTGGATGGTTCCCTCTGGGCATAAAAATATTTGGTATTTCCATCATAATCTTTGGTTAAAGTCAGATTGTCACAGGATTCCTCCAGCGCACCAATCCCAACATCACCTACTGTGACCATTTGTGTATCAGAAGTCTGGAGAGAGGGGTTTTCATGACTGAGTACATAGCCTGTGGCATCCACAAGGTAGAGATAACTTCCATCGGATGGCTGATAGGTTTCCAGAATACTTTGAATTTCCTCTATGTACAGATCACGACCTACAATCCCATAAAAAGTCCCATCAATGTGGATGGGAACAGAGATGGTGATGACAAAATTTCCTGTGGTTGCATCCAGATAGGGGCTGCTGATGTAGAGTTCAGAAGTTTTGACCTGAGTGTAATACTCATTTTGTGTGGGGTCATAGTCAGCATCGGGAATCCAACCATCACCGGAAATCATGGTTTTGTCCCTCAGAACCACATAGTCAGAAATAACACCATAAGAAGCGGCATATTCAGTGGAATTTTCCAAAATATCGTAGAGATTGTCATAGGTCAGTTCTTGAGGGGAGAGAGCTTGTAAAGTATTTTGCAATACCCTCAATTGTTCAATACGCACATCCAGCCAACCAGAGATACTGGAGTTATAATATCGCACCGTCTGCATCATCCAACTGGCTCGGTCTGTTTCAATGGACGATTTGGTAGAAAGCGTGCTAAAGAGGAACAGACTGGTGGCAGCCAGACAAAAAATAAACACCACAATTTTAAGCAGTGCACCAGCCAGAGAGGGGGATTTCCCAACCCCTTTTTTGTGAAACACAGCAGAATGTAACATAGCAATTCTCCTTACGTTGAGATCTCTCTTTTGAATGTAGCGGTTTCTTACAGTTTGCTTTTATTTTATAAAAAACAGATTCATTGTGCCAGTACCAAAAACGACATCGCAAATATCAAAACTGGTACTTGACAGATGAACAGGTTTCTGTATGGAGAAAATAGAGAACAGTCAACATGTAACAATGTGTGTTCTATATGAACTCTAACAAGAGACTTTACTTACACTTTACCACGTTAGGAAAAGTTTAACATACTCTATACATTTCGTCAAACGGGGAAATCACAGGGAAAAAACGTAAGGTGTCCAGATAGACTTGTTGGTTTTGACAAGAAATATGGCAAAAAAATCAGCCTCTTACAATAGAAAAGATTGTGAGGGGCTGATATGGCTTAAGATTCAAATTCTACGCAAATGTGCTCTGTTCCATATTCTTCAAATTCTGCAATATAAGTTTCGATACGGCTGGCAAGTTCTGTATAGTTGTTTTCGTCAATGTCAGCATGGTCCATATCCCGTCTTGCCAGTTCCTCAGCTAGAATATCGAAAAAAACATTGTTTTCATACTCTACAATGGCTTCATGGATACCACCTTCTACAAAAGCATGGGATGGAACAATTTCACCATCCAGATTTTCAGCCAGTGCGGTCATACCCTCGTCCAGCGCACGCCCAAACAACAAACTTTCCACCTCGTCATAGTCGGGGAAGCGTTGATCTCCACGGGTAGAGTTTAAAATCCAGTTTCCAATGTAAACCAAATCTAACAATCGTCGAAATTGTTTGGATGATAGTTCCACATTCATAAAAAAACCTCCTTGTTTCAACCAGAGCAGGGACGGGAGAGTTCTGCATCCCTGTGTCTCTATTATAGTCTATGTGTCTCCATTTTCAAAGGGAGAAAATAAAAAATTTTCCCCAAATCTATTGTCATTTTTTCAGATTTATCATACAATAAATAACCAGTCTCCCCCTTTACAGATGAAATGATCCAGTGTATAATACGTCCGCCCATTTTCTATCAAAGAGAGTGGAGATAGATTCAGATACGGTGGAGATGTTTCCATGGATATGGAGAAGAATGTGATCATCTCAATCAAAGGGATGCAAAAATATGACCAGATGCCTGCCGATTCCATTGAGTTGGTGACGGAAGGAAAGCTGGAGCGAGAGGGGATTAGCTATACCCTCTCGTATCAGGAGAGTAAGTTGACTGGTATGGAGGGGACCTTGACTACCTTCCAGGTTGAGCCGGAACGAGTCACCTTGATGCGAGTGGGGGAGTTCAATTCCCAGATGGTATTTGAGGAGGGGCGCAGACATATGTCTATGTATCAAACCCCCCACGGTTCTATGACAGTAGGTGTGAATACACGGCATCTGATGGCAGATTTGACCGATCAGGGCGGCGAGATTGAAATTGACTATGCCATTGAAATCGATCATGCTATGACAGGTCGCAGTGTATTTCAGATTTATGTAAAGGAAGCGGAATCACAGACGTAATGATACAGATTGGAACGACAAGAGAAAAGGTGTGAATCAACAATATGTCCAACAAAATTCAAGAGGCACGTGCACAAATTGCAGAATTGACACAGCAGGCATATTTGCGTGCAGTAGAGGCAGGGAAACTGCCTGAGGGGGCAGAGGTAAAGGCAACCATTGAAATCCCAAAAGATACCGCCCATGGAGACTATGCCTCCTCCTATGCAATGGCAGGAGCAAAGGCAATGCACATGGCACCTCGAGCCATTGCACAGACCATTGTGGGCAATTTGGAGCTGGAAGGCAGTTATTTTGATAAGGTTGAGATTGCAGGTCCCGGCTTTTTGAACTTCACTTTGGGAGCCAAATGGTATGGGGATGTGCTGGCTGATGTGGAGAAGGAAAAGGATGAGTATGGCTCCAACACAGAGGGCAATGGGGAAAAAGTGATGGTGGAGTTTGTCTCTGCCAACCCCACAGGACCTATGCACATGGGCAACGCCCGTGGTGGTGTGCTGGGTGATACACTGGCAAATGTGTTGAAGCGGGATGGCTGCAACACATGGAAAGAATTTTATGTGAATGATGCAGGCAACCAGGTCAATAAATTTGCCGTTTCCATCAATGCCCGTTATATGCAGATTATCTTTGGGGAGGAAGCAGTTCCATTCCCCGAGGAAGGTTATCACGGGGATGATATTAAGGCACTGGCTCAGGCAGTATACAAGTTGCACGGTGACAGCTGGAAAGACCTGCCCGAACAGGAGCGACTGGATAAACTGGCAGAGTATGGCTTGTCTGTCAATATCCCTCGCATGAAAGAAGATTTGAAGCGGTATGGGATTGAATATGACCAGTGGTTTTTTGAGTCTGAACTGCATAACTCCGGCTATGTGGCACAGACTGTAGATATGTTGACAGAAAAAGGCTGGACCTATGAAAAAGATGGTGCCCTGTGGCTGAATACCACTCAACTGTTGAAAGAGAAGTTTATGCGGGAGGGGAAGACACAGGAACAAGTGGACAAGCTGGACCTGAAAGATGATGTACTCCGCCGTGCCAATGGTTTCTATACCTATTTTGCCGCAGATATTGCCTACCACCGCAACAAACTGGAGGTGCGTGGCTTTGATAAGGTCATCAATGTGTGGGGTGCTGACCACCATGGTCATGTGGCACGCTTACAGTCTGCACTGGATGGGTTAGGGCTGGATGGCTCCCATCGTCTGGTGGTGGTGCTGATGCAGCTTGTGAACCTGATGCAGGATGGAAAGCCTGTGCGTATGTCCAAGCGGTCTGGCAAAACCATTGCACTGCATGACTTGTTGGATGAAATCAGTGTGGATGCTGCCCGCTATTTCTTCAATTCCCGTGCCGCTACCACACCTCTGGATTTTGATTTGGATTTGGCAGTCCGTCAGGACAGTGAAAACCCAGTATACTATGTGCAGTATGCCCATGCACGGATTTGCTCTCTGGTGTCCCGTTTGCAGGAGGAGGGGGCAAAGGTGCCTCAGGCTGCTCAGACAGATGCCAGCGTTCTCACAACACCAGAGGAGATTGCACTGGTGAAAGCCATTGCCCAGTATCCTCAGGAAATCCATCTGGCTGCCCGTGATTACGACCCCAGCCGGATTAACCGCTATCTGGTGGCATTGGCAGGTGACTTCCATCGTTTTTACAACGCCTGTCGGATTAAAGGGGAGGAGACAAAAGTGCTGGAGGCACGGCTGAAGCTGGCAGACACTGTGCGGGCTGTACTGGCAAATGGCATGAATCTTCTGGGAATTTCTGCACCAGAGAAGATGTAATTGTGGAAAAGGGGGCAGTGAAATGGACATAGAACGGTGGAAAGCTGCCCTTGCAGAGCGAGAACCGACTCTTATGGACGCCTCAGGGCGGTATGCTGTGCTTGTACCGCTGGTAGAGCATGAGGGAAAGTGGAATTTATTGTATGAAGTGCGTGCAAGTTCCCTCAAGCGGCAGCCGGGAGAGGTGTGTTTTCCAGGTGGTCGCATAGAGCAGGGGGAGTCCCCTGTGGATTGTGCATTGCGTGAGACATGGGAAGAACTGGGGATTCCAAAAGAGGAAATTGAGGTACTGGGTTCTCTGGATTTCATTGCCCACCGAGCCAATTTTATCCTCTATCCCATACTGGCAAAGGTGTCACAAAGGGGATTTGCTCAGATGAGACCAAGTAAAACAGAGGTAGACACTACCTTTCTGGTTCCGTTGGAGTATCTGCAAAAGACACAGCCATTGGAGTATGAGTATCAGCTCATTCCACATACAGATGAGAATTTTCCCTATGAACTGTTGAGGATTCCACGGGACTACCAGTGGCAAATTGGGGGAGAGAATGTGGCAGTTTATCCCTGGAAAGACTATGCCATCTGGGGATTGACGGGACGCATTACAAGACATGTGGTATCAAGAATTCCAAAATGAGAAAAGGCGGTGCAGTTTGGACTGCACCGCCTTTTTGGAAGGGATTGTTATGAACACAGAGGAGCATTTGGGACAGTGGAAACTGATGCAGCGACAGGGAGTGTTTCCCCTTGGAGCAGACAGTTTGAAACTGGGAGCGTTTGCAACCGTAAAACGGGGATGGCAGGTATGCGACTTAGGGACTGGAAGTGGGGTTTTGTTGCTCCTTCTGGCACAGAGGGAGCAGTCTATCACCCTTTCGGGCATTGATATACAGACAGAGGCGGTGCAGCTCGCACAGGACAACCTGACCTGTAATGGACTAGCTGGAGAAATCAGGCAGGAGTCCTTTCAAACGTGTACATTACCAGCAGGAACGTATGATTTGGTGATTTCCAATCCACCATACTTCCAGACAGGGCAGGGAGGCTTTGGAGGGAATAGTCGCATGGGAGAGGAGAACGTCTTGCAGTGCCTCTGTACATGTGCAGCCAAGCGGCTGAAAAATGGGGGTAGGTTTGCTCTGTCTTTTCGACCGGAGCGGCTGGCAGAGTTGTTTGCCACACTACAATCTGTGGGAATAGAGCCCAAGCGGTTGCAGTTTGTGGCACATACTGTAAAACATACACCATCTATTGTATTGGTGGAGGGGATGAAACAGGGAAAACCTGGGCTTCAGGTTCTGCCATTGGCAGTGATACAATCACAGGAGGAAAGGTGAATGTTATGAGTGGAGTGTTATATCTGGTACCGACACCCATTGGGAACTTGGGTGATATTTCTCAGCGTATGGCAGAGACATTGGAACAGGTGGATTTTATTGCGGCAGAGGACACAAGAGTGACCATCAAACTGCTCAATCATCTGGAATTGAAAAAGCCCATGATATCCTATCACAGACACAATACCGAACAGAGTGGACAGGCGATTTTAAGCCGTATTTTGAATGGGGAGCACTGTGCCCTTGTGACCGATGCAGGAACCCCAGCCATTTCTGACCCTGGTGAGGAGCTTGTGGCGTTGTGTGCTGCAAATGATGTCACTGTGGTGTCCATTCCTGGACCATGTGCCTTGGTGACTGCTTTGGCAGCCTCTGGACAGCCCACAGGGCGGTTCACGTTTGAGGGATTTCTGGCTATGAACAAGAAAAATCGCCGGAGGCATTTGGAGCAACTGAAGGATGAGGAGCGCACCATGATTTTTTATGAGGCTCCCCATAAATTGCTGGCAACCTTGAACGATTTTCAGAGTGCGTTTGGTGGAGAGCGTTCCATTTCCCTGTGCCGTGAGATGACCAAGCTCCATGAAGAAGTGCTTCGGATGACCCTTGCTGAGGCAGTACAGTATTATGAAAATAACCAGCCCAAAGGGGAGTTTGTACTGGTTTTGCGTGGAGCAGAGCCACAGCAGGAGCAGGAATTGACACTGGAGGACGGACTGGAGCAGGTGGAGAGATGGAGAGCAGAGGAGGGGCTGTCTCTGCGTGATGCAGTCAAACGAGTGGCAAAAGAAATGGGATTTTCTCGCAATGAACTTTATCAGGCTGCACTGGAACAACAGGAATAGCATAGGTAGAAATTGAGTGGATTTTTCCACAAAAGCAAACAGGGAACTGCAACAAAACCATTTGTTACAGTTCCTTGTGATTTTTCATCCCAAAGGGATTATGCCTGCTCCATGCTTTCTTGCAGAGCCTTAATGCACTTGGGACAGATGTTCTTGCCATGGAACACCACAACGTCCTTTGCATCATCGCAGAAAATGCAGGCAGGCTGGTACTTCTTCAATACAATGGAAGAACCATCCATATAAATTTCCAAAGAGTCCTTTTCTGCAATGTCCAAGGTACGACGCAGCTCGATGGGCAGCACGATGCGCCCCAGTTCATCTACTTTACGTACAATGCCTGTAGATTTCAATTTCGATCATTCCTTTCCCTGTGATTCACTATTACAAAACAGAATAATAGTTGACACTAAAGTGTAAAAAATTACCGAAAACGGCAATATAATTATACTACAAAGATCTCATATGTCAACTACATAATGTGAAATTATTGCAAAAATAGCTGAATAAATTCCATAATTAACGAATATCTGGAAATTGGACTTTGTTTTTGTCAAAAGAGAAGGTGGCATGATTTCACATTACATCCAGTATATATAGAGGCAGGGAGGCGAGACTATGGTAATGGCATTTTTATGGACAGGAATGATTCTGATTTCCATTTTGTGTGGGGCAGCCACAGGGCGGGAAGGGGAGGTTGCCCTGGCAGCAGTGGAAGGTGCTCAGGCGGCTGTTCAGCTCTGTATTTCACTGGCAGGCATGATGTGTCTGTGGACAGGTGTGATGGAGATTATGAGGCAGTCAGGGCTGGCAGAGAAGCTGTCCAGACTGTTAAGACCGGTTCTTTCCGCTTTATTTTCACAGGTGGCACAGGACCGCACCATTATGGACAGTATTTCTGCCAATGTATCTGCCAATTTATTGGGATTGGGCAATGCAGCCACGCCTCTGGGCATTGAAGCAGTGAAAGGGATGGCAAAGCGTTCCCCACACATTGCATCAGATGCCATGTGTATGCTGGTGGTCTGTAACACAGCCTCTCTGCAACTGATTCCTACCACTGTGGCAGCAGTGAGAGCAGCGGAGGGGGCAGGCAATCCGTTTGATATTTTGCCTGCGGTGTGGCTGGCATCGGTCTGTTCTGTTATTGTAGGAATTACCATGTGTAAGGTTTTTTCTCATATTTGGAGGTCGTAGTATGGATTTTTTGCTGACAATGGTGGTTCCGTTGACCATTGGAATGGTGGCTGTGTATGGGTTAAGTCAAAGAATTGATGTCTATGGGGCTTTGATTTATGGAGCAGGAGAGGGCTTACAGATTTTGGTCAGGATTTTACCTGCTTTGGTGGGGCTGGTCACAGCCGTTCACATGCTGAGAGCCTCTGGAGCCATAGAGATGGCAGCTCAATGCCTCTCCCCTCTCTTGGAACGGCTGGGTCTGCCGGCAGAGTTGCTTCCACTGATGCTGGTACGACCCATCAGCGGTTCAGCCGCTTTGGGGGTAGGTTCTGAAATCATTGGAACCTATGGACCAGATTCCTATTTGGGACGGGTGGCAGCGGTGATGCTGGGGTCAACGGAAACCACATTCTATACCATTGCAGTCTATTTTGGGGCGGTGGGTATCAGTAAGACCCGCTATGCAGTGCCAGCCGCTCTGGCAGCGGATTTGACTGGCTTTCTCATGGCTGCATGGGCAGTTCGTTTCTTTTTTGGGAGTTAGAGTGCGGCAAAAAAGGATTCAATTTCTCTACGGGTGGCAGAGACAGCTCCCTGCACAAAATCTGGTTTTCCACCACCACGCCCTGAGAGTGTCTGGTTGAGCTGTGTACAGAGTGGACGTAAATTTCCGTTTGGTTCTCCAATTACATATTGATATCCTGTCTGGTCAGAGCCGGAGAAGCAGGCACAGCGACCGGAGCATAGAGAGGTCACTTTGGCGCAGAGATGGCGCAGACCGTCGGGGGAGACGCCTTCTACAAAGAGCAGTGGATTGGTGCTTCCCACATATTGCTGGGCTAACTGTTGGAAGATTTGTTCTTCCAGTGTGGCAATTTTGGCTTTCAACTGTTGTGTCTCATCTAAAAGTCTGGTGACTGCCTGAGCCGTTTCCAGAGGCTTTGCAGATAGCTGGGTAGAAATGGTATGGTTTTGCTGGTAGATGTTGGAGAGATAGGTGACAGCGCGCTGCCCACACACCAGTTCAATCCGTACCCCATTGCGAAAGGTTTGGCAGGAGAGTAGTTTTACAAGACCAACTTGCCCAGAACTGGAGACATGGGTACCACAGCAGGCACAAGTATCTGCACCAGGAAAGGAGACAATACGAACTTCACCACTTAATTCTTTTTTGCTGCGATAGGACAGTACAGATAGTGCTTCAGGGGATGGATAGGTAATTTCTACTGGGTGGTTCTCCCAAATATACTGGTTTGCCTGCTGTTCAATTTCCTGAATCTGCTCTTTTGTGAGAGGGCGGTCAAAGTCAATGGTGATGGTATCACTGCCCATATGAAAACCTACGTTTTCACAGCCATAATTTTGATGGGCAATACCAGAGACAATATGTTCTCCTGAGTGCTGTTGCATCAGGTCGAAGCGGCGTGACCATACAATGCTGCAATCGACCTGTTGCCCAACAGGAAGGGGACCGTCACAGGTGTGGATGATATTCTGATTGCGGCGGTGTACGGCAGTAACATGGACATTGCCAATAGTTCCAAGATCATAGGGCTGACCGCCACCTTCAGGGTAGAAAGCAGTCTGGTCCAATGTGACCTCATAACCCTGTTTGGCTGGTGTACATCCTGTCACAGTGGCGGAAAAGGTTTTTGTATACGGGTCTAATTCATATAAATGCTTCATTTTACACCTCAAATTTGACATATTGGTTGGAATAGAAAAGATTATAGCATAGAGTTTGTTTGAATTCAAAGAAAATAGGAATTTTTTCAAAATCATGGAAGATATCATTGCATAGCACTTGCCACAAAACAAAAAAAGGAGTATGATAAGAGTGGAAGGAAATCGCAAGGGGAAGATATGTCATGCTCTACACCATTACCTGCAATCCAGCACTGGACTATGTGGTGCACTTGGATGACGTTCAGTTGGGTGCTGTCAATCGCATCCAAAAGGATAGTGTGCAGTACGGAGGAAAGGGAATCAATGTGTCCAGAATGCTCAAAGAATTGAGTATGGATAGTGTTGCGTTGGGTTTTGTGGCAGGGTTTACAGGCAGAGCACTGGAGCAAGGTCTAAGGGAACTTGGACTGCATACAGATTTTGTGAAGATGGAGACAGGGCTTACTCGCATCAATGTGAAAATCAAAAGCAGAGAAGAAAGTGAACTCAATGGCTCAGGTCCCTCACCAACAGAGGAAGATTTGGCAGTATTTTGGAGCAAGCTGGATACCATACAGAAAGGTGATTGGGTGGTGTTGTCTGGTTCTTGTCCCAAAGGATTGCCACAGGACTTTGAGAAACGGATTTTGGAGTATCTGCACAAAAAACAGGTTCATACCATATTGGACATCACCGGAGAGCGATTAAAACAGGGCTGTCAGGCATATCCATTTCTCATCAAACCCAATCGACAGGAGTTGGAGGAGATTTGTGGGTATCCTGTTTCCACATGGAAATGTTGTATTCAAGCTGCACAGGAGCTGCAAAAACTGGGAGCCAGAAATGTGCTGGTGTCGTGTGGTGCAGAAGGGGCAATTTTGCTGGATGAGCAAGGAAAATATTACCAGCAGGAGGCGGCACAAGGTCAGGTATGTAACAGTGTGGGAGCAGGGGACTCTATGGTAGCTGGGGTTCTGACAGGTCTATTGAAAACAGAAAACTGGGATACTGCACTCTGTCTTGGGGCAGCTGCTGGTGCAGCCACCGCCTTTTCAGAGGGAATTGGGACATATGAAAGAGTCAAAGAGTTATACATACAACTCAGACACGGGCGCATGGAGGTGCTGCCGTGGATATTTTAACATTATTTAGTCCCGAGCGTATGGTGTTGGGTACAAAAGCCCAGACCAAAGAACAGGTGATTGATCTGCTCATCTCCTTGCAGGCACAGGGTGGCGCTTTGGCAGATATAGAGGAGTACCGCAGGGCAGTTTGGTCACGAGAGGAGCAGGGCAGTACAGCGATTGAGGCAGGTGTCGCAGTTCCTCATGCAAAATCAGATAGTGTCCGTTTTGCAAGCCTTGCATTGGTGACATTACAGACCGGTGTGGAGTATGGGGCAGTAGATGGTGTTCCTTCAGATGTATTTTTTCTGATTGCTACCCCGTCGGAGGGGGAGGCACATTTGGAAATTTTGTCTGCCTTGATGAAACTGCTCATGAATCCAACCTTCGTCACTGAGATACGCACAGCAGGTACTGTGGAGCATGTGTTTTCTATTTTAAAAGAGGCAGTATGGGAAACGGAGGAAAGGCAGTCAGAGCAGTGCTTTTGTGAACAGTTGATGGGACCGCAAATTTTGGCAGTCACTGCATGCCCCACAGGCATTGCACATACCTATCTGGCAGCTGAGGCTTTGGAGCGGGCTGGAGAGAAAATGGGCGTTTCCATATGTGTGGAGACAAGAGGTTCTTCTAAAATTCACAATCCATTGACACAGGATGAGATTGCATCCTGTTTGGGGGTGATTGTGGCCGCAGACCGTGATGTTCCAATGGACCGATTTGAAGGGAAAGCGGTGGTGCAAGTGCCAGTCTCAGATGGGATTCACCACCCAGAGCGGTTGATTCAAAAGATTTTGGACGGAGCAGCCCCTGTTTATCATCCAAAAGCCAAAAACAGCAGGGAGGTTTTTGCCCAGAAGTGGGGGCACACACTCTATAAACACCTGATGAATGGGGTCAGTTTTATGCTACCCTTTGTCATTGCTGGTGGTTTGTTAACCGCACTCTCTTATTTTTTGGATAATCACACACTGGGATATTTGACATTGGGAAGTAATACACCAATCTCTGTGTGGCTGGGTGGTGTGGGACAAGCAGCTTTCGATTTTATGATGCCAGTGCTGGCTGCCTTTATTGCGGTGGCAATTGCTGGTCGTCCAGGATTTATGGTGGGATTTGTAGGGGGATTGCTGGCTATGTCAGGAGCCACCTTGGATCAGCCTATGGGTGCTGAGGGAACAGCTGGATTTTTGGGGGCTTTAATTGCCGGTTTTGTGGCTGGCTATCTGATGTTAGGATTAGAAACATTGCTAGATGGTTTGCCGGAAGTGTTGGATGGGATCAAAACGATTTTGATTTATCCCATTGTTGGTCTGGTGCTTCTGGGGCTTTTTGTTTGTATTGTAAATCCCTTTGTGGGGGAACTGAATGCAATGCTCTACCGAGGATTGGAGAGAATGGACGGTGAGAGCAAAGTGGCATTTGGGATGCTGTTGGGTGGTATGATGGCTGTGGATATGGGGGGTCCTTTTAACAAAGCTGCCTATGTTTTTGGCACTTCCACACTGGCGGCACTACATAGTGGACAGGGTTCAGACATCATGGCAGCTGTGATGGTTGGTGGTATGGTTCCACCATTGGTGATTGCGCTGGCAACCACCCTGTTTCCACATGATTTTAGTGCATCTGAACGGAAATCAGGTGTTGTCAATTATATATTGGGACTTTGTTTTATCACAGAAGGTGCAATCCCCTTTGCAGCCAGTGACCCCCTTCGGGTCTTACCTGCCTGTGTGGTGGGGTCCAGCATTGCAGGAGGAATTTCCATGTGGAGAGGATGTGCGATTCCTGCCCCTCATGGAGGTGCGTTGCTGTTGCCAGTGATGCGCAACCCAGGCAGTTATTTATTGGCTCTGGTGGTTGGTACTTTTGTTGGTATGATTTTATTGATTCTCATGAAGCATGGAAAGAATGCAGTCAGAAAGGATGACAAAGAATGGTTTCAAAAGTAGTAAAGGTGGTCAATCCACATGGAATTCATATGCGACCTGCGCAGATATTCGTAGAAGCGGTGCGGAAATATCCATGTGACATATTCTTTCGATATGGAAACAAGAGAATCAATGCCAAAAGCTTAATGAATTTGATGGCGGCCTGTATCAAGTGTGGAAGTGAGTTGACCATTATCTGTTCAGGAGATCAGGAGGAGGAGGCTATGGCAGAAGCAGTTGCATTGATTCAATCTGGGTTAGGTGAGTAAAGCAAGATGAAGTCAAACAAAGGAGATCCTCCGATGATTTTGCGTGGAATTGGTGCATCTGAAGGTATTGGTGTGGGACAGGCTGTATGTATCAAGGAAGAAATCTTTGACTATTCCCATGTAGTCTATAGTGGAGCGGAAAAAGAGAAGTTACGCCTTGGTAAGGCAGTGGAACAATTTTTAGAAAAAACAGCCCACTTGTTAGGACATAGGGAGAGAATGGCAAGTCAGGAAGAGACAGATATTCTTAATGGTCAGAGTGCTATGCTGCAAGACCCGTTTTTGCGCTCTCAGATGGATGAGAAGATGGAGACGGGGCAGTGTGCAGAGGCAGCAGTGGATGAAATTTGTACTATGTATGTGGAAATGTTTGAAGGAGCAGAGGAGGAGCTGATTCGACAACGTGCCACAGATGTAAAAGATATGCGCAGCAGATTGCTTTCTCTGCTGCTTGGGCGTGAGAGTGTGGATTTAAGCAGAATACCAAAGGGCAGTATTCTGGTGGTCCACGACTTAACCCCATCTATGACAGTGGGGCTGAGCAGAGAACAGATTTATGGCATAGTCACAGAGAGCGGAGGCAGAACCAGTCATGCGGCTATTCTGGCAAGGGCACTGGAACTTCCGGCTGTGTTAGGTGTGGAACATGCCTGTGAAACAGTTCAAGATGGAGATAGCATGATTATAGATGGTGGAAAAGGGGATGTACTACTTAAGCCAGCATCTGACACCTGTCTCCACTATCAAAAACGACAAGTGCGATACCAACAGGAAAGAAGTCGATTGGAGGTCTATCGAAATCAACCTACTGTAGATGGAGATGGTCGCCCTATTCACCTGTTTGGGAACATTGCTATGCCTCATGAAGTAGATGCTGTATTAAAAGAAAACGGGGCTGGAATTGGACTGTTTCGCAGTGAGTTTTTATTTCTCAGTCGCAACTCCATTCCAGATGAACAGGAGCAGTTTCTTGCCTATCAACAGGTTTCCAATAAGATGGGGAACCGTCCTGTGATGATTCGTACCTTAGATTTGGGCGGTGATAAACAGGCAGATTGTCTGCACATAGGAAAAGAGGAAAATCCTTTTTTGGGGTTTCGTGCCATTCGGGTGTGTCTGAAACGTCCAGACATGTTTTGTATGCAGTTGAGAGCCATCCTCAGAGCAGGGGCACAACAGAAAAACCTGCAAATTGTTTTGCCTATGATTACATCGGTTCAGGAAGTAAGAGAGGCAAAAAGGTTACTGGAACAATGTAAAAAGGAATTGTTGGAAAAAGGCGTGCCCATTCAGGAAGATATTCCAGTGGGTGCGATGATTGAGACACCAGCAGCGGTTTGGATTGCAGACAGTCTGGCAGCAGAGTGTGACTTTTTTTCCATTGGTACCAATGATTTGATTCAATACACAGTGGCAGCAGATCGAGGAAATACCAATGTAGAACATCTTTACTCCTGCTTTCATCCAGCGGTTTTGAGAGAAATTCAAAGAACCATCCAAGTGGCAAAGTCTGCAAACATTCTGGTGGGAATGTGCGGTGAGGCGGCAGCAGATCCACGGCTTACCCCTCTTTTATTGGCATGGGGATTGGATGGCTTTTCAGTCAATGCATCTTCCATTCTTCCGCTGCGCCGTCAACTCTCTTTTTGGAAAAAAGAGCAAGCTCAAATAGTGGCAAATGATGTGATGAAACTGGAAACAACAGAGGAAATTGAACAGTATTTACAACAGGTACAGGTAAAATAAAGAACTTGCCCCTTTGTGCAAAACAAAATCGCACAGAGGGGCAAGTTCTATTTCATACAACAAAGACAGCCTGTACTAAAAACATGTAGAGGATGGTACTTCCAAAAATAGAGAGCAGAGTGTTGCGTTTCCAGAGATGGAGAACAATTGCCACTGCAATGGAAATCAATGCTGGCAGCCATGTTTCATATCCTTGAATGGGATGTAGTTCCAGTGCCAACAGGCTGTCTTTCAAACAGTATATAATCAACATTGCAATAATCGCAGGGGGAAGAACACGTCCCAAATAGAGGACCAATCTGGGTGGGTTTCCCTTGCGGTCAAACAGCAGGAAAGGCAAAGCACGGGTGAGAAAGGTGACAACTGCCATCACTGCAATGGCGGCGATGGCTTCGGTGGTACTTAACATGGAGGTCCCCCCTTTTCTTCTGTGTGGGAATGGGTATGGTTATCTTTGTGTTCCAAATGTTTACGAAGGAAAAGCAGAGCCAGCACAATGGCACTAAGGGCAGGCAACAGCATATTATCTGCCCCTACCAATGTGAGACTGACCAAAGTAAAAACGGCACCCAGTATGGCAGGTAAGTGGTCAGAATAGGAAGTCCACTGTTCCACTGCAATCACAATAAAAAGGGCTGTCATGGCAAAGTCAATTCCCTTGGTATCAATGGGCAAAATCGCACCAGCCACAGCTCCAATCACAGAGCCAGCAATCCAGTAACAGTGATTGAGCAGTGCAATAGCGAAATAAAAATCCCGAGGTTCTACATCTGGTGGAGCTTCCACAGAGCTGAGCAGGGCATAGGTTTCATCTGTGAGGGAAAACATCATATATAGTTTGCGTAGACCCATACCCCGAAATTTTTCCAGCAGCGAAAGCCCATAGACCAGATGACGAAAGTTAATGAGCAAGGTCATAACTGCCACTGTCCCCAAAGTGGCACAGGTTGCCAGAAGGTCAACTCCCAAATATTGCCCAGAACCGGCGTAAATGGTTAAACTCATAAAAAAAGCCCAGATGGCATCATAGCCAATTCCTTGCAGCATAAACCCAAATGCCATCCCAATGGCAAGATAACCCATTAAAACGGGAACAGTAACAGGAAATGCGGCAGAAAGTACCTTACGATTCATGAAAATCCCTCATAACACAACACAAAATAGAACATTATCGACTTCTGCGACCACTATATCGACCTCTGCGACCACCAGAATTGGAGCGATAACGGCGTTTTTTCTGGAATACAAAGATACGCAGCAGGAACAGAACCACCACAGCCAGAACAGCCACAAGTGCCACCTTCACACCAGACTGCTGGAAGAAAGATGAAATCTGGTCTATACGGTACAGAAGTTCAGAACGGGATACACTGGTATCTGCCACCAAATCCAAAGTTCCATAGATTTCATTGTTATAAAGCAGGGTCATGGTTCCCAGAACTTGCCCAGCCTCCACCGGTGCAGCCACTTCATCACGAAACAATTGTATTTTCTGTTCCATATTTTCTATATCAATTTCCTTGGGCAAAGTGCGACTGATGCTGCCCTGTGGCTTCACCATGACTTGGTCGGTTTCAGTTGACAGGGTCACACGAACGGATGCCACAGGTTCTGCACCACCTGAAAGGGTTGCACGATGGAAATTGTCAAAACCCCAGTCCAGCAGACGGATGGTTTCAGAGAATTGACGGCGGTCTGTGGTGCCGTCCCCCCGGTCGACTTCCTCAGCACCCATAATCACAGAAATTAAGTAGGTATCATCATCTTTTGCAGCTTGCACAAGACAGTGCCCAGCTTCTGGCGTTGTGCCAGTTTTGCCGCCAATTCCCTTGTCTAAGTAGAGATATCCCAGATATTTGAAATTAGATACCAGACCATTGGTGTTTCGGACAATTCGCTTTTCAGATAGATTGGTGGCAGGAATTTCAAAGTTTGGCTTTGAGATAATGGTCTGAAACAGGTCATACTCCATCGCTGCTTTCATATACAGGGTAATGTCATAGGGTGTGGTATAGTGGTTGTCATCATGGAGACCATGTGGATTGACAAAATGGGTGCCTTCACAGCCTAGCTCTTTTGCTTTTTGATTCATGGCATCCACAAAGGCACTTTGGGAACCACTGACCGTTTCTGCTAGAATTTGGGCTGCCTCATTGGCAGATGGCAGCAAGAGACAGTAAAGCAGTTGTTCTACTGTAAGAGTTTCACCAGCCTGAATGTTGGCAGTGGAACTGCCATAGGGAATATCTGCCGCTTCAGCAGATGCAGTCACTGGGGTTGAAGGAGTCAAAGAACCAGACTTTATGGCATCCAGCACCAAAAGTGCGGTCATTACCTTTGTAATGCTGGCAGGGTACACCTTTTCATGTGCCCCTTTTTCATATAAGATTTCATCATATTGTGCATCCACTAAAATGGCACTGCGACAGGTTAGCGTGGGTTCTTCCAAGGCAAAAGAGGAGAAGGGAAGAAAAAGAGTAATGATCATGGACAATATAACAGGCAGTATCAAAAACTTTGATTTTTTCATTAGAAAATTCTCCTTATGTGTGATACAATGGAAGTCATAAAACGGGATATTCATAAACACTCCCTGAAAATTCGACAACACTGCTATTATAACAAAGCAATACCCATCCCGCAAGCAGTAGAAGGAGGAAATATGTCTGGAATCTCACGGTTTGAACGGTACATTTTGTTGCTCAGTGCAGGGACACTCCTATTTACAGCCGGGTGGTTTGCTGCCAGACATTTTATGGTGGCACCATATACCATTGTGGTAGAGAAAAAGGAGCAGGCATTGACATCTCCAGTAGAAGAAGTGGAGGATATGGAAGAGAGCCAACCAGAAGGGATACTAGAAGGAGAAAAAATCAACATCAATACAGCTAGTATCTATGAACTGGATCGGCTGCCCAATATTGGACCATCTAAGGCGGAAGCTATCGTGGCATATCGAACGGAACATGGTGCATTTGAACGCATGGAAGATTTGATGGAAGTATCTGGCATTGGTGAGGCAACCTTTGAGGAACTGAAGGAGTACATCACAATAGCAGCGGAAAATCAATAGGAGAGGAACAGGAACAATGGCAAAAATTCTGGTGGTAGATGATGAAAAAGTTCTGGTCAAAGGGATTACCTTCAATCTCAAACACGAGGGATATCAGGTAGAAGCTGGCTATGATGGAGAAGAAGCGGTAGAACTGGCAAGGGAAGGGAATTTTGACCTGATTATTTTGGATTTAATGATGCCAAAATTAGATGGGTTGCAGGCATGTATGAGGATTCGGGAATTTTCCAATGTGCCTATTATCATGTTGACAGCACGCAGTGAGGATACGGATAAAATTATAGGCTTTGAGTATGGAGCGGATGATTATCTCACAAAGCCGTTTAATCTTTTGGAATTAAAGGCACGGGTGCGGGCACTGTTGCGTCGCTCTGGGGCAACTGGGCAGAAATTGGCACAAAATCAATCCCTTTGTGTGGGTCATATCCGTTTGGAGCCAGCTCAGCGGGCTGCATGGAAGGGAGATGAGGCAGTAGATCTGACAGCAAAAGAATTTGATTTAATGGAATTGCTCATGCGCAATCCAGGACGGGTCTACAGCCGTGAAAATTTACTGAATGTGGTGTGGGGCTATGAGTACATTGGAGACTATCGGACTGTTGATGTCCATGTGCGCCGATTGCGTGAGAAATTAGAGCTGGACCCAGCCAATCCAGAGTATATTCGAACCAAATGGGGCATTGGATACTATTTGAGTAACCGCACCCCAAATGGAACCTGAGGAGAGACTGTGCGTGTATACCAATACAGGATTAAAAGAACAGCAAAAAATTCCCTTCTTTTCCCGATTACAGGTGAAGTATGCCATGAGTTATCTGGCAATTTTGGCAGTGGTACTGGTTTTGTTGAACAGCTACCCTCTCATTGTATCTCAGGATTTACTGTTTTCCTCAAAACAGGATTCTCTGAAAAGCCAGACAGCGGTGATGTCGTCCGCTCTGATGGAGTTGGAACAGCTCACATCTGAGCAGGTGGTGCGTGTGATGACTATGCTGGATAGTATGGGCCTGGAGCGGATTCTGGTCACAGACCCAGCAGGGTTGATTTTATACGACAGTGATACACAGGCAGACACCACAACAGACCAGACCACAGGAAAATATGCACTGGTGCAGGAAGTGGTGCTGGCTCTGGAAGGAAACGATGTGTTTCACACCAATTTTGAAAAAGATACATTTTTTTCCACAGCGGCTGCCCCTATTGTGTATCGGGGTATGACCATTGGTGCCATCTATATCTATGATGAGGACAGTACACAGGGGGCGTTGTTGCTCAGTCTGCAACAAAATCTGAGAACCATTTCCATTGTGTTGATTCTCATTGCACTGGTGATTGCCTTCCTGTTTTCCAAAATCCTGACGGCACGCATTGGCGCATTGCTTGGTGCCATTCGGATTGTGGGAGAAGGGGAATATGGGCATCGGCTTCAACCGGAGGGGAAAGATGAACTAGCCTACCTTGCCCATGAATTCAACCATCTCACAGACCGGCTGCAAACCACAGAGGAAGTGAGACGCCGCTTTGTGTCAGACGCATCCCACGAGCTGAAAACGCCGCTGGCATCCATTCGGCTGTTGAGTGAATCTATTTTGCAAAGTGACTATATGGATTTGGAGACGGTGCGTGATTTTGTCTCTGATATTGGGGAGGAATCAGAGCGGCTGACCCGTATTACAGAACATTTGCTGGCATTGACCAGATTGGACAGCCTGCCAGTGGGGGAGACACAGGTGATAGATTGTGCCTGTGTCATTCGTCGGGCGGTCAACATGCTGACACCAGTTGCCGATGCAGCCCAGGTGGCACTGGAAACGAATTTTTGTAAAGGGGGAACCATCCGCTGTACGCAGGATGATTTTCATCAGATTAGTTATAATTTAATAGAAAATGCCATTAAGTATAATTATCCCGGTGGAAAGGTGATGATTTCCACCCAGCAGCAGGGAGACCAGGTGATTTTTCAGGTGGAGGATACCGGAGTTGGAATTCCAGAGGAGGAACTTCCCAAGGTGTTCAACCGCTTCTATCGAGTGGATAAAGCCCGTTCCAGAGCAGCTGGTGGCACAGGTCTGGGGCTGTCTATTGTACGGGATACCGTGCGCCGACATGGCGGCTGGGTGACAGCCCAACAGAGACAGCCAGAGGGCAGTATTTTTATGGTTGGATTTCCTTATGAAGTACCAGAAGTGGGAGAAGGTGGGTCATGAAAAAGAAGCTGGTGGCGTTTATGATGCTGCTTTTTCTGTCTGGATGTGCAACGCAGGAGGTGGAAAGTGACTACCACCTTTATTTTTGCAGTTCCGCAGAACAGGCACACGGTTCTGCCATTGTGGCTGAAAACTATGCTGGGGCAGAAGTTCCAACGGTAGAGCAGTTGATGGATGCACTGTTACAGGGACCAGTAGAAGATACATTGCGGTCCCCATTTCCCAAAGGGCTGACCATGCGCAGCTGGAATCTGGATGAGGGGCTGTTGACCATCCAGTTTTCAGAACACTATGGAGGGCTGACCGATATTGATTTGACACTGGCTGATTATTGTGTGGTATTGACCATGACACAGTTACAGGAGGTAGAACTTGTGCAAATACAGTCGGTGGGACAGGATGCACAGGTGCGCAGTCACCCTATGATGAGTGGGGATGAGGTGCTGGAGCAACTGTCAGTCCAGGTGGATTGAACTTGACAAATGAAATCATGAGAGATAAGATAAAAGGCAATGATGCAATAGAAAGAGGGATTTACCATGAGCGAATATCAGATTTCTACGGACTGCCTCCACGCTGGCTACCGCCCAGCCAATGGGGAGCCAAGAAATCCACCCATTGTACAGTCCACCACCTTCCGCTATGAGAGCAGTGAGGAGATGGGAAAGCTGTTTGATTTGGAGGCAAGCGGCTATTTCTATACCCGTCTCCAAAATCCCACCAATGATACAGTAGCAGCAAAAATCTGTGCATTAGAGGGTGGAAGTGCAGCAATGCTTCTGTCCTCTGGGCAGGCAGCCAATTTCTATGCCATTTTCAATCTTGCAAGCTGTGGCGACCATGTGGTTTCTTCTACTTCCATCTATGGTGGTACCTATAACCTGTTTGCAGTGACCATGAAGCGAATGGGGATTGAATTCACCTTTGTTGACCCTGAGTGCAGTGAGGAGGAGCTGAATGCAGCGTTCCGCCCCAATACCAAGGCGGTATTTGGGGAGACCATTGCAAATCCAGCATTGACGGTACTGGATATTGAAAAATTTGCAAAGGCAGCCCATGCCCATGGCGTTCCTCTGATTATGGATAATACCTTTGCTACCCCTGTGAATTGCCGTCCGTTTGAGTGGGGTTGTGACATTGTGACCCACTCCACCACAAAATACATGGACGGTCATGCCCTGACCGTGGGTGGTGCCATTGTTGACAGCGGAAAGTTTGACTGGACAGCCCATGCAGACAAATTCCCTGGTTTGACTACTCCAGATGAAAGCTACCACGGCGTTACTTATACAGAGCGGTTTGGTCTGGAAGGTGCCTTTATCACCAAAGCAACAGTTCAGCTTATGCGTGATTTGGGTTCCATCCCATCCCCACACAACTGTTTTCTGTTAAATGTGGGACTGGAGACACTGCCCCTGCGGATGAAGAAGCACTGCGAAAATGCACAGGCAGTGGCAGAGTATTTGCAGGGTCATGAGAAAATTGCATGGGTTCAGTATGCAGGTCTGCCCAACGATACCTACCATGAGAGAGCCAAAAAGTACATGCCAAATGGAACCTGTGGTGTGGTCATTTTTGGTGTAAAGGGTGGGCGTGCAGCCGCTGAAAAGTTTATGGCAGGGCTGAAACTGGCTTCCATTGCCACCCATGTGGCAGATGCAAAAACCTGCGTCCTGCATCCTGCTTCCTCTACCCACCGTCAAATGTCTGATGCTGAACTGGCAGCGGCAGGCGTTTCCCCTGATTTGGTGCGCTTCTCTGTTGGCATTGAGGATATTGCTGATATTCTGACAGATTTAAAGCAGGCTTTAGAGCGTGTATAAAAGTGGTTTGGGTTGGATGGATGACTTGTCTGTCCAACCCAACTGTATCAGAAGAAAGGAATAGAAAGTATGGAAGCGGTGTTGCTTTACCAGTGCAAGGGTGCTGAATTTCAAAAGCTGAGACAGATTTTTATGATGTTGCGTGTGCGTATGATACCAGTAGAACCAGAACAGTATGGGCTGTCACTGGAACAGGTTTTACAGGGGGAGCGTACACATGCACCTGTGGAGGAACCATTGGAAGAACCCATGCTGGTGTTTTGTGGGGTAGGGGACCAGAAGCTGGACCAGATTTTAATGACCATACGCCGTGCAAAACTGCCACCCATTGGGTTGAAGGCTATGCTGACCCCTCATAATGTACAGTGGACCAGTCAACAGCTGTGGACGGAGCTGAGACAGGAGCGGGAGCGTTTGAAAAACGGATAATTTTCCAAAAAACAGTTGACAAAATGCCAGATATAGCTTATAATAGCTAAGCAGTCTTGAGATTGCTCTTTGCGGCTGTGCTGGAATTGGTAGACTGGCAAGCTTGAGGTGCTTGTGTCCGGACGGGCGTACGGGTTCGACTCCCGTCAGCCGCACCAGAAAACGACTACATTTTTGATGTGGTCGTTTTTTGTTTTTGTCAAAAAACAGAAACCCAGAGAGAAATACACCGTAGAGGTATTCTCTCTGGGTTTTTGACATCTTTTGTGTCAATCCACAAAGTAATCTGGATGTAGAGCCATAAGTTCTTCTTTTTCCATGCGGTGTCTGGTCAGATGGCGTGTCAACAACATTTCAGCCAGTTCTGCATCCTGACGACGGATGGCATATAAAATGTCCTCATGGTCCTGAATGGTGTGCCGACTGGCACCAGAGGTTGTAGAGAGGGTACGCAGTCGGTCAAATTGGAGCATCTCCCGTTTGATGACATGATAGGTACGGAGTTTATTCACAGATTCAAAAATGAGGCGGTGAAACTCATCGTCAATTTGCAGGGAGAGTTCAATATTTTCTTTGGAATGGCAACTGCGTTGTCGATTCAAATTGTCTTCAAATGCATCTAAGTAGTTTTGGGAAATGCCCTGTTGACACACCAGTTTTAAAACAGCCGTTTCCATAACAAGGCGGATGAAGCGGGATTCCTCAATCTGTTCATAGCTGATTTTTGAGACATAGCTCCCACGTTGTGGCAAAATTTCCACCAGCTCCAGACGGGATAGCTCAATCAATGCCTCTCGTATAGGGGTACGGGACAGAGAGAGAGCAATGGACAATTCATTTTCACTGATGGAACTGCCAGGAACCAGTTCCAGATTCACAATGTTGTAGAGCAGCACACGCACAGCGTATGCCCGAGCGTTTTCATGGCTGAGACGGGGCAGAATTTTCATGGGTGGTATCCTTCCTCATGTATATAAATGGTTTGGGTGAGTGGCAACCGTACATCTGGGGCAGTTGCTCTGATGCCAGCTCCAATATCCAATAAAATACAGGCATGAGATAAGAATACCACCAATTCCAACTGAATGCCAGTCTTTTTTTATGTTAGCAATCAAAAATCAAAGGTCAGCACAATTTTACGGATAGATGGGTCTTTGGAATCAATGAAATCAAAGGCCTCCTGTGCTTTGGTGAGAGGATAAGTATGAGAGATGGAACCAGACAGGTCCAGTTTACCAGCCTTGATGAGTTCAATGGCCTTGCCAAACATTTTATTTTGCAGACGGGAACCACGTACTTCCAGTTCTTTGGAGGTAATGAGGAACTGATTGACCTCAGTGGGAGCAGTGGAAAAGCCCATTGTGACCACACGACCAGCGTTGCCAGTGGCTTTCAACAGATTGAGCAGGGAATCTTTTACACAGGCGGCATCAATGGACACAGTGGCACCACGCCCATGGGTGTATTCCAGCACCTTTTCCAGAAAACTCTCCTTAGCAGTGTTGATGGTATACTTGGCACCGGCAGCCTTAGCTTCCTCTAACTTGTCATCCATAATATCTGCCACAATGATATGGTCGCACATCTGGCGGGCAATGCGCAGAATGGAGGAACCCAATGCACCAGCTCCATAGAGCAGTAACATATCATCCTGTTCCAGTCCAGCACGGCTACAGCTTTGAATTGCAATGGTGGTTGGCTCAATCATCACAGCATCCTGATCAGAAATGGAATCGGGCAGGATATAGCAGTCACTTTCTGAAACTGCAATGAACTCACGGAATCCACCATCAATATGGACACCACGGGCGGCCAGATGGTCACATACATTACCACGATTTTTACGGCAGGGATAACAGGTGCCACAACTGGTGACTTGATTCACAATCACACGGTCGCCCACTTTTACATGGGTGACATCACTGCCAATTTCAGCGACCACGCCCACCATCTCGTGACCGATGATACGGGGATAGGTGGCAGCTGCATTGGTGCCATGATAAATTCCTACATCAGAGCCGCAGATGCCAGCAGCAGTCATTTTTACCAACACATTGTTTTTTTCATCCAGTACAGGTTTCTCTACTTCAATAATCTCCAGTTGCTCTGGTTTTACAATTTGTACAGCTTTCATTTGAATAACTCCCTTTCATTGAGATTGGATTTTATGGAGTTATAAACCCAAATCATCCAACATCTAATATACAAGTTTGGACATATTTTGAAGGCAAATTGATTCGTTTGCAGAACTAATATACAAGTATGGTAGTACTATCTCTCCTTAAAGTCAATATGAAAAGATAAAACAAAGAAAAATTAGGAATAATATACAAAATATTCAAAGAAAAGTCGTGCGATATTCCGTGTTGCAAAATTTTACCGAATATACTACCATACAAGTAGAAGGCAAGCGGTAGTCCTTGTATTGGTTTGCAGGGAGAATGAAAAGGTAGGAGGAAATCAATTATGAAGTATGGCAACCTGGCGAAATGCGGGCTCAGTTTGAGTGTTGCAACGCTGATTGCACTGGGTACCTTATCAGGCTGCTCCAGCGACACTGGCTCTGGTGGTAAATTGGTGAAGTTGTCCGTTTGTGTGTCTGATATGACACCCGCAGCGGCGGCGTTGAGAGAAGTGTTTGAACCCATGGTAGAGGAACAAACAGAGGGACGTTTCAATGTGCAGATTTATACCTCTGGTGTGCTGGGTGCAGAGAAGGTGACCTATGACTATACCCGTAGCGGCATTATTGAATTGTGTATGGTTGGTACCCCCATGTGGTCAGAGACCCCAAAAATGACCATCCCAGATTTTCCCTTTGTATTCCGAGATGTGGAACATGCTCGCACCTGTTATCAGGGCGAACTGGGAGACTATATTGCAGAAGATATTGAGTCCAGCCAGCCAGTGGAATTGATTGGTTGGTATCCCAACGGCTCCCGTGTGTTTACATCCAATAAAGAACTGACAGGGTTGGATGATTTTAAGGGGCAAAAATTGAGAATGCCAAACAACCCCATCCATGTAAAACTGGCAGAAAGTCTGGGAGCAAATGTAGTGATCATGGATATGGGTGAGGTGTTCACAGCTCTGGAACAGGGTGTGGCAGATGGACAAGACAACCCCTTAGCAACGGTACGCAATGAGGGCTGGTATGAGGTGCAGGATTATGCCTATCTGACCAATCACATTGTGGCATCCCTGGAGCTGTTTGCCAGTGAGGAGTTTTGGGATTCTCTCAGTGAGGAGGATCAGAAGATTTTTGAGGAAGCAGCAAGAGCCGCCTCTGACTATGCGTGGGATACTTATATTGAACAGTTGGAAGAAGACAAGCAGTTCATGATTGACAACGGAATAGCAGTGACAGAAATGACAGAAGAAGACCGTCAAACCATGCTGGAGATGATTCAGCCTGTGTATGATTATCTGGATTCTGAATATGAGTGGGCACCGGAAGTCCGTGACATGATTGCAGCCATTGAGTGAGGTGACAGACAATGAAAAATGGAACAATGGATAAATTGTTTAAAGGGATTGACTACTTAACAGGTATTCTGACCGGTTTAATGGTATTGTTTGTGTTCCTGAATGTGGTGCTGCGTACCTGTTTTAATTCCGGTCTTACTTGGTCTGAGGAGTTGTCACGCTATCTGTTTGTATTTGTAACTTATGTGGGAGCAATCAGTGCCATGCGAGTGAATGGGCATTTGGGAGTGGATACCCTGATTTCCAGAGTGCCCCCTCAGCTTCAGATGTTGATGTATGTGGTGTCTCAACTGCTGATTGCAGCTTTGATGTGTATTTTGGTGCATGGTTCTGGTAAAATGGTGTTGCAAAATACAGAATCCCGCACTGCAGCGTTGGGTATCTCCTATGCTCTGCTCTATTCTGTTGGAATCCTGACTGGAGCATCTATTGCTGCTATGGCAATTGCTAATATTGTTTATGCAGTGACACACCCCTCTGAAATTGGAAAAATTGTCACAATGGTGACAGATGAGGATGAAATTATGGAGGAGGCTGGCAGTGAATCTCTCTCTGATGAGGAGTATGCCAAGCGGCTGAATGAAGAGGGAGGAAAGTAACCCATGACATTGATTGTATTTCTGGCTGCCCTGATTGGTGGCATGCTCATTGGATTACCAGTGTGTTTTTCGCTGATGTTCAGCGGTGTATGTATGATGTTGTTCCTTGATGGGTTCAACTCACAGATTTTGGCGCAAAACCTGTTTTCCGGCGCAGATTCCTTTTCTATGATGGCAGTACCATTCTTTATCATGGCAGGCGAATTTATGAACCGTGGTGGCATTACCAAGCGCATTGTCAATACAGCCAATGCACTGGTGGGCTGGGTCCGTGGTGGTTTGGGCTATGTGTCCATTCTGGCCATTCTGGTGTTTGCCAGCATGGTAGGTTCCGCTGTGGCATCTACTGCCTTTTTGGGTGCCATTCTCATTCCCATGATGGTGCGTGCTGGTTATAAGCGTGATACTTGTACCGGTTTGATTGCAGCCGGAAACATTCTGTCTCCCATTATGCCCCCTTCTGTACCCATGATTATTTTTGGCGTACAGGCTGGTGTGTCTGTTACTGAGTTGTTCATGGGTGGTATTGCGCCTGCATTTTATCTATCTGCCGCTCTGTGTATTCTGTGGTTTTTCATTGCCAGACGGGACAAGCTGCCAACTGCACCCCGTCAGAGTGCAAAGCAGGTTGGGAAAGCCATTGTAGATGGTCTGTGGGCTTTGGCTCTGCCTCTCTTTATCCTGTATGGACTGCGCAGTGGTAAGTTTACCCCCACAGAAGCCGGCGTAATTGCTGCTGTGTATGCACTGTTTGTGGGTATGGTGATTTATCGTGAGTTGAAAGTTACCATGATTATGGATTGTCTGGTATCCGCTGCCAAGTCCTCTTCAATTATTATGTTCCTGGCTGCTGCCGCTATGGTGTCCTCTTGGATGATGACTGTGGCAAATGTGCCTGCCATTGTGACTACCATTCTGGCTCCCTTCATTGCACATCCTACCCTGTTGATGCTGGTCACAGCTGGTATTGTGCTGCTGGTGGGAACTTCTATGGACGTAACCCCTTCTATTATGATTCTTACTCCTGTGTTACTGCCAGCCGTAAAAGCTGCTGGCATTGATACCGGCTACTTTGGTGTGGTGTTCATCCTCATGTGTGTGCTGGGACTGCTGACACCTCCTGTGGGTACTGTGCTCAATGTGGCATGTGGTGCTGGTAAAATCAACATGGAACGCATTGTCAAAGCCATTTGGCCATTCCTGCTGGCTGAAGTGATTATCCTGTTACTGATGGTATGTTTCCCCAGTTTGATTATTGTACCCATGAACTTCTTTACGGGTGGATAATCTGAAAATAGGACATAGGAAACAAGCAAACGATACAAAGCAAAGGGGACCCTCAACTGGGTTTCCTTTGACTTGTTTTATGAGAGGAAGAAAGCAAATGATAGCTATAAAAAGACTGGTACCGTTTGGGTTGTCCCAAACGGTACCAGTCTTTTTTGTTTCTTCTCAATCATCCAGAATCAGAAAAAGCCCTATTACTCGGACTCCATTGTGGCTCTTAGGGTTTCCTCCCGTCGCTCCTCAATGGCTTCCTTCAGAAGCATATCCTTCACCTTCATCAGTCGAATGGTGTTGGCACGCTCGTTTTCGTCCAGCTTCATGGTGATATACTTGATGTTTTCCTGCATCTGAGGAATTTTTACATACTCCAACGCATTGACACGGCGGCGTGTTTTTTCGATTTCCTCAGCCAGCAGTTGACTGGTCTTTTCAATTTCTGCCAGTTTCAGCATATCCTGAAAGACACGGGACAGGGCATCCACAGCGTCATCCAGTTCACCACTGGTTTGTGCAAAACCATAGGGGTAAACTTCGCCGGGGTCCTGACTTTTAGTGTGGAAACGATACTGAGGCACATCCACAGACATCACGTTTTGGAATGTCATGTCCAGCTCTACCGACTGTTTGGGGTAGAGCAGGGACTGTTCCAATATTTCCGGGGACATAAGGGCAGAAGCCACCGTGAAGGAACTGTGAGCACGCATCAATTCCTCCTCTACACGTTTTCTCAATGCCCGATTTTCACGCACCACATCCATAAACTGCTTCATCAACTCGTCACGCTTGTCTTTCAACAGCTTGTGACCACGTTGGGCAGTTTTTAAGCGACCCTTGAGGCGGGTCAGTTCCATTCTGGTGGGGTTAATTGTTGAGGAAGGCATCTAAAACTCCCTCCTTAATCCTTTTTGGGTAAATACTTGTCGATATACTCGGGCTTAATACGCTTTAACTCACTTTTTGGCAGAATACTGAGCAATTCCCAACCCAAATCCAATGTATCGAAAATAGAGCGGTTTTCATCAGAACCCTGAGCCACATAGCGTTTTTCAAACTCATCGGCAAATCTTGCGTATTGCAAATCGGTGGGGCTGAGGGCAGCCTCACCCAAAATGGACATCAATTCCTTGTTTTCCTTACCAGTTGCATAGGCAGCAAAGAGCTGGTTCATGGTGCCGGCGTGGTCCTCACGGGTTTTGCCTGCACCAGTACCCTTATCCTTCAGACGAGACAGAGAGGGCAGAACATCCACAGGAGGAATGATACCCTTACGGTACAGCTCACGGGACAAAATAATCTGCCCCTCAGTGATATAACCGGTCAGGTCGGGGATGGGGTGTGTCTTGTCATCTTCTGGCATGGTCAAAATGGGAATCAGGGTGATAGAGCCTTCTCGGTCCATCTGACGACCTGCACGTTCATACAGGGTTGCCAAGTTGGTGTACAGGTAGCCGGGATAGCCACGGCGACCGGGAACTTCCTTCTTAGCGGCGGAAATCTCACGCAGAGCCTCGGCATAGTTGGTAATATCCGTCATGATAACCAGAACGTGCATACCCTTTTCAAATGCCAGATACTCCGCAGCAGTCAAAGCCATACGGGGGGTTGCAATACGCTCAACGGCTGGGTCGTTTGCCAGATTGGTAAAGAGCACAGTACGGTCAATGGCACCAGTGCGCTTAAACTCACTAACGAAAAATTCAGATTCTTCAAAGGTAATACCAATAGCAGCGAATACAACGGCGAAGTTACTTTCACCGTCCAGAACCTTTGCCTGACGGGCAATCTGAGCAGCCAGAGCAGCATGGGGCAGACCAGAACCGGAGAAAATAGGCAGCTTCTGCCCACGCACCAGGGTATTCAGACCATCAATGGTGGAGATGCCAGTCTGGATAAACTCGTTTGGATAGTTACGGGCAGCAGGGTTCATGGCAAGACCATTGATATCCCGATATTCATCAGCCAGAATGGCAGGACCGCCGTCAATGGGTTGTCCCATACCATTGAACACACGCCCCAGCATATCGCCAGAAACACCAAGCTGGAGAGGGTGCCCCAGAAAGCGGATTTTAGATTCTGCCAAGTTGATACCAGCAGAATTTTCAAATAACTGCACCACAGCGGCGTCACCGTTGACCTCCAATACCTGACAGCGGCGCACAGTACCATCTGAAAGCTCAATTTCACCCAGTTCATCGTAAGTGACGCCCTGCACATGGTTGACAACCATCAGAGGACCGGAAATTTCCTGAATGGTTTTGTATTCTCGAATCACAGTTCACTCTCTCCCTTCTGTGCAATGGCTTCAATCTCCTGCTCCATCTCCAGTACAATCTGCATATAGTTGTCCTGATACTGGTCAGCAGGTACAGACTTTGCACGACCGATTTTTTCACGGCTCTCAATGGAGAACAGTGCATTCAAATCACCGCCACGCTCGGCAGCACTACGGCAGCGCCCATCGTAATCACGAATCATAGACAGCATACGGGCTTGACGGTCGTACTCAGAGAAGGAATCAATGTCCACAAAGGAGTTCTGTTGCAGAAAATCCTCTCGAATCATTTTGGCAACTTCCAGCGTAATCTGATCCTTGGGGGACAGGGAATCCTTACCAACCAGCTGCACAATTTCGTTCAGGCTGGCTTCCTCCTGTAACATACTCATAGCCCACTCACGGTCTTTCAGGAAATCTTTGCCCAGATTTTCGTCATACCAGGGTTTCAGACTGTCCAAATACAGGGAGTAGGAGTTTAACCAGTTGATGGCTGGGAAGTGACGGCGGTAAGCAAGAGAGGCATCCAATGCCCAGAACACTTTGACAATACGCATGGTGGCCTGAGAAACAGGCTCAGACAAGTCACCACCGGGAGGGGAGACCGCACCAACCGCAGTCAGACTGCCACGGCGGTCCTCATCAGAACCAAGGCAGGATACAGAACCGGCACGTTCATAGAACTGAGCCAGACGGGAACTGAGGTAAGCGGGATAGCCTTCTTCACCGGGCATTTCTTCCAGACGACCGGACATCTCACGCAGAGCCTCAGCCCAACGGGAAGTGGAGTCTGCAATCACAGCCACAGCATAGCCCATATCACGGAAATACTCTGCAATGGTAATACCAGTGTAGATAGATGCCTCACGGGCAGCCACAGGCATATCGGAAGTGTTGGCAATCAAAACAGTGCGCTTCATCAGAGATTGACCAGTACGGGGGTCAATCAGTTCAGGGAATTCACGCAATACGTCGGTCATCTCGTTACCACGCTCACCACAGCCAATGTAGACCACCAAATCCACATCGGACCATTTTGCCAGAGCGTGCTGCATCACAGTCTTTCCGGAACCGAAGGGACCGGGGATGGCAGCAGTACCACCCTTTGCCACAGGGAAGAAGGTATCCACGATACGTTGACCAGATTGCAGGGGAATCACAGGGGGATATTTATGTTTATAGGGACGACCCACACGCACAGGCCACTTTTGCATCAGGGTCAGTTCTGTCTGGGTACCGTCCTTTTGCTCCAAAACGGCTACCGTTTCTGTGACGGTAAAAGAGCCACCCTGAATGGACACAATGGTACCAGACATGCGAGGGGGAATCATAATTTTGTGGAGAATGGAATCTGTCTCCTGTACAGTACCAATGATGTCACCACCTACAACAGCAGTGCCAGGCTGTACTGTGGGCACAAACTCCCACTTTTTGTTGCGGTCCAGTGCAGGCACCTCTACACCGCGGGGGAGGCTGTTGCTCTGGGTTTTTGCCTTGATTTCCTCCAGAGGACGCTGGATTCCATCATAAATATTTTCAATCAGACCGGGACCCAGTTCCACAGACAGAGGGGCACCAGTTGTGACAACCTCCGCACCAGGACCAAGACCAGAAGTTTCCTCATAAACCTGAATGGAAGCGGCATCACCATTCATGTTCAGAATTTCACCAATGAGACGCTGCTCACCAACACGAACCACGTCTGCCATGTTTGCCTCCTGCATTCCGGTTGCAACAACCAGAGGACCAGAGACCTTGACAATCTTTCCCATAGGTTTTCTAACCTTCTTTCCTACAACCACATCTGCATATCATGCAAAGATGGGGACGAAAATTCAATGCTGTCTGGTCAGAACGACAGTCTGACCAGACAGGATGTTTCTGTGGTGCTCAGGGTTACAGAATATCTGCACCCACTGCCCGTTCCACAGCGTTCTTTACATTTGCCATGCCAATCCCCAAGCTGCCTTCTTTGCCGGGAATCAGGATAATGGCAGGTGTGAGGGCATCTTTATAGCGGGCAATCTCTGGCTGTAACTGGCTGGCGAGCTGCTCAGTCAAATATAAAATGGCATAGTTCTCTTTCGCCATTCGATAGATTGCCTGCCGTGCCTGTTCTGCGTTGGATACAGGGCACACATCCAGTCCCAGAGACTTGAATCCCAGTACACTGTCAGAATCACCAATTACTGCAATACGGTACATCTGTGCCCCTCCTTACACATAACTTTCACGCAGCCGTTCACGAATCACGGACCCATCCAAACCAGCTTTACGACCAGCCAAAATGGTACGGATGGTAGTCAGTTCTGCCTCTTTTGCATATAAATACCCAATCACAGTTTCCTCTCCAAATGGAATACGGCGGGCAGAGGAGAGATAATTTGTGAGAGCGTTGTCACATTCACGCTCAAAGGCGGTCAGTGCACCAGATGCAGGGCGAGCCACTGCACTGCTCAGCTCTGCTGCCTTTGCCAGCGCACCTGTACGGAACAAGCCCTCCAAATCCTCACCACGGGTACGGGCAATCTGCGTTTCAGATACACTGCCGCCGGGGATGAGAACATGGGATAAAAAGTCACTGGATTTTTCCATGCGTGCCACCCGTACCGCAGTGCGCAAGTTAGCAATGTCCACACACAGCCGGACATAGCCCTGTAGAAATGCACTGCCACTGTCCTTGGCAAGCTGGGTCATTTCTGCAAAATAGGCACGATCCAATACCAAATCGGCAAGTTGTGGGTCATGAGAGGCAGCCAATGTCTCTTTTGCTTTGGCAATGGCTGCACAATAGGACTCACTGAGACCACGCAATTCCCCTTTGTGATAGCCATCAGCCAACAGGGTGGGGGCGTAGCGTCCACCACTCATCAGAAGGTGGTCAGCACGGATTCCCATCCCCTCTGCCTTCACCAGAGTTTTGGCATTGTGGTAGTCATATTTGAGCTGAAACACATCCAAAAGACGGTGATCTGGAACAGAAGCACGCAAATCCTGAAAGGTTGCTGCCTGTGCTGTGCTGAGGGCTTCATCTACTGTATTGAGTTGAAGTCCATCTGCGCTGCCATAGCCACATTCTGAGAGAATCTTCAGAACCTCACTATCCTCTTTGGCATCAATCATGCGCTCCATTCTCTCTCTCGTCAACATACGATTTTCCATCGCATGAATGCGGGTGGAGATGGACAAATAATCAGTATCTCTTGTGTGAGACAAGGTATCCCTCCTCACTGTTTTAGTCAGATACAGGGATGGGAGCATTCCCCACCGCCTGTATTAGGGAAAGAGAAGCTGGGCAGTTTCCTTTTCCAGTCCCTCACGCTTCAAGCGGATTAAAGTTTCAAAGGAACAGTTGGTTTCCACAGGACCATCTACCAGAATGAAGCCGCCCTGAATGGGACGTGTTTCTTCAGAGAGGGACAAAAGCCCTGTTCCTGTAATTTGAGCAGCGGTGCTGTTGACAACTTTACCCAAAAAGGAGCCTACCTTTGAGTTGGACAACGCCTCGGGCAGTTCAGGCACAACATTTTTTACAAGTGCTTCATTGGCAGCCACAACAACCTGTTTTCCAATGCGGTTGCGGTCACGCTGGGAGAAGATAACCTGCTCACGACCGGTGGAAACAGCCTTTAAAATCAAGGCTGTCAGCAGTTTGATGTAGTCCTCATCTGGTAAGTTGCAGAGTTTTTCCAGTGTTTTTTCAAACGCCTCAGAGACTACTTCCTGTTTTGCAGCCAATTCCAGTTTTCTGCGCTCCATCTGAGCGGCAGATTTGAGACGTTCCAGACGCTCATCGGCAGCTTTACGACCACGGGCGAGAATCTCGTCCCGCTCCTTTTCAGCCTGAAGTTGTGCCTGTGTCTCAATGGTTTTGACCTGCTCATCCGTCTGCTGACGCAGTTGTTGCAGTTCCGCAGCAGCATCAGACTGGATGCGCGCTGTGATTTTTTCAATTCCGTCCATCGCCTTGGCCTCGCTCTCTTAGCCGCTGATATTGATGATCATCAGCATGGAAGCCAGCAGGGACAGAATGGCGTAAAATTCTACAGTGATACACAGCACCATGCCCTTGGACCAGTCATCAGGCTTCTTTGCCAGAATGTTGATGGAACCAGCAGCCACACGACCCTGAGCCATAGCGGAGAACAGACCACCCAGAGCCATAGGCAGACAGGCGGCAAAATACTGCATACCCTCCATGACGGTCAGGTTGGGAACCTCACCAGACAGCAGACCCATGCTGTAAACAGCGAAGAACCAAACCACCAGACCGTACAGACCCTGTGTACCAGGAATCACCTGAAGAATCAGAACCTTACCAAATTTACTGGGGTCCTCACACAAAAGACCAGTACCAGCTTCACCGGCAATACCAGTACCCTTAGCGGAACCAATGCCACTCAATACTGCTGCAAGACCAGCACCCAGAAGTGCAAGAGCAAGACCACCAATGCTGCCCAAAAAAGTCAGGCTAGAAAAATCCATCATTTCCATGTTGTTGTCCTCCTTATGATTCTACAATCTCATAATAGTTGGTTTTCATCTCCATTGGGCGGAAGGGTGTGCCACCATCCTCATAGAACTTGTTGAAGTATTCAAGACACTGTAGTCTCAAATCGTGGACATAACATCCTAACAGGTTCAGAGCAAAGTTCAGCCCATTCCCTACAATAGAGATTAGAATGAAAATAAGAATGTTGCCAGGGATTGCGCCCAAGGTATTGAATACCTGTGCAATGACGCTACCAGCCAGCATCAGAGCCATGAGACGGGAATAGGATAGAATGTCTCCAAAATATCCAGTCACATGGTTATAGAGAGAGGCAAAAATACCAGTGATTTTTCCAGCTCCCTGTTGCGTGAGGATGGGACCCAGTACCACCATCACAAGACCTGCATAGAGAATAACAGGTGTGATATTTGCTGCCATCAGCCCAATTCCCATAAATACAATCCACCAGGTCAGTTCTTCAAACACAGCATCCAAAATGTTTCCAGCCTGAATTTTGCGTACAAAACTGACCGCCATACCTGTGACAATTTGGACAAATCCAAGTGCCATAGAGCCAACCAGAATCAACAGAGTATCTTCCAGAGGGGTGAATAGGGTGGGCCAGAACCAAACAAAAGTGCTTTCTGGGTTCATCAGCTTGAGAAGCTGGGGAATGAAATCACCAAAGAAACCACCTGTTAATGCACCCATTATAAAGGTGCTGATTCCACACAGTCCCAGCAATGCGAAAAAGTTATACATACCGCCTTTGGGCTGTGCCTTTTTCAAGACAATCACAGAAGCCAGCATCATCAAAAGACCATAGCCCATATCTGCCATCATGATTCCATAAAACAGAATAAAGAAAGGAGCCATCAGCGGATTGGGGTCTACACCACCATAGGCGGGCAGGGAATACATCTCTGTGACCATGCTCAGTGGTTTTGTGAACCAGTTGTTTTTCAACTTCACAGGGACGCTGCTGTAGTCCTCCTCTTTTGGGTCAGTCACATCCCATGCACAGGGATAGAGAGAGAGTTGTTTCTCTACTTCGGACCACCGCTCTGCTGGAACCCAGCCATCCAGAAGGAAGGTTTGCTGTGTATCCAGAAGGCGAATCCGGTTTTCCTCCCGATTGATGGTGATGGAAGCCCGGTCAGAAGCCTGACACAGTTCGGGGAGCAAGTCGCCCATACTGGAAAGTTTCTCCTGTAACTGTCCTATCTCGCTGTCCAGAACTTGAAGCTGTTCATAGAGACGAGCATCATTTTCTTTTGCAGTACCAGTCCACTCACCCATAGAGATACGAGACCAGCCTGCCTCCCTCAAAACTTCAAAAATAGAATCTTCACAGCTTTTGTGGCAGACCAGCAAACAGTAGCTAAGATCCCGGTCTGTGCTTGCCAGAGTGAATTGTACCAGTTCACTGGCAGCCTCCAACCGACGTACCACTTCATCAAAGGGCACGGCAGAAGAAATGGTGCCAAATTGTACCAGCATATCCTCTGTAGAGCGACTTTCCAGAGGGACATCGAGAGAAAGCCAAGGGGTCAAAGCATGTTTCAGGGCAGTGATGCGCCCCTGCTCTCCCTGCAGATGGGATAACTTCCGGTCTGCATCCAAAACCGTTTGTACTGCGTTGCGCCCTTTGGTACAGGCATCAGGGGCAAATAACTGGGAGCGAGTGAGCTTGGGTTTGGGAGAAAACATCCCACTTGGTTTGATACCGTAGTGTTTTAATACACCAATGGCCCGCTCTGCATCCTGTTTTTGTACCTGTGCCTCAAGCAGGTGACTGGCATCAGGACTGGTCAGCCATTGCTCCTGCTCTGTCCCCTGTAAATGGGGCATCAGCTCCAGAAGCTGCTGATTGCGTTGTTCCTGAGAGGGTTCTGCCACCTCTACACATCCCATCCCCTGCAACAGATGCAAAATTGCCTCCCGGTCTGGGCGCATTGCCAGCAGTGACAGGTGTTTCATTTTGACAATTGCCATCAGATACTCACAACCTTTTCCATCAGAAAATCGACAGCCTGCTCCAGTTTTTCCCGTGCAGCCTGCTTCATCCCTTCACACTCCTGTTGTGCACTGGTCAGAACCTCCTGTGTGCAAGATGCAGCTTGCTGTTCTGCATCTGTCATCATCTGTCTGACCTGCTGCTCAGCCTCCTGTCGAGAGGCATCCAATCGCTGACGGGCAGATCGCTGTGCATCTAAAATGCGCTGTTTTTGTTCGGCAATCGCTGCTTCTTTTTGCTTTTTCACTGCAAGTTCCAGCTCTGCCACAGTTTGAATTGCTTGTGTTGCCATGTTGTTCACCACCCTAATATACAAAATAAATGAGTAGTTGCAAGATTTGCACTGTCTGACTTTTATTCTATGCCAATTACACAAAAAAAGCAAGAACATTTTTACTGTTGCATTTTTTCATTTGCATAAAAGGTTTGAAATCTTTGCCAAATATCAATCATAAATTACAGATTTTATTGCAATTATGATTTGATTTTATATATCCTATACTTTTTATTAGGAAAATATACAGTTTCTCAAAAAATACACTTCATTTTTATTTTAGATTTTAGCATGTTTATAAAAACGCTGATTATGAATAAAAATTCCCATGTTTTGCAATAAAAACATGGGAATTTTTTTGTGGTACAGTTAGGATAGAGAGAGAATTTGATCATAGGAGAGAGAGTCAGAAAACGAAGTACAATCTGCTATGAGGGTTGGTGGAGTATCAAGTCCCTGTGAAGTAAGGAAGGTGTTGACAAGTTGCAGTTCTTCTTCTGGCACCAAAAGACGGGAAATTGTTCCAGACAATGCAGATGCAGTTAAGCCAGTTTCTGTTGCTCCAACTTGCAAAATTTCATAATTTGTACGGATAGAGAGTTTGGTTTCATAGGGCTGTAAGGCTTGGGCAGCCTTGTCCAAAAACTGGCTCATCAAAACAGTAATATCCTCTGATGGGTAACGTACATTTCCCAGGGACCCATCCTGCTGAGAAGGGAATCCACAGTGTTCCAGAAGAATTTCATCAAAGCCCAACTGAGCAAGTTCCACCATCAGTGAGATATAGTAGTCCTGTACCTCCTCACTTGCTGGAGTTGCCCAGTGATAGTCGCCGCTATCCATCCAGCGGTAGCCACTGACGGTATATAGGGTATGATCCATTTTTCTGCCCACAACATCATCCCGAAAACAGGGGAACTGTGCAATAGTGTAAAGTTCACCTTGATTCCACTGTTTGATTGTGTCAGTAGATGGATTTGCCGCTCCATTTTGAAAAGGTTCTCCAAAAATCTGATTGGTGGTCCAGTGAAGGGTGCCATCATCATCTTTCATAGGCACAACCACACCATTGGCACCAGCCTGCTGGGCAAGTTGAGTAGCAGAACCATCTAAAATATGGTCAACAGGGACAGAGATGGCTTTTAGCAGTGTAGTTTCTGTTGTTTCTTCGGGTTCCTCCTCGGACTCTGTTGCAGAAGAAGTTCCTTTATCAGAAGTGGGCTGGCTGGGAGAGGAGGAATCAGATTGTGAAGTGGACGGTTCCTGGACAGAAGTGTTACCAGAGGAATCTGTGCGGGAGGGGGCAGAAAAGGAGAAATTAGAAAAGAAATCTGGAGCAAAATAGAGAATAGACAGACCAACCGCCACTAAAACAGCCAGAATAAAGGTAATTCTTTTCAGCCAGTCTGTCAAACTGGCTCGTCCACGGTAGGAACGATAGTCAAATTTAAAACGGTTCACAGTGGTACCTCCGTTTCTCAGGTCAAAATCTATAGAGTACGCCCCATTATATCAAGTTTCAGAGGGGCTTGCAACCGAACATTTGGAACATTAGATAAAAATTCCCCCATTGATTTGTAAGGTCTGTCCGGTAATAAAACTGGATGCATCACTGGCGAGGAAGTAAATTCCTTCTGCCACTTCCTCTGGCTGTCCGATGCGACATAGAGGGGTTTCGTCAGAGAGAGCAAGCAGGTCCTCAGCGGTTAAGTGGGCATTCATATCTGTAGCAATCACACCAGGGGCCACACAGTTTACACGGATATGGGAGGGACCAAGTTCTTTTGCCATTGCCTGTGTCAAACCAATGACGCCTGCTTTGGAAGCGGAGTAGGCAGCTTCACAGGAACCACCAGATACCCCCCACATGGAGGAGACAGTCACAATGCTACCCTTCTGTTGTTTGACAAAGTGTGGAACAGCGGCACGCAGCAGATAGAACAACCCACTCAAATTTGTGGAAAGAAGCTGGTTCCACTGTGTACTCTGGACATCAGTTAACAACATCTGTGGGAGAGCAATTCCAGCATTGCATACAAGGGAAGAAATCGGACCAAGAGTTTGTTGGGTCTGTTGAATGAGAACAGATGCTTGCGGTTCGTCGCTCAAGTCTGCCTGAATGGCTTGTGCCTGAACACCCATAGAAAGCAGGTCAGAAACCAAAAGTTCTGCTTGTTTATGAGAAGTACAGTAGTTAATGGTTACATCCCAGCCACATTGGGCAAATTTTCTTGCAGTGGCAGCACCAATTCCCCGACTTCCTCCTGTAATCAGTACGTGTTTTCTTTCTTGCATAAAAACCTCCCACAGAAGTTAAGAAAGTGTTTGGATTTGTAAAGTTCATAAATTTAGGTTGCTTTTTTTGGGGAATAATCTATAATAAGGTCTGAAATTTCTTGTATACGCATAAAATGGAAACGAACAACGCTTGCATAAATTGAGGTAATATTATGGGGAAAATGCTATTTTTGTATAATCCTACTTCGGGAAAAGGGGGAAGTGCCAGCCATCTCTCCACAGTTGTAGATACAATGACAAAAGCGGGGTGGCAGGTCACGGTACATCCCACCCAGTCAAAAGGGGATGCCAGTCAAGTAGTAGAGGAGATTGGAGAACAGTTCGACCGCATTGTCTGTAGTGGTGGAGATGGAACCCTGAGTGAAACTGCCGCAGGATTGCTACGGCTTGACAATCCACCTACCCTTGCCTATATACCAGCAGGCTCCACCAACGACTGTGCAGCAACATTACGGATTCCCAATTCCTATCAAAAAGCTGCTCAGTTGGCAGCAAGTGATACAGAGCCAATGCAATGGGATATTGGTACCCTCAACCATAGTCCCTTTGTCTATGTGGCTGCTTTTGGTGCTTTTACAGAAGTGGCATACGATACACCACAGGATTTAAAGAATACCTTTGGGCATTTGGCCTATGTGATGGCAGGGATTGCCTCCATTCCATCCATTGCGCCCTACCATATTAAGGTGGAATATGATGGGCAAGTATTAGAGGACGATTTTTATTATGGAATGGTGTGTAATACCCATTCGATTGGTGGCATGAAATCCATCCCAACAGACTGGGTGAGGTTGGATGATGGGTTATTTGAGGTAGTTTTGGTGAAGAAACCAGTGAATATTGGAGAGATAGGAGCCAGTTTACAGGCACTGATTCGGCAACAGCCCACCGAAAATGGAGGAGCCTTGATTTCGCTCCATGCCTCCAAGCTCACATTTACCTGTGAAAAATCCATTCAATGGACTATAGACGGTGAATATGGGGGAAGCCACCAAATCACGGAGATTGAAAATCACAAACAGGCACTGTCCATCATCACAGGTGTGGTAGATGCAACAGAATGATAATACAACACAGCCCCCACCATACAATGGGGGCTGTTTTTTGTGTCATTCAACGGTGTTTTTCTCCATTATGCCTCTAAATAAGTTTCCATCTCATCCAACAGGGTTCCAAACAGGTCAAGGGCAGATTGGATGGGTTGAGGAGAGGTCATATCCACACCGGCATGACGCAGCAGGTCAATGGGGTCCTGACTGCATCCACCAGACAGAAATTCCAGATATTGTTTCACCGCAGGTTCCCCTTCAGACAGAATTTTTCTGGACAGGGCAATGGCAGCAGAGTAACCAGTTGCATATTGGAATACATAATAATTGTAGTAGAAATGGGGAATGCGTGCCCATTCCAGTGCAATTTCTGGGTCAGATACCATATCATCTCCAAAATAGGTCTTGTTGAGCTGGATATATTCCTGACTGAGCCGTTCCGCTGTGAGGGCTTCCCCTTCCATTGTCAACTGACCGATTTTTAATTCAAATTCTGCAAACATAGTTTGACGATACAGAGTGCCCTTGAACTGTTCCAGAAAATGATTCAAAAGCCAAGCCCGTTCTTTCGGGTCAGTGGTTTTGTTCAACAGATATTCCATCAAAAGTGCTTCATTGCAGGTGGAAGCCACTTCTGCCACAAAAATTACATAGTCACGATAGACAGTGGGTTGGGTTTTGTTGGAGAGGTAGGAGTGAATGGCATGTCCCAGTTCATGTGCCAGTGTAAACATGCTGTCCAAATCGTCCTGATAATTGAGCAGGATATAGGGGTGTACCATTGCTCCTGACATATACCCGCCAGAGCGTTTTCCCACATTTTCATAGACGTCAATCCAGCGGTGTTCCAGTCCCTCCTGAATCATTTCTTGATAGTTTTTTCCTAGAGGGGCAACTGCTTCATAGACGGTTTTGGTTGCCTTTTCATAGGGAATGGTGGATTCTACACCTTGAATCATAGGGGCATATACGTCGTACATGTGGAGTTCATCTACACCCAGCAATTTTTTCCGCAGCCGCACATAGCGGTGGAGTTTGTCCAGATTGTTGTGAACAGTGGAAATGAGGTTGTGATATACACTCTCTGGTACATGGGTGTGGTCAAGAGAGGCGGCAAGTGGGGAGGAGTAGTGTCTGGCAGTGGAAAAGAATTGCAGCTGCTTGACCTGTGAGGACAGTGTGGCAGCCAGTGTATTTTTTACACTGCCATAGACCTGATATAGTTGCTCAAAGGCAGATTTTCTTAACACACGGTCGGGGCTGGAGAGCAACAGAGTATAGGAGCCATTGGAAAGGGGATGATGCTCCCCCTGTTCGTCTATGGCATCTGGGAAGGTTAAATCGGCATCGGTCAACTTGGAGAAAATATCGTCAGGAGCCTGAGACAGTTCACCAGCCGCAGCCAGCAGTTTTTCCTCCTGGTCAGATAAGGTATGTGCTCGACGGCGTAAAATCAGGTCAAAATACCGGCGGTAGAGCTGTAACTCTGGTGTGGTTTCAAAAAATTGTTCCAAAGTTTCTGAAGGAATCCGCAACACCTCTGGTACTTCAAAGGCGGTTGCCTGTAAAAAAGAGACATATTGGGAACTGATACGGCTTACCATGGCTTGGTAGGTGGAAATTCTGGTATCCTCATCACTTTTTCTCTGGGCATAGTCCATCAGCTTGCTGAGACGCTCGCCTGCTTCCTGTTCCAAGGTAACAAACTGATAGAGGGTCGTTCCACTTTGAGAAAGGGTTCCCTCATAGGTAGCAAGTTCTCTGATGTTTTCTGTTAAAGTCTGAAAATCTGCCTCCCACTGGTCATCAGAGGGGTAGAGGTCAGCGGTATTCCATGTATACTGCTCTGGAATTTCCTCACGTTTTAAAATTGCTTTTGCCATTACAAATACCTCCTATGGAATGGTCGTTTTGTCTGTATGGTATCATACAGCGGAACAACTTGCAAACGGAAAAGAGCATTGACAAAAAATTTTTGAAATAATAGAAAAAATGTGCTATTATCATAGGGGCGGATGTTTCGACCCAAACCAAATATAAGGATGAAGCACCATGAATGAAAAAGAAGTTTCTGAACTGCGCCGCAGATTTCGACAGGACCGCACAGGGATTACCCATGTGCGAGGCTGCTATGTCAATGAGATGGGGGAAATTGTTTCCCAGTTCCAACAGTCCCTTGGGGTTATGTCACAGGAGGAAAATGAGAAAATACTGGCTCTCTTAAAGCGCACCTTGTCTGGTACATTGGGAAAAAATTTACTGGACATTACCTTTGCCACCCAACAGGTGGTAGATGGAGCAGAACACAAACAGTTGATGGCTCTGCGCCAATCCAGATTGCGGGATGAGGAGGCGGTAGACACTTTTTTCCATCAGGTCATTGACAGTGTGGAACTGGATGGCAATTATCTCATTTTATTGATTCATGACAGTTATGATGTGCCCTATCACAGTAAAGATGGGGAGGAACTGGAAGATGGTGCACAGGAGGTCTACTCCTATATTTTGTGCAGTATTTGCCCAGTGAAACAGACCAAACCAGCACTGAGTTACTATGTGCAGGAAAACCAATTCCGCAGTCTGTCCCCTGATTGGATTGTCTCCCCACCGGAGTTGGGATTTCTCTTTCCTGCCTTTGATGACCGGGCAGCCAATTTATATGGTGCACTGTATTACACCAAAAATACCAAAGTGATGCAGGAAAATTTGATTGAAAAACTCTTTCATGTGACGCCACCCATGCCAGCCGCAGAGCAGAAAGAGCAATTTGACATTGCACTCAGTGAAGCGCTAGGTGAGGCATGTAGTTTTGAGGTGATTCAGGGAGTACAGGATCAGCTCTGTGGTATGATTGCAGAACATAAGGAGAGCAAGATAGAAGAACCACTGCTTGTAGATCGTGGAACCATGCGGCAGGTACTGGCAACCTGTGGCGTGGGAGAACAGGAACTTCAGGAGTTCGATGAGCAGTATACCCAAAGTTTTGGGGCAGATACACAGCTCAGCCCAACAAACTTGGTCAATACCAAACAAATGGAATTGAAATCTGATTACATCCAAATTAAAGTAGATGCAGAACGTACCGACCTGATTCAAACGAGAGTGATTGATGGAGTCAAATATGTGATGATTCGAGTGGAAGATGGTGTACTGGTTAATGGAGTGAACATTCAAATTTGAATGAGAGAAAACAGCCTGTACCTTCATGGGGGATACAGGCTGTTTTCTTATGGAATGGTAATCTCTTTGGGATGGGGATGATAGCCGGTGATGTGTTCCAGCATGTCCAGTACCATCTGTTCTGCATGGGGGGCACCAGTGGAGGTGTCAATACAGAGATGATAGTTGGGAGCCAGTCCCCAGACACGATTTGCATAGTAGTTATAGTAACGGGCACGGCTGCGGTCGGTCATCAGGATGCTGTGCCGTGCTGCCTTTTCATCTACCTGTTCATATTTCATCACCCGTTTGATACGGGCTTCAATGGGGGCACAGAGAAACATTTTCAGGCATTTGGGATGGTCTTTTAAAATCACATCAGCACAGCGACCCACAATGACACAGTTTTCCTTGCTGGCAGCCTCTCGAATGATTCTGCTTTCCGTTTGGAAAATGCTGTCCTCTGGAGCGGGGGTCTGTGAGGGGTTGGTATACATTTGGGCTACAAAGTCATAAAACAGCCCATTTTTCATTTTTTCTTCTTTGAGAGAGATGTACTCCTCAGAATATCCGCTGGGGCCGGCAGCCATCTGGATGATTTCTTCATCATAAAAGGCAAAAGAAAGTTTTTGTGCCAGATATTTGGCAAAATCATGCCCACCACTGCCATATTGTCGGTCCACTACGATACAGACAGGGGTGGATTCCAAATCAGAGAGGGAAGGGGTTTCTGGTTCTGGTTGTGCACCAAACAGCAGTTTGGGCAGGAAGGACAACTTGCGACCAATGAGACGGGCAATAAAGCCAACCAGAATGGCAGCAATGATGGTACCCTCTCGTACCCCCAGCAAGGCACCAGAAAACAGGATGGACAGCAGGGCTGCAATGACAGTCATGGATACATCAAAACAGACTTTGGTGAGTCCAAACTCTGTTTTCCAGCGGAACACCACCGCACGAACGAAGGATTCACCGGGTAGCATCACCACATCTGCCAGCATTTCCATATAGACACCAATACCCAAAATGAGACAGCCAACCAGCAAATAGAAAATCTGCAATGGATATTGTTGAGGATTGAGAAACCATAAAAGGGACATACAAATATCAATAAACCAGCCAAAGGCAAAAGAAACTGGAATTTGCAGTACATGCTCTGCTTTGAAATTTCTTCCCAAAATCAGCAGTTGCAGAAAAATGAGAAGCAGACTGAAAATAACAGTGAAATTACCCAGAGAGAGTGGAAAATTCAGACTGAGCACATAGGGAATGGATGAAATGGGAGAAGTTCCAAGATTTGCTTTGGTAATCAGACTCACACCCAACGAGTTTACAAACAGTCCCAGTATAAAAATCAGATATCGCTTTGTTTTTTCCACGCCTCATTCAGGCTCCTTTCTGACATGTAAATTGAATGGGCAAAAAGAGAAGCGACCATTTGCCGCCAACATATCTATCCTATCACAAAATAAAATACATGTCAAATGTTACATGTAAAAAGAAAACAGTGGAAAATCAGAAAGGGCTATGGTATACTTCCCCATAACAAAAGAAAGGGGTGCTGTCCAATGGGGACATTGCAATATGCCATTTTAGGGATGTTGAATCGGGATTCTATGACAGGCTATGATTTGACAAGGGAGTTTCAAACATCTCTGTTTGACTTCTGGACTGCCAAGCACAGTCAGGTCTATCCAGAATTGAAAAGCCTGCTGGAAAAAGGGTATGTGGAGTATGAGACAGAAATTTCAGGCACAGCATTGGAAAAAAAGGTCTATACTATCACACAACAGGGACGGGATGCCTTTCAAAACTGGGAGGAGACAGCCTATCCCATTAAACCGATTCCAAAGGATGAGTTTCGCCTTCAGCTTTTTTTCTCTGATGCGATGGAACCAGAAATGCGTTTAAAACAGTTGGAATACCACTTGCAGCAGCATCGACAACGGTTGGAGCAGATCCGCAAAAAACAGGAAAAGTTTGATACCATACCACCAAAAGAAGAATCTCAATTCTGTGATTATCTTGTGATGCAGGGAGCCATTCACAGGGAGGAGAGTTATTGCAGCTGGTTGGAGGAGTGTATCAATCTTTGCCAGCAGCGGAAAATTTTATAAAGTCTTAAACTTACCCATGGTAGAATCTTAAACTTCCTCTGGTATACTGCCATCATAGACAACAGAGGAGGGATTCGTATGGAAGCAACCATCCGTGTGCTTACCATCATAACATCAGTGTTGGGAACAGGGTTGACCCTGTGGAGTATATATTATCTCATCACTGGGCTGATGTCTTTGAAAAAAACGGAGAACTATCCACAGGTTCCTGCATCCACCCGGTTTGCAGTGTTGATTGCGGCACGCAATGAACAGCAGGTGATTGGTTCTCTGGTGGAAAGTTTGCGAGAACAGGCTTATCCAAAAGAACTCTATGATATTTGGGTGATTCCAAACCAGTGCAGTGATGATACCGCCACAGTAGCCAGAGCAGCGGGAGCCAAGGTGCTGGAATGCACAGTGCCGGTGAAAAGCAAAGGTGATGTGATGGAATTTGCCTATGAAAAACTGTCTGTGCTGGGATATGATGCCTATTGTGTTTTTGATGCAGACAATGTGGCAGAAGAACACTTTTTGATGGAAATGAACAACGCCTATCAGTCTGGGGTGCGAGTGGCACAGGGCTACCGTGACAGCAAAAACCCCTATGATACTGGAATGTCAGGCAGTTATTCCATCTATTATTGGATGATGAACCGTTTTCACAATCAAGGCAAGGCGGCAATGGGATTGTCTGCCATGCTCAACGGCACTGGATTTATGGTGGCAAGCTCTGTGTTTGAGCAACTGGGCGGTTGGCACACCAAGACCATCAGCGAAGATTTAGAGTTATCTGTCCTGTGTACACTGGCTGGAGAAAAAATCTACTGGGTGCCAAAGGCCATCACCTACGATGAACAGCCATTGACCTATGAGGTTTCAGTCAAACAGAGAAAGCGTTGGACCAGTGGCACTTTACAGGTGGTAGAACACTATCTGGGGCAGTTGTTTGGACGAGGAGATGGGGCAAGCCTTGATTTGATTGCCACCATGCTGATTCCAACCTATCAGGTTTTGGCGGTGGTCAACCTGCTGCTGTCTGTGCTGTTGTGCGGTATGCTGATTGGTGGACGTTTTGCCGTTTTGATTGGTGTAGGTGTTTTGATTTGCAACCTCGCTTTTACCCTGTTTCTGTCCTTGTGTTCTGGTATAGGTGTGTTATTGTTGGAGAAAAAATGGAATCGCAACCTCTGGAAGGGACTTGTGATGTATGGTCTGTTTTTATTGAGTTGGGTTCCCATTACCATTGGTTGTCACATCAAAAAGACAACCGTATGGGAAGAAATTCGCCATACCTGTACTATGACAACCAAAAAACGTACCATAGCAGTCAGGTATTAACCTCTTTGGAGGAATACTTGTGTAAATTGAGCCGCTCTGCCTTTGGCAGAGCGGCTCAATCAGTTTTTCACTTAAGACAGTGGTTCAAAATCACTGGCAGGACGGCGGCAGATGGGGCATACATAATCTTCAGGCAAGGTGTCACCCTCATAAATAAAACCACAGATTTTGCATACAAAACCTTTGTGTGCTGCCGGTGCTTCCTCATGCTCCACAGTTTCACCCCGTACAGAAGCAGCCAGAATTTTGGACAGTGTTTCCAGTTCTTCCTCCTGACCAGGAGCCAGAGTGGATTTCAATGTTACAGGAGCTTCCAGAATCTCCATATCCTTCATAGAGTTGATGATTTCTGTCATCAATTTTCCACTGGAAGGAGCCCAGGAACCATTCTGAATGAATGCTACCTTGCGATTTTTTAAACCATGGTGGGCAATGTCACGGAGCAGATTTTCCATGGTAACAAAAATACCGTTGTTGTAGGTGGTAGAAGCAAAGACAAGATGGCTGTACTTGAATGCCTCAGACAGCACATAGGAGGGATGTGTAATGGATACATCATACATATCCACAGGAATCCCCTGTTCTGCCAGTTTACATGCCAAAATATTGGCTGCATTTTCTGTGCCACCATAGACGGAGGCGTAGGCAATCAGAACGCCCTGCACCTCTGGCTCATAAGTTGCCCATTTGATATGTTTTTCGATGATATAGCCCAGATTTTTCCGCCACACAGGACCGTGGAGAGGGCAAATCATCTGAATATCCAGCTTGGAAGCCTTGTTCAACAGAGCCTGTACCTGTGGACCGTATTTACCCACAATGTTGGTATAATAGCGGCGTGCCTCGTCCAGCCATTTGCATTCAAAGTCTACTTCATCTGCAAACAGAGCACCATTGAGTGCACCAAAGGTACCAAAGGCATCTGCGGAGAAAAGAATCTTGTCTGTGCTGTCGTAGCTGACCATCACCTCTGGCCAGTGTACCATGGGAGCGTTGATAAAAGTGAAAGTGTGTTTGCCAGTGCAGATGGTGTCACCCTCATTGACCAGATGGGCACCTTTGGGGTCTACACAGTGGAACTGCCGAATCAAATTGACAATTTTTCCATTACACACCAGAGTGGCTTCTGGATGACGAAGCATGGTATCACCTAAGGTGGCAGCATGGTCAGGCTCCATATGATGAATGAAAATGTAGTCCAGCTTACGACCATTTAATGCATAATCCAGATTTTCAAAAAACTGAGACTGGATGGAGCGGTCCACTGTGTCAAACAGGACTGTCTTTTCATCTAACAGTAAATAGGAGTTAAAGGATACACCACGGGGAACTGGGTGTGCACTCTCAAAAAGAGCATGTTGACGGTCATTGCCACCAATCCAAATCAAATCTTCGGTTACATTTCTTGTGCAGTGCATACAAAACACCTCTTTCATAGATAAAAATAACAAAAAGCCACTCCAATCATAGCATAGTATGACTGAAAATGGTAGTCACAATCATAAAAAAATTCAGTGCAGATGATACTCTGCACTGAACCATTTTGACTAAATGAGAGAGAGTGCGGCTTCGTCAGCCACCAGAACAAAGTCAGGATGGAACTGAAGGATGGAGGCGGGCATAGAAGGTGTGATGGGGCCAAAGAATGCCTGCTTGACTGCTTCAGCCTTGTTTTCACCAGAGGCAACCATCACCACACGGCGAGCCTGCAAAATATCACGGGTGCCCATGGTGTAGGCATGGGTAGGCACTTCATCCAGAGAGACAAAGAAGCGTTTGTTGGCTTCTCTGGTACTCTCAGTCAGTGTTACCTTGTGTGTACCCAGAGAGAAGTGGTCATCTGGTTCATTAAAACCGATGTGACCATTGACACCCAGACCCAAAAGCTGTAAGTCAATGCCGCCAAAGTTGGCAATCAGCTGGTCATAGCGTGTGCACTCATCGTCACCAGAGATACCACTGGGTACGTTGGTATTAGAAAGGTCAATGTTCACATGGTCAAACAAGTTATGGCGCATAAAATAGGCATAGCTCTGGTCATGGTCAGGGGTCAAACCGGCATACTCGTCCAGATTGACGGAGCGAACAGCGGAAAAGTCCAATTTTCCTTGCTCATACCATTGAATGAGTTGCTGATAAGCACCAACAGGAGAGGAACCAGTAGCAAGCCCCAGGACACAGTTGGGTTTCAGGATGATTTGTGCGGCAATGAGCTGGGCAGCGGCGTGGCTCATTTCTTCATAATTTTTTGTGCGGATGATACGCATGGGAAATTCCTCCTCAGCAAATGAAAATACAATATTACAGTACCTGTGTGCCATCCACATAGACACTGTGCAAGTTTAATTGGGAATCCAATAACACAAGGTCAGCCTGTTTGCCCACAGCAAGAGAACCAATCTGATGGTCTAAGCGTACTGCTTTGGCTGGGGACAGAGTAACTGCTGTCAAGGCAGATTCCAGAGACAAACCAAAGGAGACTACATTCTTCAATTCCTGTAGCAGATTGGAGGAGGAGCCAGCTAAGGTGTCAGAACCCTTCAAGGTGGCTTTCCCCTGTTTCATTTCAATAGGCTGTCCACCCAGCTCATATTCTCCATCTGGCATACCAGCACAGCGCAGAGAATCACTGATGATGACAAGACGTTCCCCAAACAATTGGTGGGTAGCACGGATGACAGCAGGATGGATGTGTAGTCCATCACAAATCAGTTCTACTGTAGCACCGCAGTCAAAAGCGGCACCAATCACACCAGGCTCCCGATGTAAAAAGGATGGCATCCCATTAAAGAGGTGGGTGGCATGGGAGGCACCGGCTTTGTAGGCAGCACAGGCGACTTCATAGCTGGCTGTGGTGTGTCCAATGGACACAGTACAGGTTTTGGATACTTCTTCGATAAATGGAATTGCACCTTCTTCCTCTGGGGCAACAGTCACCAGTTTAACCTGTCCACCACTGGCTTCGTTCAGACGATGGAACATGGCAGCATCTGGTTTATGCAGATTTTCCGCAGCCTGTGCCCCTCTTTTTGCATAGGAGAGGAAGGGACCTTCCAAATGAATTCCGGCACACTTTGCACCGTCCACAGGACGCTGGAACCCTGCAATGGTTTTCATAGCAGGGGTGAGTACTTCTTCTTTCAGGGTCATGGTAGTGGCGAGAAAAGAGGTGACGCCATGTTGGGCATAGTAGCGAGACATGGCAGGAAGACCATCTGAAATGCCATCAGAAAAATCCTGATTTACTGCTCCATGAGTGTGGACATCCACAAAGCCGGGGACAAGATACATCCCCTTTGCATCTACATCATAGGGCACATCAGCAGCCCCAATTTCTGTAATAACCCCATGTTCAAATGTGATGGAACCAGACTGAAATGTACCATTCACAAAAAGGGTTGCGTTTCCGATTACCATACTTTACACCTCCGGCAGAGAAGCAGCAGCCACAGACTGCCCTACACGGCGAGACTTTTCATCAGGCAGAGCAGGGAACAGTTTTCCGGTATATTGTGGGTATTCATCCGCTAAGACACGCAAGGCTTCCTCCAAAATCAGGTCGCCACCCTTACCGGACATCACACGACCCAGCAGCAAAACATGTTTGCAGCCATAAAGCTGGTAGTAGTAGGCAAGGGCATGCCCCAAATAAGTACCAATGGAGCGGTAGACTTGAGCAGCAGCGTCAGAGCCTTCTTCCATCAGTTTCTGAACCACTTTCAGTTTTTCCGCAGGAGACAGAGTTTCATCCAATTCAATGCCAGCACGGGGAGCCAGTTTGATGACACCGTCCTGAGAGAAATATTTTACACCACAGCCAATATCCCCAGACCACTCATCTTCCATTGCGTCAGGGTTTGCATCCACAGGCATGAAGGCAAGTTCATTGAGCCATCCGGTGATGTTGCCATGTTCATCCACATAGCCCACAGCCTCACTGGTCCCCATAGCAATGCCCAGTACATTGTTTTCACCCAGCCCCATAGCACCAGCCAGAGCAGACACATCACCATCGTTACATACTACCAATGGAATGTCTGGACCAAATACATCACGGGCAGCACGGATATAAATATCCTTTACTTTTTTGTCAAATTGCTCTTTTGACACCTTTAAGAAAAGGGAGGCAACCATGGTACGGTTGTCAATATAAATACCAGCAGAGGAGACACCCACAGCATCCACTCTAGGCATTTTCTCAGCGGCAGATTTGAAGGCAGCTACAATTCCATCGTAGTGATAGTCGGGGTTCTCTGTGGTTTTTGGGAACCATACCACTTCTTCTGAGTAGACAGGTTCACCGTCAATCACCGCAGATACCTTGCGGTCGCTTCCACCGGCATCAAAGCCCACACGACAGCCACCCAGATGGCGACCAATTGCCTGAGAAGCACCCTTTTCCTCTGGTACTTTGTCGCACAGCACCACTTCAAAGGGATGTTCATATACGCCAGCCATGAAATCCGCATCAAAAGCACGTTTACCGGTGGAACAATAAGTTGTTTTCAGATATTCATAAATATCTTCATCGCCGCTGACATAGACCTTGAAGCCGCCCTGCATCCACAGCATGGACTTTACCAGACGGTCGGCATAGTAGTGGTCAGCCCCTCGCATCTCCCCAGTACCATGCAGGAAGGTATGGCAAACAGCCACCTGACCGCCGGAACGTTCCACAGCGAAGGATACTGGCTTTTTGGCAGTCTTCAAAAATGACTCGTTAAACTTGTGAATGGGCATGAACTCAGGGTCAAGGCAGGGTTTGTTTTGAACCTCAATCTCAATTCCGTAGCGATTCATCCGTCATCAAGCCTCCTATTGAAAGAAAATTTTGAGAAATGCGTTGCTATTTTAGTGGTGGACCACTATAATAGGTCTCAGTGGTGTTTTATGTTGTGGACGGGATTTTTTTGTAGGAAATGTAGAAATCCCATTTGCCAATGAGCACGATTTCCATGAGTATTCTATCATGTTTCTTGTGGAATGTCATTAAAAATCGAAAAAAATTTTAGACAAAATATTGAATTGAAAAATATTTGCAAACATGGTATGCTTGTGATATAAATTGAAAATCCAGAGGAAAAGAACAAAAAAAGCCGTATTTTATGGAAAATAAGGGGTTGAAATTATGAATACAAAAAAGTTGCAGGAAATCCGCACATGGGTTCAAAAAGAGCTGAAAAGCAGTGCAGAGTTTTGGTTAAAATATGGAATGGACAAGGAACATGGCGGTGTGTATACCTGCATCAACCGCACAGGAGAGCGTTTTTCCACAGATAAAAGTGTATGGATGCAGGGTCGGTGTGGCTGGACCTATGCCTATCTGTGCCACGTCTATGGCAAAAGAGACGAGTGGATGGAGGCAAGTAAGAGCTGTCTGGACTTTATGGAAGCCCACTGTATCAACCGTGAGGCTGGAGACAGAATGTATTTCACCGTCACAGGGGATGGAAAGCCCCTGCGTCAGCGTCGGTACTGTTTCTCTGAGGGATTTTATGCCCTTGCCAATGCAGAATACTATGGACTGACCGGAGAAAAGGAGTATATTGAGCGGGCACGCAGAGCCTACGAACTGATTTGGAGTCTGAACAATGGTCTGATTGCTGACCCCGCTGGCATGGGACCCAAAACCATTCCAGAGACACGGACAGGTCGGGCATTGGCTGACCCTATGATTTATCTGAACATTACATCTGTCATGCGCAGATGTGACCCTGAGCAGAGAGAACTGTATGATGCACGGGCGAAAGAGTGCGTTGAGACTATCTTCAAGTATCATCATAAGCCTGAGCTGAAGTGTACCTTGGAAACCGTTGGACCCAATGGAGAGTTTTGGTCTGATATTTCCGCAGGTCGCTTTGTGAATCCCGGTCATGACATTGAGTGCAGCTGGTTCCTGATGGAAGAAGCCAAGTATGAAAACAATGAGGAACTGCGCAAAAAGGCAATGGAAGTATTTGATATGGCCATTGAACGTGGCTGGGACCATGAGTATGGCGGTATTTTGTATTTTGTGGACTGTATGGGCTATCCACCTGAGGCCTATGAGCATGATATGAAACTGTGGTGGCCACACAATGAAACTTTGATTGCCAGCTTGATGATGTACCGTGACAGTGGGGATGAAAAGTATCTGGAGTGGTTCTACAAAGTGATGGACTACTGCAAAACCTATTTTGCTGATGAGGAGTATGGGGAGTGGTATGGCTATCTCCGCCGGGACGGCAAACCCACAGAACCAGCCTGCAAAGGTTGCACCTTCAAAGGTCCATTCCATGTGCCACGTTGCCTGATTATGGTGGACACTATGCTGGGAGAAATTCTGGAGCAGGGAAAGTAAGTTAGAAACATCAGAGACGAGAACACAGGAAGGGGAATGGAACTGCCTTGAATCCACAGGATATTTTTGAGACCATTAGCAGCCAATATTTCCAGTTGACCAACTCAGAGAAGAAAGTGGCAGACTACATACTGGCACACCGGATTGAGGCACAGTATATGTCTATTTCTGAGCTGGCAGAGGAGTGTGAGGTTGCAGATGCCACCATTTCCCGGTTTTGTCGTCGGTTGGGACTGGCTGGATATAACGCATTTAAACTGGAACTGGCAAAGGCTTCTATGGCTACTCGTACCATAACAAATCCCCCATCAGAAGCAGTCTCAGAGGTGGCTGGTCAGGAACAGGATTTTCGTGGGCTGTGTCAGCGGCGTTTTCATGAGAGTGTTGCTGCTATGGAGCAGACCATGAAACTGCTCAACTCCAATGTGGTCAATCGAGTGGTGGACTTGTTTGACACATCCAAACGAATTTACTGTATGGGGCAGGGCAGTTCTATGGTACTGGCTGAGGAGGCGTGGACCATGTTTTCTACAGTCTCTTCTAAGTTTCTGTTTGTGCCAGACTCCCATTTGCAGATGAATGCTTTGGCACTGATGGAGGAGAAAGACTTGATTTTATTTTTCTCCTACTCAGGCTCTACAAAAGAGTTGCAGGATATTTTGGAGGTAGCGGGAGAGAAAAAAGTGAAGGTGATTCTGGTTACTCGTTTCCCAAAATCTCCTGGTGGTCAGGTGGCTGATGTGGTGTTGCAGTGTGGTTCCAATGAGGGACCGCTTCAGGCGGGCTCTGCCACGGCCCGTATGGCGCAGCTTTTTGTATTGGATGTTCTGTTTGGTGTGTTTTGTGAGAGAAATGTAGAACAGACCACAGAAAACAGGGAGAGAATTGCAGAGGCTGTGTCACGGCTGCATCTGTAGGTCTGAGAAAGGCGATTCACACATAAAATCTCCTGTGAGGCAGATTGTTCGTCTGCACTCACAGGAGATTTTCATTTTTGAGAAAAATAAAAAGTATTTTCATACAAAAATGCTTTACTATTTTTGTGCAATTTACTATAATAGGGGACATTGTAGCAGAGAATTCCTCTGTTAGAATTTTATCGCAGAAAGAAAGGAGGATTATGGGTTTTTTCCCATCAAAAGCGCCAGTCCCAGCCGATGTAAGTCAGTTGGGAGACGAGGAGAAGGGAGTATCGAAAGGACTTTCAAGTCCCAAAACTTCGGCGGATGCCCTTCCGTATGTCTCCATATGCGTCACACAGTCAGAAAACATGCAGGTAACTGCAAAACAGAGGGGCTGTGATTGGAGAAAGAGGTCAAATGGCTGCGAGTTTGCCCTCCCATTTCATTAGGAGGCAAAAGTAATGTGCGGAATTGTTGGATATATTGGCAGGGAACAGGTTTCTCCGATTTTGTTAGATGGCTTGACCAGATTGGAGTACCGTGGCTATGACTCAGCTGGTCTTGCTGTCTTTCACCCAGAAAAGGGATTACAGGTGGTCAAAGCCAGAGGCAGACTACAGACGTTACGGGATGCCACCCAGCAGGGTCATGCAGTCCCCGGTACTATGGGGGTGGGGCATACCAGATGGGCCACCCATGGAGCACCCAATGACATTAACTCCCATCCACAGGTCAGCCAGTCTGGAAAAATTGCAGTGGTACACAACGGGATTATTGAGAACTATGTGAAACTCAAGGAATTTTTAGAGGCGAAAGGGGTTGTCTTTGCCTCTGAAACAGATACAGAAGTGGTTGCACAACTGCTGGAATACTACTATCATGGTGATTTGCTGGATGCAGTGTCCAAAGTGCTCCACCGTATTGAGGGAGCCTATGCGCTGGGCATTGTGTGTGCAGATGAGCCAGAACGGTTTGTGGCAGTACGCAAGGACTCTCCTCTGATTGTGGGGTATGGAGCAGGGTTTAATATGATTGCCTCTGATGTCACTGCATTGATTTCCTACACCAGAGAGGTGAGTTACCTCAACGATGGAGAAGTGGCTGTGCTGACACGGGACAGCATTCAGGTTTATGACTCCCTCATGCGTCCAGTGGCAAAAGAAGTGGTTCATATTGACTGGGAAATTTCCGCCGCTGAAAAAGGTGGTTATGAGCATTTTATGTTCAAGGAAATTATGGAACAGCCCAAAGCAATTCAGGCTACCATTTCCCCACGGATTCAAAATGGACAGATTGTGCTGGATGAGTTGAATGTAACACAGGAGCAGTTACAGCAACTGGACCGAATTTATGTGATTGCCTGTGGTTCTTCTTATCATGTAGGCATGGCAGCTAAATATATTCTGGAGCGGTTGTTGCGCATTCCTGTAGAAGTGGCACTGGCCTCAGAATTCCGATATAGTGAGCCAATTGTGACAGAACATACCTTGGCAGTTGTCATCAGTCAGTCAGGGGAAACCATTGACACACTGGCTGCCATGCGTGAGGCAAAACGACTGGGGGCACGTATTTTGTCCATTGTCAATGTGGTTGGCTCTACCATCGCCCGGGAATCAGATGATGTACTGTATACATGGGCAGGTCCAGAAATTGCAGTGGCAACCACAAAGGCATACTCTACCCAGTTGGCAGTGGTCTATCTGTTGGCTTTGGATTTTGCAAAGAAACTGGGAAAGCTGAATGAGCAAGAGTATGAAACTCTGGTGGCAGAGTTGGAACAGCTTCCAGAAAAAGCTCAGACCATTCTGGATAACACAGAGGAGATTCAATATTTTGCTTCAATCTATTTCAACCATGATTCTATCTTTTTCATTGGTCGCAATATTGACTATGCAGTTGGGTTGGAAGGCTCCCTGAAACTGAAAGAAATTTCTTATATTCACTCGGAGGCCTATGCAGCTGGAGAACTGAAGCATGGCACCATCTCCCTCATTGAAGATGGAACCTTGGTAGTGGCGTTGGCAGGTTGGAATACTTTGTTTGAGAAGTTGATGAGCAATGTGAAAGAGGTTAAGGCAAGAGGGGCAGATGTCATAGGAGTTGCTACCCAGACCCATGCACAGCAACTGGAGACTCAGGTGGACAGTGCATTGGTCATTCCTGATGTGCATCCCATGTTTTTACCCTCTCTGGAAGTCATTCCAATGCAGCTCTTTGCCTACTATGTGGCATTGATGCGGGGATGTGACATTGATAAACCCAGAAATCTGGCAAAAAGTGTCACAGTAGAATAAAAAAGTTCGCCAAAAATGGCGAACTTTTGGGCTACATGATATGCTCCTCTGCACAGTTGTCAAAGACAGCGATGCCATAGTCTCCCCGTTGAACAGCATGGTCATAAGAGAGACTATCATAATCAAAGCGTGGGCAAAGGCGAAGGGCTGGATTTAAACGGAAATCCTCTCCCTTTGGTGTTTGATAGATTGATGGTTTCTCCATGTGGCACCTCCCTTGCTCAGACTGCCGCCCACCTGTGTGAACACAGGTGGGCGGTGTGATCTATTGGGATTAGTAGGACTTTGGCTTGGCTTTCTTGTCACCAGTGCAGTTTTCAGCCTGCATCTGGGTCTTGTTGTTCATGCAGTTCTTGCTCTGGGAAGAGGTCATTTCAGGACGCTTCATGTCTTTTTTTGCCATTGTGGAGTCCTCCTTGAAAATAAATGATGTTGTGTCCCGTCATCTCAACCGGGCACAGTGGTAGTATGACCATATGAATGAAAGCTATACCAAAGATTTATTTTCTTTTTTTCAAAAAACACTTATGATAGAAAAGGGGATGGAGACAGAGAGCTTTGTTTTGCCATTGTATCTCACTAAAGAAGTGGTATAATAACAAAAAGAATGACCTGAGTGGAATAGAACATCCACCTTCTCAGATGTATTTTATCATAAAATCAATGCTGTAGATTATATTTTATACAGTACAGTGGAAAGGCATGATGATTAAAATGAGACCTGAATTGATTAGCCAGCCTATTACTGGAATTTGTTCTTTTGGCAGATATCCCATTTGTTTGGATTTGGATGAATTAAAAGCAGATTTTGGTGTATTGGGTGTTCCATTTGATATGGGCGTTGGATTTTTAAGTGGTGCCCGTATGGGTCCAAGACGAATTCGGGAAGCCTCCACCCAATATGGACGTGGTGAAGTGGGCTATTATGATTATGAAGCAGATGAGCAAATGTTAGCAGCCCCTATCACTATTGCAGATTGTGGAGACGCGGATGTGTTACAGGGTGACCGTGACTACTCCTTCCACTGTATTGAGCGTGCAGTGCGCAGAATCATCCGTGCTGGTTCCATTCCCATGGTGATGGGGGGAGACCACTCTATCAGTATTCCTGTGGCACGGGCACTGGAGGAATATGGAAAGAAAATCTGTGTCATTCAATTTGATGCCCATTTGGATTGGACCAAAAATGTGGGACCACTGGTGCAGGGCAATGGCAGTCCTCTGCGCCGCATGTCTGAGATGGAGCACATTGGAGATATGGTGCAAATTGGTCTGCGTGGTATGGGCAGTGGAAAGAAAAGTGATTATGATGATGCAAAGGCATATGGCAGCCGACTGATTTCTGCCCGTGAACTGCACACCAAGGGAGTGGACTATGTATTATCCCAGATTCCAGATGCAGAGGCATATTACATTACCTTTGACATTGATGGATATGATATGCCACTGGCTCCTGGTGCTGCGTCCCCTCTGCCTGGTGGAATTACTTATGAGGAGAGCATGGATCTGCTCAAGGCGATTTGTGAAACGGGTAAGGTAGTAGCAATGGATTTGGTGGAAGTTGCGCCAGCCTATGACCCCACTGGCTGTACAGAACGGCTGGCAGCGTTGACCATGTTGCAGGTGATTGCCCATGCAGGAAAAAAGCTGCATGAAAAAAAGGGATGATTTCAAAAGTAGATTTGTAACAAAAGACAGCCACCGTATCCATCTGCGGTGGCTGTCTTTGTGCATATGTCAAGAAAATTTTTGTAAAGAAAATACAAGAATCCCTTATGAGAAATAAGGTATTATTGCATACATAACAAAAAGATGGGCTTTACGAAAGGGAAAAATCACGGTATAATGAGTGCATCGAGTAGAAGCCAAACTACAGATGTACCAAACCTTCAAACGATTTTATAAGGAGGCAATGTCATGAGTTTTAAGTCTGACATCGAGATCGCACAGGAGCACACCCCACAAAATATCCGTGAGATTGCAGCAACTGCTGGTGTTGATGAGAAGTATCTGGAACTGTATGGTAACTATAAGGCAAAAGTAGATTATAAGCTGCTCAATGAGACCACTGCTGAAAATGGAAAGCTGATTCTGGTGACCGCTATTACTCCTACACCAGCCGGCGAAGGCAAGACCACCACCACTGTGGGTCTTGCAGATGGTCTGCGTAAAATTGGTAAGAAGTCTGTGATTGCTCTGCGTGAGCCTTCTCTGGGTCCTGTATTTGGCGTGAAGGGTGGAGCTGCTGGCGGCGGTTATGCCCAGGTAGTGCCTATGGAGGATATCAACCTGCACTTTACCGGCGATTTCCATGCCATTGGTGCAGCCAATAACCTGCTGGCTGCTATGCTGGATAACCACATTTTCCAGGGCAATGCACTGCGGATTGACCCTAAGCGCATTACATGGAAGCGTGTTGTGGATATGAACGACCGTCAACTGCGTTCCATTGTCAATGGACTGGGTTCCCGTGTCAATGGTGTGGTACGTGAGGATGGCTACGACATCACTGTGGCATCCGAAATTATGGCGGTTCTCTGTCTGTCAAGCTCTATCACCGACCTGAAAGAGCGTCTTTCTAAGATGATTGTGGGCTACACCTATGATGAGCAGCCTGTGACTGCTGGTGATTTGAAGGCAGCCGGAGCTATGGCAGCTCTTTTGAAGGATGCCATGAAGCCCAATCTGGTGCAGACTTTGGAGGGGACTCCCGCCTTTATCCATGGTGGTCCTTTTGCCAATATTGCACATGGCTGTAACTCTGTGATGGCAACCCGTATGGCTCTGAAGCTGGGCGATTATGCTGTGACTGAGGGGGGCTTCGGTGCTGATCTGGGTGCTGAGAAGTTTATTGATATTAAGTGCCGTATGGCTGGTTTGAAGCCTGATGCCTGTGTGATTGTTGCCACTGTCCGTGCACTGAAGCACCACGGCGGTGTGGCAAAGGCTGATTTGAACAACGAAAATCTGGAGGCACTGGAGAAGGGTCTGCCCAACCTGCTGCGCCATGTGGAAAATGTGACCAAGGTGTATGGTCTGCCTGCTGTAGTTGCAATCAACCGCTTCCCAACTGACAGCGAGGCTGAGCTGGAGCTGATCCGTACCAAGTGCAAAGAGCTGGGTGTCAATGTGGCTCTGTCCGAGGTATGGGGCAAAGGCGGCGAAGGCGGCGTAGAGCTAGCCAAAGAAGTTGTGCGTCTGTGCGAGGAGCCAAACAACTTCAGCTATGTCTATGATAGTGCTCTCTCTATTGAGGAGAAGCTGGACACCATTGTAAAACGTGTCTATCATGGTGCACGAGTCGTACTCACTGCTGATGCTAAGAAGCAGGCAAAGCAGCTCACTGAGCTGGGCTTTGGAGAATATCCCATCTGTATGGCAAAGACTCAGTATTCCTTCTCTGATGACCAGAAGCTGCTGGGTGCTCCTGAGAACTTTGAAGTGACAGTGCGTACTTTGAAGGTCTCCGCTGGTGCAGGCTTTATTGTTGCCCTGACTGGCAATGTGATGACCATGCCTGGTCTGCCCAAGGTTCCCTCTGCTGAAAAGATTGACATTGATGAGAACGGCGTGATTTCTGGTCTGTTCTAATCTGTCACCTGCTATTCCCAAAATAGACTGATTTGCCAAAGCGTTTCTTTCTTTACATCCATAAAGTGGGCTGTCTGTATGTACAGACAGCCCACTTTTATTTTTTTGAATAAACAACTCCCCATTTGCAACGCAAATGGGGAGTTGTGGTCTGTAAATGAGAGGAATCACACTTCAAACATCAAGTCACCATAAGTTGGAACCGGCCACACTTCTTTATCCACCATCAATTCCAGTACATCAATGGGGTAACGCAGTGCATCCATGGCAGGAACCACAGCACGGCGGTAGGTCAGAGCCATTTCTTTCAGGTCCTCGATAGAGTCCACACGGTCCATCAGTGGTTTTAACTGCTCCAGTGCGTAGGAAGTCTGGGAGAGATAGTCGCTGACAGAGTTCAGCAGTTTTTTCTGTACAGACAGGTCTGTTTCAGGGCATGCCTGAGCAACCGCAGTGATAGACTGGGCAAGGCGGGTGGTGTAAGTAATGATGGCAGGAATATAGTGTTTGGCTGCCATGTGAATCATGGTATTTGCCTCGATTTTGATGACCTTAATATAAGTCTCATACATAATTTCGGCACGGGCTTCCAGTTCCACCTTGGTGTAAATGCCAAACTTGGTAAACAGTTCTACTGCCTTGTCTGTCACAAGAGCAGGGACTGTATCCACCAGAGAGGGCAGGTTGGGCAGACCACGGCGTGCAGCTTCCCGTACCCACTCGTCGGAGTAGCCGTTACCATTGAAAATAATCCGCTGATGCTGTGCCATATTGTCATGAATGAGCTGTAAACAGGCACTGTCAAAATCCTCTGCCTGCTCTAAATAGTCGGCTGCATCACACATTGCCTCAGCCACAATGGCATTAAGGGTGGTATTGGCATCTGCAATGGAGTCAGAGGAACCGACCATACGGAATTCAAATTTGTTACCAGTGAAGGCAAACGGAGTGGTGCGGTTGCGGTCTGTGGCATCACGGCTCAAAAGAGGTACAGTGGACACGCCAGAATCTAACTTGCCAGAAGCCAGCAGTTTAATGGAGTCAGCATTGGACACAATCTGATTGACCACATGTTCCAGCTGGTCTCCAAGGAAAATAGAGATAATGGCAGGAGGGGCTTCCTGACCGCCCAGACGATGTTCATTGCCCACACAGGCGGCAGACTGACGCAACAGGTCAGCATGTTTGTCCACTGCCTTCATGATGCAGGAGAGCACCAACAAGAATTGAAGATTTTCGTTGGGGGTATCGCCGGGGTCCAAGAGATTTTCGCCGGTATCAGTGCCAATAGACCAGTTGTTGTGTTTACCGGATCCATTGACACCAGCATAGGGCTTCTCATGGAGCAGGCACACAAGACCGTGACGTGTGGCAACACGCTTCATGGTTTCCATGGTCAACTGGTTTTGGTCGACTGCCAGATTGCACATCGTATAAATGGGGGCCATCTCATGCTGAGAGGGTGCAACCTCGTTGTGCTGTGTGGTGGCAGGAATGCCAAGCTTCCACAATTCCTGATTTAAGTCGGACATGAACGCACCCACACGTTCCCGAATGACTCCGAAATACTGGTCCTCTAATTCCTGACCTTTGGGAGCTGGTGCGCCAAACAGGGTACGACCAGTGTAGATGAGGTCACGACGCTGCATATAATAGTCCCGGTCTACCAGAAAATATTCCTGTTCAGCACCCACACAGGGAAACACTTTCTGCGCCTCTGTGTTGCCAAACAGACGTAAAATGCGGATTGCCTGTGTATTGAGTGCCTGCATAGAGCGCAGGAGAGGGGTTTTCTTATCCAATGCCTCACCGTGATAGGATACAAAAATAGTGGGAATACAGAGGATGGTGCCAGCAGTCATCTCCTTGACAAAGGCAGGAGAGGTCATGTCCCAAGCTGTATAGCCACGGGCATAGTGGGTGGAACGCAAACCGCCAGATGGGAATGAGGAGGCATCTGATTCACCCATAATGAGCTGTTTTCCTGTGAGTTGCAGCAGAACCTTGTTGTCTTCAGGGCATGTGATAAAGGCATCATGTTTTTCAGCAGTGATACCAGTGAGAGGTTGAAACCAGTGGGTATAGTGGGTGGCACCTTTTTCCACAGCCCAATCCTTCATGGCATTGGCTACAATATCAGCGGTAGCCATGCTGATGTTGCCGCCATGCTCCATGACATGCATCACTTCTTGAAATACTTTTTTGGGTAGTCTCTCACGCATAACGTTGGTGCTGAAAACGTTGCTTCCAAAAATTTCTGTCACATTCACACTCATACACTCAAACCCTTTCCGAATGAAATTCTATGGAATTGGTACGAAAAAAGGCAAGCAGATCCATTCAGGGCCACCTTGCCTTACAATACAGATACCTATAAGATACTATAATTAGACAGAGAATTGCAAGTCTTTAATCTGACAAAGTTTTAAAAAACAGACAGAATAAGATGTGGATAATCTTACAAAATCAGAAGGAAACATAGTCACAGTCACAGATGCATATAGTATGGAACAGGAAGCAAAGATACCAGATGAGCACGCAAATGGAATGGGAGGTATGGTGTATGCACCTGACCAAAATGCACGGGCTTGGGAATGATTATTTATACATAAATTGTATAGAGAAAAAACCGGAACATTTGCCGGAACTGGCAATACAGCTTTCAGACCGACACTTTGGTGTGGGGAGTGATGGGCTGATTTGTGTTCTGCCTGGAGACAAAGGAGATTTTACCATGGAGATGTACAATGCAGATGGTTCACGGGGGGCAATGTGTGGCAATGGGATCCGATGTTTTGGAAAGTATGTCTATGAACGGGGACTAACCAGAAAAACCTGTCTGAGCATTGACACCGATGCAGGGCAAAGACAACTGGAGTTGAGGGTAAGAGGGGGAAAAGTGGAGCAAGTACGAGTTGATATGGGGATACCAAGGGTTTTAAAGGCAGTGGAACTATTGATAGAGGAAAAACAGCGTTTCCTGTATCCAGTGGATGTGGGAAACCCCCATGCAGTGTGTTTTTGTGAGCCTTTGGAGCAAATTCCATTGGAACGCTTGGGACCTGTATTGGAAGTGCATCCTGCCTTGCCCCAACGCTCCAATGTGGAATTTGTATGGCTTCCAAGCCCGGAGCGGTTGAAAATTCAGGTGTGGGAGCGGGGGAGCGGTGTCACGTTGGCCTGTGGGACAGGAGCTTGTGCGGCACTGGCTGCCGGGGTATCCAGTGGGCGATGTGAACGGGCGGTGACAGCCCATCTGCCCGGGGGAGAACTGGAACTGCAATGGAGCAGAGACACCAACCATATCTACATGACAGGAGGGGCAACAGAAGTATTTGAATGCGAACTTTCGGAAGATTATGCAAGTTAGCATTGACAATCTGTCAACTTTGAAGGATAATAACAGGTATGGGAAACTTTACATTTAGAACAAAGGAGAATAGAGCATATGACCCAAATCAATCAGAACTTCCTGAAGTTGCCCGGCAGCTATCTCTTTTCTGAGATTGCCCGCCGTGTCTCTGCCTACACCACTGCCCACCCTGAAGCAAAGATGATTCGTCTGGGGATTGGAGATGTCACCCGTCCTCTGGTGCCTGCTGTTATTGCTGCCATGCACAGTGCAGTGGATGAGATGGGCACATTTGAGGGATTTCATGGTTATGGACCTGAGCAGGGCTATGAGTTTTTGAGAAATGCCATTGCAGAGCATGACTATGCTGCAAGGGATATGGACATTCAACCCAATGAAATTTTTATTTCAGATGGTGCAAAAAGTGACTGCGGCAATATTGGTGATATTTTTGGTCCAGATAATGTAGTTGCAGTGTGTGACCCTGTATATCCTGTCTATGTGGACACCAATGCAATGGCAGGGCGTGCTGGCGATTTTCAGGAGGAGATTGGTCGCTGGTCTAAGCTGGTCTATATGCCCTGTGTGGCAGAAAACGGCTTTACACCTGAACTGCCAAAAGAAAAGGTAGATATGATTTATCTCTGCTACCCCAACAACCCCACTGGTACCGTCGCCACAAAAGAGCAGTTGAAAGTGTGGGTGGACTATGCCAATGAGCACCAGTCCATTATTCTGTTTGATTCTGCCTATGAGGCGTTTGTCACAGAGGAGAATGTGCCACACAGTATTTTTGAAATTGAGGGCGCACGCACCTGTGCCATTGAGTTCCGTTCCTTCTCCAAAACAGCCGGATTTACTGGAAATCGCTGTGCCTATACTGTGGTACCAATGGAGCTGGAGCGGGATGGAGCAAAGCTCAACTCCCTGTGGAACCGCCGTCAGTGCACCAAGTTCAATGGTGTTCCCTATGTGATTCAGCGTGGTGCCGCTGCCATTTACACAGAGGAGGGCAAGGCTCAAATTCGTGAGAACATTGCCTACTACCAGAACAATGCCAAGGTGATTTTGGAAGGTCTCACTGAGGCTGGGTTGACCTGCTATGGTGGTGTGAATGCCCCCTATATCTGGATGAAAACACCAGATGGTGTCGGCTCCTGGGAGTTCTTTGACCGCATTTTACAGGAGGCAAATGTGGTCACAACACCTGGTGCTGGCTTTGGTCCCAGTGGTGAGGGCTATATCCGTTTGACTGCTTTTGGAGATGCCGATGCAACCCGTGAGGCAGTAGATCGCATTAAGAAGATGCTCAAAAACTGATTCCGTTGAAATGACACAAAAAACCACACAAGAAGGGGAAATACCTTCTTGTGTGGTTTTTCTTTTTCCATAGATAAAATTCTCAACAACAAAAAAGAATCTCAAAGCCTTTCAGCTTTGAGATTCTGGCGCAGAAGGAGGGATTCGAACCCTCGCACGGTTTAACCCGCCTACTCCCTTAGCAGGGGAGCCCCTTATAGCCACTTGGGTACTTCTGCAAGTGCTACAATTTAAACAAAACAATGGATAGAGAACAGTGGCGGAGAGAGTGGGATTCGAACCCACGGCTCTTGACGAGTCACTGGTTTTCAAGACCAGCTCCTTAAACCACTCGGACATCTCTCCGTGTCGTTGCCAACCAGAGGCAAGACATATATTATCACAGAACATAGGATATGTCAACAATTTTTTTAAAATTTTTTCAAGACAACTGCACCAGAACAGGACTGTCTACATAGTCTAACACAGATTTAGAATGTTTGGAGGTTGGTAGAATGAATATGCCCAAAGTTACCTATTTTTTGGGGGCAAATTCGCCAGATGGGTTTTATTCCTTATATTCAGAACTGATTCCAGTGGAGCAAGCCAGTCATATTTATATCATAAAAGGCGGTGCTGGCTGTGGCAAATCCACTTTAATGAGACAGGTTGCAAGCCAGTTGGAGTCACAGGGAGAGACAGTAGAGTATATCTGTTGTTCTGGGGACCCAGATTCTCTGGATGCTGTTGTGTTCCCCAATCTTGGGGCAGCTATGGTAGATGGAACGGCCCCACATGTAGTGGAACCCAAATACCCTGGGCTGATTGAGGAGTATGTGAATTTAGGAAAGACTTATAACCAAGAGGGACTGCAAACCATTCGTGAAACCATATTATCCTGTATGCAGGGGTATCAGGAACATTACCAGAGAGCCTATCGCTGTCTCAATGCAGCCGCTGAGATTTTGATGGATATGCGGTCTATGGTGCTCACAACAGAATTAAAGCAAAAGTTACAGAAGCGTGGGAAAGGGATAGGAGCTAAGGAGCTGAAAGACAAAAAGACAGGGGAGACAGGGACAGTGCGTCAAAGATTTTTGGATGCCATTACCCATAAAGGTTCCATTGTATGTTGGGACACTGTGTATGCCCAGTGCCCAAGAATATATGAACTGGTGGATGGGTATGGGTTAGCCCATGAGGTACTGTCTGAACTTTTGGCAGATGGGCTGAAAAAGGGCTATTCTATGGTGGCTTGTCCCGACCCCATGTTCCCTGAGCAGGTAAAACACTTGCTGATACCAGAATTGGGGCTGGCTTTTGTGACCACACAGAACAAAGGGGAAGATGGGTTGGAAAGCTACCGAACCATCTATCTGGACCATATGATTGATGCAGAATTACTGGCACAGAATAAAGCTCGTCTGAAATTTGCCAGAAAGGTGTCAGGGGCGTTGGTTGAGGAAGCAGTGGTATCTCTGGTGCAGGCAAAAGAGATGCACGATGGACTGGAAAAAAACTACAATCCATTTGTGGATTTTTCCATGGTATCCACAGTGGCAGACAGAATTGTGGGGGAACTGTTGCATCAGGAAGCCAAAAACTGAGGTACATCAGGAATTCTCTCGTCTAAACAAAGTATGCTGTGGAGTGAGAGAAAAGAAAATCACTCCACAGCATAGCTGTATCTGATGTATGGGGACTTTATTCCTGTGGTTTGCTCCAATCGCGGAAGGAGAGATTCAAGTCAACAGCACCTTCAATTCCGGGTACAGTGCCAGTGTGGGTGTACTGCCACATATCGAAATGATAATAGAAATCCGGTGTCTGGTCGTATTCAGCCAACCAGAATGGAATGTGGGAGAGAAGATCCAGTTGATAAAACAGATACCCCATATCCTGATTAAAATAGACCATAGGAGTATAGCCAGCGGCAGCAATGAAATCACAAAATGCCAATGCGCACTCAGTGGCAGTGGCACCGTCCACTGTGTTGGTGCGGGCAGAATCATCACTGGTGATAAATTCCCAGTCAAACACAACAGGATAGCCAATGGGATAGCCACGGATGGCTTCCAATACATATTCTGCTTCTTCCTGTGCCTCTAAAATGGAGGTGGCCTGAGAGAAAAAGTAGATGCCCACATCCAGACCCGCAGCGGTGGCACCTTGTATATTCTGCTCAAATGTGGAATCTGTTTTCAGAACACCGGTGGAGTAGCCACGATAACCCAGTCGAATCATGGCAAATTCAATTCCAGAGTCAGCTACCTGTTCCCAATCAATATTTTGCTGATAGAAGGAGACATCGATACCAAGAGCAGCAGATGTTTGGTTGGATTGATAGCCAATATAACCGTTTTCATTGACAGAAAACTGTTCTGGCACATATTCATTACGGGGAACGCCTTTTAAGACAAGCAGCTCCTGATTGCGATAGGTCAAATATTTTGGGGTTTGTGACTGAAGAAAGAACCAGCCTGCAATAGCACAGACCAGAACCAGTAAAATGCCCAGACCAATCCAAAGCCCCTTTTTGCTTTTTTTGGGTGGCGGTGGTGTGGATACAGTTTCTGAGCGGGTAGCTGAGGGGAGACGATTCATAGATTGCCCTCCTGAACGTGAATAAAATACAATTTTACAGAGAATCCCCCTCATTCTATCAGTTTTACTGAGAAATATCAAGGTTATTTCTGGAAAATCAAAATGAGGGTGTGTGGACGTTATCCTCCTACAGATGAACTTACATATCGTTGTTGAAATGAAGGTTGTTTTCCCTTATAATATCAGATAAAGAGAGGATTGTGGTACATTCAGGAAATTTATTTCTATTGATTGTAAATCAACCTGTTTGGAGTGGTATGATGAGTATGAGAACTGGAATACCCCCATATGTCCCATTTTTAGGGCAGTATGTTTATCACTACATCAAGAAAGAGATGTGGTTTGTCTTTCATGTCTATTCATGCCATGCATCAGTCTGTCTCAATGACAGAGTGGTGTGTGGCGTTTTTTCTAAAAGCGTGCTTTGTTTAGAACGTTGGCTTCTCGTTTTGCCTGCTGGTTTTTATAGGTTTATCTGAGAAGTTTGTTGATGTTTGGCTTGTTTTGTGCGGTCTATATACCAAAAGAACAGGAGGTTTTACCATGACAGATACCCAATGCCGTCAATTTATGAAGAACTTTTTTGAGAGGTATTATCACAAGTTGGAGCAGATAGAAAATGGAATTGCATTGATGTACCCTTCGGAGGATGTTGACCGATTGATGTGGAGTGAGTATGCCAATCCACAGGAGGAATGGAAAAAATGGAAACTGGTACCCTCTACCATTACAGAGGAAGACATGGAACAACTGGAGAAAGCCATTGGAGTGAAGCTTCCACAGTGTTTGAAAGCACTCCTGACGGTTTACCACCACTATTTTCATTACCCTGTGGGCTGTAACCCTATCTCCAGTCCATTTGAGAGTTTCCTTGGTGTGTGGAATCCACTGTTTGTGGAGCATGGATATATTCCTTTTGCTTGGGATGAGGAAGGTTATTGTATTCGGTGCATCCATCTAAAGAATATGCCAGATGAGGAGCAGTGTGGAATTTATCAGATTGACCATGAAATCCTATGTTCAATGGAAGATGATGCAGTACAACAAGGAGAACTGGACAAAAATATGGAATATATCTCACAGAATCTCTTTACCTATTTGGAGACTGCTCTCCATGAGGTGGAACAGCCATGAGCAAAGTTGTCTCTTGTATTTTTGAGCCAGAGCCAGAACAGTGGGGACTGCGTGGGGACCCTTTTCTGTGGGAATATCTGAAGGAGCGGTATCAAACTGTGGCATTCCCCTATTCCATCCAAATGTTCTGTGAAGATTTGGATGGTGTCTTTGAGGAGCTGATAGGGGAGTTTCCCGTGTCGGGAAAGGATTACTATATAGAGCAATTTGCAAAAAAGCATGTGGGAATGTCAACTGGCTGGTTAAGTGGAGCATTTTGGAGAAACACAGCCATTCCACTGTTGTTGAGGCGGTTGGAGCAAGTAAACCAATGAAATACATTCTTATAAACAAAAGAGAAACAACAGCTACAAATTTTGTTGGACAAAGTGGTCCAGCATGTTGAATAGATTGCAAAACTGGAGGCAGGGATAAAGGCACATAGGGGGTGAACCTGTTGTGATAGATGAAAGCAAAGAAATATAGAAAAGATGCCAGCACTTTATGAAATGAGAACAGAAAGAAAAGAGAGAAAGAATGATCATGCAGGTTGAAAAATATTTGGGGAATCATATAGGGGATGCTAAGGTACTACTGACACAGTGTCAGAATTGGAATAGGGATGATGAACCAGTCAAAGTCATTCGTATCCTTGAGACCATTCCAGAAGAAGAACGCACACCGGAACTGGACAGTGAGTTGGCACAAGCCTATATCAGCCTAGGAGTACCTTCCAGACGGGAACTGCTGAAAAGAGCGGTTGCACTGTTAGAACCATATGAGGAATACTTTCAGGACAATCTCCAATGGAATTTTAGGATAGGCTATTCTTTCTTTTATTTGGAGCAAGAAGGGCGAGCATTGCCTTATTTGCTGAAGGTATTAGAAGCACATCCTAATGATGAAGCGTTACAGAAATTTATGGATTGCTGCAAAGAAAGAATTGCACTGCCACAGTTCCAAGCAAGTTTTTGTGAGCGGACAAATGCGGCATGGGAAGCCTTTTTGGAACAGGAGGCAGAGCTGCGCCGCATTATGGATGAGGACAAGGAGCACAAGCGGGCAGGGGAACTGATTTGGCGATGTAAGGACATTCTTGATCTTGCCTTTGACAATATCGCCTTTGAAATGGGGTATGGTGATGGAAAATATGAGTTGATACTTACTCCAGAGGGAGATAAACTGAAACTGTTTCAGCTGGTTTATTTTCAGAAACATGCACCCAAAAAGGTGTTGGAACACTGGGATATTATGGTGGGTCGCAAGCCCATAGAGAGGCTTGGTATGCAGACAGGAGATTGGAGTATTTCCAGTGAAGAGGTACTGCTTTGGATAGAACCACTGGATAAAAATAAAATTGGTTTGTCTGTCTACTGTGAAAAGTTGGTACCCTTGCTGCGTGAGCAAAAAGGACAGGTCTGGAGGATGTTGACAACCCTTACAGATAAGGTGTTGGGGGAGATTCCCAGTATGAGATGTATTGGTGGCTTTGATGTATTGGAGACACCCAAACAGGAACCTTCCGTTGTTCTTTCTCAATTGTCTGACAAGTTGAGGGAGATGGGGCTGGATTTGTCTACTGACCCAGAGGCCCATTTGGACGACTATATTGCATATCAGATAGAGCCAGACCAGGACGAAAATGCTGGTTTTCGGTCGGATGTGTTTATTGGCTCCACCCGTTGTCCATCCCTGATTCGTCACTACTTAAACAATGAGAACCATGCAATCGACGACCTCCATGCAGATGGAGCTGTGGCAGGTTTCTTTTTATATCCGGTGGGCAGCTTTACCGGCGAAAATCGCAGCCAGCAGATCTGCAAGTTCCAAGATGAGATAGAGGAAAAGTTGAGTGAAGCATGTGGTCCAGATGCGTTTACATGCATTGGCAATGCAGTTGGTATCTACTGTGCCTATGTGGATTTCATTGCATGGGATTTGGATTATGTTTTGAATATGGCAAAGAAGGTTTTCGATGATACAGACCTACCCTATGTTGGGTTTCATGTATTCCGTCCAGATGCAAAGATAGTAATGCTAAAAGAGCCAGCCGAATGAGGCAGTTATGGACAGGGGAAGGATTATTCAAGATTCCAAAGGGGGACAGTTTTTGAAATCGTGTGTTGATGGGTTAGATGAGGCTCGGTTGCCATATCCTACACACCTGTAATTCCATTGAAGCAAGAGAAAAGCCCCAAAGCGATTATGCTCTGGGGCTTTCATGGCGGAGACGGTGGGATTCGAACCCACGTGCCCTTGCGGACAACTTGATTTCGAGTCAAGCTCGTTACGACCACT
>CALWVS010000006.1 GCA_944385095.1 uncultured Oscillospiraceae bacterium
GCCCTGAAGGTTGTGACCATTGACAGCTATTTTCCCTACGAAAGCAACCCCAACCAGTATATCCAGTTTTTCCAGCAGGCAATGGCAGACAAAGCCCCTATTGTCTACACCCCAATGGGACAGCACCCCAATGGTTCTGTCTACTATGTGGGGGAGGGAGGGTGTTCTGTTCTGGTGACCGCCTTTCACACACAGGAGCGAGGGGGAGAGCCGGGGGACATCTACTATACCTTAGAATTCACAGAGTATCGGGACTATCGCCCCAAAACCGTGCAGGTGCAGCAGGCAGACACTGCGCTCAATCCCTTACAGGACACGGGACGCAGTGGGGATTCTGATACCATCACAGTGGGCTGTACCTGTCTTGCCAATGGTCCCTACTGGTACACCAGCTATGGGGCAAAGCCCTACGGCACTGCATCCAACAAAACGGTACTGGTCAGCCGGATGGTAGACCCTGCCCGAGCCGCTCCTATCCATGTGACCACCACCACAGGGGGACCACTGGGATGGATGGCAAAATCCAGCTTACAGGTGGTGACAGGATGACCATAGAACTGCTGTTGGAAAACCGCACCACTGGGCAAATCTGGGACATTGCTCCCTGTGTGCAAGAGATTTTGTTGACCTCTAGCAGACGGGGAAAGGCGGGTACGCTGGAATTTCTTCTAGTAGCAAACCACATCTCCTATGTAGAGGGGGATAAGGTGCGGCTGAGTGTGGATGGGCAGGTGCTGTTTCTGGGCTGGGTGTTTACCAAGTATCGGGACCACAATGCCATCATTACCACTCTCTGTTATGACCAGATACGCTATCTCAACGCCAAAAGCTCCTACCTGTTTTACAACCGCACTGCCAGCGACATGATTGCAGAAATTGGGAAGGATATGCAGCTCAAACTGGGGGAGTTACAGAGTACAGGGTATGTGTTTCCCTCTCTGGTGTCATGGAACCAGAATTGCCTTACCCTGCTGGAAGGGGCATTGCAGGAGACGGAGCAGCACACCGGAGAGGGCTATGTTTTGACAGACAGCCCACAGGGACTTTGTCTCCATCGGGCAAAGGACTGGATGTTTCCCCAGTCTCTGGGCACAGGTTCTATTTTGGACTACACCTATACCACAGACATAGACCAGCAGACATTTAATCAAATTGTAGTGGCAAGAAAAGACAGGGATGGGAGTATGGTAGAGGTGATGAAAGAAAATGGGGACACCCAAACCAAGTGGGGTACCCTGCGCCTCTATCAGACCGTGACCCAGGAGGTCAACGATGCCCAGATGACCCAGCAGGCAGATGCCCTGTTGGCACAATATAACCGTCGGCTGCGTCAGGTGCGCCTCACTGCACTGGGGATGGTGGGCTTACAGGCAGGGCAGACCATTTGGATAGATATTCCCAATCTGGGGGACATGAATCTGCACCAATATGTGACATTGGAACAGGTGGTACACCAGTTTTCCGGCGGTGTGCATCTCATGAAACTTGATTTTTATGTGACCGGAAAGGAGTAGTTTATTTATGGAACTACTGGAAGTGATACAGGAAGTGGCACTGCGTACCCAAGAGGCAAGCCAGCCCACCCAATTTCAGATGGGAAAGGTCACTGCCACAAATCCCCTCAAAATTTCCATCCATCCAGCCATGCCAGAGATAGAACAGTCCATGCTCTACCTGACAGAAGGGGTGGTGGAAAAGAAAATTCCCATTGTAACCCACACCCACACCATTTCAGACACCTACACCGGCGGAGGAAGCTGTTCCACCGAGCTGTCCCACATCATCTGTCAGGAACATGGGCAGGAACTGCCCATAGAGGACGGCTACCTGATTCTCAATCGTGGCTTGCAGGTAGGGGACAGAGTGCTGTTGTTGCAGGTGGAGAGGGGACAGCGATTCCTCATTCTCTCAAGACTGTATGAATAAAAGGAGGCGATGGCTTTGCCAACACTGCCACAGGGCTCTTTGCTGACGGAAGAAACTGCCAGCCAGCTTCAGCCCTCACTGACCTTTCACATCAACCCCAACACCCAGCGGCTGGAGGGGACCACAGACGGCATAGAAGCAGTCCGACAGGCGATTGAAATTTTATTCCATGTGGAGCGGTACCGCTATCCCATCTATGCCCCATCCTCTGGGATTCAGTTGGAGGACTTACTGGGACAGGACAGGGCATATGCAATGGCACAGCTTCCCAACCGAATACGGGATGCCCTGTTGCAGGATGACCGGATTTTGGGAATTTCAGACCTGACCTGCACTGGGGAGGGGGATACCGTTGGGGTGTCTTTGACGGTCCATACCATCTATGGAGACACCCGTACCCAGTTGGAACTGAATGAAATGAGATAAGAGAGAGGAGGGACACACCATTGAAAACACATGCCACCATTTTGGGGGAGATGCTCCAGATGGTTCCAAACTGCTATGACAAACGGGACACCTCACCCATTGTCACAGCCCTCAGCCCTGCCGCCTGGGCACTGGAGGGGTTCTATCTCACCTTGGAACAGGTGCGGCAGAGTGCCTTTGTTCAGACAGCGGTGGGAGAGGATTTGGATTTGCTGTCTATTTTGGGTGGGATTACTCGCTATCCAGCCTCAAAGGCGGTACGGCTGGGGCTTTTCGATGCGCCTGTGCCGCTGGGAACCAGATTTTCCACTGCCAACGGCACAGAAGCCATCAATTTTGTGGTGACAGGACAGCGGCAGGAGGGCTATGAGCTGACCGCAGAAACTGCCGGCACGGTAGGCAACCAATATACCGGGGTACTGCTGCCCATTGATGTGGTCAGTGGGCTGCGCTCTGCTCAGGTGACAGACATTCTCATCCCGGGAGATGACACAGAAACCGATGAGCAGCTGCGGGAGCGGCTGATTCTGGCATTGAATCAGAAGCCATTCGGGGGAAATATTGCAGACTATCGGGCAAATATTTCTGCCATAGATGGCGTGGGTGGGGTGCAGGTGTACCCCACATGGCAGGGAGGCGGCACGGTGAAGTGCTCCATTGTGGGGTCAGATTTTCTGCCCGCTTCCCCGGAGCTCATCGAAACAGTGCAGACTGCCATTGACCCAACGGTGAATCAGGGGCAGGGGCTGGGGCTTGCCCCCATTGGGGCACAAGTGACCATTGCCACCCCACAGACCGTGGAAGTGACCATCTGTGCCACGGTTACACTGGCAGCAGGGTACACCATAGGGCAGATTCAGCCCTTGGCAACCGAGAAAATGGAGGGCTTTCTGTCCGACCTGCGCCAGAACTGGGCAAAGCCGGTGAGCCAGTCGGCAGTGGGATATGCTCTGTCCCTCTATCGGGCGCAGGTGATTGCTGCACTTATGACCACCACCGGCGTGGTGAATGTGCCCAATGTGACCATAAACGGGGCACAGGAGGATTTACACTTGGAACAGAGTGGCAGTGTCCAGCAGCTGCCTGTTTTAAGGGAGGTGCAGTTGGTTGAATCCTCTTGAATTGGATTACCAGTTGAAAACACTGGTACCGTTCTGGTATCAGAACATCGCAGAATATGACACCATTTTGGGCATTGAGGAGACCCAGTTGCAGGCACTGGCGCAGAGTGTGAGCACAGGGAAAGCAGATTTGTTTGTACAGACCATGGGGGAGCAGTCCATCCAGCAGTGGGAGCAGATTTTTCATCTGGTGCCAGATGTAACACAAGAGAGTTTGGACTTTCGGCGTACCAGAATTTTAAACCGCCTGTCTTTCCGTCTCCCCTTTACTCTGCCATTTCTCCGCCGAAAACTGGATGAACTGATTGGGGTGGGCAGATGGAAACTGGAAATTGACTACAACGCCTATTCCATTCTGGTGGAATACAGTATGGAGGATCAGCCCTACGCCATAGAGGCAGCCTACACCATAGAAACTGCCAAGCCTGCCCACATTATCTATCGGAATATGCCACTGGTGCGCAGGGGCATCCACATGAATGAGGAAATCCAGCAGCACCAGAGAATCTATCACTATGGGTTGGGATATTGGAGACTGGGTGAGACCTCGTTTGCCAGTGATGAACCAGTGCGCTGTTATCAAATGGCATTGGGTGGCTGGGGACTGGGACAGGTCCCTTTTGCAAAATTAGACGGGAAAGAGGTGGTGAAAATGAGCCAGATTCCTTCTATCACAACCACCATGCTGGAACAGACCGCAGGGTTTGTGGCAAATGTGGTACATAGTGCCAGACTGAATGGCTCCACAGTGGTGACGGAGCTGGAACAGGAGGTCAGCGGCACCGCCGCCGTAGTGAAATATCTAGTTCCCAATGGGTTAGAGGTCAACAAGGTGGAGCTGTTGAATCAAGAGGGGCAGGTGCTCTCCAGTGCCAGTGTCTATGTGCCGGCTGGGGTGTCCACGGTGCTGAAACATGAAATTCCAATCAAGGAGGGTTTTTCATGAGATACAACTCTGAATTTGTGCGGTTCATTTGGATTTCTGCTATGTTGAAACATGAAATTCCAATCAAGGAGGGTTTTTCATGAGATATCACTCTGAATTTGTGCGGTTCATTTGGATTTCTGCTATGTTGAAACATGAAATTCCAGTCAAGGAGGGTTTTTCATGAGATATAACTCTGAATTTGTGCGGTTCATTTGGATTTCTGCTATGTTGAAACATGAAATTCCAGTCAAGGAGGATGTTATATGAAAAATCGTGGCGATTTGGTGTTGTCTGTGCTGCTGTGGTTTTTTGGTGGTACGGTGTATTTTCTGTTAGAGGTGGCGTATAAGTACGCCACAGGCAACCCCCAGCGAATTTCGTGGGTTATGCTGGTGTTAGCCATTGTATTGACCATCCCTGTGGAACGGTGTGGGGCACAGCTTCCCTGGAGTGTGCCGCTCTGGTTGCAGGCGGCAGCCTGTGCCCTGCTGGTGACAGGGGCAGAACTGGTGGTGGGATGTGTGGCAAATCTGCTGTTTGGGATGGACATTTGGGACTACTCCCACCTGTGGGGGAATCTTTGGGGACAGGTTTGCCCACAATTTGCCCTCTTATGGTTTGTGTTATGTTTTCTGTTTATTCCCCTCTTTGACTGGCTGCGGTTTGCCGTAGAGGGAGGCGTAAAACCTTGTTATGGAGCAAATGCAAAGGATGTGAATGTATGGAACATTTGAATGGATTAAAACTTGGAATTGCCGCTGTGGTGGGGGCGTTGACTGGTTTTTGGGGCTGGTTTGGATGGCTGGTTTTAGGCTGGCTTGCCTGTATGATGCTGGATTACCTGTCTGGCACCATGGCAGCAGCCAGTAAAGGGCAGTGGGCATCCAGCACTGCCAGAGAGGGCATCTGGCACAAGACAGGGATGGTGATTGTGGTCATGGTGTCTGGGGGTGCGGATTTACTCATCAGCACGGTATTGACCAAAATTCCTGCCATTCAGCTCCCCATTGCCTATTCTGGAATGCTTTGCCCCATTGTGCTGTGCTGGTACATCATCACAGAGCTGGGCAGTATTGTGGAAAATGCAGTGGAACTGGGCGCACCTGTTCCCAGTTGGCTTTTTAAGCTGCTGGCAGTGGGGGAAAGTGCCCTGGAAAGTGCAGGGGATTTGGTCATGGAGGAGGAACAGGGCAATGGGAAACAGTAGTCTCGTCACCTGTACCAGAATTTCCCCCAATCGCACCAGCCCCAGAAACCACAAAATCGACACCATCACCATTCACTGTACCGCTGGGCAGTGTACTGCACAACAGTTGTTGAACATGAGCCACATCACCACCTACAGCCCAACCAACGGGGCATCCTGTCACTATGTGGTAGGGAAAGATGGCAGCATTGGGCTGTGTGTGCCGGAGACAGACCGCTCCTGGTGCTCCTCCTCCAGCAGCAACGACCATCGAGCCATCACCATTGAGGTGTCCAGTGACGCAACACATCCCTACGCCGTCACCGATGCAGCCTATTCTGCTTTGATTGATTTACTGGTGGACATCTGCCAGAGAAACCATATCCCAGAATTAAAATGGAAAGGGGATAAAAACCTGATTGGGCAGACCGACCAACAGAACATGACCGTTCACCGGTGGTTTGCAGCCAAAGCCTGCCCAGGGGACTGGCTCTATCAGCGACATGGGCAGATTGCAACAGAGGTCAACCAGAGATTGAAAGGAGAAGTGGACATGACAAAAGAGGAAGTGAAAGCACTGGTTCTGGAAGTGCTGGCAGAAGTGGAGGCAAGCAGGGCAGCAAAGCCAGCCAGTGACTGGGCAGTCCAGTCACAGGTGTGTTCCAGAGCGGCACAGGCAGGGTTTACCGACGGCACACGCCCCAGAAGCTATGTCACCAGAGAGGAAGTGAATACCATGCTGTTGGCGGTACTGGAACAGGTGACATAAAAAATGCCCACATCCCGTTTGTGCAGGGATGTGGGCAATGGGGGATACCTTATTATATAAGGAAGGGTGGGTAGATGTAAAAATTCCTGAATCCCCTCGCTGTACAAGGAAACTCAGGAATTTTTGAAAAGGACTTACCGCTGGAGCAGGTGAGGGGAATCGAACCCCCGTGTTCAGCTTGGGAAGCTGACATTCTGCCATTGAACTACACCTGCATCTCAGTCCTCCCATACTATAGCATACTTTAAAACAGAATGCAAGCTCTAATTCAGAAAAAGATAGGAAAGAATCGGACAGAAAAGAGGAAAAATGTGTGCACAAGAGGAAATAAATGGAAAAAGAACAGGAAAAATCACTGCCGTTTTGCACATTTCGTAAAAAGTGGCTAAAGGAGCACAGGAAAATATAGTGAAAATTGCCCTTGTAATCGGCAGGGATATTAGTTACAATGTGGTAACAAAAGTAACAGACGTTGCTTTTGGTGTCACAGAAGTTGACATAATTTGTAACCAATAGGAGTGATACAATGACACGAAAGCTGTTTTCGCTGGTGCTGGGCAGCTTTACCGTCCTTCTTCTGATGGGAGCTGGCGTGGAGGATTCCACCGCAACAGAGCAGTTGCAGGAGCAATCTGAACAACAGGTACAAAGTCAGGTGGCAATGGTATCTGCGGTAGCAGGAACCAAGGCATTTGATTTGGGTCAGGAGGAGCTCACAGACACAGAGGTGGCAGAGGTCGCAGTCGATGAGACCAAAGGCGCAGAGACACAGGCACAGAGCGTCGCTGCTACCACACAGGTCAGTGCAGCTGAGACGGGAGCCATTCAGTACAACGAAACGACTTATGTGCCTTTGGTACCTATGGCGGAACGTCTGGTATCTGGTTCCACCGCTGTATGGGATGCAGGAAGCCAGACCGTCACAGTGCAGGGTACTGCACTGCACCTGACCGCCAAGGTTGGACAGCAATATGTAGTGGCAAATGACCGCTATCTGTATGTAGCAGATGGAGTACAGATGAGAGATGGTCGGGTGGCTGTTCCCATGGGCGTGATTGCAAAGGCATTTGGTGCCAATGTGACCACCGACCCAGCCACTGGGGGAAAAATCCTCACCGCTGGCAGCGGAACCATCCAGTCTGGCAGTCAGTATTATGACAGTGAGGCGATGTACTGGCTCTCAAGAGTGATTTACTCCGAGAGCGGCAACCAGTCTCTCGAGGGACAGATGGCAGTGGGCAATGTGGTGCTCAACCGTGTGGCAAGCCCCATTTTCCCCAACAGCATTGAGGGAGTACTGGCACAGAAAAACCAGTTTACCACCTACTATACTGGAGCCATTCAAAACTGCAACCCCAGTACCATGAGCATCATTGCAGCCAAACTGGTGCTGGATGGCGGTGTGGTGGAGGAAGTACGAAACGCCATGTATTTCGATTCTGCCAACAGCAGTTGGGCATCCCGTAACCGCACCTGTATTGCCACCATTGGCAATCACAGATTTTATCTGTAAACACAAAAATGGAATGATATTCCACCCAAAAAGAGGGAGAGCAGAGACATTTGTCTCTGTTCTTCCTTTTTTTCTGGTGAGGCAGAACGGAAAAAAATGAATTTTGGGGGTTTTCATTTTGCATATTCATGTATATAATAGGGAGTATGAGTGGAAAGACTACATAGGAGGAATTGGAACATGACAAGAAGCGACGCAAGACACATTGCCGTCCATATGATTTTTTCTCTGGGTTTTGGTACAGAAAAGGTGGATACTGTGCTGGAACAGGAGCTGAATAAGGAGCGTTTTCACGAATTAAGCGAGGAACTGGGTCTATATGGGCAGTATCCCAACGCAAAACAGGAGACCTATATCCGCAATCTGGTAAAAGGTGTCTTTGTCCACGGACCAGAACTGGATGAATATATCGCAAAGTATGCAGTGGGCTGGTCTTTTGAGCGTATCCCCAGAATGGCAGCGGCGATTATGCGTACTGCCATGTATGAAATTCTCTATCTGCCAGATGTGCCCAATGCGGCAGCCATCAACGCAGCAGTGGAGCTGTGCAAGGAGTACGAGCCAAAAGAAGTCGTGTCCTTTGTCAACGGTATTCTGGGTACTTTTGTCCGTACCGAGTTTCAGGACACCCCACCCAAGCCAGAAAAGACAACAGAGGAGGAGTGAGCCATGGTGGTACTGGGCTTTGATACCAGTAACTATACCACTTCAGTGGCTCAGTTCGATGGGCAGCAGGGAGAAAACCACAGCCGTCTGTTAGAGGTGCGGAAAGGAGAACTGGGATTGCGGCAAAGTGACGCCCTGTTTCAGCATGTGAAGCAGCTCCCCACGTTGGCAGCCGGATTTTCCGGGGAAAAGCCGGTGGCAGTGGGGGCAAGCACCAGACCCAGAGCGGTGGAAGGCTCCTACATGCCCTGTTTTCTGGCTGGCACCAGTCAGGCGCAGGTGCTTTCTCAGGTGGAGCACATTCCCTTCTATGCCTTTTCCCATCAACAGGGGCACATTGCGGCGGCGGCATGGTCGGCAGGTCGGCTGGATTTGCTCTCAAAGCCATTTTTGGCGTGGCATTTGTCCGGCGGCACCACAGAGCTGTTACTGGTCACACCCAATGAGGATGGAGTGACGGTGGATGAACAGATTTTAGGTGGCACGCAGGATATTTCCGCAGGGCAGCTGATTGACCGTACCGGCGTTTTGCTGGGCTGTGCTTTTCCGGCTGGAAAAGCCATCGACACACTGAGCCAGCAGGCAACCCAAAGAAGCAAGTTCAAAGTCAAACTGCATGAGTTGACCTTCTCCCTGTCTGGTATGGAAAATAAGGTCAAGGAAATGGCAGCCAAAGGGGAAGCACCGGAGAATATGGCGTGGTTTGTGCTGGATACCGTCAGTGATGTGGTGTTGAGAGCCACACAGGCGGCACTGAGCCGCTATCCCAATCTGGAAATTTTGTGTTCCGGCGGTGTGGCATCCAACTCCCATCTCAGGGGGGAATTTGCAAAGCTGGGAGCCGTGTTTGCAAAGCCGGAATTTTCTACGGATAACGCCATGGGGATTGCCATTTTAACCCACCGAGCAGCCCAAAAAGACGGGATTTTGTAAGGTTTTGGGTTTATTCCCTCAAAAGGAGGTCAGGTTGTGAGTACATGGGGCAACACAAAGCTCACCCCCACACAGGTGGCGCAGTACATCAAAAGTATGCTGGACCGTGACCGGATGATGTCAGCGGTAACGGTGCAGGGGGAGTTATCCAATCACAAGGTCTATGGTCCCGGGCACCACTATTTCACCCTGAAAGATGGGGAAAGTGCCCTAAAAGGGGTCATGTTTCTTCGGGAAGCCAAGTTCCTGCGGTTTCGCCCGGAAAATGGAATGCAGGTGGTGTGTACCGGACGTGTGACCGTCTATCCACGGGATGGGCAATACCAGCTCTACTGTGAAAAAATGGAACCAGACGGCATAGGGGATTTGTATCTGGCATATGAGCAGCTCAAAGAACGGCTGCGCCAGCAGGGATTGTTTGATTCAAGACACAAACAGCCCCTGCCCAGAATACCCAGACGGGTGGCACTGATTACCTCCCCCAGTGGGGCAGCGGTGCGGGATATGATACGGATTCTCAACACCAGATGGCCCATGACAGAGGTATTTGTGGTGCCTGTCCGAGTGCAGGGACAGGGGGCAGCCAATGAAATTGCCGCTGCCATTGGCTGGGCAAACCGCCATCAAGTGGCAGATTTGCTGATTGTAGGACGTGGCGGCGGCTCCTTAGAGGACTTGTGGGCATTCAATGAGGAAGTGGTGGCATATGCCATCCACCGCTCCCAAATTCCAACCATTTCCGCAGTGGGGCACGAACCGGATGTGGCACTCTCCGACTTGGTGGCAGACCGTCGGGCTTCCACTCCGTCCAATGCGGCGGAACTGTGTGTGCCAGACCAGAACGAGTGCAGACAGTATCTGACCCAGTTGGGGGTACGGATGGAACAGGCAATCCGGCGGCGGCTGTCCATCGGTGGGCAGCGGCTCCACCCATTGCAGGTGAGAATGGAACAGGCGTTTGTGGGAATGGTGAACCAGAACCGCCAGAAGATGCACCTTTTGGGCACAAGACGAGTACTCACCGACCCCAAAGCCTATTTTCAGGATAAATGGGTGCTGTTGGAGCACCAGCAGAAGCGACTGGAGGGGGGCATGGGTTTGACCATGCAGCGCAACCGCCAGCGGCTGACCAGATTGGCAGCCACGCTGGACGCCATCAGCCCTCTGAAAGTGCTGGGGCGTGGCTATGCCATTGCCCAGACAGAACAGGGTGAAATTCTCAGCCGTGTTTCACAGGTGGAGAAGGGAATGCCCTTTACCTTGCGCCTATCGGATGGTCAAGTGGACTGTCAGGTGCAGGATTAAAATTTACAAGGAACATTTGTTTTTGAATCGAAGGAGGAAACCACAATGGCGGAGCATCAGACGTTTGAGCAGTCCATGCGCAGGCTGGAAGAAATCGTAGGTCTGTTGGAGCGGGGGGATGCCCCTCTGGAACAGGCCATGAGCCTCTTTGAGGAGGGGGCTTCCATTTTGCGTGTGTGCAATACCATGCTGGATGAGGCAGAACAGAAAGTGACGCTGTTGACCGCTGGAGCAGACGGCACCCCACAGGCACAGCCATTCCAGAGGGAGGAATGAGACATGGAGCAACTGGAACGCTACCGTGTCATGGTGGAGGACTATCTGAAAACCCATCTGTCCCAAAAACCTGCCTATGGCAGTCTCATTGAGGCAATGAACTACTCTCTGCTGGCAGGAGGAAAGCGGCTGAGACCGGTGTTGACCCTTGCGGTGTGCGAGATGTGCGGCGGCAAGGCGGAGCAGGTGCTCCCCTTTGCCTGTGGAGTGGAGATGGTACACACCTACTCCCTCATTCATGATGACTTGCCCTGTATGGATGATGACGATTTGCGGCGAGGAAAACCCACCAGCCATAAGGTCTTTGGGGAGGCAATGGCAGTGCTGGCAGGGGATGCCCTGTTGACCGGTGCGTTTGAAAGTCTTTCTGAGGCAGAATTACTGCCGGAGCGGATAGTACAGGCAGTGCAGTGCCTTGCAAAGTGTGCCGGCTATGCTGGTATGGTGGGTGGACAGGTTTTGGACATGGACGGGGAGGGGCACGCCCTGAGCCGTCAGGAACTGGAGACGTTACAGAGCCTGAAAACAGGGGCACTGATTCAGGCGGCAGCCGAACTGGGGTGTATTGGTGCAGGTGGCAGCCAAGCCCAGCGGCAGGCAGTGGCACACTATGCCCAGTGTTTGGGCAGGGCATTTCAGATACAGGATGATATTTTGGACGTGGTCAGCACCAGTGAGGCACTGGGAAAGCCGGTGGGTTCTGATGTGGCAAACGACAAGTCCACCTTTGTGGGACTTTTGGGGCTGGAGGAATGCCGTGCACTGGTCCAACAGTTGACACAGGAGGCGGTGGAGGCTTTGGCGATGTTCCAAAACAGGGATTGCCTTGTCACCATTGCCCAGCAGATGGCACAGCGCACCCATTGAGAGTGGGTGATAATTGATAGGTAATAATTAACAGGTAATAATTAACAGGTAATAGTTAACAGGTAATAGTTAACAGGTAATAGTTAACAGGTAATAATTAACAGGTAATAATTAACAGGTAATAATTAACAGGTAATAATTAGCAGGTAATAATTAGCAGGTAATAATTAACAGGTAATAATTAGCAGGTAATAATTAGCAGGTAATAATTAACAGGTAATTGTAGTCTCGCTACCTACTACCTATTACCTACTACCTATTACCTACTACCTATCACCTACTACCTATTACCCATTAAATAATAGGTTAGAGAGAGGAGGCAGACCGGATGAGAGGCTTTTTGGGTGGAAATCTCACCTTAAGTTTGGCAGTGATTGGGTGGTTTCTGGCACAGGTATTGAAAACCCTGACCAATTTGATTACCACAAGGGAGCTGGACTGGAAACGACTGGTGGGCAGCGGTGGCATGCCCAGTTCTCACTCCGCCTTTGTGTGTGCAGCCACCACTGCCATTGGGGTACAGTGCGGTCTGCACAGCCCGGAATTTGCGCTGGCGGTGGTGGTGTCTCTGGTGGTGATGTACGATGCCTGTAATGTGCGCAGGGCAGCCGGAGAACAGGCGAAGGTGTTAAACTACATGATGAAGCATCTGGATGAGCTGTCCCCCACCATGATGGAGGAGGGCTTAAAGGAGCTTTTGGGGCATACACCCCTTCAGGTGGTGATGGGTGCCATTTTGGGTATTGCAGTGGGACTGGCAGGAACCATACTTTTATGAGTGAAGAAACTGGGGATGCAGCGTGTCAGACGGGCAGAAGACGATAAACCGCCGCTCTCTGAAGAACTGTACTTTTATGATATGAGGAAAGAAACGGGGGATGCAGAGTGTCAGACGGGCAAGAGACAAGAAAATATGAACCGCTGCTCTCTGGGAAAAGTGACCAGGAGTTAGAGGTGCTGTGTCAGGAACTGCGCAGCAGTCTGGTGGAGTCTGTGTCCCAGACAGGGGGGCACCTCTCCCCCAATTTAGGGGTAGTGGAGCTGACGGTTGCCCTTCATCGGGTATTTGATACCCGATATGACAGGCTGGTGTTTGATGTGGGACACCAGAGCTACGTCCACAAAATGCTCACCGGTCGCTGGCAGGACATGAAAACCCTGCGGCAGTATGGGGGGATTGCAGGGTTTCCCAAACCCTCAGAAAGTGTCCATGATGCGTTTATTGCTGGGCACGCCTCCAACTCGGTGGCAGTGGCGGCAGGGATGGCACAGGCACGCTCTTTGCAACTGGAGGACTACCGGGTGATTGCTCTCATTGGCGATGGGGCATTGACTGGGGGGCTTGCCTATGAGGGGTTGTCCAACGGCGGCTTCCGAAAGGAACAGCTTTTGGTGATTCTCAATGACAACGGCATGTCCATCACCCCCAACGTGGGCGGCGTGGCACAGCTTCTGTCCAAGCAGCGGATGAACCCAAAATATCTGAAATTCAAGCAGAACTACCGGAAATTCATGCACAAATTCGGACTGGGGCGGGGCATTTATGCCATCACCCACAGTTTGAAAAAGGCGTTGAAGCAGAGTATTTTACCATGCAGTATGTTTGAAAACATGGGCTTTACCTATTTGGGACCGGTGGACGGGCATGACCTGCACCAGCTCACCGAAAGTCTGGGCTATGCAGCCAGCCTGCGGGAGCCGGTGTTGCTCCATGTACGCACCCAAAAGGGAAAAGGATATTTACCAGCACAGGAAAACCCAGATGCCTTTCATGGGGTATCTCCCTTTGACCCCAAGACGGGAAAACCGCGGAAACCATCTGGGCAGAATTTTTCTGCCGTATTTGGGGAAACCCTGTGTGAACTGGCAGAACAAAACGACAAAATTTGTGCCCTCACCGCCGCTATGGTCAGCGGAACAGGGCTGGTTCCCTTTGCCAAACGGTTCCCCAATCGCTTTTTTGATGTGGGCATTGCGGAGGGCTGTGCCGTCTCTATGGCAGCAGGGCTTGCCAAACAGGGTGTGATTCCAGTATTTGCGGTGTACTCCACGTTTTTACAGCGCAGCTATGATATGCTGCTCCACGATGTAGCATTGGAACATCTGCCGGTGGTGTTTGGTGTGGACAGGGCAGGACTGGTGGGGGACGATGGAGAAACCCACCACGGCGTGTTTGATGTGTCGTATTTGGACACGATACCCTATATGAAAGTCTATGCTCCAGCCAGTTTTGCAGAGTTGCGAAGTATGGTGAAACGGGCAGTGGAGGACAGAACCAGACCCAGTGCCATCCGTTACCCCAGAGGGGGTGAGGGAGCCTATCAGGAGGACCACAGCCAGGAACCCTGTGTGGTACTGCGGCAGGGAAGCCATCTGACCATTGGTACCTACGGCATGGAAGTCAATGAGGTACTGGCAGCGGCAGAACTGCTTCACCAGCAGGGCATTGAGGCAGAAATTTTAAAATGGAATGTCATCACCCCGTTGGATTGTACTTTGTTGGTGCAGTCGGTGGGGAAAACAGGATATTTCCTCATGGCGGAGGAGTGTGCCCAGCAGGGGAGCGTCGGAGTGCGTGCCTTAGCGGCACTGGAACAGGCAGGAGTCAAAGCAAAAACAGCTCTGGTCAACTGTACCGAGCGATTTGTGACCCACGGTTCGGTGGCAAAATTGAAACAAGATTTGATGCTGGATGCACAGGGACTGGTGCAGAAGGCAAAGGAGGTGGTCAGCCGTGGGCAGTAAGGTGCGGCTGGACGTGGCAATGGTGGAACGTGGTCTGGTGGAGAGCCGCCAGAAGGCACAGGCTATCATTATGTCTGGGATTGTGTATGTAAACGGGCAGAAGGTGGACAAGGCAGGTACGCCAGTACAGCCGGAACAGCAGATTGAGGTACGGGGAAAAACCCTGAAATATGTGAGCCGTGGTGGATTGAAGCTGGAAAAAGCCATGGAACTGTGGGGGATTTCTCTGGAAGGTGCGGTGTGTGCCGATATTGGGGCATCCACTGGCGGCTTTACCGACTGTATGCTCCAAAACGGAGCAAGTTATGTCTACGCAGTGGATGTGGGACACAATCAGCTTGCCTACAAGCTGAGAATCCATCCACAGGTCAAATGTATGGAGGGCACCAACGCCCGTTATCTGACAGAGGAGCAAATTCCTCAAAAACTGAACTTTTTTTCGGTGGATGTGGCATTCATTTCCCTAAATCTGATTTTGCCCCCTCTGCGCCCCCTGATGGCAGAAGGCGGCGAGGCGGTGTGTCTCATTAAGCCCCAGTTTGAGGCAGGCAAGGATAAAGTAGGCAAAAAAGGGGTGGTCCGTGACCCGGCTGTCCATCTGGAAGTGCTGGAACAGTTTCTGGTGCATGCAGCCAATGCCGGTTTTGGGGTGCAGGATATCACCTTTTCTCCCATCCGTGGACCGGAGGGGAATATAGAGTATCTGGGCTATCTGAAAGCAGGGGACTGTCCCCCCTATACAGGGGACTTGTCTGCACTGGTGGCACAGTCTCACAGTACCTTGGAAGGGGGAACGGTATGAGGGTGGTACTCAGCTCCAACCCCTATCGGGACAAGGGATTACGGGCAGGGCTGGAGGCAAAGCGGATTTTGGATAAATCCGGTGTAGAGGCGATTTTGTGCCTGCCCTTCACCCCAAAAAAAGGGGAACGGCTGGATGTGCCGCCCTATTTGAAGTTACCCCCACTGGAACAGGCGTTGAAAGGCGCAAATATGATGTTGTGTTTTGGGGGAGATGGCACCATTTTACATGCAGCCCGTGACGTGCTGGAGCAGGATATTCCTATTTTGGGGGTAAATCTGGGCAGTGTGGGGTTTATGGCAGAGCTGGAGCGGAACGAACTGCCATTACTGACTGCCATTTCCCGTAACCAGTATACCTTAGAGGAGCGGATGATGCTCCAAGTGAGGGTATACCGTGGGGAGCGGCTCATTCATGAGGAAATTGCACTCAATGACGCTGTCTTTTCCAAAGGTTCTATGGCGAGGGTCAGTGAATTGGAGGTGTGGGCAGATCAGGCACTATGCCAGCAGGTCACAGGGGATGGGGTCATCATAGCCACCCCCACCGGCTCCACTGCCTATTCCATGTCCGCAGGGGGACCCATTGTGGAACCCACCTCTCAGGGGCTGGTGGTCACGCCGGTGTGTGCCCACCAGTTGGCAGTACGGGCCATGGTGCTGGATGCCAACCGGAAGTTGACAGTGCGTCTCCCCAAGGGCAACCGCAAAACCATATTCCTGTCCATTGACGGGGGGAAAGCCATCCGACTGGGCAGCCATGAGCGGGTGGAGATTGTCAGAGCAGAGAAAACCACAAAGCTGGTGCGGCTGACCGGGCGCAGCTTTTACCAGAGAATCCATGAGAAGTTAGGAGGTAGTCACCTATGAAGAGAGCACGACAGACAGAAATTTTGAACATCATCCGTACAGTAGATGTGGAGACGCAGGAGCAGCTTCTGGACGAGTTGAAAAAACGTGGCATTGACTGTACACAGGCCACCATATCCAGAGACATCAAAGAACTGCGGCTGGTGAAAGAGCTGGTCAACGGCGGCTACCGATATTCCAGTTCCAGCCAGAAAGGGCAGGTGGACTTGGATGCCAGACTGAAAACCATTTTCAAAGAGGGCGTAACCTCAGTGGATTTGGCACAAAACATTGTAGTGGTGCGCACCATGCCCGGGCTTGCCTCAGCGGCATGTTCTGCCCTGGATGGAATGCACATCCCCGGTATGGTGTGCAGTCTGGCAGGGGATGACGCAGGGATTCTCATTATGCGGGACAACAAATGCGCTATGGAATTCATTGACGAAATCCACAAGTTACTACATTAACACACAGACTTTACCAAAGTAACGCAAACGCACATGGACAGGGAGTTTTATGAGGTCTCAGAAGAGACACTGACAGAAACAGGCAGTACAGCCGTACTTGACTACGAAACATATGGACAGAGAGGTTTATGAGGTCTCAGAAGAAACAACACAAAATACAAGTTCCATATCAAAGTAACGCAAACGCATATGGACAGGGAGGTTAATTGGGTTGCTGTCCTTACTTCATATCGAAAACATTGCACTCATCGAAAGTGCAGACATCCGCTTTGAGGCTGGCTTTAATGTACTGACCGGCGAGACAGGAGCGGGAAAATCCATTATCATTGACTCCATTGGGGCAGTGCTGGGGGAGCGCACCAGTCGGGAGCTCATTCGCACTGGTGCAAAATCTGCCAGAGTGTGGGCAGTGTTTACCCAGCTTCCAAAATTGCCTCTGCTGGAACAGTACCAGATTTCTCAGGAAATTGGGGAATTACAGCTTCAGCGTGAAATTCAGGGGGACGGGCGCAACCTGTGCCGGGTCAATGGAAAGCCGGTGACGGTGGCACAGCTGCGGGAACTGGGCAGACACCTTTTGAACATCCACGGGCAGCACGACGGGCAGCAGCTGTTGGATGCAGCCACCCATCTGGGCTATCTGGACGGGTTTGGGCACCATCAACCGTTGTTGGAGCCGTACAGAGCACAGTATCATGTGGTCACAGGTCTGCGGCGGAAGATTGCCTCCCTGCAAATGAACGAGGCGGAACGAGTGCGGCGGATTGACACTCTGACCTATCAAATTGGCGAACTGGAACGGGCAGATTTGAAGGCAGGGGAGGAGGAAGAACTGGAGGCAAGGCGTACTTTATTGCGCAGTGCTGGCAGATTGATGCAGGGGGTGCAGGGTGCAGACTTTGCCCTCAGCGGTGATGAGACACGGCAGGGGGCGTGTGCCCTCCTTGCCGATGCGGTGGGCAGTCTGGACAGCTTATCTGATGTGAGCACCGACCTGAAGGAGCTGGCGGACAAGCTGCGAGCCATTCAGGAGGCAGCGGACGAGATTGCAGAGGCGGTGCGTGATGTGGAGCGCAGTGTGGATTTGAACTCCAACGAACTGGATGAGGTGGAGACACGGCTGGACATTCTCTACCGCCTGAAAAAGAAGTACGGCAGCACCACAGAGGAGATGCTCCAATATTTAGACCAGTGCAGGCAGGAGCTGGACCAGATTCAGGTAGCAGATGACACCATGCAGCGACTGGAACAGACCCTGACAGCAGAAAAACAGAAGCTGGTGCAGCAGGCACAGACACTCAGTCAGGCACGCAGACAGGCAGCGGACAGTTTACAGCGGCGTGTGCAGGAGGAATTGAGGCAGCTTGATATGCCCAAAGTACAGTTTCAGGTGGAGTTTACCCCCAAAGGTGGGGAACTGGGCATGGATGAAACAGGGATGGACGAGGTACAGTTCCTCATGTCTGCCAATGTGGGCGAGGGGCTGAAACCCATTCAGAAAGTGGCATCTGGCGGCGAGTTGTCCAGAGTGATGTTAGCCCTGAAAAATGTACTGGCAGCAGATGACGAAGTGGGGAGTCTTGTGTTTGATGAAGTGGATACTGGTGTATCCGGCAGAGCAGCCCAGAAAGTAGCGGAAAAGATGGCACAGGTGGCACAGCTCAAACAGGTGTTGTGTGTTACCCATCTGCCCCAGATTGCGGCTATGGCAGACAGCCATTTTGCCGTCAGCAAAGGGGAAAAAGAGGGGCGCACCTATACCCAGATGGTGCAGCTGGCAGAGCCGGAGCGGAGCGAGGCAATCGCAAGATTGATTGGCGGCACTGCCCTGACCCCAGCCCTGCTGGAAGGGGCGCAGGAACTGCTCAGCCACGCACAGCAATGGAGAGAACAGATTTCCCACTGATTTGCACGGTTGTTACAGTGCCATAAATCACAATAGCCCTGCGGAGTTTCCGCAGGGTTTTTTCGTCCCCTTGATTTAGTAAGAGTGCATAAAAAACAGAAACCAAAACACACAAAGTTGACAAAAATATGATTTACCCCAAAATTCCCCTTGTAATTTCCTGACAATGCGTCTATAATGAACTCATGGAACGACTGGAAACGATTCCAGAAACGTTTCCAGTTTAATGAGACGAGAATAGAACTTATATTTTACAGGAGGAATGAAACATGAAAAGACGGATGATGGCTCTCACTTTATCCAGTACCCTTGCACTGTCCCTGCTGGCAGGCTGTAGCGGCGGCACCGGCGGCACAACCACCAGTGGCAGCACTACAGGCAGCACCAGCGGCGGCGGAGATACCGCCAGTGGCTCTGTATTTTTCCTGAACTTTAAGCCTGAGCAGGATGCCCAGTGGCAGGAGCTTGCCAAAGTTTACACCGAGGAGACCGGCGTACCTGTCACAGTCAAAACTGCCGCTTCCGGTCAGTATGAGACAACCTTGAAGGCAGATATGGCAAAGAGTGAAGCACCCACTCTGTTCCAGGTGAATGGTCCTGTGGGTCTGGCAGCATGGAAGGACTACTGCTATGACCTGTCCGGCACCCCCATTGCCGGGGAGCTGACCAGTGAGGACTTTGCCCTGATGAACGGGGAGGAGATGGCTGGGATTGGCTATGTGCTGGAGACCTACGGCATTATCTACAACAAGGCTCTGCTGGAGCAGGCTGGCTACACCGCTGAGGATATTACAAACTTTGATTCTCTCAAGAAGGTGGCAGAGGACATCACCGCCCGCAAGGGTGAGCTGGGCTTCAGTGCTTTCACCTCTGCTGGTATGGACGGCTCCTCTGACTGGCGTTTCAAAACCCACCTTGCCAACATGCCCATCTACTATGAATACAAGGCTGACGGCATCAACAACACCGACGCCATCAAGGGTACTTACTTAGACCAGTATCGCCAGATTTGGGACCTGTACATCAACAACGCCACCTGTGACCCCGGTCTGCTGTCCACCAAAACCGGAGATGATGCAGTGGCAGAGTTTGTGACAGAACAGGCTGTGTTCTACCAGAACGGCACATGGGCCTATGGCGATGTAGCAGAACTGGGTGACGAAAATCTGGGTATTCTGCCCATTTACATCGGCGCAGAGGGCGAGGAGCAGCAGGGTCTGTGTACTGGCACCGAGAACTACTGGTGTGTGAATAAGAATGCCGCTCCCGAGGACATTCAGGCAACTCTGGACTTCATGTACTGGTGTGTCACCTCTGAGACTGGCACCAAAGCAATGTGTGGCGGCGAAGGTGCCATGCCTTCCGGTGCAGCTGGTATGGGCTTTGTGATTCCCTTTAAGGGCAATCTGGAATCCAGCAACCTGCTGGTCAATCAGGCAAACGAGTATGTAGCAAACGGCTATACTCCTGTGTCCTGGAACTTCTCCACTATGCCTTCTGAGGAGTGGAAGAACGGGGTTGGTTCTGCGCTGACCACTTATGCAGCAGATCAGACTGACGCCAACTGGGACGCTGTGGTCAAGGCATTTGTAGACGGCTGGGCAACTGAGGCTGCCGCAGCCAAGGCATAAACACCCATAAACGCTGACAGGATGGGCGGACGGATTCCTTCCGTCTGCCCATTGATTCTCTTTTTACAAAGGAGGGGTTCCCAGTGGAACGCAGTATCAAACGATATTTGCCTATTTTCGTCATTCCCACCATGGCAGCCTTTGCCATTGGTTTTATCATCCCCTTTATTATGGGTATTTGGCTTTCCTTCTGTGAATTTACCACAGTGACGGACGCCACATTTGTGGGTATTTCCAACTACATCAAAGCGGTACAGGATGCCATGTTTGTCCACTCCTTCTGGTATACTGCTCTGTTTGCAGTGGTCAGTCTGGTGGTCATCAATGTGATTGCCTTTTTGCTGGCACTGGCATTGACCCAGAATATGCGGGGTACTAACCTATTCCGTACTGTATTTTTTATGCCAAATTTGATTGGCGGTATTGTATTAGGCTACATCTGGCAGTTGATTTTCAACGGCATTCTGGCACCTTACGGCAAAGCCCTTGCCCTGAATGAATGGTATGGCTTTGTAGGTCTGGTGATTCTGGTAGCGTGGCAGCAGATTGGTTATATGATGATTATTTACATAGCCGGCTTGCAGTCCATCCCTGGGGATGTGAACGAGGCAGCCGCCATTGATGGAGCCAATGGGATTACCAGACTGTTCAAAATCACCATTCCCATGATGATGCCATCCATTACCATTTGCACCTTCCTGTCCATCACCAATGGGTTTAAGCTGTTTGACCAGAACCTGTCCCTCACCGCTGGTGAGCCTTCCAAGCTGTCTGAAATGATGGCAATGAATATCTATCAGACCTTCTTCGGCAGAGTGGGCTGGGAAGGTGTCGGACAGGCTAAGGCAGTGATTTTCTTCCTGATTGTGGTGGGCATTGGTCTAATTCAACTGAGAATGACACGCTCTAAGGAGGTACAGCAGTAATGAAACGAAAGGAAAAACTGAGCTGGGCAGGAACAGGGCTTTTTACCTTCCTCTGTATTTTCTATATCCTCCCCATCATCATTGTCTTATTCAACTCCTTTAAAAAGAAAGCGTATATCAATCTGGAACCCTTCACACTGCCCACCGATAAAACCTTTGTGGGAACAGAAAACTACCTCAACGCCATTGACCAGTATGGGCTTTTGGAGGCAGTGGGCTGGACGGTGTTCATCACAGTCGGTTCTGTGCTGGTGATTTTGGTGTGTACTTCCATGTGTGCATGGTATATCACCAGAGTGAAAAACCGCTTCACCAAAGGGGTTTACCTGCTGTGTGTCTTTTCCATGGTAGTGCCCTTCCAGATGGTGATGTTCACTCTGTCTCTGGTGGCAGACCGTCTGGGGCTGAATACTCCCTGGGGTATTATCATCATCTATCTGGGCTTTGGTGCTGGGCTTGCTGTGTTTATGTTCTGCGGCTTTGTGAAGTCCATCCCCATTGAAATCGAGGAAGCGGCATTGATTGACGGCTGTTCCCCTCTGAGAATGTTTTTCTCCGTGGTTCTGCCCATTATGAAACCCACCTATATTTCTGTGGGCATTCTGGAAACCATGTGGATTTGGAATGACTTCCTGTTGCCCTATCTGGTACTGGATACCAACAAATATAAAACCGTGTCCATTGTGATTCAGTATATGAAGGGCAGCTTCGGCAGAGTGGATATGGGAGCCATTATGGCAGCCCTCATTCTGGCAGTGATTCCCGTTGTGGTATTCTACCTGAGCTGTCAGAAACACATCATCAAAGGTGTGGCAGCCGGAGCTGTAAAGGGATAAACAAAGCAAGGAAAGGTGGTTTGAGGTCCTATGGCAGTGACCATCAAAGATATTGCCAGACTGTCCGGATATGGAATTGGCACCGTGTCCCGTGTCCTCAACAACCACCCGGACGTGAGCGAAAAGGCGAGAAGTGCCATTTTGCAGGTGGTGGAGGAGCAGGGATTTGAGCCAAACAGCAACGCCAAACACCTAAAAATGCAGGGGCGTTCTGCCATTGCCGTGTTGGTGAAAGGTTCCCAGAATCTCCTGTTTGCCGATATTCTGGAGCGGATTCAGATGCGCCTCAGTGACAATGGAGAGGACATCTACACCGCCTATCTGGACGAAGATGCCAATGAAGTGCTGTATGCGGTGCAGCTGTGCCGGCTGCGCCGCCCCAAGGGGATTGTCTTTCTGGGAGGGGATTTGGAGCACTTTCGGAAGGGGTTTGGAGAAATTTCTGTCCCCTGCGTGCTGTTAACCAACTACGCAGGGGAACTGGGCTACCAGAATTTATCCAGCTTTACCACCGATGACCGAAAGGCAGCCAGAGCCGTGATTGACTACCTGGTAGACTGTGGGCACAGCCATATTGGGATTCTGGGGGGCAATCTGTCTCTGGAACAGATTAGCCACTTGCGCCTTCAGGGGATAGAGGATGGAATGTACGCCCACCATCTACCCTTTGACCGGGAGAAGCAGTACCGTCCATGCCGCTTCTCCATGGAGGCAGGTTATCAGGGAGCCAAAGACCTGCTGACACGCAATCCAGACCTGACGGCAATTTTTGCGTTGGGTGATGTGATTGCACTGGGGGCAATGCGTGCCATACGGGATATGGAACTGCATGTGCCCCGAGAGATTTCTATTGTGGGCTATGATGATATTGTGTCTGCCCAGTACAGCATTCCAAGATTGACCACAGTGCATCAGGATGCTCAGGCACTGGCACAGCAGGGGGTGGATACCCTGTTAAAGCAGCTTCGCACCCCTGCACCTCCCGTCCATGGGGTGATTCCCTACACCTTATGTACCCGGGAAAGCGTACAAAAACCACAGGAAAGGTTGTGTCAACCATGAGAACCGCAGGAATTTTAATGCCCGTCACTGCTTTGCCATCCCCCTACGGAGTGGGAACCATGGGCAAGGCAGCCCGGGAGTTTATTCAGTTTTTGAAGGAAGCCAAGCAGACCTGCTGGCAGATTTTGCCCTTGAATCCCACCAGCTACGGGGATTCCCCCTACCAGTCGTTTTCTTCCTTTGCCGGCAACCCCTATCTCATTGATTTGGATGACTTGCAGGCAGAGGGACTGCTGGAACAGAGGGACTACAAAAACCTGAATTGGGGCAACAATCCAGAACAGGTGGATTACGGGCTTTTGTATCAGAACCGGTTTTCTGTGCTGAAAAAAGCGGTAGAAAAACTGCCACAGGTGTATGGGGAGCAGTTCCAGACCTTCTGCACAGAACAGGTGGAGTGGCTGGACAACTATGCCCTGTTTATGGCGTTGAAGGATGCCTTCGGCGGTGTGGCGTGGTCAGAGTGGACAGAAGAACTGCGTTGTCGGGAGCCACAGGCGGTAGAACAGGCACAGAAGCAGTATGCAGACCAGATTACCTTCTGGAAGGGTGTCCAGTTCCTGTTTTTCCACCAGTGGTCAGCCCTGAAAACACTGGCAAATGAAAACGGGATTTCCATCATTGGGGATGTCCCCATTTATGTGGCACTGGACAGTGCAGACGTGTGGGCAAACCCACAGGAATTCCAGCTGGATGAGAACCGCAACCCCACCGAGGTGGCAGGCTGCCCACCAGATGGCTTTTCTGCTGATGGGCAGTTGTGGGGAAATCCTCTGTTCCAGTGGGACAAGATGAAGGAAGATGGCTACCGCTGGTGGATGAAGCGGATTGAATTCCAGTTTACCATCTGTGATATTTTGCGGATTGACCATTTCCGGGGCTTTGATGCCTACTATGCCATTCCAGCCGGAGCCAAAAACGCCAAACAGGGCAGATGGAGAGAGGGACCGGGCATTGACTTTTTCCGTACACTGGAGGAAACGCTGGGAAAACGTCCCATCATTGCAGAGGATTTGGGCTTTCTCACCCCATCCGTGTATCAGTTGTTGGAGGATACCGGCTACCCCGGCATGAAGGTACTGGAATTTGCCTTTGACAGTCGGGACGGTGGGGGAGCCACCTACCAGCCCCACAACTACCCCAGAAACTGTATTGCCTATGTGGGAACCCATGACAACGACACCGTACAGGGCTGGCTGAATACAGCCGACCCCGGCGATGTGGCACTGGCACGGGAGTACCTGTGTCTCCAAAAGGGAGAGGAACACTGGGGCATGATGCGAGGCATTTGGAGCAGTGCGGCAGACTGTGCCATTGTCCAGATGCAGGATTTGCTGGGCTTAGGCTCAGAGGCAAGAATCAACACCCCATCCACGCTGGGGGGCAACTGGGTATGGCGGATGAAAGAGGGCAGCCTGACCCATGAACTGGCACATAAAATCGCCAGACAGATGGAACTCTATGGAAGAACCAAACCAAAGCCCAAGAAAGGGGAACAGGATATGACAAATCTGAAAGAAGCACTGGACGAGGCACTCAAAGCACAGGGTTGCAGCTGGGAGGACTGCACCAAAGAGCAGGTAATGACCGCTCTGTTGGTGGCAATCCGCCAGCAGCAGAAGGAGATGGAACCAGCCAAGGGCAAAAAGAAACTCTACTACTTTTCCGCTGAGTTTTTGATTGGTCGCTTGCTGCGTGCAAACCTCATCAATTTGGGCTGTCTGGAGGAAGTGGAAGGAATTCTTGCCGAGCATGGTTACACCTTCACCGAAATTGAGGAGTGTGAAAAGGAACCTTCTCTGGGTAACGGCGGTCTGGGACGGCTGGCAGCCTGTTTTCTGGATTCCATCGCCTCTCTGGGCTTGCCCGGTGACGGCGTGGGACTGAATTACCACTATGGGCTGTTCCACCAGAATCTGTCCACCGGCGCACAGCAGGAGGAGGCAGACCCATGGATTGAACCGGAGTCCTGGCTGTTGGATACTGGCATTTCCTTCCCTGTCCCCTTTGCCAACGGCATGATGATGGCAAAGCTGTTTGATTTGGAAGTACCCGGATATGAAAATGGGGTGTGCAACCGTCTCCACCTTTTTGATGTGGAGCAGCCAGCCCCAGCCCCAGAGCAGGGCATTGATTTTGATAAAACAGATATTGCCCACCATCTGACTTCCTTCCTGTACCCCGATGACAGCGACGAAAACGGTCGCCTGCTCCGTGTGTATCAGCAGTATTTCATGGTCTGTGCCGGTGCACAACTGATTTTGAAGGAGTTGCAGGACGCTGGGCACAGCTTGCAGGAGCTTGACCAGTATGTGATGATTCAGATTAACGATACACACCCCTCTATGGTGATTCCAGAACTGATTCGTCAGTTGATGGAACGTGGCGTGGATTTGGAGCGGGCAATCTATCTGGTGGAGCGGAGCTGTGCCTATACCAACCACACCATTCTAGCAGAGGCACTGGAAAAGTGGTCTGTGTCCTATCTGGAAAAGGTGGCTCCCCAGTTGCTGCCTGTGATTCAGGAGCTGGATAAGCGGGCAAAGCTGAGAAGTTCTGACCCCAAAACTGCCATTTGGGATGAAAACAACCTGATTCATATGGCACATATGGATATCCACTACAGCAGTTCTGTGAATGGCGTGGCAGCCCTGCACACAGAAATTCTAAAGGACAGCGAGCTGAACGCATTTTACAAGTTATATCCCCAGAAATTCAACAACAAGACCAACGGCATCACCTTCCGCCGCTGGCTGATGGGCTGTAATGAACCTCTGTCCAGCCTGATTACCCAGACCATAGGGGAGGAGTGGAAGAAAAATCCCGACTGCCTGAAGGATTTGGAGGCACACAAAGAGGAGCTGCTCCCCAAGCTGTTGGAGGTAAAGGCACAGAGCAAGCAGAACTTAGCCAACTGGCTGAAAGAGAAGCAGGGCATCACGGTGGACGAGAATTCCATTTTCGACATTCAAATCAAACGTCTGCACCAGTATAAGCGGCAGCAGATGAACGCCCTGTATGCTATCTGGAAGTATTTCCAGATTAAAGAGGGCAACCTGCCCCAGCGACCCATCACCCTGATTTTCGGAGCCAAGGCAGCTCCAGCCTACACACTGGCAAAGGACACCATTCATCTGCTGCTGTGTCTCAGCAAGCTGATTGACCGTGACCCAGAGGTTTCCAAGTGGCTGAAGCTGGTGATGGTGGAGAACTACAACGTGTCAGCCGCCCAGATGCTCATACCAGCCTGTGACATTTCTGAGCAGATTTCTCTGGCATCCAAAGAGGCAAGCGGCACCGGCAATATGAAGTTTATGGCAAACGGAGCGGTGACACTGGGTACACTGGACGGAGCCAACGTGGAAATCTCCCAACTGGTAGGGGAGGAGAACATCTACCTCTTTGGCAAACACTCTGACGAAGTGATTGCACTGTATGCCAACAATGGCTACCACAGCAGCGACTACTGGCAGAATCCTGAGATTGGAAAACTGGTGGACTTTATCCTCAGCCCTGAACTGATGGAACTGGGCAATCTGGACAGCCTTCTGCGGCTCTATAAGGACTTTATTGCCAAGGATTACTTTATGACCCTGTTGGATTTGGAGGACTATATCAAGGTGAAGGAGCAGTGCCTTGCCGACTATGAGAATCGGGAGGCATGGGCAGAAAAGATGCTGGTGAATGTGGCACGTTCTGGTTTCTTCTCCTCTGACCGCACCATTCGGGAATACAACAACGATATCTGGCACTTGTCTACTTTTTCTTGAAAGAAAAAGTAGGCAAAAAGAACTTTGTGTGTAGCCATCACCGACGTGTTTTGAGGGAATAAAGTTGTGATTTCCAAGAGCATTGGGTTGTGATTCTAAAGTGTGGAAAAGCCGCAGAGACGACCAACAAAGGAAACCTACCCTCAGAGACCTCCTGAAATTTTCTTTGCCTACTTTCTTTTTTAAAAGAAAGTAGGAGAAAAAGTAGACAAAAAGAACTTCGAGCGTAGCCATCACTGACGTGTTTTGAGGGAATAAAGTTGTGATTTCCAAGAGCATTGGGTTGTGATTCTAAAGTGTAGAAAAGCCGCAGAGACGACCAACAAAGGAAACCTACCCTCAGAGACCTCCTGAAATTTTCTTTGCTTACTTTCTTTTTGAAAAGAAAGTAAGTCCAAGGGAAAAGGTAGAAAAGTCGCTTAGAGTGACAGCCAAGGATACCTACCCTCAGAGACCACCTAAAATTTTCTTTGCCTACTTTCTTTTTGAAAAGAAAGTAGGAGAAAAAGTAGGCAAAAAGAACTTTGTGTGTAGCCACTTCCTTTTTCTTGAAAGAAAAAGGAAGCAAAAAGAACTTTATGTGTAGGCATCCAGAACGTATTCTATGGAACAACATGCAGCTATCCAAGAGCACGGTGTAGAAAAGTCGCTGAGAGTGCCAGCCAAGGAAACCTACCCTCAGAGACCTCCTAAAATTTTATTTGCTTCCGTACTTTTTCTTGAAAGAAAAAGTAGGCAAAAAGAACTTCGAGCGTAGCCATCACTGACGTGTTTTAAGGGAATAAAGTTGTGGTTTCCAAGAGTATTGGGTTGTGATTCTAAAGTGTAGAAAAGTCGCAGAGACGACCAACAAAGGAAACCTACCTTCAGAGACCTTCTGAAATTTTCTTTGCTTACTTTCTTTTTGAAAAGAAAGTAAGTCCAAGAGCATTGGTAGAAAAGTCGCAGAGACAAACAACCACGGACACCTACCCTCAGAGACCTCCTGAAATTTTCTTTGCCTACTTTCTTTTTGAAAAGAAAGTAGGGGGGCAGCCCCGAATGGGCTGCCCCTGTTGCATTATTCCCGGCTTTTTATGGTGTGTTCTAAAATATAGTAGCCATTTTTCCCGTTCTGTTTCGCTTTGTACATAGCATGGTCTGCCAGTTGGTACATCTGCTCAAAACTGTCTACCGTGCCATAGGATACCGCTGCCCCAATGCTGGCAGAGAGCATACAGGTCTCATAGTAGAGATGTAGTTCTGTGTGAATGCGCCCCAAAAGGTCGTTTAACATCTGCTCCAGTCTGGTGCGGGGAATCAGATTGGGGATATATACCATAAATTCATCGCCACCCAGCCGGACTTTGATGTCTGAGTCCCGAAAGGTTCCATTTAAAATGCGGGCAACCTCCACCAGAACCCGGTCTCCCTCCATATGCCCAAGCTGGTCATTGACCTTTTTAAAGTTGTCCAAATCCAGCAGCAGCATAATACCGGACAGGGTATTCTGTTTCTTTTTCTCATTTGCAATAAATTCCTCAATCATTTTACGATTGTACAGGTCAGTCAGGGGGTCATGGAGGGAACTGTAGCGCATAAAGGCGTTGTTCTGTACCAGCTTGACCAACATACGGCGCAGGTACAGGGTGATGAGCATACCAAACAGGAAAATGACCACACAGCCACTCAGATAGCTCAGATGGAAGGGGGTAGTGATGGTGAGGGTCCAGGACCTCCCGTTGTAGGATACTGGTTTGGAAATTTGATTGCTGTTTGGTGTAAAATTGGCAGACTGGGCAACGGTGGTGATACTGCCATTCTGGTTCTCATATGTGAGTGCATACTCATAGCCAAATTCAGTGAGCTGTTCCAGCTCGCACCATTCAATGAAGGTATCCAGATCAACGACAAGAATGGAAAAGCCCACAAAATCCTGTAAGGTTTCACCGGAAAAGATAGGGTTGCGCACCACCAATTTTGGGATTCCATGATAAAGTGTATAGGGACCGCTGACCAAACAGGATTTTGATTCAATGGCAAGTAAGGCATCCTCTTTGCGTTGAGGGTGTTGCAGAATACTTTCTCCAACAGGAAGTTCATTGCTGTCTTTGGGGTATACAAAGGAGATAATGGCATTGTGGGCATACTGGACACTCAGAATACCGGGGGAGATTAGATTCTCAGCAGTTTGCATGAAAATATCTTCTGAGATATTTCCATCCAGAGCAACCACAACAGCCTTTAAGATTTCTGATTTATAAGAGTAACGGGTCAGCATATGCTCCACTTTGTTGCTATAGACACGGGCAGTATAGTTGGAGTCCCTGTATGTGTTGATGAGTACCCCCTCCGCATAGGAGTAGGTAGCAAGCAAGGTAAGCATCAGCCCTACAATAGAGACAACAATCTGAATACACCGCTCCTGAAGCAGATAGCCCTCAATCTTGCACATGAGTTTCTTCATTCTGTGTATCCTTTCTTTTGGTGGTTCTGCCCCTATTATACCATAGGATGGGAAATTGCACCAGTCATTTTTCGGATAAATTGTTCGTGTCTCATTTGCAACAATCATGAAAATGACTTGCACAGACATAAAAAAAGTGATACAATGGAGAGGATGTGGAATGAGAGGGAGGGCTGGCCATGAATCATCCAGTTTATGTCAATACGGTGTTTGAAACAGGGGGATTTCTGAAGGAAGCCATGAAGGAGCTCCGTATTGGCAGGTGGGTAGCCGAAATGGATTTGGAGAAGGAACCACGGCTGTACGGGGATGATGTGATGTACCAGATTTTAGGGGTTCCATCAGAAATACCACCAGAGCAGTGCTATGCAAGCTGGCATGAGCGGATTTTTGCAACCCATCTGCATCGGGTGAAGGATTCAGCCCATGAGATTTTGCGGACAGGAAAGTCAGAACTAGTCTACCCATGGATGGATCGGACAGGGGGACTGCGGTATATCCTCAGTATAGGGATACTGGACCGGAGTTATCAGAAGGGGCACCGTGTCTGTGGTTATTTTCAGGATGTGACCAGTGTGGTGGCAGAGAAGGTGTCAGGGACGGAGCACTCTGTGGCATCAGAGTATTTGATTCAGATGCTGGCAAGTGGCTATGAGGCGGTTCATCTGATTGATTTACGCACCAGAACCATCAAGCCAGTGAAAACAGTACAGCCAGAGGTATGGCGGTACAGAGATATGACCGTAGAGCGGTATTATGACTTTTTGGGTGGAAAGTTTGGTGCAGAATTGGTGGAGTGGCTGCGGAACTGTCTGGCAGAACAGGCAGTGATTGATGAATATGGACGGAAAACCTATTATGGCACACGGGAGATTTGTCAGGTTGGAACGGACAACTGGTACTGTGTGAGCATGTGTCTGGACCAAAGCAGCAATGAAGTGTCCTTTATCTTGGCATATCGGGATATCAATGAGCGGGAGCAGACACGCAACATCATAGAACAGCTCCGCCACATATCCCAGACAGATGGTTTGACGAAGATATACAATCGAGTGGGAATTGAGGAACGTGTCAACCAGTACCTCAGCACCAATCCAGATAGACCTGGTGCCCTTTTGTTGCTGGATTTGGATAATTTTAAGGAGGTCAACGACCAACTGGGACATACAGAGGGGGATTTCCTGTTGGTGGAGACAGCAGAAAAGCTCAAACAGATTTGTCGCAGCAGCGATGAAGTGGGCAGACTGGGTGGAGATGAATTTTTGGTACTGGCAAAGGATGTGGCAGAGGGTTATGTAACACCCCTTGTCAGCCGGATTGAAGAAAAATTCCACGGTTTTGCAGAGGAGATTGTGCAGAAACTGGAGAAGGACTACCAGTTGAAAAATGGAGTTCTGAAAGTGACTGCATCCATCGGTGTGGCAGTGTTTCCCAAGGATGGAACCACCTTTGCAGACCTGTACCACCGTGCAGATATTGCCCTATATCAGGCAAAACGCAATGGAAAAAATACATATGCACTCTATGAGGGGGAGATTGAGTGAGAGAAGCTCTTCAGCTTCTCTCACTGTTCTATCATGCAAAACCAAGAGAAAAGCCAAGAACGAAAGGAGACAGTTACGTGATACGGTTTACCAATGATTATTCTCAGGGGGCACACCCTGACATTTTGCAGGCAATCACAGAGGTTTCCATGGAGGGAAATTTTGGGTATGGCTGTGACCCCCATACTGAGAGGGCAGCTAGGCTGATTGGGGAACTGTGCCAGTGTGAAGGGGCAGCCATCCATTTTCTGATGGGAGGCACTCAGACCAATATGACCGCCATCAGTGCCTTTTTAAAACCCTATCAGGCAGCCATTGCAGCAGACAGCGGGCACATCTGCACCCATGAGACAGGGGCAGTAGAGGGCACAGGGCACAAGTGCATCGCAGTCCCAACAAAAGATGGCAAGTTGACCCCTGACCACATTCGACAGGTGATGGAAGCCCATCCAGATGAACATATGGTACAGCCCAAGCTGGTATCTATCAGTAATACCACCGAGTGGGGCGGTTTTTATACCACCGGAGAACTGGAGGCACTGCGGCAGGTGTGTGAGGACTACCACCTGTGGCTCTATCTGGATGGAGCCAGACTGGGCAGTGCATTGGCAGCCGGTGTCACAACACTGCCAGACCTCGCCAGAGCGTGCCACGCATTTTATATTGGCGGCACCAAAAATGGGGCACTGTTTGGGGAAGCACTGGTGATTGTGGAGCCAGCCCTCCAGACGGATTTCCGCTACCATATGAAACATCGGGGCGGTATGTTGGCAAAGGGCTTTTTGCTGGGGGTACAGTTTGAAGTTTTGATGGAACACCAGATGGAGCGGTATCTTGCCATGGCAGACCATGCCAACCACATGGCAGAACGGTTGCGTCAGGGCTTGGAGCAGCAGGGCTATTCCTTTTATGTGGACAGCTTCAGCAACCAGATTTTTCCCATTCTGCCGGATTCCCTGCTCCAGACTTTGGAGGGAGACTTTCACTGGGAGGTCACAAAGAAACAGGAGGATGGGAATACAGTCATCCGCCTTGTGACCTCATGGGCAACCACACCCCAGGAGGTGGAAGCATTTTTGGCAAAAATCCCACATAAGACCGTTGAATTACATGAAACTATTTGATATAATGACCCATAAGATACAAAATGGGGGATTTTTATGACGGAACAGCTTTTGAAGTCAAGGCTGAAAAAACTGACAGTTTTTCTCATCATAACAAATATTCTCATTTTATCTCTGGGTGGTTATGCTGCGTTTTTATTTCATCGCTCCATGCGTGTAGAAATACAGTCAAAAATTGATATGGAGTTGAGAGAATATTATAAAGATGTGCTGCGCAAGGTGCAATCAGATGTCCAGAGTTTAGAGACATTAGCAGGATTTTTGGAGTTTGGTGGAGAGACTGATTCACAAAAATTTGCACAAGGTCTGCAAGCATCCAACGACCAGACCAGTTTTATCTGTATGAGCTACTACAATGCAGATGGGTCGGGTACACATATTACCATAGATGGCTCCATCTTGTCTGATATTTCGCTTTCTGACAGTTCTCCTATGGTGCAACAGACGGTCCAAACGGCGTTACAGGGTTCTATTGGGATTTGTGATGCCCATATAGATGATGGCTCTGGGGAGATGGTTCTGTCTTATGCAGTGCCTGTGTGGGACCACAATGAAGTGATGGGAGCTTTGATGGCAAGCCAGTCCCTGGATACATTTTCCTATATTCTGGATGGTGGTGTGGTACTCAGTGAAGTGGGCATGGTGGTATGTATCAATGGGGAGGGAGAGATTTTAGCTGCTTCGCAACGGGCAAAAAATCTGGATTGTTCCTCCATTTATGATTGGGAGCTGGGCACAGAACATCCTGGATTTTCCAAACTCCTGCAAAATGGAGGAAATGGTGTCCAATATTTTGACTATTATGATGTTCCAGCCTATATTGCCATGAGACCTGTAAACCATTTTGAAGATTTGTATCTCATGGTGGTGGACACAGAGGACAGTGTGGTGGGGCACGCATACGATCATATGCTGCTCTCTCAGACCATTGGATTTGCATTGATGCTGGTGTCTATGGGATGTCTCATCTGGGGACTCTATCAGGTCAGGGAGCAGTATGCCCAGACCATGCGCCTTGCCTATTACGACGAGTTGACAAAGGCGTACAATCTGGCAAAGTTCAAAGAGTGCATGTATAGTCTGAAGCATCCTCTTGAGGGTTGTGTGGTGGCGATGAATGTGCGCCAGTTCAAGTTTATCAATGAAATTTTTGGGGAGGAGCAGGCAGACCGGCTGCTGGTTTATATCACCGATGTCTACAAAGGGCATTTGAAAGAGGGGGAGTATTTCTGCCGTGAGGCATCAGATACCTTCTTTCTCTATTTACGCCAATGTGACTATGACACCGTTTCATCCAGACTGGAGCGTATGATGAAACAAATTGGTGAAATTCGTATGGACACTGGTCAACGCTACCCCATTGTGCTCTACTGTGGTGTGGCAGCCCTGTCCACAGTCGATGGGGAGAGGGTCAATTTCCAGGAGACGGAAACACGGGTCATGTTTGCGCTGCGCCAGGCAAAAATACAGCAGAACAAGGGCGGCATTAAAAACAATGTGTGTTTTTATGATGAGGACGTCCACAAGCAGGAGCAGCTGGAAAACTACATTGAAAGCCACATGAAGCAGGCATTGGTGGACCGGGAGTTCCAACTGTATTTACAGCCCAAAACCGATTTGAGGACCGGGAGGCTGTCAGGGGCAGAAGCACTGGTGCGCTGGCAGACAGAGGATGGGCAGATGCTTTATCCCGACCAGTTTATCCCACTGTTTGAGGCAAATGGGTTTTGTGGCAGGCTGGACCTCTATATGGTCACCCAGGTTTGCAAGACGCTGCGCAGGTGGATGGATGAGGAGAAACAGCCAATTTCCATTTCTGTCAATCAGTCCAGACTGCTGTTCTATGAAGATGATTACATTGAAAAACTGACCACCATTACCACACACTATGGCATTTCTCCCACTTGGATTACCTTGGAGATTTTAGAGGGGCTTGTGGTGGGAGATGTGCAGCAGCTCAATGAACGGGTGAATCAACTGAAAAAACTGGGTTTTCGTATCTCCATGGACGATTTTGGAAGTGGATATTCCTCACTGAACACATTGGGAAAAATTGATATTGATGAATTGAAGATTGACCGAATGTTCCTGATTGCAGCATCAGAACAGAATGGGCACAGGCAGAAACTCATTATGCAGCAGATTGCAGAGCTGGCTAGAAAAATGAGAATTGATACTGTGGTGGAGGGAGTAGAAACCTTCCATGATGAGTGTCTCATCAAGCAGTTTGGCTGTGACTATGGGCAGGGCTATTACTATAGCCGCCCCATCAAATTGGAGGAGTTTGAGACCCGATTTATGCAGGAAAAACAGGAGCATAGTCATCCCACCGGGCACTATGAGTGACGAAGCAAGCCAATAGATAGAATATGGTCCCGTATCAGCATCTGAGATGGTCTGATACGGGACTTTTTTCATGGTTTTGTGGTTGAGGCTTGTGTCAGAAGTGCCAAAAGAGCCTGACAGCCCAGAGAAATATCTTCATAGGTACGCTGAAAATCCCCAGTATACCAGGGGTCTGCTACCTCACCGGGTCGATGGGTGTAGTCCATCAACAGATGGATTTTCTTATCTGGGTCGCCGCCACAGATGCGGGTCATGTTGCGTAGATTGGCGTTGTCCATACCAATGAGTAGGTCATAGTGTTTGTAATCCTGTTTGGTTAGCTGACGGGCTGCATGCCCTTGACAGGAAATGCCATGTTCAGCCAGCTTTTTTCTGGCAGGTGGATAGACAGGGTTTCCAATTTCCTCCGTACTGGTGGCAGCCGAGGCAATTTCCATGGAAATCCCAGCCTTTTCACACAGGTCTTTCATGATAAATTCAGCCATCGGACTGCGGCAAATATTGCCGTGGCATACGAATAGTATTTTGGTCATGGTATCATATCCCTTCATAAGTATTCAAAAGTGCTGTTTTATGTAGTTTTTCATTACATTTCAAACAAGTTTTTAAAATCGCCTCTCACGGAAACCTACGAAACTCTACATCATTTTACGGGAAAATGGTGTAAAAGAGGTTTTTTCGGGATTCTAAAGTGTAGAACAAGGGACTTGAAATTGCCAATATAAAGACTGCCCCAGAAATTATCTGAGGCAGTTCTTGTCTATTTATGGAGTTGTTATCGATTTGCAGTGAGACGCTGTATTAACATAACTAAACGACCTGCGCAGATACGAATTTGTTTTTCAGGCAGATGACCCTCCCTCAAAGCTTTACGGATATTCTCATCATCATGTGGATTACCTGGCATAATGACATCATTACCAGCCATAGCACAGAGCCAGGGTTCACTGCCATCAGATGGTACAGTGGTATTCCAATCCGACATAACAAGACCATCAAAACCCCATTCTTCACGCAGTAATACAGTACAAAGGTCATGGTGATTGGCAGCCTGTATCCCATTGATTTTGTTGTAAGAGGTCATAAGTGCAGCTGGAGCTGCTTTCTTTACGGCAATTTCGAAGCCTCGCAGATAAATCTCTCGTAAAGCCTGTTCTGAAACTCTGGCATCTACTCCCATACGATGATCTTCCTGATTATTACAGGCAAAGTGCTTAATAGTGACTCCACGTGTGCCGTCTGTCTGTACTCCCTGTGTAACCGAAGATGCTAATGTACCAGAAAGAAAAGGATCTTCAGAATAGTATTCAAAGTTACGACCACACAGAGGATTACGTTGGATATTCATGCCGGGGGCTAGCCATAGATCGACATGAAATTCAGTCATTTCAACAGCAATAGCACGACCGAATTCTTCCATTAAAGCAGGGTCCCAACTTTGTGCAAGGGCTGTGCCTACTGGAAATGCTGTACAAAACTGATAATAAGTGGTGGCTCCTTCTACATGTTGTGGATGGTCCAAAAAGCCATTTTCCAAAGACCCTAATACGCCAGTAGATATAACCTTACCGTCTGTTGGATGTACCTGATAACTCTGGCGCAGTCGTAAACCTGCTGGACCATCAGCCATAATGAGGGATGGGAGTCCACAAGTGGTCTCTAGTGCTTCAGATGTCTCACCTGCGGAACCTGGAACCCGAATACCGGCAGAACCAAGAGTACTGCCACCTTGTGTAATATTCCCATAGAGTAAAGGGATTAAATCTTCCACTGAACCATCTGCTAGGTAGACGGGTGGAGGTGATGGTTTCTCATCTGACATAGGAGTCCAATCAAAGCTAGGCAGAGTGAGAGCAGATGCAGAAAGAGTTTTTTGTGTGACTGAAGTCATAACGCCTAACTCTTCAAAGGGATATTGAATGGGACATATGGTGTGTGTGTGTTCTAGCACCACATCTTCCACCACATGTAGATGTGCAACTGGGGTACTATTGGAAAGGCTGTTACCTGCAAACAGAGTATAAGTACCCGCTGATACAATCCAAGCATTTTGGGAGGAATTAAAACCTGCCAGCTCCCGAGCAGAAATAGAAACTGTTATATGTTGTGTTTCTTCAGGTTCCAGCAATTTGGTTTTGCAGAAACCTGTCAATCGTCGGTATTCACGGGCATGACCAGTTTGAGGGCAGGCTGCATAAACTTGGACTACCTCACGTCCTGAGAACTGATTCCCAACATTAGTTACAGTGAAGTCCATATCAATACAGTGAGGAGTGGTATGTAAAGTTGTAAATTTGATATCAAAGGTGGTGTAAGATAGTCCATAACCGAAAGAGAACAGAGGTTCAATATCAAAGCTGTCAAAGTAGCGATAACCTACATAAATGCCTTCTGAATAAAGTTCTTTTTCCAAATCGCCATTACAGGCACCAAAGGTACTTGCACAGGGATAGTCGCAATATCGTTTTGCCCAAGTGGCTGTCAGCTTACCTTCTGGAACAGCTTTGCCTAACAAAATATCAGCAACTGCTTCGCCTCCCTGTTGACCTAATTGAGAGATTTGAAGAATCGAGATAGGGTTATGGTATTCCGACAATAGGTCAGTCAATTCAATTGGTCCACCAGCATTGATTACTAGTATTAGGGGCATACCTGCGGCATTCAAAGTCTGTAAATCTTCTTGTTCCTGGTCGCTGAGCAGATAATCACCCTTTTCTGGAGTACGATCCTTGCCCTCACCAGCGATACGACTGATCACATAAATGACCGCTTTAGCACTGGATAATTCCTCTATGGTTACAGGTCGACCGTCAGGTAATACAAACGGGTTACAGGCATAAGCATCAAAAGGATTTTCCATTTGTGTGGCATCATGAAGGATTTTATCTTTCCATGCAAGTCGAGCTGTTGTATAACGTGTTTCATAGTCAGTGATCCAATCATATGTAGTTATAGGTATACCGGCTGCCTTGAGTCCATCCAAAATGGAAATGTTGCTACGGTTATTTACATCACCAGATCCAATACCGCCCTTGATAGTATGACTGGCTCCAGCACCAAACAATGCAATAGGGGTACTGGGAGTGATAGGGAGAACGCCATCATTTTTCAGTAGTACAATTCCTGCCGTTGCGGCTTTTCGAGCAAGAGCGGCATGGCATTGTTCACGTTTGGAGGGGGTATGTTGTAGACTGCCACTATATGTATGATTGAATGTCATAATGAGATACCTCCTGTATGTAAAAAATTAAGAAAAACCGCCACAGTAAAAATTATGACGGTTTTTCCATCAGAAGAAAAGATTACTCTTTTACACCACCTAATGTGATGCCTGCAATAATATATTTGGACAGAAGCAAATAAACAATGATGATAGGGACAATTGCTACGGTAATCATCATATAAATTTTACCCATATCAAAATTCATATAATCAGCACCACGCAATGTAGCGATTAAGATAGGAACTGTCATTTTGTCTTTTGACTGTATGATCAAAGCAGGGACAAAATAATTATTCCAAGAACCCACAAAAGTGAAGATAGCCTGTACAGCCATAGCTGGTTTCATGATGGGTATCACAATACGGTTGAAAGTCAGAAACTCACTGGATCCATCAATCCTGGCTGCTTCCACGAGGGACAATGGCAGAGAGGATTTTAGATAACTATACATGAAGTAAAATACGGCTGGAGAAGCAATGGATGGGATAATCAATGGGAGCAGAGAATCATATAGACCAATATTGGTCATCAATCGAAGGAAACCCATTGCGGTGACTTGAGTGGGCATGACTAATATAGCCATAATAAATGTAAATGCTAACTTTTTGAATCTGAACTGATAGGCATACAAACCGTAGGCAGTTAAAGCGGAAAAATAGGTACATAAAGCAGCAGAGCAGGTAGAAACAATCAAACTGTTCACAATGCCTTTAAACATTGGAAAACTTCCGTCATTAGCTACACTTTTTAGATTCTCAAAAAAATAGTTTCCTGGAATCCAGCTAAATCCTTTTTGCAAATCAGCGTGGGAGCGGGTGGCATTGACTAAAAGGATATAGAAAAAGAAAAGACAAAGAAAGGATAGTACAATAAGTACTATGTGAGCAAGGACAGTTTCACCTAGTTTATGTGTTGTACGTTTCATGAATCGGAACCTCCCTTCATTTTTTTGAGTGCTTTGGAGCTGGGTCTATCTTCATTGTTGGTCATACGATATACGATAAAACAAAGTACAGAACTGACCAAAAAAAGGTAAACAGAAAGAGCTCCAGCCATACCATAGTTGCGACTTTTCAGGTGGCTGTTTAAAAACATAATTAAAGTCATAGAGGTGCGATCTGGATTTCCCTGACCATTGGTGAGGATTTGAGGAACATCAAACATCTGTAAACCGCCAATGATAGAAGTAATAAGGGTATAGGCTAGTATAGGACGGATCATAGGAAGAGTGATATAGAAAAAACGTTTAACACTACCACAGCCATCCAACTCACATGCTTCAAATATATCAGGGCTAATTCCCATAATAGCTGCCATGAGCATAATGGTGGTGTTACCAAACCACATCAAAAAATTCATCAATCCTACAAGTGAGCGAGTGCCAAAGGTGGTACCCATAAAATCAATTGGTTCATTGGTGAATCCAAAGGACATTAGGATGGAATTGATGGGTCCATTCGTAGAAAAGAGAGCGAAAAACAGCATAGCAAAGGCGGAAGCCATAATCAGATTGGGCAGATAAATGACAACTTTAAAGAATTGTTTTCCTCTAAGTCTCAAACGCAGATCAGTAAACCAGTTAGCAAGCAGTAGAGCAATAACAATTTGGGGAACAAAGCCAATCAGCCAAAGAACCATAGTGTTACCAGCATAGCTTAGCATGTCAGAGTGGAGTAACTCAAGATAATTTTTTAGACCAACAAAGTTGGGACCTACTTCCTTAATACCAGATCGATAGTATTCATAAAAACTGTATCGAACAGTATCTACCAATGGAATGAGTGAAAAGATGAAGAAGGTCACAAAGAACGGAAGGATAAAGATGTAACCCCATTTGGCATAACAGAGATGTAACTTTTTTTTGTTCATAGGTCACCGTTCCTTTCTAAAAAGACTGCCGCACTTTAAAGTGCGGCAGCGCTCATCAGTGAATTGCCGCAGGAACACTACTCAGCCCACTGAATCTCAGTGATGTCAGGATAACGTTCCTTGATAGCAGTTTCAAAGTTGGATTTGGCACGGTCATAGTCTACATTTCCTTGGAAATAGTCGCTGAAAGCATTTTGGATCAATTCTACACAGCCCTGATCATAAGAGGATAGAGGTGCAATTTGAATATTTTCAGCGACAGGTGCAAAGTAGACATATGGATTTTGCCCACCCAGGAAAGCGGAGGAGAAGGAATCATCATTGGCAGCTTCTTGCATACCACTGACTGTATTGGTAAAGTCCAAGTAATCACGAGAAATTTTGATGAGGTTGTCTTTATCAGCTGTAAGAGCGAGTATAATATCCTTGATGTGCTCAGGATTATCTGTACCAGTGGCTGCATGGATATAAGAACCACCCCAGTTATATTCCTGAGGAGGATTTGTAACACCCCAGGCTCCTTCCTCACCATCCCAATTGGGATTCAAAGTGAAATCAATACCCCACGCTGGCAACAAAAAGGCAAAGACGTTGGAAGATGCACTCATGGATTTATTCCAATCGTCATTCCACTGCCCCTTGACAGTTTTATCAAAATAGCCAGCATCCAGCCACTCTTTTGAGTCGTTGATCCAATTCATAATCTGAGAATCTACTTTAATAGTAGTTTCACCAGATGCAACCCAAGGAGCAGATATACTGTTACCGTACAGTCGGAATGTGTCAGCATAGGAAGCAAAGGTATAATAGCCATTGTTTTTCAGTTCTTCTGCGGTTGTTTTCAATGTATCCCAATCCTTGACCTTTTCTCCAACAACAACAGGGTCATCGGTCCCAAATACATCTTTGGCAATATCACGACGGTAGACCAGAAGACCTGGGCAGCATTGCCAGGTGGAACCACGTTGTACACCATTCTGATCGGAAGCAGTGGTTTTGGTAAAAGTGTATTGATCAGCAAGATCAACATCGGGATCAATACCTAGGTCAGTTAATGGCATCGCTACATTTGCATCAGCATCTGTATATTTGAAAACATAGTCAGTTTCAGACAAAAAAATGTCTACCTTGTCATCTACTGAGGCAGAACTTTGGTTAAGTAATGCTTCATCCAGCTTCTGTTGGTATACACCATCCTGATTTGGATTGATGATCCAATGAATCTCAGTGCCATCTTTCAGTTTGGTTACAGTGCCATCATCAGAGGTACTTTCTACTTCAGGATAGATTGCTTCTAGACGGGTGCGGAACTCATCATTCCAGCTATAAATGTTAATTACTGCACCTTCTTCTGTGGCACCATTGCTAGAGCCACTTTGATCTGTACCAGCTGAATTGTTTCCACAGGCAGTCAACAGGCTTGTGCTGATTGCTGTTGTCATCAGCAAAGAAACAACTCTTTTTTTCATACAAAACCCTCCTGTTTTTAGTACATTCCACATGTGGAATGCCAACTTATTGATTGCAATATTATTATAACATTTGCGTACCACAGAATATATTAGAATCAAACAAAAAATATCAAATTCTTGACTGCTTTTTGTAAAAAATGCATGCCATAAAATGGAGTTGTATATTGGAGTCATTGCACAGTTAAGAATACCGTAGTATAATAAAAACGACAGGAACTGGCAAACAGTGTGAAGAAGTAAGCCAGAACAGACATTAAATTGGAAAGGAAGATGTACATGAATTATCAAAAGGAGTGGTTGCTTTTAGAGGCAAATGATGAAATGGATGAGATTGAACACAGAGATCTCAGTGAAGAATACCAATTTTACCGTGCAGTTGCCAGTGGAGATGTGGGTTATGTCCAGCGTAATTGTGAATTGGGACGTTTTTGTGAGGAGGATGGTGTAGGACAACTTTCACGTAATCCCGTGTTAAATCTAAAATATCACTTCGTAATTACCACTGCCATGATTACCAGGCTTTGTGGTCAGCATGGTATGGAATTGGAGCAGGCATTTCGTTTAAGTGACTTTTATATCCAAAAGCTGGATGATTTACATACTAATGATGAGGTTTGTGCGCTTCATGATGAAATGGTGATGGATTTTACAAAGAAAATGAGAAAAAATTTGTGTAGTGGTACAAATTCAAAGCATATCAATGCAGGGAAAGACTACATATACACACATATCAAAGAAAGGATTACTATAGAAGATTTGGCAGAGGAACTGGGTGTTTCAGCCAGTTACTTATCACGACTTTTTAAAAAGGCAACTGGGATGTCAGTATCTGGATATATTAGACAACAAAAGATAGAAATGGCGAAAAACTTATTGCGATACAGTGATAGTTCTATGATTGAAATAGCCAATCAGTTGGCATTTTCTTCTCAAAGCCACTTTATTCAGCAGTTTCGTGAGGTTACAGGGATGACACCAAAAAAGTATCGAAATGAAAGTAGGCTAAACCTTTGGGATGAATAAAACAAAAAAGGGCTGTACAAAAGTCCACTGCCCAAAATAAAACTTTCGTAAAAAGTTAGAAAATCCAAGCAGGATAGCTACTATTTGTAACGTCCTGCTTGGATTTATTTTTCTAAAATTAGTTTTTTTTGACTTTTTTACAGCCCCTTTTTGATGTTATTATGGAGATGGATTATAAAATTAACAGGATGTCATTGTCCATCTGTAAACGCTCAGCAGGAAGGTAGTTGTCGGGCATCATTTCACCATTGAGTGTAAGAGAGGTAAAGCCAGATTCTTTTCTGTTTGGATTCTCAACTCGTATATGTAGTTTTTTTCCTCGAAATTCTTTTTCAATAGAGAAATACTCCCAATCTTTTGGAATGGCGGGTGCAAGGAGCAAGCCATCCAAATCCGGACGTAGACCTAAAATACCTTCCACACAGCCTACCATCATTGTGGAGGCAGTGCCAGTAAGCCAATGTACATGGGATCGACCAAAATGTTCACTATCTAGCCCCTCCGTAAATTGACCATAGCAATATGGTTCCAAATGACGAATTTCGGCATGCTCATTTTGGGCAGCAGGAGCATTTTCTATAAAATATTTAAATGCTCGTTCCCCATGACCACACAGAGCTTCAGCCAGAATCAACCAGCCCTGAGACTGAGAAAATATCCCTGCATTTTCTTTGGTTCCTGGGTTGTAAATCACCGCAAGTGCACCGTCAAAGGCATGTGCATGATAGGGAGGAGTCATTAACATTGCACCATAATCAGTATTCAGTTGTTCAAAAACCTGTTGCAATATTTTCTCAGTTTGATCACATTCAGCCACACCACTGATAATTGCCCAACTTTGAGGATTTAACCAGAAGCTAGCCTCTGGGTCAATGGCAGCACCTATACGCTGTCCATCTTCTGTAAAACCTCGAATATAACGGTCATGATCCCAACACAATGTCTGTATTCTTTGTTTAAAAGTTCCAATCGTTTTTTCCAGCCAAAGACAGTCGGTTTTATTGTTTTGTTCTGTTGCAAAACGATGCAAGATACAGAGTGCATAGTAAAACTGCATTGCCACAAAGCTGGATTCACCATTTGCACCTAGACGGAGGCAGTCGTTCCAATCTGCATAAAGTCCTGCGGGTAAACCGTGGGGACCTAAATGATTCAGTGAAAATTGTATCGCCCGTTTTAGATGTTCATATACAGTTCCTTGGTCCTGATTGGCAAAGGGAACTATCTCATCTAAAAATACTTTATCTCCAGTTTCAGCAATATACTTATAGATTGTTGGGAATAACCACAGGGCATCATCTGCACGATATGCAGGATGACCAGTTTCTGCTATATAGGAAGCATCATCAGGAGTATCCTCATGACCTGGATTATGAGTAAATTTTACCAGTGGTAAACCTGCACCATTGTCCACTTGTGCAGATAACATAAAACGAATTTTTTCCTTTGCCATTGTAGGCTCTAAATGGATGATTCCCTGAATATCTTGTACAGTATCTCGATACCCATATCCATTACGTAGACCACAGTAAATTAGAGAAGCTGCTCTACTCCATATAAAAGTGATGAAACAATTATAGGCATTCCAGGTATTGATCATGGTATTAAAAGCATCATTCGGTGTATGGATTTGCAAGTGGTTCAATCGATGTTCCCAGTTTTGTTTCAGTGCTTCTATTTCTTTGATGCATTGGGTGGCAGGATCAACATAGGTATCCAGTAAAACAGAAACTTCTTTACTATGCTTCACACCTAGCAGAAATGCCACTGTATGTGATTGACCAGGAGCAAGATGGATAACACAGGAGAGTGCCCCACAGGAATTTTCGTTGTAGCTGGTTACATTGCCAAGATATCCAGAAGCTACCCCAGAAGGATTACTATAATCATGATATCGACCCAAGAACATCTCCTTATCTCCACAGTAGGAGGAGACTGGTGCACCTGCCAGTCCAAAAAATCGCTCTGTTACACCCTTGCCATCTACCTGTTTATGATTCGGCTGGGCATCTAGGTTTCCATGAATCTGCTGTATGATGCGATTATCTGTAAACAGAGTACGACTGATAAAAAGAGAGTATTGAAGATTGACCTGATCTTGTTCATAGTTGTAATGGTTTGTGAACTCCGCATAGCCAGTTAAGGTCAGCTCTCTAGGTTTATCAGTTGTGTTGGTTACTGTGAGTCCCCACACCTCATGGTCACCATCTAAAGGTACATAGTAATCAGCTTCAGATCGGATACCTGCGTATTCAGTAAACATTTTGGTATAACCCATTCCATGACGACACTCACAATGATAATCCTTGAGATCCTTTCCTACTGGCTGCCAGGATGCAGACCAATAGTCACCATTGGAATTATCCCTCAAATAGAGATAACGACCGGGACGATCAAATTGATTAAAAACATAGCGTAAAATACGACCATTGGCACCAGATTTAGAAAAACTGTATCCTCCAGCGTTATTGGAAATAATAGCTCCATATTCTGGAGAACCAAGATAATTTACCCAAGGAGCGGGTGTGTCTGGACGTTCCACCACATACTCCCGTTGGACATCATCAAAAAATCCGTATTTCATTTATAATCCACCCTTTTGTTTATTATATGAGCTCTACAACAATCACAACATTTTGTGTAGGTTGTTGTAAAATGTGAGATCTGGGTAATAGCATTCGTTTTTTGTCATTGGGGATGTATTTCTGGTTGTTACAGTATATGGTAGAGAGAGAGTAGTTTCCCCAGTCCTTGTGTTCAACATTACAGTAACGTACCATCAGTAAATGTTCTGCAAATGTTAATTGTACTTCAGCTATACCATTTTCATCAAATTGTTCCGCCACAAGTTTGGGCTCCAGAACCAGATCTCCTTTTTCACCACGCACCCCAAAAACCTGAGTAATCATAGTAAGCATAAACCAGCTTGCAGCCCCAGTGAGATAGTGGTACATACCACGACCATCCGATGAGAAATATTCTGGAATACCAGGATATATACGACTTGTTTCAAAGTGTAAGGCTGCATCGGACAATGTTTTCAGAGCCTTCCATCCTTCTTTGGCAAATCCTCGACGGTAAAGTGCATTGGCATACATTACAGTCATATGAGAAAATACAGCACCATTTTCCTTCTCTCCATATGCAAAGCCAAACATACGACCAAGATTGAATTTTAGTTCTTTAAAGTCTGTATTTAGTCTATAACCACCAATTTCTGGACGGAAGAGATAGTGGTCTGCACTTTTAACAATACTGCAAATTTGTGAATCACTGGCAACATTTCCCATGATGGCAAAGACTTGACCGGTCAACATCATTCGTACATCGGAAGAGAAAAATCCTTCTACAGGTTGCCCATCATTGTCATAATAGCTATTAAACCAGCCTTCCTCACCACAATCAATCCATTCCTGATGACGCAGATGCTTTGTAAGCCAGGTAGCCATTTGTTGTAGATGATATGCCAGAGTCTGTAACTTGAAGGAGACCTTGCGACCACTGATGGTCTGATGACAACTCTGCAAATATTGCTGTAAAAGTTCTTGTTTTTGCTTAATGCTGTCATAATTTTGATTTTCATGACACAACAGGATTGTCAGTTCTTCCATCAGTTCGACTTCTCGACCAGGATCAATATCATCAAGTTGTTGAACAATAGTTGCCAATGCCCACAGATTGCCTGCATAAGCACAAGTGAATGCGACACTTTCTCCACGGTCAGCAGCCATATCCAATGCATCATTCCAGTCAGCACCACGTAGACGATAGAGATTATGTTCTCCAACATCATAAAATGCAGTCAACTGCTGGATGAGTAAATGCTCTAAAATAGAACCCTGATAAATTTCGCCGCTTTCTGTGTACTGTAAATTTCCCTTAGTTGGAAGCCAGCTTGTATCAATCCCATTTCCTCGGAATGTCTGTGGATCTTTGAAGTAAGGAGCTGTACAGTCCAATAGTGCTAGATCCCCGGTTTGATCCAGATAAAGTTGAGTGGTCATCTGAGGCCATAGAGCATGATCCATCCAGACTCGGGAGATTCCATTTCGATCAGCAATAAAATTACCCTCACCGTCTCCGATAATGGTAGCATTTGTACCATCAATACGTACACCACTGTAGTTCGCCTTAATCATCTGTCCAACTTGACTTGGCTCCATCAACAACAGAGATAAACAGTCCTGCCACAAATCACGCCAACCACGTCCCCCTCGACCATAGTCATGATGTGGCAGGAAAGAACAGCCAAACAAACGTCTCAGGTATGGCTGAAAGCAAACCCACTTCATCCAACGGTCAAAATCAATATGACCAGTTGAGAAAGATATGTTCACCTTTGATTTCCAGTAATGGCGAGTGTTAGCCAAAGCTTTGTCCACTTTTTCTTCTGTGTCATATCGTAAAAAAGTGGAGTGTATATTTTTTTCTTCATTCTCTACCCCCAATAAGAGGATATAGCGGGCTGTACTACCAGGTTTTAGTTCCACAGGTGCAAAACGGAAAGCCCCCATACACTCTCGACCAGCACAATAGGTGCTAGCTGGTACACCAGGCATAGATTCATAAATGGCACGAGGTCTGGAAAAATTACCACCCTCCCCAATAAAAGATTCTACTGTAGGGAAGAAAGCCTCTGGAGTTTGATGATTGGGTCCATATCCCAACAGATAATAGGCCTGGTTATTTGGTCTGTGTCCACGTTCATCGAATGACATAGTAGGGCAAAGTACCACCCCATATTCTGTGGTGTAGATGCGATGCAACATAGAGGTCACATTGCGGTGATCACGCAGATTGTCAGCACTGCGACCATAAAGGGGAACTGCCGCATATGGGACAAAATAACGAACAGAATCAGTGTAGTTTACAACCTCAATACTTAAGATCTCTACATTGTCCTGTACTGGCACAAAGCTCGTCAGAGTTGCTCGTATCCCTGCATGTGGAATTAAACGCTCCAATGTGTGCCACATAAATCCAGCAGTCAAACAGCTTCGTTCCTGTTCTGGAGTAAATTTGACAGCTTGCTGAGCTGATGAAGCACCAGTAAGAGAAAATGGTACTCCATTGGCATCCACCAGCCAGAAGTTTCGTGTGGAACGATTATTGTGAAGATTTTCTATACTCACGGGTTCCAGCAAAAAAGATTCCTGATCCAACTTGCTATCACCACCTAAATCTGGTGTGACACAGCTTTTTAAACCAGTTTCAGAAGCCAATGGAAAATATAACTGGCTAATTTCTTCGGGACAGTCTAGCATAAAACTGCCGTCCTCATCAATAAAATGGGGATGCTGCAAGGTAATTCCTCCTTGTTGCTTTTTAGGTCAATTTTTCAGACCTTTCTGTGTTCAATCTGGATATTATCATATCGAAATTTTCATATACTCAAAACAAGAAAGAAGGCAAAAATATCAGATTTATGACATGAATGATAAAAAAAATTATCTATCAATGAGTAAAACTGAAGGTATGCACAAAAAATATCAAAAATCCTTTACATCACAATGATATATCCATCCATATGGTTGATATGAACTTGTTAACTATGCAGAGAGATTATTCTATCTCTATAAGAGTATCTAGGAAAAAGAGTTATAAAAAAGCGTTAGACAAAATCTTTTTCAGATTGGCTTTCCCAAGCTGAATACTTTTATGGATTGCCACCTTGCTGACACCTTCCATATGAGCAATTTCCTCCAATGTCATACCTGAAAAGTAGTATAAATAGAGTCGCTTTGCCTGTACATAAGGAATAGACTGTAGAGCCTGATAGAGAGCTTTGTTCTGGATGTGATTCATGGTCTTTTCTTCGGTTCCAGCTTCTGGTGTGACTGCATACCGCTGGGAGCCACCAGTAAAAGAAAAGGCGTATGGAATCTTGCTTTGTTTGCAGGAATCCATACGCCTCAAAAAAGGTCTCTGTTGTTGCCGTAATTTGTGAATAGAAAATCGGCAAGCTGTTTCTCTTGATGTAGTCAAACAAGAAATACAGCTTGCCGAATGGAGTGTTTTAGTTGTTGTGGTGTCAGTTCAAAAGAACTTGTCCATTGCTACCATCCTTCCGACAGGGTTCGCTGTGTCGTTTCATACAGATTTCAGTCGAACTTATGGTAGCATAGTATGTTTGCGTAATTTGTCGAAAGACGTTGTTAAGGGGGAAATTTAAGAAAAAAGGGAATAAACAAAAGGGGGGTGGGCTACATGAGGTTACAACTGCTTTTTTAACTGGTTCCAATTTGTAGTAATTTCCATTCCAATTCCTGTATCAAGTGCCTTGAAATGTTCCTTACCACAATGGATTTTCAGTTGTTCACTGGTTTTTAGGTTCATAAAGTGAGTCGTTCCCTTTGTTTCAAGAACAAAGTACAGTTTTTCCTCTCCATTTTTATTGAGATAAACAGCCCAGTCTGGGTTATAGGTTCCAATGGGAGTTTCGATTTTAAAGCGACTAGGAATTTTGAAGAACATCTTCACATCTGGGTCATTGTCCAGTGCAAGAGCAACTGGCTTTTCTATGGTGGAACTATCATAGATCACATAGTCATAGACACTGTGTTCCACCTTGACTGCGTTGCGATCAAGATTTGCAATTAACTCAGAAGTATCAAAAATCTCCTGAACATAATATTCCTGACCATCTAGCTTGATATAACGAATTCCATCAATGGCAAGGGCGTGACGATGGCTGCGAATCAGTTCCACTGCCTGCTCCAGAAATGCTTCTGGGTTGTTCAAAAAATCGCCACACCGTCCACTTTCTACTAAAATTCGGTTGACTGTTTTTGGAGTTAAAAGTGTTTCATCACTGATGGCAGTGATAATATCGGGTAGAACTTGATAATCATGTTCAATGTCCATGGTACGCATTTCTCGCTGAATATGACTTACTCCAGACCGCTCAATTGAAAGGTCGGCAGATTGAGAAACCAGTCTGGTTTTTGGAATATGAGGCATTTCTTGAAATGCTTTGATACAGTTTTTCACCAGTTGTTCTGTGTCAATTGTGACACGATAAGCTGTTTTTTGCTTAATTTTGTTCCAAAGCTCCATAAACTCCGGTGAGAGTATGACCTGTTTATTAAGGTGCACAATCACATCACGAGAGGCATCACGAACAGGGGGTTTCCGGTCGGCATTGGTGATAATCTGCTCAAACCGCTCTTTGGCAGCTTCATATTTTTTTGGCAAGTCAAGGGTTCCAGATTTCAGAGCATGTTTCATCGTGTCCTTGATCTTTCCAGTGTTGGTGATATACCCTTTTTTCTCAAAATGCTCCAGCAGCTCTGAGGCTTCCTCATGGGTAACAGTGTGTTCCTCCACTATGGTCTCAGTGAGTTTTAATTCAGAATTTACCATGCACAATTCAGAATGATTCCCTAGTACCTGATGGACAGATTGTTGAATGACCTCTGGCTGTTTCTCATAGGCTTCCTGTAATGCTTCCAGTGGTGTATTCTGATGGTGTACTGGTAGTTCTGTATTCTGTATAATCAACCTAGCCTGTTCTTCTGTGATTTGCTTTTCCACCTCATGGTGGGTCTCGTATACCATACCAGAAAATAAGCTAAGCTGAAGCACTCCAAACTTGACACCGGTTTCCTCCTCGATTTCTTTTTGAAGGGTGGCAGCAAATTCCCCGAAACTCTCATTTGCCATGACATGGAGGACATTGATATTTTTATCTTCTATGCGTTCGCCGTCCTGGTTGACACACAGACGCAGACCACGACCCACTTTTTGACGACAGGTAAAAGTAGATTTCTGTTCGATCAGGGTACAAACTTGGAACACATTGGGGTTATCCCAACCTTCTCGCAGAGCAGAGTGTGAGAAGATGAACCGAAGAGGGCAGTCAAAACTCAACAACCACTCCTTGTCCCGCATGATGGTATTGTAGGTATCATCGTCTGCCTGCGTGTCACCCTTGGTATCTTTCAAGCGACCCTTCTTGTCTTGGGAGAAGTAGCCACCGTGAATAGGTAATAGGTTACAATTAATAGGTAATAGTTGGTCTGTATGATGGAAGTATCTGCGAAGAGATTGATACTTCTCTTTGTTGATTAACTCCAGATAGCATTCCTCAAACATGGTGGCATAGATACCATGTGTGCCGTCTTCGTGGCGGTACTTGTCCACCTTGTCAATGAAGAACAGGGAGAGAACTTTAATACCCTTATCGAAATATCGAAGCTCCTTGTCCAGATGTGTCTCTATTGTGCGTCGAATTTGTGCTTTTTTTATGATAGATTCATCAATGTCACCAATCGCTTTTCCCAGTTGCACTTCTTGGGTGTTGCCAAACTCAACGTGCTCAAAATCTGGGGTACAGTCAATTCCGGCAATGGCAAAACCTTCATAGAGGTCTCGTTGACCAGAGAGCAGGTATAAATCGTCCCCCGGCTTAACAGTCACAGTCTTTCTGGTTACAGTTCCAGTCTTGCCCTTCACATCAATCTCTAATTTTGCTTTAAACCCTTTCTCATTGGATACAGACAATAAGCGTACATAGGCTTGATTGAATCCACCAGCAACCTGATTGGAAGATACTGCAATTTGTTTCACCAGCCCCATCTGGTAGGCATCCACTGGTGTGAGACGGTAGAGCAGATTGATTTTTTCTCGGTGGGTGGCAGAGTAGCGTAATACACAGAGAGGATTCAGTGTGGCAATGGCTTCTTTTGCTTTTGGTGTGTTGTCTACGCTTTGGGGTTCATCTATGATTACAATGGGATGGGTATTTTGGATGAATCCCATTGCTGTTTCACCATTTAATTTGTCCTGCACCTGATTGATGATATTTTCTGCTTTTTTAAAGGCATCAATATTGATAATCATCACTTCAATATTGGAACTGGTTGCAAATTGACGTACATCGGATAACTTAGCAGAGTGATAAATAAAGTAGCGACAGGGTACATTGTCATATTGCAGAGCAAAATGTTCTCTGGTCAACTCAAATGACTTATAAACACCCTCCCGAATGGCAACAGAAGGGACTACAATGATAAACTTGGTAAAACCATATTTGCGATTCAGTTCAAAAATGGTTTTGGTATAGACATAGGTTTTACCGGTGCCAGTTTCCATCTCTACACAAAACTGCGGAGCAGTTTTGTAGGTAATGGGTAATAGGGAATGGGTAATAGGTTTATCTTTGACTGTAACCTGTTCACTATAGGGTATGAACTCTGTTAAGGGCAGATTGTTCCGCTTTTGGATGGTATGCATGTTGGAGGTCAGTGTCTCTTGGTTGATATAGAGGGCATTGCCCTGACCCAGTTCAGGGAGAAGGGAAGTCTGCCGCTCATCCACCACAGAGAAGGTACTTTTGGTTTTTTCTTGACCGGTAAACAGGTCTACCACAGCATTGACTGCCTGTGTTTGGAAGTCTTGAATTTTAAATTTCAGTCTCATTTTTATTATTTATTTGCTCTTGGTTGATGTAGGTTCAATATCTTCTTGAATATATTGGATAGGGTTATTTGGGCTATTAGTTTCTAATTTCACAGTATTGTCCTCCAAAAAAGCGGTAGTTGCATTTGTTTCGCCATTAGTAGGTGAATTAAATTTATCAGAAGGAATTGTTTTAATATTTTTCAGTTCTTCATCTTGGATATCTTGGGCAGGATTGTTTAGGCTATTGGTTTCTAATTTTACAGTATTATCCTCCCCAAAAGTGGTAGTTGCATTTGCTTTGCCATTAGTAGATGAATCAAATTTAGCATAAAGAATTGATTCAATACTTTCTAGTTCTTCATTTTTGAGGTAGAATTTTAGATAAGAGCGAGTTTCTGTTGAAAGAAATATGGAAAAATAAACAATAAAACACATGAATATTACCATAGAGATAAGCAAATTTCCAGTGTCTAAACACATGGTCATTAAATCAAAATGGGAAGAATATTTTTCTAAAATATCAAGGAATTCTGTGCAAAACCAAAAAATAGAAGAAATGGAAAGTGAAACGAACATAGGGTATGGATTATCTAAACAATTTTCGATATAATACCGTCTATTGATTAGATCTTCAACGCTAGCTTGTTTGTGTATCATTTTGATATTTTTAAGAAGAGTATTTCTTTGGAGTGTAAAGTCAGTATATTTAGAACCTTTATTTGATTGCTTTATTAATTTGTTTACTTTTTTGGTGATTTTATCTTTTTTTAACATAGGTAAAAAGTTGAACATATATTTATACACCTCACACCAATTTCAATTCAATTCCATGGTCTCGCAATATGTAATAGGCATTTGCCATAGCGGTATCATCAGCAAAACTGTCACGGGAGATAATGACTTTTGCTGGAGCATATTCTGTCATCTGTTCCACATCCTCCGGTTGCACAGTTTCAGCCAGACAGACCAACAACAGACAATCATCTCCCACACTGTATACCGTTTTCTGATTGATAGAGAATGGTGTAACAGGGTAGGTTAGAGGAACACCCAATTTGAGCATAACCTCATAAATCATATCCAAGTCAGTCCGTTCTGGTTTGACTCGATGAATCATATGATTCATTCTCTCATATAGAAGGTCAATTTGTTCCTGTTCCACTGGGGTGGCATCCCAAGTTTTCAGGTTGGAAGTGTCCAGTTTAAAAACACGGAAACCAACGTCGGGAGAGGTATGAGGTAATAGGTAAGAGTTAATAGGTATTTGACCGGAATCACCGTCTTTCTTTAAACAATTACCTATTACCTGTTCTTTATTACCTGCTACCTGTCCCATGTTACCTATTACCTGTTCCTTATTACCTGCTACCTGCCCTATATTACCTATTACTTGTTCCCTATTACCTATTACCTGTTCATTATTACCTATTACCTGCTTTCCTGCTCGTCTGATGCGTTCTTTGCCAATCTCACAAATAGTTTTATATCCAGCCTTGTATGCCTCACTTTTTTCATCGCACAGTTCAGGTAGTTGCACTAAAATAAATTGTCGATTTCCACCATCTTCTGCATTCAGTTGCATAACAGCGTGGGCAGTAGTGGCAGAACCAGAGAAGAAGTCGAGAATAATAGATGTATTGTCGCATGATAGTTTAAGCAGTTCTTTTATAAGATTCATGGGTTTTGGGTTATCAAAAATAGAAATATTCCCTAGAATCTCTGTCATTTCTTTGGAACCTTGTGTATTTAACGGGACAAAATCCCAAATTGATGTATAGGTAATGCCATCTTTTACATCAGTCAAGAATCTTTTGAGTTTAGGACGACCTTTGCCATCTTCGCCAAAATATATTTCATTGTTAGCCAGTAATCGTTCCATGGTATCTTTGTTAAAACGCCAATTTCCATTTTGAGGAGGATAATGTTCTTCCCCAGTATTAGGATTTTTGATTGGGTAGTATAATGAAGCAACATATCTTCCACCTTTAACATTTGCACCAAGATCACCTGAGGTCCAAGGACCTTTTGGATGGTTATCTGGATTTTGGTATCGTGCAAGTTGCTCGGGTGTTCGCTCTCGTAAATTTATACGAACAGAGCTAATAGATTTGGCATAAATCAAGATATATTCATGAGCAGCACCAATTATTTTATCATTTGGTGGTGTACTTCTTTTTTTCCATATTATTTGAATAATAAAATTTTCTTCACCGAAAACTTCATCACATAATTTGCGCAAATTTGTTATTTCATTATCATCAATCGAAATACAAATCACACCATCATCTCTCAGAAGGTTGGCTGCAAGCCTCAGACGGGGATACATCATATTGAGCCAGTTGGTGTGGTATCGCCCCATGGTTTCAGGATTGCTTTTGGTGGTTTGTTGGGTGACTTCCTTGTATCGAGCGATAGGGTCAGCGAAATCGTCTGTGTATACAAAATCATTGCCTGTATTATAAGGGGGGTCAATGTATATCATTTTGACTTTTCTATAATAGGCGGTCTGTAAGAGTTTCAAAACCTCCAGATTATCGCCCTCAATGTAGAGATTCTGGGTCGTGTCCCAGTTTACACTTTCTTCTGGACAGGGACGTAGTGTGCCAGTGGAACGCTTCTGAGCCAGCCGCAGACAGTCTGCCTTGCCTTTCCACTCAAATTTGTACTTTTCAAAATCGTTGTCGATGTATTCGCCACATAGAGAAAGTAGCTTGTCAATGTCCAGTTTATTTTCAGAGAAACATTCTGGGAAAACAGAACGCAATTTCTCCATATTGGTTTGTTCTATGTTCATACTCATTCCATCCATTGTTGTATAGGTACCTCCTTTGGGTAATGGGTAATGGGTAATAGGTAATGGGTAATAGGTAATGGGTAATAGGTAATAGGTAGTAGGTGATAGGTTGCGAGGTCACAATAACCTATTAATTATTACCTATTAATTATTACCTGTAATAGGTAATAGGTAATAGGTAGTAGGTGATAGGTTGCGAAGCCACAATAACCTATTAATTACTACCTATTAATTATTACCTGTAATGGGTGATGGGTAATAGGTAATAGGTAATAGGTAGTAGGTAATAGGTTGCGAGGTCACAATAACCTATTAATTATTACCTATTAATTATTACCTGTTAATTGTTGTGCGTTTTTGTGGTTTTAATGATTGATGTTAGTATTTTTATCAACTGGGAGCAGTCGCTTTTGATAGCATTGTATTCTTTTTCGGTCAAAAACTCAGTATGAAATAGTAACTCCAGCCAATACTCTGTTTCTGCTGCTTCTTTCAGGGCAATGGAATTTTTACTGATAAAATCATTGGTACTCTGTGCATACTTGGCTTCCCGTAAATTTGCACCAATGCTTGTACCACTGCGTAATAGTTGCTTTGATAGTATAAATTCTTTTTTCTCTTTGCAGAGATATTGATATAACCGAACAATACGCACAGAAAAATTCATGCTCTTTTCCAATGCAATATTTCCCATATTCCACCACCATTACTTATTAATTAATAGGTAATAATTAACAAGTAATAATTATTACCTATTACTTATTACTTATTACCTGTTGCCTGTTACTTGAATCACAAATTCTCTCTGAATCGTTACTGTTACTTTCTCTTTCTCAGAAAATGATTTAATTTCTTCTTCCAGTTCCATATCCAACCGCATAGCATCAAAGAACTGGTTTTCCTGCCGTTTCATGTACTCCTGACGAAGCTGGTTGATGGTCTTTTGTAATACAATTCGTTTCAGTCTGTCATTGGTGACAGACTCCAGCTCCAACTCTGCCTCTTGCAATTTTCCGTTTAGGTCATTGAGTTCTCGATTTAGAGCCGCCTTTTTGGAAACAACACGCTGTTTCATTCTCTCTATCTCATCATGAAAGGCAGAGAATTGCTTGGATTGTTGCATGGTCAATATAGTGTCTTTGGGTACATGCTCATCTAAACGATGTGGGCGGTTGTGTTTTTTGAGCCAGTGGGGAGAGGTTCCACCGGTTTCTGAACAGGAAGCCACCGGCAATTCCAAAAGTGTTTGACAGGCTGCATGATCCAATACCGTTCCACTTTTGGTCAAGCCACACAAGATGGGATATTCTGTGTGACAGTGTGGACCAGACAGGGACACCGTATAAAGACCTATCTCACAAGGTTCAAAAGCACCGTCATGAATGAAAATGCTTCCTTCATTGGCACATGCAAACTCACGCAAAATCCCTCTGCCAATGATACTGGATAGGGTAATTTGCCCTGATTTGGGTCTGAACTCCTTTGCCATACCGTAACACTTCTGGCTGCGGTAGGGACGGTTTCGACTGCCGCTCCAATAGTAAAATAAGATGGGGAGTGTTTCATAGTTGGTTGCCAGAATGGAGCGGGTATCTTCGTCCACTACAAAATGACAGTCTGTATTGTTTTCATTATAGCGAAGAAAGAACCATTTTGCAATCTCCCATAAATCGTTATGGAGTTCCTGTACACGATGCTGAATATATTGTGGTCTGATGTTTATTTTATCTGCCAATTCTTTGGTAAAGGTAGTAAAAAGAAGCTGTTCTGCATTGGAAACCGCTTGACGGTTGTGTTCTTCATAGGTATCCAATGTCTGGCGGTATGCTTGCTCAATCTGGGCTTTTGAACGAAGTCGTTGTGAAATCACAGAAAAAGCACCTTTGCTATCCTCTGTAAAGCCACCCAAGATATCATCTGTCAGTCCAAATACACCATCTGTCACTAACATTCTTTTATTGACTAGTTCCAATTTACGAACATCGGCAAAATTGTTTGGATCAATGAACGCAACGGACAGTACATCATGTTCCTGTCCCAGACGATGACAGCGATCAATGCGTTGCTCCATTTTCAAGGTGTTATACAATAGGTCATAATGAATCAAAAAGGCGGATTCCTCCAGGTTGAACCCTTTGGCACCGCTGTCTGTAGAGAGCAGAATTTCACCATCTGTTTTAAATGCTTGAATCGCAGAATAGTCAGCGTTGCCATGATAGACACAGATTTTGTAAAGACCAGAGAGGGCTTGTGTCAACATCTTTTGTGTTTCTACACTTTCTGTAAAAATAACTGCTTTCTGTCTGGCTCCTACTTTCTTCATACACAAAAATCCTTGCTTTAACACAGTAAGAAGCTCTTTGACTTTGGTTTCCTGTGTGATTCCCTCAGCGATTGTTTTCATGTTCTGCCACTGTGCCAGTTCTGTTGCAGCATCTTCTCTATGTTCGAGTCGTTTTATGACACCCTGAATGGTCTGTAATATGGCAGCCGTAGAAGAACCCAAGAGACCGAACAGGCGTAAAGCTAGGTCATACTGGTTCATTTCAGGAAAGGCTTTCTTGTCTGGCTGGTTTATGTAGGCATAGAGCAGCTCATAGAGCTGCCGTTCCTCCTTGCTTGGAGTGTATTCGATGGTCAATAACACACGGTCTGTGATGTTCGCATAGTGTTTGGCTTGAGAACGAAGGGTGCGAAAACAAAATCCACTGACTTGTTCACTTAATTCTGGATAATGTTCCGGTTGGCGAAGATAACGAGCTAAAAATTCCTTTTCTGATGGCAAATGTGTTTCATCAATAAACCATATCAAGCCATATAAATCCATAATATTTTTTTCAATGGGGGTGCCGGTCAGAAGCAGTTTAAAGGAGTTTTCGGCAATTCGTTTGAGTGCTTTTGCCTGTTTGTTCTCTGCCTGATAAACAGGGGAGAGGGCATTGGCTTCTTCAAATACCGTCAAATCCCAGTTGACCACCTTGGCGGTGTCCTCATGGTCAGCGGCGAAATCGTAGGTGGTAATGACAATCGCATCTTGCATAAAAGGGTTGGGCTGGTCAGGGGTACTGTGTGCCTGCCAGTCCTTTTGATTGGCTAATACCACATATGGAACAGTATAGTAGTGTTCCAACATCTCAGTCCATTGGTGTAGCAGGTCAATATTGGGAATGACCAACAAAATGCGACTGTATCCCTCCAGCCATTTTTGATTGATGACCAGCATTGCCTCATGGCTTTTCCCCATACCTGCTTCATCACACAAAACAGCCCCCTTTTGATATGGAGAGCGCAGAACAAAACTGGCTGCTGCAATTTGGAAGGGATAAATTTGAATATTGGATGATGCAAAAACGGGAATCAATGGTTCTTCTTTTGGAAGTTGTTCCAATAATCGAGCCTGATAATAGGCATGAAATGGCGTTTGCAGCATAGACCTTCCCCTTTACAAAATTTCTTCTTGTAAAACATTATGGCATTTCTTGGAGGAAAAGGCAATATGTTTGCAAAATATACCACACATTCTAATAAATTGTCTGTCATTGGTTTTCTCTGTATTTTCAGGATAGTCTGTGCATTCAGGCAAACATTGAGTAAAAGATCCGTTTCTAAATATAAAGTATAATCAATCTGGTTGATACCATTGGTTTACTTGCTTGGTAAAAATTGTGATTTATAATTGTTTGTCGAATGATGGCATGGTATAATCATAGAGAATTAAGATTTTTGCAATGGGAATAATAGGAAATATGTACAGTAATAATAAGCACCCAGTAAAAAGTCAAAATGTAGACTTTGATTATAGAGTTGGAGTGCCAATATGATGAAGCGGAAAATGCTTTTATCATCTTATCTCAAAATATACAAAAGAAAATAACCAAAAATAATGGTGCAGATCATATTGATCTTAGCTCTAGTTTTTGGGCACTGAAGTCCAGTCTTAAAGTACTGTTTCAATACCATCCGGAATATATGGCTGCGGTGTGTGATGCCATTGCGAAAAAGATTGACTTATATCTGCGTGGAGATGATCCGAACTTCTGTGACTGCAATCGCTGGGATACATTGCTATGTCAGTGGTTTCAAGCGAAATCAAAAGCAGAACAAGATTTTATGCGAAAGATACGATCGAAACGTGTCCATCAAAAAATTATTACAAAAAAGGATGCCGAACAATGACCCAGAGAATGAACAGTACGAAAACATTAACCCAGTGTCCTTCTGCATTGTACAGGGTAATCGAGTAAAAGTTTACAATGCAGACGGAGAGCCGGTGCAGCTTGATGCAAAAGTATATATGGAAAAAGGGTATGTACGTATAAAAAATAGAAAATGGGATTGTCCGGCAGAGGATGCACGTAAATGGTTTCCTATTGCTGATGAGTTTGCATTCAGAGAGGAAGATGATTTTTGAACCGATTTGACCCAATTGTGGCGTCTGACAACATAAAGCAAAGCTATGTGGACTACATCACCACCAGTTTTGATATTGCAGACAAAGAGTATGCCAAAGAGCTGCGGACACAATTAGAGAAAGAAGGATTTGTAGCCAAGGGACCATATCTGGATGTGAGTGGGTCCTATAAAACTGGAGAAAGTCTCTCTCAGCTGATAGCCAGTGGCATTGCAAGCAGAGTATTTGCAGAGCTGGAACCGGTTGCAGAACAGAAGCGTGAGCTGAAGCTGGAACGCTCTTTGTATCTGCATCAGGTAGAAGCACTGAAAAAGGCAGCAGCTGGAAATAATCTTGTAGTTACAACAGGAACAGGTTCTGGTAAAACGGAATGCTTTTTGCTTCCAATCCTCCATTCACTTTTGAAGGAAAAAGAAATAGGCACACTGAGTGCAAACGGCGTTCGTGCCATCATTATCTATCCCATGAATGCGCTTGCTAATGACCAGATCAAACGAATGCGCAGACTTTTGCGTAATTATCCAGATATTACGTTTGGTCTTTATAACGGAAATACGGAACATGCCAGAGCTAAGGCTCGGGAGCCTTATGTTCGTGATTTTGATCCCACACTTAACATTAATTTTTTAAAGCCAGATTTTCTCCCAACAATACAATACCCCAAATCAGAAGAGAATATATTTTCACAAATAGAATCTCTCACATCAGAAGCAGAAATTCAGAAATGGACAAAGCAATCAACAAGTTTTTTTGAAAGTCTTTCTGATAAGTTGGTGTTAAGGGATTTAAAAGGTACTGAATGGGTAAATCTCAATCTTTATGATAGTCTAAAAAATAAGGAATTTGAAAGTACCACTGTAGGGTTTTCAAAGTGCTCACAAGAAATTTGGTTAACAGCTCATAGTTATTTTGTAGAACCAAAAGTATTTGAGATTTTAAAAAAACAATTTATTCCTGATGGTTATGATATTGATTTTCCTCAGCGATCAAATATTTACGGATTGTATAACAGAGAATATTCGTGGTCACCAGGGTATAAAAGTATTTTTCAGACAAGCTACACTGAGGTAGAAATTAAAATTGGAGGCAAAAAACATATAAAGGAAACGGTAGAATTGCCTACATTCGTTTGTACAGAGGATGGAGATTTCGTGGTCAAAACTACGAAAAAGCAGATTGAAAAACTTGTTCCTCATAATGTAGTTCGTGTAAAAGTTGTGCCTACTTACTCACATCTACTATGGGAAGAGGAGTATGATGCATCACAGAAGGAGACAACATCTTTTGATGTTCCTTGTAAAGAGATTATTGAGTACCTACATTTAAAGCAAAGGGAATATGACGGTTACTACTTCAATTTAGATAATGAGCTTGTTTGTTTTGATGCTTCTTTGTCAGGAATGTGTAATGGATTTCTAATTAGAAAAGACTTCCTTCAACCTCCTGTTTTGGTGCAAATTTGTTTATTTCTATGTTTTTTGTAACAAAGGATATTTTGCTGAGAAAATATGAGTGTAAAGTCTGACTACAACTCTTTTGGTGGCATATAGAATAAGATATTTCACATCAAATGAACCTTACAACGCTGCTAGGATATCGTGGAAGAGCTGGAAGCAAAGCCTGGTCAAACGATTCTGATCCCCGGTGGCTCCGGCAGTTTCGGTCAGATGGCGGTTCCTATCGCTAAAGCATTGGGACTGCGAGTGATTGTGACCGGAAACACACGTGCAAAAGAGCAGTTTCTCGCTATGGGAGTTGAACGGTGGTCGTGTTCCTGCTGTGGCAGTAGAGCGGCTGGGCATGATACATGGCAACGGTGCCCAAGCCGTTCTGGTTTGTGTCTATGGCAACCGTGCCTATGAGGATACGTTGGTAGAACTGGAGGATGCCGCAAAACAAGCTGGCTTTCAGGTGATTGCGGCAGTTGCCGCCATTGCGGAACATTCCATCGCCCGTCAGTTTGCTGCCGGTCGGCCTGATGCACAGGATGCAGCACAGCTTTCCGATTTTGCCAAACAGATTCAGCATAAGCTTTCTGCGGCTGACACTTCAGAACCTGCGATTCCTGGTAATCGTCCTTACAAGAAAGCTGGAGGAGCCAGTATGGTGCCCAAAGCAACAAAAGAGTGCACGAACTGTGGTGTCTGTGCAGCAGAGTGTCCTGTGCAGGCAATCAACAAAGAGAATCCAAAAAAGGTGGATGAAAAGGTGTGCTCTGAACGGAAGGAATGTGAGCTGTTCCTTTAAGGAGGCTGGGTTGATGGTATTTTCTTTTTCCAAGTAAAAGGCTACACACAGGAATACATTTGCCCATCAACACACAACATGTGATACTACACGGGCAGTATCCATATTTAATTCATAGGTAAATAAAGTTTTTAAATGTTATCCTACATCATCCATCTAACTAAAAAACTCAAACCGAATTTCTTTAGAAATCAGATGGAGGCTTTGATACACATCCGAAAACCATCAGATAACAGATGATAGGTCATGTACTTCCATATCACTGTGGGTGTTAACAGAGATTGTACCCAAGACAGGGCATTTTGATTCTGTTCAAACCACCCAATTGACAAGTACAAAATAAATGAAGTATAATGTAGAAAATAAAAACAGGGGAGCTTGTATTGGCAGGCTGAGAGGAAGTCATCAACTTCGACCCTTTACCTGATGCGGATAATGCCGTCGTAGGAAGTCATAAAGAAGGAATGGATTTTTTACAGGAGAAGCCGCATGCTTTCTCCTGTTTTTTATTTTTAAAAATCACAGGAATTTTTTGAAAACTGGTTGGAGGAAAAACATGAAAGAGTATCTGAAACAGGTAAAAGAGCGTTCACCACTGATCCATAACATAACCAATTATGTCACAGTGAACGACTGCGCCAATATCATTCTTGCCTGTGGTGCATCCCCGATTATGTCTGATGAGAAAAGTGAGGTGGAAGAAATTACATCCATATGCAATGGATTAAACATCAATATTGGAACACTCAATCGCCGCACCATTGAATCCATGTTATTGGCAGGAAAACGGTCTAATTTGCTCAACCATCCGGTTGTATTAGACCCAGTGGGGGCTGGAGCATCTGCCCTTCGCACAAATACGGCAAAACATTTGTTGGATGAAATTCATTTTACAGTCATTCGTGGCAATATTTCAGAGATTAAGACCCTTGCTGGAATTTCTGCTGCCACACAAGGGGTCGACGCAAATATTGCAGATCAGATCACAGACGACAATCTGGACCATGCCATTTTATTTGCAAAAGCATTTTCTCAAAAAACGGGAGCAGTTATTGTCATTACTGGAGCAATCGACATTGTATGTAACGACAAGCAGGCATATGTCATACGAAACGGTCATCCAATGATGTCAACAATCACCGGAACAGGCTGCCAACTTTCTGCCTTGACTACCGCTTATATTGCAGCAAATCCAAAGGATACTTTGGGGGCTGCATCGGCTGCGGTTTGTGCTATGGGGCTAGCTGGTGAAATTGCTCACGAAAGGCTGACAGAATTGGACGGAAATGCTTCTTATCGAACTTATATCATAGATGCAATTTATAACATGACACCAGACCAACTTGAAAAAGGAGCAAACTATGAACTGCGATAAAAAAACCATGCTTTTATATGCGGTCACAGATCGAGCTTGGACCCAAAAACAGACACTCTATGAACAAGTAGAGGACGCCCTTCGGGGAGGCGTGACCTGTGTACAGCTCCGTGAAAAGAAATTATCCGAAAAAGAGTTTTTGGATGAGGCTGTCAAAATGAAGCAACTGTGCAGCAAGTATCATGTCCCACTGTTTATCAATGATTGTGTGGATGTTGCCATCAAATGTGGTGCAGATGGAATTCATGTCGGACAGGAAGATATGGCGGTAAAAGACGTTCGGGCTCTTGTTGGGGAGCACATGATGATTGGGGTATCGGTTCACAGTGTAGAGGAAGCAGTTGACGCTGTGAAAAATGGTGCAGATTGTCTTGGTGTAGGTGCTGTATTTTCCACTTCCACCAAAAATGATGCAGAAATTGTTGAGATAGAAACCATATCAGAGATTTGCCGTGCCGTAGATGTGCCAGTTGTGGCAATCGGTGGTTTGAACAAGGATAATATTCTAAAGCTATCTGGTAGTGGTGTGGATGGTGTTGCCCTTGTGAGTGCGATTTTTTCCGCTGACAATATTGAACAGGAATGCCGTGAACTTTATCGGATTTCAGAAACCATGGTGAGAAGATGAAGGTCAAAGGAGTCCGGTTACACAGCTTAGAGTTACAATACCGATAAGAAGGAGCGGCAGATTGGGGGCACCACCTTCTGCCGCTTCATAAAACAGTGCTGAACGAGAGGAGAGAACGACAAATGAAACTGAAAACAGCATTGACCATTGCAGGGAGTGATTGCAGTGGAGGCGCCGGCATCCAAGCAGATATCAAGACCATGACAATGAATGGGGTTTATGCCATGAGTGTCATTACAGCCTTGACTGCACAAAACACAACCGGTGTCTCAGCCATATCAGAGGTAAGCCCTGATTTTCTTGCCGCACAAATGGATATGGTATTTACCGATATACGTCCCGATGCAGTCAAAATTGGTATGGTTTCCAATTCCAAATTGATAAAAACGATTGTGGAAAGATTGTCATTTTATAAAGCGGTCCATATTGTGGTTGACCCTGTTATGGTGGCAACATCCGGTGCTGACCTTATGCAAAGTGAGGCGGTTTTTACCATGAAGGAGTTTCTGTTGCCAATGGCATCCCTTGCAACTCCAAACATTCCAGAGGCTGAAGTGCTGACGGGGAACAAGATAACCAGTAAGGAAGATATGGAAAAGGCTGCGGTTCACATCAACCAAATGTGTGGCTGCTCGGTGCTCCTCAAAGGTGGTCATACTATCCATGATGCAAGTGACGTTCTCTTTCATAATGGAAAAATAGAGTGGTTTTATGGCAAGCGCATCCATAATCCAAACACACACGGAACGGGATGCACCCTTTCCAGTGCAATTGCAGCCAACCTTGCAAAAGGGTACAATCTGGAAAATTCAGTGCAAAGAGCAAAAGACTATATTTCGGAAGCCCTTGCTGCTATGCTGGATTTGGGAAAGGGTTCAGGACCAATGAATCATGCGTTTAACCTGAATGGAACATATCAACAGGAGGCACATGAACCATGTGAGACGAAAAAACCCCTATGCTAAAATAAATTCTTTTAAAAAGTTAGAAAATACAAGCAGGACAGCTATTTTGATGATGTCCTGCTTGAATTTTTTTGAAGTTAGAGATTTTTTACAGCACATTTACATATGAAATGATTGACCATGCAAACAGAAAGAGATATGATAGATAAACAAGACCAACAGCTTGTTTCAAAAGAACAGGAAAGAATATCAAATCACGTTCCGATATGTATTGTAAACAAGGAAGAAAGGGTGAAAGTATGCCACGATTCTCACTGATTATGGGTTTGATGACATGCATCAGTTTTTCGGAGATAATAGGTCTTATAGCATCTATATGTTCCAATTACTTTCCATGGTTGTTAAGCTGGAGAGCATACTATGTTGTAAAGAGCAAGCGTATGCAGAAACTCCTAATATCAGGGCAAGTGAACAGAAACCGAGATACAAGAACAGCTCCTGAAGATCGCAATAAAATGGCGTTTGTGGGGTTTGTGATGTGGGGTGCAAATCTAATTTTTACGGTTGCCACTTGTTCTATTTTAATTTTTTTGCTTGTGATGAGCTTATTCCTTTCAAACACAGAGGTGATAGCATTGGCAGAGCGAGTAGCCCCATTGTTGTTTTGTTTCCTCAATATGGAGTATTTCTGTTTTATTTCCATCATGCCTATTCTGTATCTGCTGGATTATGGGATTGGGAAATATTTTTATTTTAAAAGACCTTGATGAGTAACATAGGTGTAGTAGAACCTTTTTCACAAACAATTCAATATATGTTTCTGTATAAATAGACTATGATTATGAGATTTGGAGAAACAGGCAATGCTCGTATCAAAAGATATAGAGAAATTTTTGGATGATTATATAGATAGTTTATGTTTTTTAGGAAAGTTACAAATTGGTGCAGTAAAAGAAATGATTGACTATCAGGGGCAAGGCTCAGAATATATTTCATGCTCGTTTGACCCCAAGGACGAAGATTATAGGGATGGATATGTCACACTATATGTTTGGAAACCTGCGGCAGATGAAGATACCATGGTATTTGTAGAAAACAAAAGATTTTTTCATGCTTTGTTAGAAGTAAGTGAAAGATGTATGAAGGATGAGCCACAGAAAAGAAATGAACTAGAGGGATACTTAAATAAGCTAAGAACTGCACTGAATGTTCTCAGTTTATAAGAGGACTAGGTTGATAGTTCTATATGCTATTGGGGAGAACAGAAAATGAAAATCAGAATTGAGAAGGTGAGCAGCTTTTGCGATGTCCAGAATAGAGTTGCTCCAAATACAATTTATTTCTCTGATGATAGCAATAACGCATACTACATGGTAATGATAGATGAGATTCCTAAAATTGGATTGTCATTTACTGATTTTGGCATATTACCAGTGTTTCTCCAAAATAACCAGACTGGACTTTTGTATATAGGTTTTGGGAGAAAAATAGTAGTAATTGAGACCATCAATTTGATAGAAATTGCAGAATATGAAACATCATCAGCCGTATTTGATCTATTTCTCTATGATGAGATAAGCATGGTTGTACTAATTTGTGAAACAAGTGTTTATCTTTTTGTCAATGACAAAGAAATAGATTCTATGGAATTTCCTGATGTGATAAAGGATTACAACCTGACCGATGAAGTTATACACCTTAAATTAGATCATGGAGAAAGTTATGAAATTTCACTGTCAAGATATGTAAATAACAATAAAGAAGAAAATCTGAAAAAGAGCTGATTCCCATGTAGTAGTTGCAAATTAAAATGAAGAAAGGTGATTTGTAATGAAAAAAATATCAAAAATCTTGGGTACAGGGCTTGCACTTGGCTTTCTCACTGCTGTACTGATTGTATTTTCATTTACAATGACCAATCATATTGGTGTCGCTGACGAACAAATGCTTTCTGTGTGAAGTGTGAGTGATGATGGCACATTTACTGGCTACAAATTCACCCATGAAGCGGTTTTGAATGACAGGAATGGTGCTACTTTCAACTTCTATGTGAAAAATAATGGGACAACAGATGTGGAAATCTCCATGAACGGAGCGCAAAAAACAACGCTTGTGGCTGGTCAAGACGGTTTTATTTCCGAGACATTAGGCAGTTTGAGTAAGACGTATCAATGTGTAGCCAGAGCTGTTGTAGATGGTGAGGACGTTGACATTGATTGGGCTGTGGCAGTACAAGATTAAGAACCATTTTGAAATAGAGTTGCCTCTGGTACTCGTGGTAGGAAATAACATATTTAGGAAAAGGAGAAAGCATAAGAATGATTCCTGAACATACCTATTTGTATAAAAGGCAATATCAGCAACCCATAGAGGAAGAAATGATTCCACACAAAGGGAAATCAAAAACGGCAGCTACCTCTAATAGCCGAAAACGGTCTGATCACAAACACAGATACATAAAAATCATCTTACACTATGGTAGTGACTCATTTGCTTGGGGACGAAAATGTGAAATTTGCGGCAGAGTGGATTCTGCATATAAGGCTTCTAACTGGAGCCCCAAAGAACTTAAGGTAACTGGCGATGGCTTGTATGGAGACTGGAGCAATATCTGTCTTACCGAAATCCACCAAAAATATCCCGAATACACCATTATGACGCTGAAAAATGCAGAGTGGATGGAGTGGACGGGAGAGAACGAAGGAAAGCATGAAAACAGATAGATGTTGTGATAAAGTAAAGGGACAAATCAACCAATCAACAGACGTGAGAGGGGAAGTTATGAAGATGATAGAGAAATTAAATAGTGGAGATTACATTACCATTGATTTATTTGGGCAGAAAAGAGAAGTGATGGTTTTTTCTACTGGTGATAATCAATTTGACGAAAATGGAAACTATAAAGAGGATGGATTTGCTTTGTCAGATGAAGAAATTCATTGCCTGAACTGGTTTCTTCAAACCATCAAAATAGAGGATTATAAACAAGCAATTGTAGAATATTGTAATGAACTTTATGAGATGGTAGGAGAGAAACAGATAGAAGAAGCAGAGGTAGAGAAAGAAATTGATATTTGTGCGATTGCAATCAATGTAACTGAATTGATAGGAGACAAAGATTTTGTTTACCCTGAAATATCCTTTTATGGAACATGCGAATGTGACCCAGAACATGGAATCTGCATTGGCTTCAGAGATCAAAAATTTTTAGGGATTGGCTCACAAGATTGGACATTGTAATACAAATAATATCCATATATTGGAAGACAATCACCCTAAAAATGTGCCATAGAAGAACAAGCGAAATACATAATCGAATTGTAACCAAATAAGCCAATGTGTTGGCAAAGTGCCCAGCACCTAAAAGATAGGGGTACAGACAAGAATGTGACTGTCTGTACCCCTGTTTATCTTGAGAGGATGAAAAAGAGAAACGCATACTCAATGACAAGTTGTATCGAAGTACACAGATATTCCAAATTTTTGACTTCCAAATTCATATACTATTCATTTCTGCTAATAAATTTGCACAATAAGTATAGGTCCCTCCTATAGATGTTATTATAAAGCATAATTTGATTCTTGGCAACAATGCGGTTATAATGCAAATTAGCTAAAGTAGTTGCGGTGATGTTTCCTATTACACCACAATAACAAAATAAAATAGAAAGAGGTAGTCTTAGTATGATTCAGTTATCCAATCAGGGCGTTTATTTGCTCCGAAATGAGATGGTGGTAGAGGAGACCGACATAGAACAGCTCAACGGCAGACTGGGCGAAATGCCTAACAAAGCAGAAGCCAAGAAAGGAACCATGACCTATTCCATTCTGAAAGCCCACAACACAGTGGAGGATATGGAGCAGCTCTCCTTGAAATATGATTCCATGACCAGCCACGACATTACTTATGTAGGAATCATTCAGACAGCAAGAGCATCTGGCATGAAGGAATTTCCATTGCCCTATGTACTCACCAACTGCCATAACTCTCTTTGTGCAGTGGGTGGCACCATCAACGAAGATGACCACATGTTTGCCCTGTCCGCAGCCAAAAAATATGGCGGTATCTATGTCCCCACCAACATGGCAGTGATTCACAGTTACAATCGGGAAATGATGTCTGGCTGTGGACGGATGATTCTGGGTTCTGACTCCCACACCCGATATGGTGCACTGGGCACAATGGCAGTAGGAGAAGGAGGCGGCGAGCTGGCAAAACAGCTGGTGGGTCGTACCTATGACATTGCCTATCCACAGGTGGTGGCAATCTATCTGACCGGAGAGCCAAAAAATGGGGTAGGTCCACAGGATGTGGCACTGAGCATCATTGGAAAAGTGTATGACTGTGGCTATGTGAAGAACAAAGTCATGGAATTTGTGGGACCTGGTGTGAAAAATCTGCCTGTGGAGTACCGAAACGGCATTGATGTGATGACCACAGATACTACTTGCTGGTCCTCTATCTGGACCACCGACGAGAAGGTGAAGGACTACTTTACCTTGCATGGGCGTCCAGAGGCATATCAAACCCTATCCCCAGAGGATGTGGCTTACTATGACGGCTGTGTGTATGTGGATTTGTCCAAAATTGAGCCAACCATTGCCATGCCCATGCACCCCAGCTATACCTATACCATCAAAGAGCTTCAGGACAACGCCTCTGATATTCTGCATCTGGTGGAGGAGCGGGCAAACAGTCAGATTGCAAAGACAGCCCATCTGGATTTGATGAGCAAGCTCCACAAGGATGGTCATATCTATGTAGACCAGGGCATTGTGGCTGGATGCTCCGGTGGTACTTATGACAACGTATGTACAGTGGCAAATATTTTGGATGGGCAGAGCTGTGGCAATGGAACCTTTAAAATGAGTGTGTATCCCGGCAGTATGCCCGCCTATCTGGAACTGGTGAAGAATGGTTCCATTGCCAAGCTGGTGGAAGCTGGTGTGATTGTGCGGGAGTGCTTCTGTGGTCCCTGTTTTGGTGCAGGAGATACCCCAGCCAATGGGGAATTTTCCATCCGTCATACCACCCGTAACTTCCCCAACCGGGAAGGCTCCAAACCCGGCGAGGGGCAAATGGCAGGGGTTGCCCTTATGGATGCACGCAGCATTGCAGCCACTGCCCGTAATGGCGGTCGCCTGACGGCTGCCACCGAGTTGGATGTAGATTACAGCACACCAGAGTACCACTTTGATGGTGGTGTTTATGAAAAGCGTGTTTACAACGGCTGGGGTAAGCCAGAGCCAGAGGCAGAGTTGAAATTTGGACCCAATATCAAAGACTGGCCCACTATGCCTGTTTTGAGTGAGGATATTCTTCTGAACGTGGTGTCCCATATCACCGACCCTGTAACTACCACAGATGAACTGATTCCCTCCGGCGAAACTTCTTCCTACCGCTCCAACCCTCTGCGTCTGGCTGAGTTCACCCTGTCCCGCAAGGACCCAGAGTATGTAGGTCGGGCAAAGGAAGTGCTGGCACTGGAGCAGGCACGGGAGGCAGGAGAACCAGTGGATACTACGGTGCAGTCTGTCTGTGAAACTTTGCGTGCCTCTGGTCTCTCTATGGACCCTCAAAATACCGTGATTGCCAGTACCATCTATGCCAACAAGCCGGGGGATGGCTCTGCCCGTGAACAGGCCGCGTCCTGCCAGCGTGTGTTGGGTGCGGGTGCCAATCTGGCAATGGAATACGCCACTAAGCGGTATCGTTCCAACTGCATCAACTGGGGTATGCTTCCTTTTGTGGTACAGTCTGCTGATGTAGTGGAAAATGGAGACTGGGTGTTTGTGCCTGGTATTCGTAAGATTTTGCTGGAAGGTGGGCAAGAAGCCACTGCCTACACAGTCAGAAACGGCAGTGTGACCACGTTCCCAGTATCTCTGGGGCAGCTTACCCCCTCTGAACGTCAGATTCTGGCAGATGGTTGTTTGATTAACTACTATCGCAGCCAGATGTAATCAATGTAGAGTGAGCTTGTAAAACACCTCCGATATACTAATATCGGAGGTGTTTTTAGGTTCCCAGTAAATTTTCTCCTTTACAAGTATTATTATAACTATTATAATAATACTTGTAAGAATTGAGGTGCACATGATGAGGGACTCAACCAGCATGAAAAGAGAAAATAAAATGCAGATTTGGAAACTTTTGATTGGTGGAGAATCTTACACCAAACAACAAATTGCACAACAGACAGGGCTTAGTGTGGCAAGCTGCAATACCTATCTGAATGAAATGGAACGCACTGGAGAGGTGATTGGTGAAAAACAAAAGAGCCATGATGTAGGTCGTAACGCTGTGGTCTATCAGCTGAACGAAGAGTTTGAAAGCATCCTTTGTATTTACTTTGAATTGATTCAAGGAATCAAATCTATGACAGCTGCGGTGTTGTCCCCCATTGGAAACTTGCTCCATCAGGAGGTGTGCCAGTATGATTTACTGGATGCCTCTGTCATTGAAGAAAAAGTTGCGCATCTTTTGCAGCAATTCCCCAATGTGAGCCAGATTGTAGTGGGAACGCCCAGTATTGCGGAGCATGGTGTGATACGCCACAGCGATATTCTGGAATTGGAACATGTGCCATTAAAGACCCAATTAGAGGAAGCCTTTCAAAGACCGGTTTTCATTGCCAATGATATGCACTATAAAGTGTATGGATATTATCGCCAGGAACAACTCTCGGACGAGATTGTCACACTGGTCAACTATCCTTCTGGTGTACTGCCGGGAACCGCTACTATGCACAAAGGGGTTTTACTGACAGGGAGAAATTTGTTTGCTGGTATGGTTGGATTTCTGGATTATGGGATGGGACAGGAGGAGCAAATCAAAAGGTTGCATCGTCCAACAGCAGAACCTTTCATAATCCAAGCCGCCATTGCGCTGATTTCTATCTTGAATCCACACCGGTTGTTGTTTACTGGAGACCTTTTGCAAGAAGACGATCTGGAACGAATGGATGCAGCCTGCCAGAAATACATTCCAAAAGAATATATGCCTGATTTTATGTTTCTTCCCAGCACAGAACGGTATTATCTGAAGGGGATGTATTGGATGGCTATGGACAGAAAGGAGAACATAGAATGACAGAACGTGAAAAAATGAATCAGGGATTGCTCTATGATGCCAACTATGATGAGGCATTGCTGAGGGAGAGAACACGATGTAAAGATTTGTGTTTTTTGTATAACCAGCTGAAGCCTTCACAGGTTTCTGAGCAGGAGCAGCTCATCCGCCAGCTCCTTGGAAAAACAGGAAAGCGGTTTTGTATTACTGCGCCATTCTGGTGTGATTATGGATGCAATATAGAAATTGGAGAAAATTTTTATACCAATCACAACTGTGTGATTTTGGATGGTGCAAAAGTGGTTTTTGGTGACAATGTGTTTATTGCGCCAAATTGTACATTTTCCACAGCAGGGCACCCATTGGACACAGAACAGCGCAATCAGGGGCTGGAGTATGCCTATCCCATTACAGTGGGAGATAATGTCTGGTTTGGTGCATCTGTGACGGTATTGCCCGGTGTCAGGATTGGAAGTAATACAGTAATCGGCGCAGGAAGTGTGGTCAATCGAGATATTCCAGATGGTGTCATCGCTGTAGGCAACCCCTGTCGGGTACTGCGAAGCATAACTGAAGATGACAAGAAGAAATATTGGAGGAATGGAACATGAAGTTTGATGTCAATGATTTGCAATGGACAAGACAGCCCAAAAGCTGTACCATCTCTCAGGATTGCATTGAGATTGTGACCCAGCCACACACCGATTTGTGGCAGAGGACCTATTACCATTTCCGAAATGACAATGCCCCAGTGCTTCAAATGGAAACAGAGGAGCAGTTTTTTTCCTTTGTGGTAAAAACACAATTTACTGAAAGCCATCACCGTTTTGACCAGTGTGGTGTGGTGTTATATCTGGATGGGGAGAACTGGCTGAAAGGCTCCGTGGAATATGAAAACGAAGAGTTCCAGCATTTGGGAAGTGTAGTCACCAATCATGGCTATTCAGACTGGGCAACCACAGAAATTTCAGCCGTCATAAAAACGATGTGGTATCGACTGAGCCGCAGGGAGGACGATTTTTGCATTGAGTGTTCTGGAGATGGAATTGTGTTCCATCAGATGCGAGTCTGCCATCTGCATGAAGCAAAGGGAGCCATCCGGTTTGGCATTTATGCCTGCAGCCCAGAAGATTCTTCGTTCCGAGCGGTTTTTACAAATATGGAACTGACTGAATGTAAGTGGCTGGCACACAACGGACAGGCACCAGACAAAGCGGTTTGACATTCTGAGAACATATAATAAGGACAAGAGGCGTATGGGCTTTTGCAGAAATCAAAAAGCCAATACGCCTCAAAATATGGTTCAGTTGTTGTTACCGTTTGTCAAATGACATTGTGAGCGGTCAAACTAGTTCATATGCAATACGGTTGTCGTAGTGGAACGATAGATTCCACATGAAATTGGCGGTTTCAGCAGCGTTTTATATCTATGGAGTTGCTGTCTCATCTGTAAATTGACAGACAGAAAAAATAGTCGTAGAATGAAATAGAAGGGTAGTAATAGGATGAACAACAGAAGGACAGCATCTCCCAGATATGACGCAATCTCCCAAACGGATACAGTTTGGATGGGAACTGGCGCAAACAGTGAAACAGGAAAGATGAGGTCACAGGTATCTGAAAATTCTTTCTGTATCCTGTCAGAACCATAGTGAAACCCATTGCAGTGTCCAGACATGAATTGCTTAGGGAGTCATTGTAGAAGGGTCTGCTGTATTTCAGGGATTTCTCACAGTGGTGACGATTTGATGGATAAGGAGGAATCTTGTGTGAAACAGGAAAAAATCTGGAAGGGGTATGAGCAACCCAAACCGTCAACGGAAAATTTGACTGGGATTCCCATTCAAATGAAGATGGACTTTGAGCATCGCAGTGGTCTGTCCTTTGATGATGTAAGGGTGCATTACAATTCAGACAAGCCTGCCAAGGTTGGTGCACTGGCATATACCCAAGGCAATCAAGTGCATATCGGACCGGGACAGGAGCGATACCTGAAGCATGAACTGGGGCATGTGGTACAACAGAAAATAGCTCAAATTCCTACTTCTGGGTATCGAAATGGTTATAGAGTGAATACATCACATCATTTGGAGTATATGGCAGATCACATCCCACATTTTGTTGCATCTGCTTCCAAACCAGCCATAGTGTCCAATCAACCCATGCAGCTGGCAGATTTTTCAGCCAGTGTGTCACTTGTGGTCAATAATCAAAACTTCCTTCAAGATATATTTTATTCCAGTCAACTTTTGGTGGATACAATAAAATTGACTGGTCGAGCAGAAACAGGATTACGGAATGACGATGGAAATAAAACACAAGGGGATCATACGATCGCCGATGCAGCCATAAAAAAACATCAAAAAATACTTTTGAGAGGGCGTGAAGTAAGGGATTTATTGCATTTCTATGACATGCATAGTCGAATTTTATTACAGGAGAATTCATTTGAAGGGTGGAGTGAAGTACCACGTGCTGAAGAAGCAAGGAAAATGGCAAATGCTCTGATTCAACGAACAAAAGAGGAAGAAGGAAACACTCATACGATAACCGGATGGCGGTCAATCATCAGTCGCATCATTGTTGATTATAATACCGCTTATTCACATGGTATGTTAGCCACACGAGGAAAGGGAACCGGAGGCAAAGGGGAAGCAAGTGGAATGGAAGGGATTCGCCGCCTTAAGTTCCAGAATATATCAGAATCGTTATATGGAATTAGTCAAAACAGATTGGATAAATTGCTTGATATAGAACCAGAAACATTGAGAGAGGTATTTGGTGACAATACAATAAGGGTGGCAAATTATCTTAGGCTTAAGATGTTGGTGATGCTTTTACAATCAACGGGATATCATGGTCACTCAACCCCAGAAGCATCCGATGAGAAAGTATTCGCCGGGAAAAAGCCTGATGTACGGGCACCTGAAGAGGCACTACCTATAAAGGAAATACGTAATTTTGCTCCACATGCGACAGAAACGACTTTCAAATTCCTAGCCGAGTTTAACTTGTATGATATTCCAGAAGATGAGTTGCTTTCAAATGAGGAATTATTGGAAATGCTTTCAGATAATGGAATCAAGACAGCATTATTGGTGTTGGAAGAATAAATGCCTGACATACTGAATGAACTATCTTCAAAAAAGTGTTATTCGAAAGATGTTTTATAATTTGAGGAATATACAGGGCATAGGGGAAATATTTTGTTGACCTGTAGACCTATTATAAAACAAAAAAGACCACAGTCTGTATGGATGGCTACAGACTGTGGCTTTTTTGCAGACACAAAAGTGTCTTGAGGAGTGGCTATTCTACATCACACAGGGCATCCAAATCTTCCTCACCGGTGCGTACTTTGACAACTTTCTGTACATCATAGACAAAAATTTTGCCATCGCCAACTTCACCGGAGTAGAGGGCACGTTTGGCTGTTTCAATGACATCAATCACAGGGATATTGCCGACGACTACTTCAACCTTGACGTTTGGTAATAGTGTAACATCCAGCTCTACACCTCTGTATCGTTCCCCTGCACCTTTCTGGATTCCACAGCCCATCACCTGTGTCACTGTCATACCAGTAACGCCCAGTTCATTCAGGGCATTTTTTAGTCGGTCATATCTGGAAAGTTTTGCAATGATAACAACCTTGTACATACCTGTATGGGTGGAAGGTGTATAAACCACAGGGACAGAGTGGGGGGTTGGATGTTTTTTCATGGCTTCCTCGGTATTGATTCCAAGGTCTGTACACTCGTTTTCTAACATACCACCTTCTGTTACATCCATAATGCTGAATCCGGCATAGGCAGAAGCAAGACCATGTTCTGTGGAATCCAGTCCCAGCATTTCCTCCTCCTCGGAGACACGCAGCCCCACAGTATGTTTGATGAGATAGAAAATCACTGTCATAGTGATTACAGTCCAGACCAGCACCGCTGCCACACCAGTGAGCTGTACCAGCAATAAGTCAAATCCACCGCCATAGAAAAGACCATCTAAGATAGAGGATGGGGCAGATGAAGTGGCAAACAAACCCACTGCGATAGTTCCCCAAAGACCATTTACACCATGGACAGCCACTGCACCAACAGGGTCATCCACATGAATCACATAATCGCAGAACCACACACCAAATACAACCAGTATACCAGCGACCAAACCGATGATGAAAGCACCAGCGGCATCTGTCACATCACAGGAGGCAGTGATTGCCACCAAACCAGCCAGAGAGGCATTGAGGCACATAGAGACATCAGGTTTCCCATAACGAAGCCAGGTAAATATCATGCAAGAAACAGTTGCAACCGCAGGGGCAATGGTTGTGGTCATAAAGATGGATGCCAACTGAGGACCGGAGGTAGCGGCTGCACCATTGAAGCCATACCAGCCAAACCAGAGAATGAAGCATCCCAGCGCACCAACTACAATGTTATGGGCAGGGAAGGCGTGAACCCGTGTCACAGCACCGGAGCGGTTTCTGGTGAACTTGCCTGTCCGTGCACCTACCAAAAAAGCACCAATCAGAGCAGAAACACCGCCCACCAGATGAATGGCACAGGAACCGGCAAAATCATGGAATCCAAGTTGTGAGAGCCAGCCACCACCCCAAATCCAGTGTGCTTCAATAGGATAAATAAGGGCTGAAATCAAGGCAGAGTAGATACAGTAGGAGAGAAATTTTGTTCTCTCAGCCATGGCACCAGAGACAATGGTGGCAGCAGTGGCACAAAATACCAGATTAAATACAAAAGCAGACCAGTTGAATTGAGCGTAATCAGAGAAAATACTAAGATTTGGAATGCCAACCAAACCACCAAGCGTATCTTCTCCCAGCATAAGACCGTAGCCCAAAAAGAGAAACACAACCGTACCAATGCAAAAGTCCATCAGGTTTTTCATAATAATGTTACCAGCATTTTTGGCACGGGTAAAGCCAGTTTCCACCATAGCGAAGCCAGCCTGCATGAAAAAGACAAGAGCGGCACCAATCAAAAACCAAATACCGAATACCTCAGAGCGTACCGCAGATTCCAGTACCAGTTTCACTTCTTCACTCATCATAAAATCCCCTTTCACATTGCAGTTACCACCATATCGCATGCGTTTTGGTGGTATCACGTCCATATTCCTAGGAAAAGGGCAAGGGAGCTTCGAGATTTTGTTCTCAAAGCTCCCTTGCTTTATGGCTAGATTTTAGACTGTAACCGGAGGTTTGTCAATCTATTTTTGCAAGTAAAACAAGAAGTTGTTGCATATGCAGGAATGTTTTGGGTTTCGCTTATGAATGTTTGGTGAAGTTGCAGAGGAACGGATGCTCATACAGGAGGAATTTACTCCTCCTCATAGTTGTCAATGGCATTTTCCAAACGGTCCATGAAAAACGCCTCAAATGAATCAAATCGAAAAAGGCTTCCATCATGATCATAGTGGCTCCATGATACAATCGTCCCATCGTCGATATTGATGCACAGAACATGTTCGTCACAGTCTTCCACAACCAATAAGTTGGATGGCAATCCATAGTCTCTTTCTTTCAAGGTTTGCTGAACAAATGAGGGACTGCCAGTACACCCCAAAAATTCAAAGAAAAAACCACCATACCCATATTCTTTCAAAAACCAGATGTAACTTTCTGGTATCTCAACACCCAATTGCTGTTCTGCCTTCTGAATATCCTCATCAGAAGGCGGGACAAGGGAAAATGCGTCCTCAAATACCGCTGTATTTGCTTCTATCAGTGCTTTTATTTGTGCTCTCATTGTGTCCATGTTCTCACCTCAAACACGAAGTTGTTTATCTGGGTCAATGATAGCACAGAGTGGGGAACCATGCAATCGTTCTTTGATGGAATAGGAAGCAACGATAATGGTCTAATATGGAATTTTTCTGGTCCTTATGTTATACTTTCCTAAGGGATAGAAGGTCAAACTGAACTGAAAACGGAGTGACAAAACAAAGGGGTATTATCAGGGAGATTTCCCACAAGGTTTGATTTGGTCATATCCTATTCTTTAAAATGAGGAGGGAAGTGGCATATGGAACACAAAAAATATTCTCCACGTTCCATTTTGAAAATGGTATGTGGGGTTGGTTTTACTTTTTGGCTGATGATGGGTGCTCCTACTGGATGGATTTATGATTTTGGGGTTGGGACTGGAACAGAACAGGGGCAGATGCCAAATCCATCAGTTTCTGTGGTACATACTCAGGAGGATGTGGAGGATTTCTTCTTTCAAACTACCCCTGCCACAGTTCCCAAGGAGGACTTAATCCAGTGCCCTCTGTTGCGTTTACGGGATTCTGAGTATGCAGGGGACCACACCCACCTCAATGGTCATACCAAAAGGACCATTACCATTTCAGAATATATCCCTGTCGCCTATCCCACGGGTCCAATCAGGAATTTTTTGCTTGAGTTTTTTACTTCTGGCTCCTATAACAGTTATTATCTGGCTCCACTGTCAGATGGATCCTATGTCTGTGTCTATTTTGACGATTATCTTATGTTGAAGCCCGGCGATGACCTGCCCACAGGCTATCTTCGGTACACAACAACAGAGGAAGCGTCCATGCTCCATCAGATGGCAGAGGAGTATGAGGTCAATCCAGTGTATGTATTGGATATGTACCGACATGGTAAGGTCAACTGGATGCTGGATTTTGCAATTCGTGCTGTTGTGGGTATTTTCTTATTTGTGGTTGGCTCAACGATGATCGGTTGCATGAAAAAGGTGAACCAGCACAGAGAAAAAGAGGATGTTGAACCACAGATAGGAAAAAAATAGAAAGAAAAACCAGAATGGGAGAGGGATGATATGAGAACTACAGATGCATGGGTCATGAAAATGATTGATATTTTATACGAAAAGTATCAAGTAGATTCTTCTTTTTACTGTGAAATGAGCAACCAAGAAAAAATAAGAGGTATGAAGGGTATTTTGGCTGAATTAGACAAAAAGAAAAAATTCCCATACACAGATTCTGATCTTGAAGTGATAAAGGATATTTTTTCACTCTGTTGTTAATGGCATAATTACCATTTGTTCAAACGAGAGAATGGGCACTTACTGAGACCTTTTAAAGGATAACGGAAAGGGATGGTAAGCAGTATGGAGCTTTTAGCAGAGTTAAAGGAACGTTTGATTTATGTATCCATTGCTGACACTGAACTGATATCGGAAACATACAGATGTTAAAACTACAAATGAAGAAGCTAGAAAGGTATTGGAATTTTATGAAAAAGAGTATGATGATAAAAAGCGATTTTTGGAGCTTCAAAAGATATTAACAGAGGAAGGATTTATAGTACAGGAAAATGAAACATATATCAATGGTGTGATTGATTAGATGTGCGCAAAGGGAATGCCTTGTTCCTTTGCGTACTGTTCGGCATAGGACCCAGCGGGTGTGTGGATGGTGAGGAAAGGGCAGTTGGAAAAGGCAGACTTGCCAATCTGAGTGACACTCTCTGGAATGGTGACGCTGGTTAAACTGGTACAGCCTTGAAAGGCTGAGTCCCCAATCTGAGTTACACTTTCTGGTATGACGATGTCAGTCAAACTGGTGCAGTAGGAGAAGGCAGACAGGTCAATCTCAGTCACACCCTGTGGTATAGATACACTGGTCAGCCCTATGCAGCCAGAGAAAACAGACCTGCTAATCCGTGTCACGCCCTGTGGTATGGTGACACTGGTTAACCCAGTGCAACGCCAGAAGGCAAACTGGTTTATCTGGGTGATACCCTGTGGTATGGTGATGTGAGTTAGTCCTGTACAGCCAAAGAAGGCAAACATGTCAATTTGGGTTACACTTTGTGGCATGGACAGACTGGTCAGCCCTGTGCAATCGAAGAAGGCAAAGCGGTCAATCTTGGTTACATTTTCTGGTATGGTGATGCTGGTGAGAGCGGTGCAGCCTCGAAACGCATGTTTACCAATCTCGGTTACACCTTTTGGCATCGTTACACTGGACAGACTGGTGCAGCCTCGGAAGATACCTTCATTTATTTTGATTACATGGGCTGGCATGTTTACACTGGTGAGAGCGGTGCAGCCACAGAAGGCATATGCACCAATCTCCGTAACACTTTCTGGAATGGTGATACTGGTCAGGTCTGTACATTCATAGAAAGCAGCTCTGCCAATTTTGGTTACACCCTCTGGAATGGTGATATGGGGTGATGCTCCAAACGCAAAGACCACTGTTTTGCCACATCCAGAAATTCTCTGGCCAGAAAAGACAGAGCACTTTTTCTCCGGTAGCCAATGATGATTTCCATTTCGCTGATGGGGTCATCTAACACACAGTTATAAGTCTGATTTCTGGTGGTCAGACGGTTGATGTGGTATTCAGACAAAAAGGTCAGACCATAGCCACAGGCGGCTAAATGGTAGGATGCTTCCAGATTTTTTGTCTCCAAAACCACATTAGGTTTTACCCCGGCTCTATGAAGGAGCTGCCGTTCAATCTGCCCAGTGTGCTGCCATGGGAGATGCAGTACAAAAGGAGCTGAGGCACACCGCTCCAGAGCGATGTGTGCCTGTCCATTTGCATCGTAGGTGATTTCATTTGCCCAAGGGGTGTCACAGCCCACCACCAACATCATTTTTTCAAAACCGAGAGTCTCATACTCTAAACTGATGGGAAAACTGGGCTTATTGATAATCACCAAATCACAGCTTCCCACCTGTACCTGATTGACCAGTTCTTTGGAATGCCCCTCCGTCAGGTGGATTTCAGCCTTTGGATACCGCCAGTGAAAGGGTGGGATACAGGTTGGGATGATATGGCTGCCCCGTCCCATTGGAATTGCCAAATGGAGCACACCATATCCAGTTTGATTGACACTATTGACCATAGAGGACAATTCTTCCCGCTGTCGAAGCAGTTTTTTCCCCTCCTGCACCAGCACTTCCCCCTCTGGTGTCAGTTGGATATGTCGTCCATTTACAAGATAGAGCGTCATGCCAAGCCGCTGCTGTAAGTTTTTCAAATACTGGCTGAGGGTGGGTTGTGTAATGAACAGAGCCTCAGAAGCTCTTGTGATGGATTTGTGTTGTGCCAAAGCACACAGATATTCCAAATCTTTGAATTCTAAATCCATATGGTATTCCCTTCTGCTAATAAAATTGCACAATAAGTATAGGTCTCCCCTATGGATATTATTATGGTGCATGTATGGGTGTGATGAATCTGCTTCCCTGGGGTGGTCCAGTGGCACGTGCTGCCACTGTGCTGGGCATGGATGCCAATGAGCTTTGGCATATGCTCATCCCAATTCAAATTGCCGGTCTTGTCTTTAATGTGGTGGTTGCGGTACTGCTGGGTATGCTGGCAGTCAAACAGGGGGCTGGAGCCGGTGCCGGCGAAGAAGTGGAGATTGACCAGAAGGCAAAGGAAGATGAACTTGCTCTGCGTCGCCCAAAGCTGCTGATTTACAATCTGGTTCTGACCATTGCCCTGATTGCTGTGCTCTCTACTGGTATTGTGACAAGCTATGTAGCCTTCCTGATTGCGCTGTCTCTGGCATTGGCTGTCAACTATCCCGACTTGAAACTGCAAGATAAGTTAATCAAAAAACATGCACCTGCTGCCCTGATTATTTCCGCTACTCTGTTTAGTGCTGGTGCTATGGTTGGTATTTTTGATGGTACTGGTATGCTGACAGAAATGGCAACCGCCATTATGAGCGTCATTCCCTCTTTTATGGGTCAGTTTATCCATATTATTTTTGGTGTGCTGGCATTGCCTCTTGGTCTCTGTGTTGGTACAGATGCTTACTTCTATGGAATTATGCCATTGGTCATGGAAGTAGGAGAGACCTATGGGGTCGCCTCTCTCAGCACTGCATTGACTATGGTCATTGGAAAGAACCTGGCTTTGATGGTCAGTCCTCTGGTTCCTGCCACTTATCTGGCTATCGGTTTGACCAATACCGAACTGAAGGATCACATGAAATTCAGTATCCCAATCTATTGGCTGGTCAGTATTTGTATGCTTGTTTTGGGTATCATTTTTACAATTATTCCTTTATAAGCAGGAGTTTGATAGGAAGCAACGCCGGTTTTGGTGTTGCTTCCTATTTAATATTGTAATTCCATGTGACCCATAATTCTGATATTTCGCCTAAATTCTTCCATTTGATTTTCCACTCATGTTCTTGGAACCATTTGGTTTGCCCCACTTCCTGTTCCAGTTCCATCATTCATCCCTTTGTAATGTCCAACCAAAGTCGTTGTGGTAAATCATCTGTCTGGTCATACCACCGTCAATGCAAATATTTTCTCCTGTGATAAATCCTGCCTGTTCAGAACAGAGGAATAGAACCATATTGGCAATATCCAATGGATTGCCCACACGACCGGCAGGGTGCTGCATGGCATCGGAACCCTCATATGGTGTGTCAGTGGTATCAATCCAGCCCGGTGAGATGGAATTGACCCGTACTTTACCACTGAGGCTGACTGCAAGGGCATGGGTCAAAGCAGAAATTCCACCTTTTGCCGCTGTGTAACTCTCAGTTTGTGGCTGGCTCATCCGGTCCCGTGAAGATGAGATGTGAATGACAGAAGCACCAGGGGCAAAATAGGGGCAAAAGAGTTTAGTGAGATAGAAGGGAGCTGTTACACCCACTTGCAGAGCATAGGTAAATTCCTCATAACTACATTGGTCAATCCCTTTCATCAGTGGCATGGCATTGTGAATCAGAAAGTCCACATGCCCGTAGTCATCTATGACTTTTTTGGCAAATGTCTCTAATACAGTTTGAGAAGAAAGGTCGCCTACAAAGTATTCATTGGGAAGGCGGTCAATAATACATACATTGGCACCTGCTTTTTTGAATTCTTCTGCAATGGTTTTTCCAATTCCCCTTGCACCACCTGTAATGACAGCCACTTTTTGTTGAAACATGTGTCTTCCTCCTTAGTTTGCATCCTCATCCATTGCCTCTACCAGAAAACTGACTGGGCGAAAACCGTCGTTGCAGGAGAGCATGGCAGATTTGGGATTTTTCATCCAACCGTCATAGAAATTTTCTCCACCATGGCTCAAAGCCAGCACAAAAGGGGAGAGGGTGTCCTAGGCACTCTGGCAAAAGCCCTCTGGTTTTTCCCAGCCATTGGCGATGAACACCTGTCCCACTACCATGTCACAGGCATGGGAGATGGGGTTTTCATATTGTGCCATCAAATCTTCATATTGGGTGATTTTCATCACAGTAATCCTACATTTTTTCATACAATACCCCCTTTTATCAGATTAAATCCCAATCTTCATATGATTCAGTGCATCCAAAAGCCCACAGGCAAATTGTTTGTGCCCCTGTTCTGTGAAGTGTACACCATCGTAGGTCAGAGGAATCTTCCATGTGCCTGCATCTGCAAATAAAATTCTCAGTCGTTGTGCCAGTTCCTGACAGCACTGTGCAAATGCCAGAGAACGGTCTACAAGCTGTTGGGATGTGACCCATTGCCCCAAAGAGAGAGGTGGCGGTGCAATCAGTAGAATCTGGTTTGGACACAGGGGTACATGGATGAGAACATGCTCCAGTTTTTGGGCAGAATCCTCCGGCGTCTGCCCTTGAAGCAGGTTGTTGGTCCCAAGCATCACAATCAACAGGTCTGTGTCATTTGGAATGACAGGAGGGGATAGGGGGATAGTTCTGCCATTTTCTCCCATGTTGCAGACTGCCCAGCCGGTTTTGGCTGCCAAAAGGTCTACCCAGCGGCTTTCTTTGTTGTAACGGCTGCCCAAATAGGAGCGGGGGTCATAGCCATAGGTGTTGGAATCGCCAAAACAGATGACATTCATGGAATGTTTCCTCCTTGTAACCATAGATAGGTTGAAGAAATTGAGAAACGTAGTATAATAAACCACAGAGAAAGGTTGTGAGAAGGATGGAAAAGGATACAGAAATGCTCCCTCTCATGTGTACATGTATACAACCACCACCAGAGGGAACTTTTGTAGTGGAACAGGACTATTTCTTGGAACAGGAAATGGGTGGAGTAAGGGTACTGGATGAGACAGGGAAGGTGGTACAGTTGTCTGATGAGGTGTTTCAAGCCTGTTTTAATGAATGTGCGGACCCACTCTACCCTGTGACTACCGATATACCAATTTTACAGGATGAAACAGTTTATACATTATATTTGATTTTGGAACAGGGTGCTTGCGAGTTAGAGGCAATCAAAGCATATGCAAAATTACGGAATGTGAACTATGTACAGGCAAAGCGTGCCTTGAAAGAAGGTCACAATTTGCTTGTGGCAGGAACCGCCTTTGATATGAGAGAATGGTTGCATCAACTGGCTTCATTTCAAGTACAGTATGAAATTCAACCACCTTATCCATACGAATTTTGAGAATAGACAATCTGAGTTTTATTCTTCATCCAGACAAAACAGAGGTGGGTGGATGGGATTCCCACAGCAGGGACACGTCTTTTTTTCAAAGAAAGAAGGAATGGGAAAGTTTCCACCTAAAAAATCCGATGCAGGGATGAGAACATGGGGAATCCCATGCCATTGGGGCGGTGTTTTGTACATGCAGTTCTGACAAAACCATTCCTGTCGATATTGAACCAGATGGTATGCCCCATCCTTATAAAAACACAGGGATGGCATCCATTGATACTGTTTTTGATTGGTTTCAATGAATACAATTCCCAGAAACAGGGGAAGATGTGCAAATTGTTTCAGGGTATCCAGATAACGATGTTGGATTTGCGTCTCATTCCACCCAAGCCATTTGATGATAATGTCCCAGTTGCCGTTCCAACCTTCTTTTGGAACTACATAGACGGTATGACCTGAAACCCATTGCTTTTCCATATGGAATCGGTCAACAAGTTCCTCAATCGGCTCCATTTCCTTCCACCTCCTATACAACATCTATTATAACAGAAGCCATGTAGTTCCACAACATTCCCGCCTCATACTGGTTTGGTTCTGTATGGGAATGGAACAGAAAGGAGAATAAAATGAAACGAAACAGTGATACAGTACAAATAGGTTCTGTGGTGTTTCTGTTGGGTTCATTTCTACTGTGTCGGTATGTGTTTTTTTCCATTCATGGCATGAAGGAATGGCCAGTGATTCTTTTTGTGGTTGGGTGCCTTTGTTTGGGATATTCTATCCTGACAGGAAAGAATAGATTGTCTTTGTCTAGTGCGATTGGCTATCCTATCAGTTTTCTTGTGGGCATATTGTTCCAATCAGATGGCACAGATGCAGGCGGAGGCACCACCAACAACCTGTGGCTCATTTGGGCTGTCTCTTATATTGTGGTGATTGTCTTTGGTTTTGCCCTTGAACTGAGAAAAAGCAGAAAGGTGAGGTAATGGAATGAGTTGTATTCAGACCTATACAGGTATTCTGTTTGACCCGTTGCACCCAGACCCAGCACAAATTCACATTACAGATATTGCCCATGCTTTGAGTTTGTTGTGCCGTGCCAATGGGCATTTCAAAACCTTTTATTCCGTGGGACAGCATTGTATCAACTGTATGCACGAGGCAGTATCTCGGGGATATTCCCATAAGGTGCAGCTTGCGTGCCTGCTCCACGATGCCAGCGAGGCATATTTGTCTGATGTGACCCGTCCAGTCAAACAGGAATTGCCCCAGTATATCCAGATTGAGAAGCCGTTACAGGAGGCAATCTGGAACAAATATTTAGGGGAGCCACTGACACAGGAGGAATATGCGCAGGTGTTTTCCATTGATGACGCTATGTTGTACTACGAGTTTGTGGCATTGATGGACACCAAATTGACAGAGGAAGTACCACCTTTGTATTCCACACCAGAAATTCAGTTTATGAGGTTTGAATCATATGAACAGAGGTATCTTGCCTGTTTCCATAGGTTGATGGGAAGCAAGCAGGAAATTGGTTCAGAAAAAAGTGCACGGTATCAAACATTGGTTGAAAAAGTTCGGTTGAGCTATTTGACTTATGATGGTCCGCCAGATGGAAAAAATCCACGGCTTTCTTGGTGTGATGCGTGTCAGGAAATCAACTTATGGACCTATTGGCAGGGACGAGGAAATTTGGATGCAAAGATTCTTTTGGTTGGTCAGGACTGGGGATGTATTGAAAATCAGGATGGGAAACAATGGATTGAAACCATAGAATGTGCCAACAAAGGGCTTCCATATGATTATATGGCGCAGAACAGCAGTGAAACAGATAAGAATTTAATAAAACTATTCAAAGAGGGAATCCATTTGGATATTGAAAGACCCTGTTCAGAGGTGTTTTTTACCAATTTTGTTCTGGGTTATCGGAATGAGGGAACCAGTGGTGGCTTCAAAAAAGAATGGATTCATCATGACAAAGGCTATTTTCGGGAATTGGTAGAAATCATTCAACCAAAGGTGATTTTGTGTTTGGGACGTGACACATTTGAGGGCGTTTTGACTGCGTTTGGAATCGCTTCCAAGGTAAAAATAGAATCCTATAACGCTTTTCTTGAGAGTGCGTTCAATCCTGTATCTGTCACATTGTCAAACGGAAACCATATCTTTATTTTTGCTTTGGCACATTGTGGAGCGATGGGTACATTGAACCGAAATGAAAAGAGACATACAGGACTGGAAAAACAAATCCGGGATTGGCAAAGAATCAAACCATATATTGAAGGGAAAATCAATGCAGCCAATTTCACTACATGAATTATATCAGTCAGGTTGTGCTACCATCCCCAAGGAATCAGGGGTCTATTTTGTTATGGTTCCAGATGATATGAAAATTTCGTTTCTTCCCTCTGCGTTGAATCCCCATGCACCCTCCTATGAAGTAGCAGTTTTACAGAAAAAATATGCCATATGTGCAGAGAAAAAGATATTGTATATTGGAAAAGCAAGTGGAAAAAACGGTTTATGTCAGAGGCTGCGACAGTACATGAAATATGGATGGAATGAGGGGACAAACCATAAAGGCGGACGTGCCATCTGGCAGATATTACATGCAGAACGATTACTGTTAACCTATGAAATTTGCAAGGATGCAGATAAGAGGGAGCATGAACTGCTGTCAGAATTTAAAGCAAAAAACGGGTGCTACCCTCTTGCCAATTGGAAAGGTTAAAGAATGGGAGGGAGTGACATGATTCAAATAGATGCTGGGTCATTCTTTTTGGTAGAGCCAAGCGAAAGATACACAGAACAGATCAGTGAATACAGACAGGTTTTTTTGGGTACCAATGGTCCAATAAATGGCTGTGGTCCTCTCCAAAACTATGAGGACCCTATTGCATACATTGCAGAATGTGAAAAATACACAAAGCCCGAAACGCTTCCTGATGGACTTGTTACTGCAAATCAGTTTTTGTATGTGCGCAAAGCGGATATGCATGTAGTTGGAATGATACAGGTGAGACATTACCTTAACGATTATCTTTCTAAATATGGTGGGCACATTGGCTATTCAATCAAACCAAATGAAAGAAGAAAAGGATATGCAACGTCCATGTTAAAGGCTGCCCTTTCATACTGTAAGGAGATTGGTATAAGTAAAGTCCTGATAACCTGTCATGAAGACAATATAGGAAGTGAAAAAACAATACGTAACAATGGTGGTATTTACGAGTCCACTGTATATGAACCAGATGAGCATAGTAATCTGAAAAGATTCTGGATTGCCTTATCAAAATAATTAGAATATCTCACAATGAGAATGCCACGTCACACAATACAAAAGGAGCACACCAACCATGATTCGAGAAATCTGCAAAGATGAAACTTTTTTGGCACAGAAAGCGGAAATTGCCACACCAGAGGATTTGCCCATTGCCACCGACCTTTTGGAGACTTTGGAACACCACAAACAGGGCTGCGTGGGTATGGCAGCCAATATGATAGGGGTCAACAAGCGAATTATCGCCTTTGACAACGACGGCAGTTATATGGTGATGTTCAACCCTGAAATCATCAAAAAATCAGAACCCTATGAGACAGAGGAGAGGTGTCTCTCCCTGACAGGCGTTCGTCCAGTCAAGCGGTGGAAATCCATTAAGGTCCACTATCAAAATGAGAAATTTCAGGAGCGGTTCAAGACCTTTACAGGCTGGACAGCCCAGATAATCCAGCATGAAATTGACCACTGCGAGGGAATTCTGATTTAAAAAGTCAACACAGTAAAATGGGGAATTGACCATGAAAACAGCAATTTGTTACTATTCCAGACACCACGGGAACACATTGAAGGTGATAGAGGCAATGGCGCAGGGGGAGGATATAGACCTGATTGATGTGACCACCCGTCAGACCGTCCGACTGGATGACTATGACCAGATTGGGTTTGCCTCTGGGATTTATGGGTTTGAATTTCACAAATCTGTGGTATTGTTCGCAAAACAGTATTTACCAGAGGGAAAACGGGTATTTTTTGTGTATACTTATGGTGGAGCCAAAGGGACAGGAGCGGAGGCAGTTTCCAAGATAGCAAAGGAAAAGGGCTGTGAACTTCTGGGGGAATTTTGCTGCAAAGGCTATGACACCTTTGGACCATTCAAATTGGTAGGTGGGATAGCAAAAGGGCACCCAGATGAGGCAGACTTCGCACAAGCCCGCCGATTTTATCAGAATCTCAAAACAAAGAACTGATGGGAGGAAGCCGAAGCATGAAAGAGCGTGTTTACATTGCCATTGATTTAAAATCGTTCTATGCTTCGGTGGAATGTCGGGAGCGGGGGCTTGACCCTATGGACACCAATCTTGTGGTAGCAGACAGAGAGCGAACAGAAAAAACCATCTGTCTGGCAGTGACCCCATCTCTGAAATCCTATGGTATTTCCGGTCGTGCAAGGCTGTTTGAGGTGGTGCAAAAGGTGAATTTAGCCAACACCAGACGGCAAAATGCAGCCCCACAACACCGGTTGACTGGTACATCCTGTTCCCATAGAGAACTGTGTGCAAAACCGGAGCTTGCCATTGATTATATTGTTGCACCACCACGCATGGCATACTATATGGAGTACAGCACCCGTATTTATAATGTATACCTCAAGTATATTGCACCAGAAGATATGATTGTCTATTCCATTGATGAAGTGTTTATGGATGTGACCCAATATCTCAACATGTATCATCTATCCCCCTGTGAACTGGCAAAGAAAATCATTCTCGATGTGCTAAACACCACTGGCATTACCGCCACGGCAGGAATTGGAAGCAACCTCTATCTGTGTAAGGTGGCAATGGACATTGTGGCAAAACACATTCCAGCCGATGAAAACGGGGTGCGGATTGCCCAGTTGGATGAGCTGACCTACCGGAAAACCTTGTGGGCACACCGACCACTGACAGACTTCTGGCGGGTGGGTCGGGGCTATGCCAAGAAATTGGAAGCACATGGACTGTTTACCATGGGAGATGTGGCACGGTTGTCCCTGAACCATGAGGATTTATTATACCAGTGGTTTGGAAAAAATGCAGAGCTGCTCATTGACCACGCATGGGGATGGGAACCCTGCACCATTGAGGCAGTGAAGGCATACAAGCCCAGCAACCACAGCCTCAGTTCTGGGCAGGTGCTGCACTGTGCCTACCCTGCGGAAAAAGCAAAACTGGTTTTACGGGAAATGGCAGAGCAGATGGCACTGGAACTGGTGGCTCAAAAATTTGTGACCAATCAAATTGTAGTGACAGTGGGGTATGACAGGGAAAACCTGTCTAATCCGGTGCGCTGTCAGCGGTATCAAGGGGAAGTAACCACAGATGCCTATGGACGAAAGATTCCCAAACATGCCCACGGTACAGAACATCTGGGCAGCTATACTTCTTCCACCAAGAAACTCATGGATGGAGCAGCCACTTTGTTTGACCGTATTGCAGACAAGGAACTGTTGGTGCGTCGGCTCACTCTGGTAGCAGACCATGTCAGGTCGGAGGAAGAAGCAGCCAAAGAGGAGACAGGGCTGGAACAGATGGATTTGTTTACAGATTACATGGCACAAAAAAGAGAACAGGAGCAGCAGAAAGTGGCACTGGAGCGGGAGAGAAAAATGCAGGAAACCATGCTGGAAATCAAGAAAAAGTTTGGAAAAAATGCAATTTTTAAAGGGATGAATCTGGAAGAAGGAGCAACCGCACGGGAACGCAATGGGCAGATTGGAGGGCACAGGGCATGAGTGGTCCCTATGAAGATATGATTTCTCTTGTCTATCATGGCACAAAAACAAAACCACACATGCCTATGTCAGACCGTGCGGCACAGTTTTCCCCTTTTGCAGCCTTAACGGGATATGAGGCAGCCATTGATGAGACAGCCCGTTTTACTGAGGAGAAAATCACACTGGGAGAGGACGCCAAGGCGGAGTTAGAACAGAACTTGCAGTACCTGCACCAGCACAGTTTGGAACACCCAAAAGTGGTGATGACCTATTTTCAAAAGGATGAACGGAAAGCAGGGGGCAGCTATGTAACCATCTGTGGAGCGGTGAAAAAAATAGATGTGTGCCAGCATTGTATTCTGTTGGAAAACGGTGTGAAAATTTCCTTTGAGGATTTGCTTACCATCCAACTCAGTGAAAAAACAAAAGAAAACAAATGGAGGGCGCAACCATGAATGTGACTGGTGAAACGAAAGAAATTCCATTATTTTCTATTATTCAGTTGGAGGAACTGTACAAAGAAAACCATCTGGAGGATGTGAGTCTAACCGATTTCTATGTAGACAGGAACCAAAAGGTCTATCTCCTGTTAGAAAAGCCTTTGGAGCAGGAAAGAAAAGACATAGATTGGTTTCTGACCGCTTCTGACTATACAGTGGTTGAACTCAAAGTGGACTGGACAGAAAAGCGTGTATTGGAGACCACATTGTTTCCTTTGGGGGCTCTGGCATTTCAGTTTCATTATTTGCGCCCTGTTGGGGATGATTTTTTGCTGTTGGGTGCTCGGTGTGCCTATCGTAAGAAAGGACCAGACAAAAATGCCTGGCTTGTGAGACGGGATGGAACCGTTTTGTCCCGTTTCTGTCTTGGAGATGGGATTGAGGACTGTATTGTTCGGTCAGATAGCACCATCATTACCAGTTATTTTGATGAGGGTGTATTTGGGAACAATGGCTGGGGCTGTACTTATCATGGTGAATATGTGCCTCCTGTGGGAGAATGTGGCTTGATTGTGTGGACAGCAGAAGGGGTTCCCATCTGGCAAAATGAGCGGTATACCATTGATGACTGTTATGCCATCAGTATGGATGAACAGGAACGGCTCTGGTTTTATTATTATCGTGAGTTTCAGTTGGTGCGAACAGATTTTAAGGAGGATTTGGTGCTTTCCCTGCCATTTGGAGGGAGTAGAGCTTTTGCTGTTGCCCCATCTGGGAAAGAATTTCTGTTCCAAGGCGGATATGGAAAAAGGGAGCAGTATTTCTTTCTGAACTGCCAGGATGAAACACAGAAGCAAAAAGTCACATTCACCGTTCCAGGGAAAGAGGTGGCAGTAGAGCGGTGCAGTCTCTTGTGCAGACAGATGCTGTTTTTGGGAGCAGATGGCGTGCTCTATGGTGGGGTGCTGGATTGAGAGGAGACAATCCATTGGAGGAATTTTTAAATTACATAAAAGAAGAAGGTTGGAAGGTAGTACTCCACCAAAAAAAGGGGAAATTTCTGCCACAGGTTATAAAAGAACGATATGAAAGGGTGCCTCAATTGTGGTTGGATTTCATCAATACAGTGAGAAGCATACAAAACAACGAGGAAACCACATGGTTTTTATGTCAAGATGTATTTGATGGAAAGAAAGAGAGTGTTTTTGGGTGGAATGAATGGAAGACACTCAGCCTTGACAGTGCTGGGCATGACATTGTGTGGGAAATGGAAATCAAGGAATTTTGGAATCGACACCTTCCAATCATTATGTCTGTTCAAAATGGATACGCCTACTATGCCATTTCTGTGGAGGATGGTTCTATTGTCTATGGTGTAGAACCAGAATTTGAGACATGTACCATAGTTGCGCCTTCGTTTGAAGATTTTCTCAGAAAAATCGTGCAACAGGAAATTTTTATATAAGAGCTCAATGATACTATTTGTGGAAGTGAAAAATGGATTACTTTCTTGATGTTTTATTCCCCAGACATGAAATCAGTCAGGTAAACTTATCAGAAGTATGGGTGGAATGGGGAGGGGAGTCCTTTCACCAGGTTCCAGCGAAATTTACCAACCATTCAAAACTAAGTTTTATAGAATGTATGGACCGAGCGTTTTATAAAAGATTTTTGGACGATTCCTATCTGACAGATTCCATGATTGCATTGTATTTACCAGAAACTTTGACCGATTTAGAGTTTGCCATCAACCGCAAAGAGGATTTTCTGAATCACGAAGTAATGCGATTTCTCAGCCAGTTGGTGAAATTGGAAAAATTTGCAATTCTACTGATACGGGACGAAGAATGGATTGATGAGACCCACCAAATTAGTGGAACAGAGGAACTACAAGCCATCGTGCGTGAGAGTCTGTCTTGGTCAAATCCCAAAGGAGTTGTAATTACAAAACGCAAGTAAGTTGGTTTCTTGTTTTCTAAGAGATGTTTCATAGAACCACCCTGATAAAAGGACCTATCACCATTTATTTTCCATTTTTTAGGGCAATTCTCTTACCAGTCTACCTATGTCAGACCAACTTGCCTGACAATCGGTTGCAAAACTCAGGTTGAACAGTTATGGTCATTAGTGGGAGGCGATACGAGATGTATGAGCTAGACAAAGAAAAGTTTGGAAAATTTGTGGCAAAACTGCGAAAGGAAAAGGGGTATACCCAAAAAGAACTGGAAAAACAGCTCTCCATTTCAGATAAAGCGGTGAGCAAATGGGAAACGGGGGAATACCAAACTTAAAGAGATTGCCCCCCATGCTTACCTTACTGACGCCCCGGATTTCTAAAAACCTATGCCCCGCAGGGCATCAGAGCGACAGCAATCCCCGCAGGGACAAATCCGCAGGTCATCACCAGCCCACCGGCGGGGGATTGCGAAGGAGCGTACCCACCTTATTCCCCGCCTTATGCCCAGCTCATGACACGCACCCAGACCTTGTCCGTGGCGGGCTAACCAGCTGCCGACACCACACACCACCCTCTGAACAACAAAAAAGCGGCCTCGGGCTGGAAAAGTCCGAAAAAACCGCTTGCACTCTACGACAACATGGGCTAAAATAACATCAAGGCGAATAATAAGGGCAGGACATGGAGAGTTGCGACCTCCCCATGTCCCTATGCAGGTGAAGCGACCACCCACACAGCAGTATTACTGCGCCACGCTCATTATACCGATTCCCTCGGAGTTTTACAAGGGATTTTCTCGATATGGGTTTGTGTGCTGTCAGGGCTGTGCAGGGATACATATACCTGCACGGCCTTTTTGTTCGCCCCGCCAGAAAAGCCCACGGGGGCCGGGAGTGCCCCACCCCCACGGGTCGCTCTGCCGGGGAGACACGGCACACAAACCAATTTTTATAAAAGGAGAGGTTATACATGAAAAGGACAAAGCGCCT
>CALWVS010000007.1 GCA_944385095.1 uncultured Oscillospiraceae bacterium
TCATTGCTACCATCTGAATTTTCACCTCTTTCTTTTATCAGTATATCACTTTGTACTCTTATATGGAATTGCTGTAAGTGATTTTATTGGAACCCATTTTATCTATACCTATGACAACGGCTGGGAATATGAGTGGTATGCCAAAAATGAAGATACTGTGGATTACCGCATCCATGGTGGCATGGTGGCAGGTCGTTGGGTCAAGGATCAAAAGGTAAATCTGGTCAAACTGACAGATGGTGTGTTTAAAATCACATGGACAGAACCAACTGGCACCGATGTAGCATTGGACTTCATACCCAATGAGGGTAAACTGCATGGCGTGATTTTCTTCCCCAAGTGGGTACATGAACACCCTGAAATTACAGTCTGTTTCCAGAATGACCACATTCCTCTGATGGAAGAATCCCGTCAGTAATATGAAACATATCCCAAATATGTGGTACCTGAATTTGCAACCATTACTTATATAGGCAATGCTGGTATTAACAATGAAGATATTATTTGTGAAGCCCCCTATGAAGGTATGACCGATGACATCCGTGCAGGTCGCTATTTTGATGCCAATTACAAGAAAATTCAAAAATAAAAACGGGTCAGCAGTTTCAAATGAAACTGCTGACCTGTTTCTTTTTAGTGCTGATATTCAAACTCCAAATCATACATGGAGACAATATCTCCATCCTGAATACCCATAGCTTCCAGTTTATCAAATAATCCAGACTGCCGCAAATTGCGGTCAAACCAGTTACGGGACTCATAATCACTGAAGTTGACATTTGCCATCAACCGCTGCAACCATGGGGCTTCCACCACCCAAGTATCATCAAATTTTTCGATAGATACCTCTCCAGTGGTGTCAACCTCTGGGGGACGCTCCACATAGGTGGGTTCATACACCACCACAGGGGGAAGCTGCTGTAACTCCTGAGCCGCCTTTTTCACCAGTTCTCTGGTACCCTGATGAGCTGCGGCAGAAATCTCAAACAGTTCCAGCCCTTTTGACTCTACATGGCTTCTCAACTTGTCTAACAGGGTGTGGTCCTCCATAATATCCACCTTGTTTGCCGCTACAATCATCTTGCGCTTGGCAAGTTCTGGGGAATACTGCTGCAATTCTGCATTGATTGCCTCAAAATCTTCCACAGGGTCACGCCCCTCACTGCCAGACACATCTACCACATGGATGAGTAGACGGCAGCGGTCAATATGCCGCAGAAAATCATGTCCCAGACCTGCCCCATCTGCTGCCCCCTCAATAATACCAGGGATGTCTGCCATGACAAAGGAGACACCCTCCTCTACATACACCACACCCAAATTGGGGAACAGGGTGGTAAAGTGGTAGTTTGCAATTTTGGGCTGGGCACGGCTGACCACACTGAGCAGTGTAGACTTGCCCACATTGGGGAAACCCACAAGCCCCACATCTGCCAGCAACTTTAATTCCAGCACCACCTCACGGCTCTCCCCTGGAAATCCAGCCTTTGCAAAACGGGGAACCTGACGGGTTGGGGTTGCAAAATGCTGGTTGCCCCATCCTCCACGACCGCCTTTACAGAGAATAAATTGCTTCTCATCTGACATATCGCAGATAATTTCTTTGGTAGCTGCATCACGGATGACGGTACCACGGGGCACTTTCAGCACCAAATCTGCACCATTTTTACCGGTGCAACGCTTTCCGCTGCCATCCATGCCGTTTTCTGCCACATACTTTCTTTTGTAGCGAAAATCCATCAATGTGGACATGTGGTCATCAATCATCACAACCACATTTCCGCCCCGTCCTCCATCTCCACCATCTGGACCGCCGGCTGCCACATACTTCTCACGGTGGAAGGAGACCACGCCATTGCCGCCATTGCCGGAACGGACGGTAATTTTCGCAGTATCTACAAAGGGTGCTGCCATAAAACGGGCACCTCCTTTTCTGAATTTGAATAAGAAAGCCGCAAACGTCCATCCGTTTGCGGCTTAATTTGCTTCATTACTGAGCAATCTCAACAATGGAGACCTGCTTACGGTCCTTGCCCAGACGCTCAAACTTCACCTTGCCTGACTTCAGAGCAAACAGGGTGTCGTCGCTGCCCTTGCCCACGTTCACGCCGGGGTGAATGTGAGTGCCGCGCTGACGAACCAGAATGTTGCCAGCCAGAACGAACTGACCGTCGGCACGCTTCACACCGAGACGCTTAGCCTCAGAGTCACGACCGTTACGGGTGGAGCCTACGCCCTTCTTGTGAGCGAAAAACTGCAAACCGATATTCAGCATAATGTTACACCTCCAAAACGGTAATATAATCAGGATATTCCTCAGTCAACTGAACCAGATATACCATCATAGCTGTCAAAAGTGTCTGACAGGTACTCTCGTTATCCTCATCCAAACTGCTGGGGAGTTTTAGGGTAATGGATGCATCACTTTGCCGTATCTTCACCGATGCTTCCAGACCGAGCACATCATTGATGGCGCACTCTGTCATGCGAATGACACTGGTAACGGCGGCACAGACAATATCCTCACCCTCAGAAGCATAGCCACTGTGACCCTGAGCAGTAAACCCAGTGATACGGCTACCCTCTGTAGAAAAGGTTACAGTGGTCATATATTAGGCCTGAATGGCACCAATCTGAACCTTGGTGTAGGGCTGACGATGACCCTGACGCTTGCGGTAGCCCTTCTTGGGGGTATACTTGAAGATGCGAACCTTCTTACCCTTGCCGTTCTTCACGACAGTTGCGCTCACGCTGGCACCCTCCACAATGGGAGCACCAAAGGTAGCCTTCTCACCGTCCAGAATTGCCAGAACGTCAAACTTGACCTCCTGACCAGCCTCAGCCTCCAGCTTTTCGATGAACAGAGTATCGCCCTCTGCCACCTTATACTGCTTGCCACCAGTTACAATAATTGCATGCATGTAGTTTCAACTCCTTTATTACGGGCTCGCTCTTGCAGGTAGAGCATAGAAGCAGCTCATTTTCACACCTACTCAAAGCGGCTACAAAATTATATCAACCCTTTTTCTTTCTGTCAAGTAGTTTTTTGATTTTCATTGACGTTTTCCGCATTTTGGAGTACACTACCTGTGATTCTGTGTGTATAAGGAAGGGGTTTACAAATGGTCTTTAGCAGTCTTATTTTTCTATTATGCTTTCTGCCCAGTTTACTGGCTGTTTACTACATCATTCCTGCCCGATTTCGAGGGCTGCGGAACTTGATTCTGCTCTCATTCAGCCTCTTTTTCTATTACTGGGGGGCTGGAAAACTGGTTCTTCTTATGGTTCTATCCATTTTCATCAACTATATTGGCGGACTGCTGGCAGGTCAGCACCAATCCAAACTGCTGTCCCGTGTTGGACTATGGTTTGCCACTGTGGCTGGGCTTGGTCTGCTGGGCTGGTTCAAATATGCCGGTTTTGTGGCTGAGATGATCAATGACTTAGGATTTCTTGTCCCCATTCCTCACATTACCTTACCCATTGGCATTTCCTTTTTCACCTTTCAGGGGCTAAGCTATGTGATTGATGTCTATCGTGGAGACGCCCCCATTCAGAAAAATCCCCTGTATGTTGCCCTCTATGTGGCACTGTTTCCCCAATTGGTTGCAGGTCCCATTGTACGTTATACCACTGTGATGGAGGAAATCTCCCACCGTCATGAGACATTGGAAGAATTTGTGCCGGGAGCCTGTCGGTTCTGTTTCGGGCTTGCTAAAAAAATGATACTTGCCAACAGTATGGGGCAAATTGCAGATGAAATTTTCGGGCAAACTGCCTCTACCCTTCCCCCTTCCCTTGCTTGGATTGGTGCATTGGCTTACACATTCCAGATTTATTTTGACTTTTCTGCCTACTCTGATATGGCCATTGGTCTTGGTCATATGTTTGGGTTCCGTTTCCTAGAAAATTTCAATTACCCCTATGTGTCCCGCTCCGTAACTGAATTCTGGAGACGCTGGCACATCTCCCTTTCCACATGGTTCCGTGATTATGTGTATATCCCCTTAGGGGGCAACCGCTGCGCAGGCTGGAAGCGGATGCGGAATATTTTTGTGGTATGGTTTCTCACCGGTCTATGGCATGGTGCCAACTGGACCTTCATTCTGTGGGGCATGTGGTTCTTCCTTCTGCTGATGGGTGAAAAATTTGTATGGGGAAAGTGGTTATCCGCTGCCCCTTCCCTGCTCCAGCATGGCTATACCATGTTGGCAGTAGTCATCAGTTGGGTGCTGTTTCGAGCAGTAGATCTGTCCCACGCCCAGAGCTATTTGGGTGCAATGGTGGGCATCACCTCTGCCACAGCCCAGTCTGGTCAGAGTATCTATTATATTCTCCAATTCCTCCCTGAGTGGATTCTGGCTTTTGTCGCATGTCTCCCCATCAAACAGTGGGTACAGTCCTCTCTCTGGCAAGACAACAAAACAGGACAGCTTGTTTTACATTATACCTCACGGATTGCTGCCCTTCTGCTGTTGATGCTGTCCTATTCTGAATTGGTGACGGGCTCCTTCAATCCCTTTATTTACTTTCAATTTTAAGAAGGAGGTATGATAATGGATAAGAAAAAACTGGCAGATATTCTGTTTTTATTGGGCTTTTTGTGTTTTTTGGTGGCTGCTCTCGCCATTACTGTGTTTAAACCAAAGGATACATGGTCCTACTATGAAAACCGCTCTTTGGCACAGTTGCAGCGACCCACCCTTTCTTCTCTGGTAGATGGCAGTTATACAAACAGTGTAGAGCCATTTTTACAGGACCATGCAGCCGGTCGCAATACATTGCTCCGTGTCAACACACTGATCGATTTGACTCTTTTACACCGCCCTGTGGTCAATCAGGTCATTCATACAAAAGAGATGCTGCTTGGATTCAACCCCTATGAAATTCCAAACCAGACATGGATTGAACAGCAGGCTGATTATATGGCAAGCCAACTGGCACAACTGCGGGACTTGGTTGAGGGCTATGGTGGGCACTTTTACTATGTGTCTGTCCCCGGGCAGTACACCTATTTTGAGCAGGAGCACCCCTCTTTCCTCAACAACCGTTCTGCCTATACAGACATAGAAATTCCCGCTTTTGTCTCTGCCATGCAGTCCTATGGGGTCAACCTCATTGAGATGGGCAGCTATTTGGAACAAATCGGAAATCCACCCGAATTATATTCTACCACTGACTATCACTATCAATTCGGTGGTGCTTATCTCACCTATGAAACCATCCTGGACACCATAGAACAGGACACAGGGGTCTCTCTGCCAAGGCTTGCTGGAGATACATTGTCCATTCAGGAATTGCCCAACCCCTATCTGGGTTCCCGTGCCCGTAAAGTATTTGGATTGGGCGGTATTGAGGAGCACCTCACCATTGGTTTACCCACATCTCACATCCCCTTCACCCGTACTGACAATGGAATGCCATCCCCCTCCCTTGTCTATACCCTTCCACGCTCTGACACAGAGGAAGTTGCTTACAGCCTCTATATGGGTGGAGATATGGGAGAGACTGTCATTGATACAAACCGTGATACTCTGCCTACTCTGCTCATCTATGGAGACAGTTTTACCAATCCGGTGGAATGTCTCATGTATTACAGCTTTGATGAAATGCGTTCCATTGATTTGCGCCATTACAAAGACATGACCTTAGCTGACTATATTCAGACCTATCAACCAGATTATGTGGTTGGCATTCGGGACTATGAGGCTCTCCTGTCCACTGATTTCAATGGACGACCATTTGAAATTCAGTATTAAGGAAACCAATTTGTTTTCCATTTTTCTATGTGAAACAAAATTTATACTTGACAAATCTCTGTTATTCTGCTAGAATATCACCTGTCCTTGCGATATAGGACAGCGTATGGGGGTATAGCTCAGCTGGGAGAGCGCTTGAATGGCATTCAAGAGGTCAGCGGTTCGATCCCGCTTATCTCCACCAAGTAAATGAGGTTGCAGTCGAATGACTGCGACCTTTTTTGTTATATGAAAAAAATGCAACACGATAAAACTGGTGTGTTTCTTTATAATTGGAAACACACCAGTTTTGTAATATAACGGTTACTTTGCCTGTAATGCTGTCTCTACCTGCTCTGAATCCGCAGTAACAGCCAAAAATACCTGAGTATCAGACTGCTGTAAAATTGCACCCTCTAATTTTGGAATCTCCTGGGGTCGGTAATCCTGATTTTCTTCAATCTGATTCTGTAAGTAGGTCTTTAAGGCTTCCTGAGCGGTTTTGGCTGCCTCAGCACTGTCAAATTCCAAATATGCCAGCTCCTCACAGGAACCGCCTGCGGAACGGTAAATCACACTGTTTGTCAACTGTTCCCGCTCTAAGCCTGCATCACCAAAGCCATACAGTGCCCAAGCAGTATCTCCATCCAATTCATCCAAAGAATCTGTAATGGCTGTGCTTTCCATAATGGTCTGAATTGCCCCATCATAATCCACTTGTGTTTCTTTTTGCTGCCCACATCCACAGAACAACAGCATACAGGCAATCAGCCCCAACATACAAATTTTAATGCGTTTCATTTCCTTCCTCCGTTGTACCATACATGGTTTCATAACTGACTGTGTGTGTTTTCAAATACTCCAGCCATGCCTTACAGTATGCCTTTTTCAAATGCACTCCATCTGTACTGGCATCCTCTGGGAGCTGCCCATCTGCTCCTGTAAATTCAGGATTGAGATTTAAAAACGCCACCCGTTTTTCCTCTGCCACCTGCTTCATAATGTCATTATACACCAGCAAGTGTTCATTGGTTAAATAGCTTGCCCCTCCCTTCGCTGCAATCACTGTCTCATTGATGGGAATCAAGCCCTGTATGTAAATGACTGCATTGGGCTGACTTTCTCTAATCTTATCAATCGCCTGACAATAGGCCTCATAAAACCCTTTGTCATTGTAGTAGCCCAGTTCATTGACCCCCAATGAGAGATAGACTTTTCCATACTCTTTCAGCGCCAAAGCCTCCAGCAGGGTATATTTGGTTCCATCAATGGTAATTGCTTTTTTCTCCTGAAGTTTAAAAATAGAAAGCCCATTGGAAGTTAAGTTGTCTCCATGTCCCACGCCGCTGTAAATATAAAAGCCATCTGTACGGGAGTCCCCAATGAATGCAGCATCCTCAAAATAGGTATTGTCTACTGCTTCACTTTCAGGAACTGGTTTGGAAAAATCATAACTTGCCTCTGTTGTCTCTTGGTGTCCCTCTGTTTGCACAGGCTCTGTCTCTTTGGGTTGAGTTGTGCCCTGTGTGGTAACAGGCTCCACCTGTGTTGTAGATTGGGTTATGCCCTGTTCAACTTCTGGTGTATGCTCCATAGTGTCTGCTTCTGTTTCTGGTGTTGTGCCCTCTGTCTCTACATTAGGAACAGAAGAAGTGGTATCCATCTCATGGATGGATGACTGTGCAGTAGATGCACTGCTCCCCGCTGCTTCTCCTTGTAGTCGTACACAGCCGGTCAACAACATACATCCTGCTAATATACCAATACTCCAAGGATACAAACTCCATTTCTTCATGGTTTAGAATCCTCCGTGCTCTATCTTTCTGTTATCATTCTAATGTCTATGGTAAAATCGTGGCAGCAGGGAACGCATGATGGTTGATGCCAACATAGCTCCTACTGCAAGGGCAGCTGCAAATCCGAAGGTATGGAGAAGTGTGGACAAAAACATCTCATTTTCTCCTGCTACACAATACCGCATTGCATAGTAGATTCCAGCTCCTGGAACCAGTGGAAGCAGGGCAATTTGCAAATACCCCGTCACAGGACAGCGACGAATCCGTGCCATCAGCTCTGAATAAACCGCAATCACCACAGCAGACAAAAAGGCGGCTATAATGTCATTGTGTGCCATATGCTGTACCGCCTGATAGACAAACCAGCCCAGTGCTCCACCAAATCCACAGATTAAAATACCCCAACCATGAATATTGAACACCAGACCAAATGCCAAACAGGCAAAGAAACCCCATAGACAGGCAGGTAAAAAGGATAAAATCTGCTGCATGTCTCAACCTCCAATGGCAAGTGCTACCACCACACCCAAAGAAATGGCTGTTGCAGTTAAAATGGCATCTGCGGTACGGCTCATCCCTGAAATAATATCCCCTGCCATGATTTCACGCATTGCAGTGGTCAAAGCCATACCTGGTACCAACAGCATCAATGTACCAATGCTGATTGCCTCCAGATTGCTTCCAAACCCAAGATGCACCATCCAAAGTCCCATTTGGGTGGCAATGACCGCTCCAATTAAGGTTTGAAAGAAACCGTTAAACCCCAATTTTGCACCAATATATAAAATCCAGCCACCCACCGCCAGCCCACAAATACCAGCACTCACAGCATCCTGTAACCCACCGCCAAAAAAAGCGGCAAAAAACATGGCTGCTGCCATATAGCCCCGCAGTAGAACATGGGTGGGATAAGTCTGCTTCTTTTTTCCAAGCTGGTCAATCAGTTCCTTTGCTTCAGAAACTGGCAGCACTTCACGGCACAGTTTACGACACAGCCCATTGCATCGCTCCAACAACTCAATATCTGTTCCATGGGCTGGAATCCTTCGCATTCTGGTTATGGGGTGTCCATTGGGTGTATTCACACTGACAATCAGGCAATTTGGAATGGCAAACACCTGTGGCTGTAGTCCATATGCAGTCAGCAACCGCAAAACAGACTCCTCTACTCGGTAGATTTCTGCGCCACTGTACATCAGTTGATAGCCTAATTCACTGCCCATATTGAGCAGGCTGTCATAGTCCATCTCTGCTGCCTCCTTGTTTCAGAATACCATGTTTACACAAAATAGCAAGAAACAAATTTATTACAAAGTTTATGACAGAATCTGAAAGAGTACACCCCACACAAAATCCAAGTCCTCAAACGCAATTTGTTCTGAGAGATAAAATACCAGTTTCTCCTGTTCCACTGGGCAAGTAATTCCATGCTGTTTCAAAGCCTGCTGTATTTGAATGGCAGAATGGTTTGGAATGGAAACAGAGAGTTTTCCCTGCTCCTGACTCCAGTCTGTCACCACAGGTCCCCCTTCACCAAAATCCTGTAATCTGGCATAGAGGTGCCGTGTTCTCCAGGCGATGGATTCTAACTGTTTCTCTTGTCTTTCCTGTTTCAGAAAATTTACCGTTCTCATAAATTCGTCTCCAATGGTAACTCAAAGGTATAGTGTTGCGTTTTCATCTGTATGAGAAGATTAGGTAACAGAGTTGCCACCTGCTGGCTGGGTTGAATGGTAAAATAGACTGTGTTTCCTTTGCTTGATAGTATATTCAAAATGCGACCAACTGAAGAATTGGATGCCATTTCCTCTGTGATACTTGCCTCTTGAGACCAGCAGAGGTAGCCCTCTGCCTCCACCGCCTGTTCCTGTCCTTTGGGAACGGATACCATCACAGTTTGACTGTATGCCTGTTGTGCTAGCCAGTCGGCTGCCTTCCGTAGCTGCTGTAAGCTCTCTTTTGCGGTGCTTCCATCTGCATACAGTCCAATGGTGTGCCCACTGCCCAGTATACGAAAAATCAGTTCTGGCTGTTCTAGTCCCTGTGCTGGTATAAAAAAGATACCATAGACTTGCTGTTGTGATAGAACATCCAATATGTTTGTCAAAGACTCCCCCTGCCCACATAAAACCCCCAAATATGCCTCTTTTTCAGAGACTGTTTCTGGCTGTTCTTCCGGCTCCTCTGGCTGACTGACTGGTGGCTTTGTGGTTTGATTGGTTGTACTCTGATTTGCCTGATTGTACTCCCGCACCCGACGGTTCATCAAATCTGTGGCTGCATCAATAAACTTGGCGTCACTGAGTACCACTGCATCATTTTTAATTCGTACCAAATAGCCCTGTTCTATTCCAATGTAGGAATAGGTCAGTCCAAAAAATTTACACACCAATGCCACTGGCACATAGGGAACACCATTTCTCAAAGCTCCACTTCCAGAAAAAGATTCCCCTGTTACACCGTTATAAATCAAGTTTTGATTCAAATCAAATACCAATGCCTGTTCAATGGTTCCATAAAACACTAGAATTCCTGTACTTTGGTTATAGGTTGCACTGATTCCCAAATAGACACCTGCTGAGTTATTCCGATCAAATACAGTATAGGGCACATACAATGACCCACCAATCCATGCTGGCATGGTGTTGGATGTCAAATCCAGAAGGCTGTCATTGATGGAAGTAAAATACAGGGTGCCAGTGGCTGTGGCTGTCAAGGAAACAGACCCCCAAAGGCACATGACGCAAATCAGGCATCCAATCAATGCCCGTTTGACTGCCTTCATGGTTTCCCCCCTTTACAATCATACAAAACTTGTGTTATCTTAATTTTTTGTGCAATACGGCTTTTATTATACCATAGTATCCATCTATGGGCAAGAAAACATAGTATCTCACAAGAAGGGGACATAGACCAATGTATTATGTCTATATTTTGCTCTGTTCTGATCATACACTCTATACTGGTTCCACAAACCATCTACAAAAACGGCTGACAGTTCACAACGCTGGAAAGGGTGCCAAATATACACGCAGTCGGCTCCCTGTCCAACTGGTGTACTGGGAAGCATGTTGTGACCGTTCCCAGGCATTGCGGCGGGAATGGGCAATCAAACAGTTGAGCCGCACAGAAAAATGCGCCTTGATTGCTGCATTTTCTCAATCAGAGCAAGAAAAACTGGATATGGATACTTAAAAATCCCAGACAGAAATGAGAAAATTCTCGCTTCTGTCTGGGATTTTTTATAGTAATTTTTATGGTTCACAACAGAACTTACATGGCTCGTCTACTGTGACAGTATACTTTTCCAATAGGGTGACTGGATGATAGGACAATTTACTGGTACGCAGTCCCAAATCTCCTGCATCATCCTCACGATTGATAAAGTGTACCCCTTCTCCGGCGAACTGTTGGGCATACTGGGCAACCAGCATTTGATAACAGCCCTGATAGTCTCTGTCTGCCTTTTCAATATGGGTAAACAGGGTATCCCCTACTACTTCGCCCAAAGAAAAGCCCACAATCTGACCATCTACCAGCAACATACCACCCAACATGTCATAGGTATCATAGTTGTGAAGCACCTCACGGGTTTTTGCTAAATCCTCATGGAAGCTGGCAGCCGCCTTTTCCCGTCCAGCAGCATATCGGTCCAGAAATGCCTCTACTTGTCCAATATCCTCTTTGGAAATGGTTCGAAAACTCCAATTCCCATAAGTCTTCAAAAATTTATTCACATGGTTTCTCTGTCCACTGAGCTTTTTGCCCCGAAAGAACTTCAAATCCTCTGCTCGATAGAGATAATCAAAAGTATCTCGAGTTGGGATTGCGGCACTGTTTGGGAAAAAGGTTTGCAGACGGTCCAGCTCATCCTTTGGGACAGGGTAAAAAGAAATTGGCATATTGCGTCTGCAACAGTAGTCTGCAATCTGTTTATAGTGTTCTGTCCGACCGCCACCAAGGGGCAGTGTAAAGGTAGCTCCCAGTTCAGGGTAGTCTACTTTAAAGTAGAGAGAACCGTCATAAACTGCATATTCTGTACGATACATATCTCTCCACATAAATACGGTTCCAGGCGTGGTATCGCAGATGCGACTGCCACTATATCCAAAAAAATCTCTCAGCTTTGGGAGATCTTCCAACTGTAAAGGTTTAAATTCCAACATAAATCTAGTTCCTCATTGATCTGGGGCAATTCGACCATGATACCAGCCTGTCACCCCGTCTTTTTTCATCAAATAACCCTGTTTGGTCTGCGCCACCAGAGAGAGCTTGTCCCCCACCTGCACTGGGAGCAGATAATCTGTGGAGTCTTCACACCATAGTTTTCCATCTGAATTTCTGAGATAGGCATTCAAAATGGAAATGGTTCTACCTGTCTCTTTGTGTTTACACAGGGACAGTTCCTCCCCTGACTGCAACAGTTCCAATTCTGACCGTCCCCAGCGAATATTCAAGGGAAAAGGGGAATCCATTTGTGTATCTAATGCCCGATAGACTGGCAACCCATCATAGGATACCCACGAAAAGGAGCCTACATCCCCACAGTTGAACATGAGTGCATTGAGCTGTCCATCTGCTTTTAATACGCAGCCCCCGTCAATGGAAATAATTTTTTCCTTCCAGTCAAAAATCGGGGCAGAGGATTGAATGTCTGAATGATACAACGTCACTGGCCAGTGCCCTACCACCACATACTTTTCAAAGGTATGCCCTTGACTGCGGAAATTATCATTTTTCATACAATACCAGCGGTCCAACTGTTCCATATTGGACAGGGATGGTACACCACCATGTACAAAAACACAGTGTTCTGTCTCCACAATGGTGGGCATGGACTTCAGCCATGCCCAAATATCAGGAAACTGCTGCCGCAGCGCCTCTCGCAACCCAGGAAAGTCTCTCCAATCTGGATAGGACATCTCATCTGCCATCTGGCGAATGGTGCTTTCAGGATGTTTGGGGAGGTAATGTGCAAAAAACTTCTCATCCAGTGCATCACTTTCAAAAAAACGCAACACCAACCCATCACAGTTTCCACAGATTGGGTAAATGGTGTGGACAGTAGACAGTTCCATCAGGTGGCGTAAAAGAGCAAGACTGTCTCTCCCCTTTTCTAAGATATCCCCCACTAAAATCAACACATCTTCTGTTTGCAGTCCAATTTTCTCCATCAATCCCTGAAAAAAGGGCAAATTTCCATGAATATCACTGACTGCAATGATGCGCTGACCCCTCTGTATCTCCGGTCGCAGTACTACGGCACAATCCTTCAAAACAGGTCGTTCCTCCTCTTATCAGTCTGCCAGAACAGCCTCTAAGGCAACCCATCCATTTTTTTCTCGTTTCTTTGTCACCTTTAAACCGTTCCGCTCCAGTGCTTCCTCCACTTCATGGGCACGGCTGTCAATAATGCCAGAGCACAGGAAAATGCCACCCTCTGCCAACAGTTTTGGCACCTGCTGAGAAAGTGGAATAATTACATCTGCCACAATATTTGCCAGCACCAGAGGATAGCGATTTTGAGCAAGTTCATTGGCAAGCCCTCGATCTGTAATCACATTTCCCGCTCTGACGGTATAGCGTTCTTTTCCAATTCCATTCAGGGCAGCATTTTCATAGGCAACATCCACTGCTTTGGGGTCAATGTCCACTGCGATTGCCTCTTTTGCCCCCAGTACCAAGGCAGCAATGGACAAAATACCACTGCCACAGCCCAAATCCAAGACCAAATCTCCCTCTTTTGTGTGCTCCTCTACTCCTTCCAGACACAACTGGGTGGAGGCATGGGAACCCGTTCCAAAGGTGAGACCGGGATTCAGGTAGAATGGAACACGTCCCTCAGGCACTGGCTTCTCCCGCTCCCACTCTGGCACAACATAGAGCCGTTCACCGATGGTCATAGGCTTATAGTATTTTTGCCAACTGTATGCCCAATCGTTGTCTGTCAAAGATACGGCTGTATATTCACAATCAATCCCTTCCATATATTGGGCAAGTTGTTTGTGTCCATCTTCATCATCTGTGACATAAAATTTAATGCGTGAGATACCTCTCATCTGTTCCAGCAGTTCCTCATCTACATAGTCCCAGTACTGTCGGTTCTGCTCCAAAAACTGCTGAAACTCCCCCTCCTCCTCAATGACAAGACCTGTCATTCCAGCGGCAATCAGTTTTGCTGACACCTCATCCATTTTTTCCGGTGGAAGATTGATGGCAATTTCCAGCCATTTGATTTCATCCATGTCGTATCCTCCTCTTTTCATCAGGGGCGGCGTTCTGTGCCCATATAGAAAAGGGCAACAACACCAGGACCCGTGTGAGCACCAATCACTGGTCCAACATTGTTAATATGAATGGTCTGCGTTCCAATTCGCTCTTTAATCACAGAAGCAAGTGCTCTTGCATCCTCCAAACAATCGCCGTGACTGATGAATACGGTGTCTTTCCCCTCATCCGTTATGGTCTGCTCCATCTTATCTACCAGCATTTTCAAAGACGCATGACGCCCTCTAGCTTTGGCAATGTTCACCAGTTTTCCTTCATTGTCGACATACAGCACAGGCTTAATTTGCAGCATAGAACCTACCACGGCACTGGTGGCAGAGATGCGACCACCTCGCTTTAAGTAGTGCAAATCATTCACCGTAAAATAGTGACATACTTGCAATTTATGTTCCTCTGCCCAGTCTCTCACCTGTTCTATGGTTTTGCCCTGTTTTTTCTGCTGCGCAGCCAACCACACCAAAAGTCCCTGTCCCATAGAGGCACACAGGCTATCCACCACAAAAATCTTGCGCTCAGGGTAATTTCCTCTCAGTTCCTCTGATGCTACCACAGCAGAAGAACAGGTGGCAGACAAACCAGATGAAAATGCAAGTACCAAAATGTCTTTTCCTGCCTGTAAAACTGGCTCCATTGCCTCTACATAATCCCCTACATTGACAGAAGATGTGGTGGCAATTTCCCCTGCCCGCAGCTTATCATAAAAAAGGTCTGGTTCCATATCACGGTTGTCTGGGTAGTTGTGGTAAGTCTCTCCCTGAATGGTAAAACTGAGTGGCACCACCTGAATCCCTGCATCACGCACCATATCTGCGCTTAAATCGATGGAAGAATCGGTAAATAGAACATAATCAGCCATTGATGTGTCCTCCTGTGTTCTTTTATCTATGTTTCTTTCTTCTCTTGTGTCTGCTGTAAAATATCCAAAATTCTTTCACATGCCAACTGATTGGCATAACTTCTCAAAGCAAAATCCAGAGCCATACGCGGCAAATCTTCTGGTTGCGCTGTGTCATCCAGTGTTTTTGCTGTCTCCTGCAATGCCCTGTCCAGTGCGTTGCAAAAATACTGATACAGTTCCTCAGAAGTCTTATTCCTTCGCTCTCCGGCAGCAAACAAAATCCCCATATCCCTTACTGACATGGTTTTTTTCAGTGCACAAACCGCTGTGAGGTATCCCAAATGGACAGGACTGTACCGCTTTCCCTCTGCCCGAGGCAATAGATTTTCTTTGATATAATTGTTGACCATAGCTGGGGTCAACTTTTCCCCATCCTTATAGTGAATCAGTTGTCGTGACATATATGCAATCACCTGATCCATATAGAGGGAAATATCGGGCAGTTCACGCCACTGTGCAGGGCGTTCCTGCTCCATACGCTGCTTTAACTCCAGCAGTTCTTCCATGTATTTGTTCTTCCTTTCCTCAGGAACGATTCAGCCATCTCCGAACACGTCGCAGAGCTTGACGATGGGGCAGAGAATCTAGTTTTGGATATGCCTTCAAAATACGCCGCTGTCCCATAATCTTCCGGTTCATCACCTCATTGAGCCGCTCTTTCAGCTCATCCAGCTCAGTTTGTCTCTGCTCCTGACGTTGGGAGAGTTTCTCTCTGATTTTCTCGATGGTATCCCGCAGATCTTCTAGTTCTTCCGTCAATCCACTGCGCAGCTCGGTTCCCTTCTCTGCTGCATCCAGCACCTTATCTGCCAACTGCTCTCCAAATTCATTGGACATGCCCTTTATTTTTCTGGCAAGTTCATCAATCTCCTGTAATTGTCGGTTCATATTGGTAATGGTCCGCACGGTTGCAATCAGGTCTACTGCCATAATGACAGCCAAAATCCCCAAAATCACAACCCCTATCCCATGTGGAATGGAAGTAATCAACCAGAACACCGTAGGGTGGATGGCATCCACTACAATGAGACAGGCAAATCCCCAAGCGATGGAAAACCGCAGGCAGATATAGCCCCCTATATTGAATGGCTGGTCTGAATAGTCCCACCACCGCTGGTGAAAGATTTTCTCCAGCAAAAATCCAGTCAACCACTCCAAGAGGGAGGTCAAAATCACACTACCAATGAAAAGCACCAACAAGTTTCCTTTCAATGGCACCAATATGGATAACACAATGACAACCCCAAATCCATACACCGGACAGACAGGACCATTGAGAAAACCACGATTGACAAACTTCCCTGTTACTAGGGCAGCATAGCTGACTTCCGTGCACCATCCCAAAAAAGAATAGACAAAGAAAATCCACAAAAAAAGATACATCACATTCAATCCTTATTTTCTGTTTCGATGTAGTATACCTCTTTTTGGTGAAAAAGTCCAGCATTCCATGTCATTTCCTGTTTTCCCCTCATTTAAAAAATTTTTTTATTTTGATGCAATAAAAACCATCCCAGCTGCATTTCCCATATGAAAGCAACAAGACAAGATGTTTCCATATCGAAGGAGGACTTGATGATGAAAAAGAATTTTAAGAACAAATTAGTAGGCTGCATGGTAGTGACCACTCTGGTGGGTATTCTGGCTGTCCCCTCTCTGGCACAGGTTGGGCAAAAAGCCGCTTATCTGAACTACAATAACATGAAGGTCACATTGAATGGGCAAACCTTGAATTTGAAAGACAGCAACGGAAACCCAGTAGAGCCTTTCACCATTGATGGTACAACCTATCTGCCTCTTGCCAGCGTCAGCCAGGCTTTGGGGGTAAATGTGGCATGGGATGGTACTACCAATACAGTGATTCTCACTACTTCCTCTGCTGGTAACACCTCAACAACCACAACCACGACTACCCAAAATATTGGCATGGACAAAGCAAAGGAGATTGCCCTGAATCACGCCGGTCTCACTGCATCTCAGGCTACTTTCTTCAAAACCATGTTGGATTGGGAAAATGGCAAGCAGGTCTATGATATCGAATTTTATAGCGGAAACAAGGAATACGACTATGAAATTGATATGGCAACTGGCACAATTCTGAGCTATGACTATGATATTGAGGGTTATGTCAACACGCCTGCCCAGTCCACCAATGACATCGGTGCAGATAAGGCAAAAGAGATTGCGCTGAATCATGCAGGTGTTGCCGCCTCTAATGCTGTATTCCTGACTGCAAAGCTGGATTATGATGATGGTCGCAGAGTATATGATGTAGAATTTTACAGTGGAAACAAAGAATATGACTATGAAATTGATGCTGCCGATGGTTCTATTATCAGCTTTGACTACGATGTAGAGAGTTACACACCAAGCCAAAACACAAGCACTTCCTCTGGTTCTTACATTTCTGAGGCTGCTGCAAAGCAGATTGTAGAACAGAAGGCTGGCACCACTGGTACCTATCGTGAATTTAAACTGGACCGTGACGATGGCAGAACTGTCTACGAGGGTGAACTGCGCAGTGGTACCACAGAATATGAGTTTACCATTGATGCCACCAGCGGCACCATTTTGGAGTGGGATGTAGATAGAACATAACCACACTTTTATAATCACCAAGTAACACATCATTTTCCCTGACAGAGTAAACACATAAGGAAAAGCACTTCTTCATCTGATTTGGACAATATCCACTTTCAGTGAAGATGTGCTTTTTTATTTTTCTGGTTTCAATTTTGGGTCACATAACGATAAAAACCATAAATAAAACTCAGTCACAAAAATGTTCCATCATCTTTCTGTGAAGGGTAAACTGATTTTTATGGTAATTTAGCAACCCCTCTCTCTGCATTTTGCTCAGCTCATTGGACAGGGCACTGCGGTCCACATTGAGATAATCTGCCAACTGTTGGCGGTCGAAGGGAATGGAAAACTGATTGTTTCCATGTTGTGTTGCCTGGTGGGAGAGGTAGGAGAGCAGACGTCCACGAATGGATTTCGGGGTTGTGTGTGAAATTTTATGGGAGAGATTCAGATTTTTCCGTGCCAAAATCATCAGAAGCCGATCAATGAGCTGGCTATGGATGGGACAGTGATGGTCACAGATATGGAGCATCCGTTGAACCTTCAACCATAAAACCTGTGCTTCTGTGTGTGCTACCACATCCACCATCAATGGTTCCTGTGGCATACAGGCATAGGTCTCTCCAAAAATCTGTCCCTGCCCAACCACTGCCATTACAGTACGATTCCCCCAGAAATCATGGTACTCAATAGAAACCTGTCCAGTTAATACCATACCAAAGGCATCCATGCAGCTTCCAGCCGAACAAATGATACTGCCCTTCTTATAGTGTTTTTTCTGACAACCAAGACAGGACAACGTAGATTCAATCTCATTTGGACTGTTTCCAGCAAACAATGCAGTTTGGGATAAAAAAACAGCATTCATAAAAATACCTCCATTGTCCTTTCATTTTAAAGTTCTGAAATTTCTCAGTCAAGATAGAATATATTGCATCCACTACACAAAAATGATATCATTTTGTCAATGTTTGTAAATGAGGTGTACCATATGAATCCTGCTGTCATGAAAAAAATTGCAAAACCACTGCTGTTTTTTGCTGCCTTTATCTGGGGGATGTCCTTTTTTGTGATGAAAAATACGTTAGATTCTATTCCAGTCTTTTGGCTTCTCACATTCCGCTTTGCTGTGGGTGGGCTTCTGCTTGGGCTTGTCTGTTCCTTCATCTGGCATCCAAAATTGACCAAAGATGACCTGTGTCGTGGAGGGCTACTTGGAATTTTACTTTTTCTTGCTTACTCTGTACAAACCTTTGGACTTGTATACACTACCCCGTCCAATAATGCTTTTTTAACCACGGTTTATTGTGTTCTGGTTCCCTTTTTATACTGGGGAATTTCTCACCAAAAACCAGACCGATTTCATTTGATGGCTGCCCTGTTCTGTGTAACAGGGGTCGGGCTTGTGTCAATCACAGGACAGTTCACCATTTCCATTGGAGATAGTCTGACCCTACTCTGTGCGCTGTTTTATGCCCTGCACATTGTTGCTGTGAACCACCTGTCTGCTGGAAAAAATATTTATGTACTCACTGCCATTCAATTTTCTGTGGTTGCTTTGTGTTCTGCCATTGGTGGGATATTAACCCAGCCGTTCCCCTCCCACATATTTTCTGACAGCAGTATGATTTTCCCCCTGTTTTATCTCTGCGTCCTTGCCACCACTGTGGCACTGCTCTTTCAAAATGTGGGGCAGGTGTGGTCTGACCCCTCCTCTGCCTCTGTCATTCTCTCCTTAGAATCTGTATTTGGGGTGCTCTTTTCCGTTTTATTTTATAGAGACCCTGTTACTCTGAGGCTGTTGTTGGGCTTTGGCTTTATTTTCTTTGCTGTACTATGTTCAGAGACCAAGTTTTCTTTTTTGCAAAAAAAGAAAACTCCAAACTCCTGTTCCTGTAATACACAGTAGTTTTCTTGTCTTTTTTTTCATTTTATGCTATACTCTTCAAAGAAAAAATAAAGGAGCGTTGTCATTATGGCACTACACCAATCCGGTGAAGATTATTTGGAGGCAATTTTGGTTCTCCGTCAACAAAATGGCATTGTCCGTTCGATTGATGTGGCACAACATCTGGGATACTCTAAACCCTCTGTCAGCCGTGCTGTGTCTATTTTGAAAAACAGCGGCTATCTGACGATGGAAAAGGATGGTCGATTGGAATTAACTGAACTGGGAGAAGAACGTGCCCAGCTTGTCTATGAACGTCACCGTTTTCTGTCTGAGTGGCTGGTAAAACTGGGAGTTCCTCCAGAAATTGCCGCAGAAGATGCCTGCCGTATTGAGCATGATTTAAGCCCAGAAACCTTTGCTTGTCTCAAACGGCATGTGGCAGAACATCTCTCTTAGATTGGAGTAACTCTATGTCTGTCGATTCTATCATCACACAGGTTACAGGTGGTTTTGATTGGAAACAACTTTCATGGGAAACGCTTGTCCGTACTCTTTTGGTCTTTATAATTGGCTATGTGGTCATGAAAATGGTGCTCAAAACCATTGACCGCATCATTTCACACAATAGTTCCCTGAAAACCATCCATCGCTATCTCCACTCCTGCCTTTCTGTGATCTTTTGGATTGTTCTCGTACTTGTCACATTGGGTTCGCTGGGTATGGATATGACATCCATCATCGCCCTGATGAGTGTGGCAGGACTTGCGGTTTCTCTGGCTCTCCAAAATACACTATCCAATCTGGCCGGTGGCATTATGATTATGGTCTCTAAGCCTTTTTCCATCGGGGACTATGTAGATGTGGATTCTGTCAGTGGGACTGTTTCCATGGTAGGGCTTGTCTACAGTACCCTTGTGACAGCGGAAAACAAGGAAATCTACATTCCAAACAGCCAAGTCTCCTCTGCTAAAATTACCAACTATACCCGTCTGGGGAAACGTCGCTTTGAACTGACCTTCAGCACCTCTTATGACACTCCAACAGAACGTGCCAAGGCAGCTTTACAGGATGTGGTAAACCAGTTTCCGGAAATTCTACAAGACCCAGCCCCTGCCATCTGGCTTTCAGAGTATGCCAGCAGCAGTATCAACTATATTGTCAGAGCGTGGACAACCACAGAGGACTATTGGAATGTGTACTACCGCTTTTTGGAAGCTGTGCGCCCCACTTTTGAAAAATATCAGGTAGAAATGCCTTATAATCATTTGAATGTCCACATGATTCCATCAAAATAACAGACAGGACAGCACAACCATATTGTGCTGTCCTGTTGTATTTCAAAAGAAAAATCGGTCGCTTTCACGACCGATTTCCTGGTGGAGATAAGCGGGATCGAACCGCTGACCTCTTGAATGCCATTCAAGCGCTCTCCCAGCTGAGCTATACCCCCATAGAATGCACTCACTCAGTGCAGGCTTGATTATACCAACTTTTTTTCTCTCTGTCAACCTATTTTTTAGAAAGTGCCACGACTTCTGCCGTGGCACTTTATTTGTCTTAGTAGAACTTTTTACGGTTCTTGCGTGCAGCCTCAGACTTCTTGCGACGCTTCACGCTGGGGCTCTCGTAGTGCTCACGCTTACGAACCTCAGCCAGCACACCAGACTTTGCACAGCTACGCTTAAAACGCTTCAGCGCACTTTCCAAAGACTCGTTCTCTCTGACACGGACTTCTGACATCTATATTTCCCTCCCTCCGGCGTGACGGGGCGTCCCCTGCCACGAAAGGGCCATTTATATGGCTTTAACAGTAACATTATATTTGAAAAGAATCAAATTGTCAAGGATTTATTCTGGGAAATTTTCTGTTTTTTCCGTACCAGATCTTAATTTATGCCTTAGGCTTAAAAATCAGGTTCACAAGGCGACCTTTGACCACAATGGACTTTACAAGTTCCATGCCCTCTGCCAGTTTTGCAATTTTTTCATTGGCTAGAGCAGCGGCAACTACAGCCTCATCATCACTTCCGGTTGGTACTACAATATTAGCACGCAGTTTACCACCCACCTGAACTGCCATCTGAGTGGTTGCAGTAACGGTTTTTGCCTCCTCATAGGTTGGCCATGTCTGCAAGCACACCTGCCCACCATAGCCAGCCATTTCCCACAATTCCTCACACATATGAGGTGCAAAAGGAGACAGCAACAACAGCAAAACCTTCATATCGCCACGGCTTGCACCATTTTGATAATAGTCATTGACCAGAGACATCAGGGCAGCAATGGCAGTATTGAACTTCATTGCCTCAATGTCCTCAGACACCTTTTTAATCGTACGGTGGATGGAAACTTCATTGGCGGCAGAGTAGTCCTCTCCCACATGCTCCTGGTCAGTTGCCAGATTCCACACACGGTCCAGAAAACGCTTACATCCCTTCACTGCATTATCAGACCATGCAGCGGCTTTCTCAAAGTCACCAATGAACATAATATAGGTGCGCATGGTATCTGCACCATATTGGGCAATGACATCATTGGGGTTGATGACATTGCCACGGGACTTGGACATCTTCTCTCCGCCCTCACCCAAAATCATACCATGGCTGGTGCGTTTGGCGTATGGCTCTTTGGTGGGAACCACACCAATATCATAGAGGAACTTGTGCCAGAAACGGCTATAGAGCAGATGCAGGGTGGTATGCTCCATGCCACCATTATACCAATCCACAGGAGACCAGAACTTCAAAGCCTCCTGAGAAGCCAGTTCCTTGTCATTGTGTGGATCCATATAGCGCAAGAAGTACCAGCTGGAACCCGCCCACTGGGGCATGGTGTCTGTCTCTCGCTTGGCTGCTCCACCACAGCATGGGCAGGTGGTATTGACCCAATCGGTCATTTTGGACAGTGGAGACTCACCATCATCGGTTGGCTCATAGCTCTCCACCTCTGGCAGCAACAGAGGTAGCTGAGACTCATCCATAGGCTGCCATCCACACTTTTCACAGTAAATCATGGGGATGGGCTCGCCCCAGTAGCGTTGACGGGAGAATACCCAGTCACGGAGCTTGTAGTTCACCTTGGCGTGACCAATTCCCTTGTCCTCCAGCCACTTGGTAATGACAGGAATGGCATCTTTGACCGTCATGCCATTGAGGAACTCAGAATTTGTGAGAATTCCAGTTTCGTCCTTAGCGGTGAAGGGAGCCTGCTGCACATCTTCACCACCAGATACAACCTCGATAATTTCACAGCCAAATTTTTTGGCAAACTCCCAGTCACGGTCATCATGGGCAGGCACTGCCATAATAGCACCAGTTCCATAGGTAGCCAGCACATAGTCAGAAATAAAGATGGGAATTTCTTTTCCATTCACTGGATTGATACCCTTGACCCCATCCAGACATACACCTGTTTTCTCCTTGTTCAGCTCTGCACGCTCCAAATCAGACTTGGAGGCTGCTTCCTTTTGGTATGCCTGTACTGCCTCGCTGTTTTTCAACATGGGCATCCATTTTTTCAGCAATTCATGTTCTGGAGACAATACCATATAGGTTGCACCAAACAGAGTGTCTGGGCGGGTAGTATATACTAAAATATCATCTCCAGCGGTACTTTTGAACACAACTTCTGCACCAGTAGAGCGACCAATCCAGTTTTTCTGCTGTGTCTTGACTCGCTCAATAAAGTCCAGCCCATCCAAATCATCAATCAGTCTCTGAGCGTACTCTGTAATTTTCAGCATCCACTGGCTTTTTTCCTTCCGGATAACAGGAGAGCCGCAGCGTTCACACACGCCATCCACAACTTCCTCGTTTGCCAGTACACACTTACAGGAAGTACACCAGTTGACAGGCATGGTGGTCTTATAGGCAAGTCCTTTTTTCCATAGCTGTAAGAAAATCCACTGTGTCCACTTGTAGTAGCTGGGGTCAGTGGTGTTGACTTCTCTGTCCCAGTCAAAGGAGTAACCCAGCATTTGCAGCTGTTTACGGAAATTCTCAATATTGTCATGGGTCACTTTGGCAGGGTGAATGTGATTCTTAATGGCATAGTTCTCTGTGGGTAAACCAAATGCGTCATATCCCATTGGAAACAGCACATTATAGCCGTCCATACGGCGTTTACGGGCTACCACATCCATTGCAGTGTAAGGACGGGCATGTCCCACATGCAGCCCCTGACCAGAGGGATAAGGAAACTCTACCAGAGCATAGAATTTCTTTTTAGAACTGTCCTCTGTGCAGGCAAAGGTCTTTTCTGCCCACCACTTCTGTTGCCATTTCTGCTCAATGGCTGAGAAATCGTACTTCAAACTTCATCACGCTCTCTTATGATTCTTACCGGAACTTCCGGCTCTATTCTTTTTCAGACTGTCATATTATACCGTTCTCTATAAAAAATTGCAATCGTTTCCCTAAAAAAAGCACACAAATCAATACCCATTCAGAAAACAGAGTTCCACACAGTAATCTGGATGAAATACTGAAATCCATTTTTGTATTATTTGAGGCATTTCAGACGGCACTGATTGATTTATGATTGTATCTCAAAAATTTTTTTCATTCAAATATTTCTTGTCCCTAAATAAAATCCTCATAACATAAAGCAATATGAATAGATTTTTTTGGAATAGCCAGAAGGAGGTATAGAGGGTCAATTATGAGAAATGTAAAACAAACTACACGATTCAATGGGGGGATGTCTTCTTTTGGTGCAATTTTATTTTTCATATTTGCTCATTTATAGTTACAAACATAAATGGCAATGCAACACTTATGCTATGTTGCCATTCGTGCTTATATAGATACATTTCGTGAAAAATGGATTGCATCTACATAAATAAACATGTTAGAAATAGCTAGGTGTACACCAAATATAGTAATTTTAGAAAGATCAAAAGGAGAGAGTATATGAGAACCTTCATCAACATCATAGTGTATGGATGTGTGTTGCTATTTCTTTATTGGCTTGTATTTAGAGGAGGTCCACTTGGGTTATATCGGTGCTCCCGTGGAAAAACCCGTGCGCAAGAGGGAAGTCAACGCAGAGAACTGGTACAGCGAGTGCAGGCACTATTGCCACAGGCAAAAGAGGATACCATATTGTTTTCTATGCATGAAAAGCGGTCTGTTCGTGGTGGAAGCCATGTCACTGTTGTGAACACTACATATACCCCACTGGTCTTTGTTGCAGACGGGGAACGATTATGGGTCATTCCAGTACAGGTAGGCAAAAAACATAGCTACCAACTGGGAAATCCTATCCCCCTCACCAGTGAATTCATCAAAGAGGTGTCTCTCAGAGGAAAGGCAGGACGAGAGCAATACATATTTGGTGTAGAAACACAGGATGGAATGCAGGAAATCCCCATGGCCATCCAGCCTTTTCTCTACCAAAAGAACCGTCATTGTCCAGTCGATTTGGTGCAGGAGGAGGCGTGCAGAAAAATGACCGCTTTGGCGCAGCGGTTGGCATTTCTCTCCTGTCATATGAGTGTGGAAGATTTGGAGGAAGATCGCCGCAAAGATCAAGCCATTGGTTACGCTACAATAGCTGGATTTATAGGCATGTTGGGGTTGATGTTTGCCTTTCTGGAAGACACCAATGCCACAATTACCCTTTTCATTGCAACGTTGGTGCCCTTTGCTCTCATGTTACGCAATCGGCAGATTCCAAAAATCAGTGCCATTGTGGTGTTAGTACAAGCTATTTTATCCTACCAATTCTTAAAATAATAAACAAAAAGAGAAGCTATGTGGAACTTTCCCATAGCTTCTCTCTTTTATTTACTTTTTCACCATAGCAAAACCGAAGCCAGCCCCACACAATCCACCAATAATATGGGTCAGTTGGGATACATTGTCATTCACTGACACTGCATCTACCACTTCCCCACCCAGATACAGAACAACTACCAGAATTAAGGTCAATGGGATGGCTCCATTTCGCATTCCTGCCAACGAGGAGAGGACAATCAACATAAAGACAATGCCACTTGCGCCCAAAAGGGCGGTATCAGGAAACAGGAAAAACTGTACCAGTCCTGACACCAGTGCTGTCAGTACAATACACCCCAAAAGCCGTTTACTGCCATATTTCTCCTCCAGTGGTGGTCCTACCACTAACAACAGCATCATATTCCCCATAAAATGGGCATAGCCACTATGCCCCAGCACATGGGTAAACATACGTACATAAGTCAGTGGGTCTGTGAAGGATGAGTGGTACACTGCAAACAGCATCTGTGTACTAAGCCCATGTGTCACATTCCCTAAAATCAGAGAACCCAGGGAGAGCAGAAAAAAGGTCAAAATGACTGGTGAGTTGTACTGGATTGGAAACCGTTTCAATGGTTCAGCACGCGGACACGGATGACGCCAGAGATTGCTCTCAGCTCATCTGCCACAGAATCTTTGATGCGGCTGTTGATGTCCACCATGGTATAGGCATAGTCCTTCTTTGATTTGTTGGTCAGGTTTTCCACGTTGACGCCTTCTCTGGACAAAACAGAAGTAATCTGTGTCAACATAGCAGGAATGTTTTTGTGGATGACACAGATACGGGAAATTCCGCTCCACTCCTGAGAGACATTGGGCAAATTCACAGAATTTCGGATATTGCCATTGACCAGATAATCCTTGAGCTGGTCTGCTGCCATACGGGCACAATTTTCCTCACTTTCAGGGGTAGAGGCACCCAGATGAGGCAGGGACACCACATTAGGAATCACAGAAATTTTCTCATTGGGGAAATCGGTCACATAGCGAGCCACTCGACCGGACTCCAATGCAGCAATCATATCATCATCATTGACCAAACCGCCACGGGCCAGATTGAGAATACGCACCTGACCTTTCATTTTGGAAATGGCTTCCTCATTGATAAAGTCTTTGGTGTCGTTGGTGTAAGGTACATGAATGGTAATGTAATCGGAAACTTTATAAAGTTCCTCCACATTTTTCACCACATGCACATGGCGGTCCAGACGCAAAGCGGCATCTACAGACAGGAAGGGGTCATAACCATAGACATCCATACCCAAATCCAGTGCCACATTGCACACCAGCGCACCAATGGCACCCAGACCAATCACACCTAAGGTTTTGCGATACAGCTCAGGACCTGCAAAGGCAGACTTTCCTTTCTCCACTGCACTGGCAACATCCACACCTGGAGTATGTACCTGTTCCTGTACCCAGTCAGCCCCACCCAAAATATCACGGGAGGCAATGAGCATGGCAGCAATCACCAGCTCTTTCACTGCGTTTGCATTGGCTCCAGGGGTATTAAATACTACAATACCATGCTCAGAACAGCGGTCAATTGGGATGTTATTGGTTCCTGCACCTGCTCTTGCCACCGCTCTCAGGGCATCTGGAAACTCATAGTCGTGCATGGCAGCAGAACGCACCAGAATACCATCCTCATTTTCTACATCACTGCCAACCTGAAAACGGGTCTGGTCCAATAAATCCAGCCCAGCGGCGGAAATCTTATTCAGTGTTTTAATTCGATACATGTTACTTCTCCCTGTTTCTCAGTTTGCTTTATCAAATTGTTTAATGAAGTCACACAGCTTTTCCACACCCTCAACTGGCATGGCGTTGTAGATGGAGGCACGCATTCCCCCCACTTTTCTGTGACCCTTTAGGTTCACAAATCCAGCCTCTGTGGCTTCCTTGACAAATTTTGCATCCAATTCCTCATTTCCGGTGCGGAAGGTCACATTCATACCAGAACGGGAGCCCTTTTCAGCATGGCACTGGAACAGACGGGAATCATCCAGTGTATCATAGAGCATGGCAGAGCGCAGGTCACGCAGTTTTTCCATTCCTGCAATTCCGCCCTGTTCTGCCACCCAGTCCAGATTTAACCCCAGCATGTAGATACACCAACAGGGAGGTGTGTTATACATAGAATCCTTTTCTATCATGGTCTGATAATTCATCATTAGAGGGGTGTAGGGCAGCTCCTGCCCTGCCAGATCCTCACGCATAATCACCACTGTCAAACCAGCAGGTGCCATATTTTTCTGAGCTCCCGCAAAGATAATTCCATACTTTGATACATCGACGGAGCGGGACAGAATATTGGAGGACATATCACACACCAGTGGCACAGAACCAGTGTCTGGCACATACTGCCATTCTGTACCATAGATGGTGTTGTTGGCACAATAATAGAAATAGCTTGCCTGCCCACTGAGTTTCAGTTGTTCCTGACTGGGAATATAGCTGTGATCCCGGTCACTGGTATCGGCTGCCAGATGGACAGTACCATATTTCTTTGCTTCTTTGGCTGCAAGGGATGCAAAATTACCAGTGACTGCATAGTCTGCTTCCCCAGTCCGTCCCATCAAATTCAGTGGAACCATAGAAAATTGCCCAGATGCACCAGTCTGGAGAAACAGGATTTTATAGCCTTCAGGAATATTCATCATCTTCCTGAGCTTATCCTGGGTCTCCTCAAAAATCTGCATGAACACTTTTGAGCGGTGACTCATCTCCATCACTGACATACCAGAACCACGGTAATTGGTGATTTCTGACCCTGCACGCTCCAGGGCAGAGAGTGGAAGCATGGATGGGCCTGCGGAGAAGTTGTAAACGCGCTGTTCGCTCATTTGGGAGAACCCCTTTCAAAACATAATTTTCCTGCCCCTTGTAGGGTAGGATAGTTATTTATTATAGTAAAGTGAATGGGTGCTGTCAATGCCAAGCCCTATGAAAAGTTGGTGAAAATCCTGTATTTCCTTAGTTTATCTGACTGAATATCTGGTTATCTTCTTTAGAAGGAGGTAACTTGATATGTTTGCACTATTTTGGAAAGATATGCAGATTCTTCGGAAATCTCTGCGATTTTATACCTTATTTTCTCTTTTCTATCTGTTATTGGCTCTATTGGGGCTGTATGAACTGCCATTTATCCTATCCTGTAGTACCTTCATGATGATGATGCTCCCCCTCTCCGCTTTTACAGTAAAGCCAGAGCCTCCCTTTCATGATTTAGACCTTGTAAAAGCCCGTTATTTATTTACTCTGTTCATTGCCCTGCTCATGTTCAGCTTGAACATGACCATTTCTACCATCTATTCCATTGCCACACGGGACTATGCTATCCTTATGTCCCTCTTTGTGGTATCTACAGGCAGTCTGGCACTTTCTGGCATCCTGTTACCTCTTGCCTTCTGTTTACCCATTCAAAAAATGCGCCCCATTTTATATGGAATTGTGTTTTTAGCTATGACTGGAATCTCTCAACTCCCCTATTTATCTCTGTCCCCTGATTCTGTTTTTCTCTATGGTCTGACACTCCCTCTTTCTGTGTTTCTCCTCTCCTATTTTCTCTCCTGTTCTCTTGTTTCAAAAGGACTTCGGTGCTATAATAAAGAAAAAAAGAGTTAGGAAAAGGAGGTCCTTTGTATGACTGCACAACAGGCAATTCACGAGCTTAAACAGGTACGTCAATACTGTTCCGCCCGTGCCATTCCAGCCATCGACTATGCCATTCAGGTTTTGCAGAAAACTGGAGAAAAAGAGGAATCCTCACAAAAAGAAAAATAGACACTCATTTTGAGTGTCTATTTTTTTATCTTTTTCTGCTAAAAATACGCTCTAAGATATCCCAATCATCATCGCTGACGGTGGGACGTTCCAGCTCTGGCACTGGTTCTGGTGTACGGTTTACTGTCTCCTGTGCTACAGGTGCAGCGACCTCTGCCTTCTTCTCCTCTACCTTTGCACTTGCGTTGGTGAAGGGCTGGGCGGACATGGTGACTGTCTCCTCTTTTTCGTCAAAGCCTGTGGCAATGACGGTCACACGCAGTTCATCTTCTAATGTATCATCAAATGCTGCACCAAAGATGATATTGGCCTCTGGATGTGCCGCCTCCTGCACCAGATTGGCAGCTACTTCTACTTCTTCCAATCCAATGTCAATAGAACCAGTGACATTGATCAGAACACCCTTTGCACCATTGATAGAAGTTTCCAACAGTGGGCTGGAAATTGCCATCTGTGCAGCTTCCTCTGCCTTATTCTTTCCAGCAGCCCGTCCCACACCCATGTGGGCACGTCCTGCATCTTTCATTACCGCAGATACGTCTGCAAAGTCCAGATTGATAAATCCAGTGTTTTTAATCAGGTCGGAAATGGACTGTACAGCCTGTTGCAGTACATCATCAGCAATCTCAAAGGCATTGAGCATGGTAATCTTCTGGTCTGTTGCCAGTTTCAAACGCTCATTGGGAATAATCACCAGAGAGTCTACTTTACTTCTCAATTCGTTGATACCGCCGTCTGCCTGCTTCATGCGGCGCATTCCTTCAAAACGAAAGGGCTTTGTCACAACACCTACGGTCAGAATGCCCATTTCCTTTGCAATGTCTGCCACAATGGGAGCTGCACCAGTACCAGTTCCGCCACCCATACCAGCAGTGATAAAGACCATATCTGCATCTTCCAATGCCTTGGCAATCTGGCTTCTGCTCTCCTCAGCGGACTTTCTGCCTATTTCAGGATTGGAACCTGCCCCCTGACCGTTGGTGAGTTTCTCGCCAATCTGAATTTTATAGGTTGCTGCTGATACTTCCAGTGCCTGCTTATCCGTGTTCACTGCAATAAAATCTACACCTTTTGTACCAGTGCGCACCATGCGGTTGACAACATTGTTGCCACCACCACCTACACCAATTACTTTAATATTTACCACACTATCGGGACCCAAATCCAATCCGAAGGCCATTGTCGCTCCTCCTATGTATACAAAATCAAAATCTGCCGATTGCAGGTCTTACCTGCCGCAGATGCAAAATTCTTACCATAACCCGTTTTATTGTATCTCGATTTCCCAGTCAGGTCAAGAGAAAAAGCTCGAATTTCGCGAACTTTAAAACTTTTATGGGTTTGCAGGTGTGAAAATTGCATCATATCCCTGTTGCGTTAAATCCATTACCCCACTGCACTGCTCTCCTCTGCTTTGTACGGTATCTTCCACCGCTGCCACCATCAATCGGATGGAACGTGCATGGTCCTCTCCCTGTGGCAAACGCACCTGAAAATTCTGCCGATACACTAGCCCAATCCATAACGGGTTAGTCAAGTCAATTTCTGATACCTGATTCAAAATACCCTGTTCTATCATAATATCAATCAGTTCCAGCAAGGTATCTTTTCGCTGTTGCTGCTCCTGAGGGACAGCCATATCAAATCCAACCTGAGGGGCCAATATGGTAAGCCCACGCACAGACATGGTTTCCAGTTGGTCTGTTCCAGCCTCCAAAATTTTACCTGTGGCACTAATCAGCCATGGCTGGTCGGTCTGTGCCAAAATTTTGGGTTCCTCCTCGTCCTGTTCTTCTCCATCTTCCTCTGTTGTGTCTGTCTGCTGAGCATATACCTCCACTTGAGCCACTGCCTGCCACTCCTCAACAGACAGCGTCACAGTACTGGGCAAGCCTCTTTTCACTTTCACCTCTCCTATGTAGGGAAGTTGTTGGCAAATCTGCTGTTCAATTTGGTAGATACTGATGTGAAACAAATTGTCCCCAATCTGTAACCCAGAAGCGTCTATAATCTCCTGTTGAGAGTAGCGTCCATTGCCCTGTACCACAATGGTTTCAATCTGAAAGAACACCGTTGCTCCCATCGTAGCTGCAACCACCAGCGCAACAATACACAACAATTTAAAAAAGGCTGCCAGCCGTCCCCTGTTTCGTCTGCGCTTTCGTTTTTTTCGTGCTGCCATACTGTCCGCCTTTCTCTTTTGTGTATTCTTGCCCTAGGGCTTCTGTACCAATGTAATGGATGCACCCAATTCTCTCAAATCCTGTTCCAGTCGCTCATAACCCCTTCGGATATGATGCAGCCCTGTCACCTGACTTTCCCCCTGTGCAGAAAGTGCTGCCACCACAAGGGCTGCTGCACCTCTCAGGTCGGTTCCATTGACCTGTGCACCATGCAGTTCTCTCCCCGTCACCACTGCCACACGACCTGAAACCTGAATACTGGCTCCCATTCTGGATAGCTCATCCACATGGCGATACCGACTGTCAAATAAATTTTCTTCAAACATAGTGGTTCCTGTACCCCCGGACAGTGCAGCCATCAAAATGGCCTGTGCATCTGTTGGAAACCCGGGATAGGGTGCTGTTCTGACCACAGAAACCCCCTGCAATCTTCCTCCGCTTTGTAACCGCACCTCTTTTTGCCCCATCTGGAGATGGCATCCAGCCCGCTCCAGTGCATCCAGCACAGCACGCATGTATTGAGTATAAACTCCCTGTACCGTCACATCTCCTCCACATGCAGCAACTGCACACAGGTAGGTAGCTGCAACAATGCGGTCCCCCTGAATGTGGTGCTCTATGCCATGCAGTGGGTAGCCTCCTTCAATCTGTATCACAGAACTGCCAGCCCCCCGCACTTTTGCTCCCATTTTCTGAAGAACTGTTTGTAATTCTATGATTTCCGGCTCCTTGGCTGCCCCTACAATGGTGGTAGTACCAACTGCGCCACAGGCTGCCAGCATCAGATTCTGTGTTGCTCCCACACTGGGTATGGCAAGAAAAATATCCTTTCCAACCAGATTGCCTCTTTTGGCAATCAACATGCCCTGTTGTTCTTCAATTTCCGCCCCCAGTGCCCGCAGAGAGGACAGGTGCAAGTCAATGGGACGTGGTCCCAGCTCACAGCCTCCCGGATAGGAAAGCTGCCCTTCTCCCATTCTGGAGAGTAAGGCACCCAGAAAAACAATAGAGGACCGCATTTCCCGCATGAGATAATGGGGAATCTGTGTGGATGTAGGCTGGGAAGCATCTACAAGCAATGTACTTCCTTCCCGTCTGATCTGACAGCCTAACCCACGCAAAATATCTATGGTAATGGACACATCGGTCAATTCAGGGCAGTTGTGTAGAATGCTCTGACCCGATGCCAACAGGGTGGCAGCCAAAATGGGCAAAATACTGTTTTTTGCCCCATGTACCGTTAACATTCCAGATAAGGGATTTTTTCCCTTTATTTGATAAAAATCCATAGGATAGCCTCCTGTTCTAACTTCAGGTAGGCTATCCTATGCAATCATCTGCCTTTTGGTCTACAAAATGACCATTATCTCATCATTTCACATAGGGTCTGATAAATCTGTTCCCCTGCATTGGGGACTGCCATTTCATGGAGGCGGACTACCATCTTTTCCCGCTCCACCCGGTTTCTCAGCAAATCAGATGCCACTTCATAGAGTTTTTCTCCTGTGCAGTCCTGCTCTAACAGCAACACTGCTGCCCCCTGATTTGCCAAAACTCTTGCATTTTTTTCCTGATGATTGGCTGTCACATTAGGGGATGGAACCAAAATGGACGGTTTTGCAATGGCAGTCAACTCTGAAATGGTGGAAGCCCCTGCCCGGCAAAGAACCAAATCTGCTGCTGCCATCACCAGTGGCATATTGTAGATATACTCCAGTACCTCTACACCATTGTCTCCCAGTTGCAGCCCACGCCGCAATAAATTCTCCTTCATCCATGAAAAATCCCGACCGGCACCATGGATATGGTAATAGGGGGAACCCTCATAGCACTCTTTGGCAATAAAATCCGCCATGTGACCATTCATCACCTTGGCACCCAGAGAACCCCAGTAGGACAAAACCAGAGGGCGTTGATCCTGCAATCCCAGCACTTTTCTGGCTTCCTCTCTGGTGTAACGGAAAAAATCTCCCCGTACAGGTGTCCCTGTGACGACCACTTTCTCTGGGTGGTCATAGTGGCTTCTGCTCTCCTCAAAGCCCACCATCACACAGTCCACCACCTTGGACAGTGCCTTAGTGGTCAATCCTGGCACTGCATTGGATTCATGAACCGCAGTGGGAATTTTTCTGCGTGCGGCCTCCCGTACCACAGGAAAGGAGGCATATCCACCCGTTCCCACCACCAAATCAGGGCGGAACTCATCCAGAATACGGTTTGCCTGTTGCTTTGACTTTTGCATATTCAACACAGTACCAATGTTGTGGATGATATCAGCTGGTGCAAAGGAGCGATGGAAATTGGTAATGGTTACAGTTTCAATGGAGTACCCCTCTTTTGGAACCAGTTTGGTCTCCATTCCCCCATCGGCTCCCACAAAGAGAATCCGGCAGCCGGGATGTCTCTCCTGAAAAATACGGGCCAGTGCCACTGCTGGATTCACATGCCCTGCTGTACCCCCGCAGGTAAACAATATGTTCATAATCACACCTCAAGTCCTTTTTACGCCTCATCTTTGGTTCTCAATCCTGTTTGGATGCTGGTAATTGCCTTGAAACACTGAGAATAATGCCCATTTGTAACAGTTGAATAATCAACGCCGTACCACCGTAACTGAAAAACGGCAGTGAAATACCTGTATTGGGGATGAGATTGGTTACCACACCAATATTCAAAAAAACCTGTGTTGCCAGCAAAGTGGTAATGCCCACAACGGTCAGGGAACCAAATTTATCCCTTGCATGGAGTGCAATCCAATATCCCCGTAAAATTAGCAGAGCAAACAAGATGAGGACAATTGCTCCCCCAACAAATCCCAATTCCTCTACCACAATGGGAAATACAAAGTCATTTTCTGGTTCTGGGATGTAGAGCAGTTTCTGCATACTATTTCCCAACCCACGTCCCAGCAGACCGCCTGAGCCCATAGCCAGCAAGGATTGAATGGTTTGATATCCTGCGCCCTGAGCATCCTCCCAAGGATTCAGCCATAATTGAATACGGGCTGTCATGTAAGAGGTGCTGGTAATAATCAATGCCAACAGACTGCCCACACCGAGAATACCACCAACAAACCACCAAATGCTAATCCCTGCTGCAAACAGAACAGAGGCACCTCCCACCAGCACCAAAATGGTACCAGACATGTGAGGCTGTTTAATCATAAGAGCAGCAATCAGAAGCAAAATTCCACCATAGGGAAACAGTTCCAGAAGCCCGATTTTCTGCATCCGATTCATCATACGCCCGGAAAAGGTACGGTTTTTTCGCCTGGTATATTTTTGGGTATCACGCTTGCAAAGTCTGGCAGAAAAAAACAGGATGACTGCTACCTTTACAATCTCAGATGGCTGAAACTCCACACCCAGCTTTAACCATCTTCTTGCGCCATTATGTGACACCCCCAAAGGGGTCAACACCAGCACCAACAGACCAATGGAACCAATCAACCCAAATACCGACAGCCATCGAAGCCGTTGGTAATTGATGCGTGACACCACATACATTCCACACACACCCAAAATACCAAACATAGCCTGTCTGCTGATATATACGGTAGGATCTCCGTTTTTGTAATAAGCAGATGCGTAGGAGGCAGAAAACATCATAATCAGCCCAATTCCCAGCAGCAGAACAACCAGCATTAAAAAAGGTAAATCCATGGGACCACTCGCCAACTGTTCCTCTACCGTTAAATCACGCCTTGCTTTTTTTCCCATTCTGCACCTCCCAATCCTGTCTCATTGCCTTTACATGGGGTAGCGGTACATCACACCCCAAAATGCCACACCACACAGCACCAAAGTCACACCGGAAAAGACACAAAACAGTTTTGTCTCACTCCAGCCACCCATCTCAAAATGGTGGTGCAGTGGTGCCATGCGGAAAAACCGTTTGCCGCCTGTCTTTTTAAAATAAATCACCTGAATGATATCAGAAAGGGTCTCTAACACATAAATCAACCCCACCACAGGAATCACAAGGGGTAAGTCCAGCGCAAAGGCAAGCCCACACACTGCACCCCCTAAAAACAGGGATCCAGTATCTCCCATAAACACTTTGGCTGGGTGGAAATTATAAATCAGGAACGCAGACAATCCACCTGCCATGGCGGCAGACACCACCGTTAAATCACTGCGGGTATACCATGCAGAAACCCCCACATAAAAGAGCATGACAGGGATGGTTACACCCGTTGCCAGCCCATCCACTCCATCGGTCAGGTTTACTGCATTGACTGTTGCCACCACCACAAATGCTGCAAACACCATGTAGACAACCCAAGGAATCCCAATGATTTCAATATTCAAGAAGGGAATATAAATATCTGGGGTCAGGTAGCCCTCATTGCGCAACAGAATCACAAACACCACAGCCGCAGCAAGCTGCAACAGGAACTTTTGAGGGGCTGTCAGACCCTCATTGGCTCGGTGCCTCAGCTTTTGGAAATCATCAATAAATCCAATGGCACCAAATACCAGCGCAAACAGAAAGACAAAGACGTGGGTGTATACCCCTTTGGCAATCCAGTCCCAGCCTGCTGTTAAAATTGCAATGCCCACACCAATGATAAACATCACACCACCCATGGTGGGAGTACCCTGCTTTGACATATGCCATGTGGGACCATCCTCACGGATGGCCTGACCCGCCTTCAGCCTTCGCAACACTGGAATCAGAATCTGTCCAATAATCGCCGTCACACCAAACGCCACGATAAAACTTAAAATATATGACATTGTTGAAACCTCCAAGAGTTCTTTCTCTCATGTAATACTGGCTCCCTTTAAGCAGACAGATATTATACTATACCTGCCTTAAAATTACCAGTCTTTTCACAGGCTGTATTTTTATTTTCATAGAAGGATGCCACGATCTCTCTCTCATCCATGGGGTACTGTACCCCCTCGATCTCCTGATAGGTCTCATGTCCCTTCCCTGCCAGAACAATCACATCTCCTGCTCTCCCCTGTGCCAATGCCCAGTAGATGGCCTTTCTGCGGTCTGGCTCTACATGAATTTCTCCCCCCTGTCCTCTCATTCCTTCATAAATGTCCTCTATAATTGCCCACGGGTTTTCTGTGCGGGGATTGTCAGAAGTCAAAATTGCCACATCAGCCAGTTCACGCACCACACTGCCCATAATCGCCCGTTTGCTTCTGTCTCGGTCGCCTCCACAGCCAAAGACACACATCAGTCTTCCTGCTGTCAGCTCTCTGGCTGTCAGCAAAATATTTTCCAGTGCATTGGGGGTATGGGCATAGTCGATGAGCACCGTATATGCCTTCGGAGTTGGAACAACTTCAATGCGCCCCTTCACCCCGTGGGCACTTCTCAAAGCCTGCGCAATCTCCTTCAGCGATAGATGGAGGCAGAGACCACAGGAAATGGCAGCCAGCGCATTGTAAATGGTAAAGCCGCCGGGAATGGGGAGATGAATCCGTTCGATTTCCTCCTTTGTCACCGCTTCAAATTCCACATGACTGGGAAACAATCGGATATTTCTGGCGGTCAGATGTGCCCAGTCCTTGTTTTCTGAATAAGTAAAGGTTGGAATAGACACTGTTTCTGCATACCATCTACCTGCCTCATCGTCCAGATTTAAAACTGCCCAGCGACTCTGTTGAAACAAGCGGGCTTTTGCCTGTCGGTATGCCTCCATGGTAATGTGATAATCCAAATGGTCCTGTGTTAAATTGGTAAACACACCAACAGAAAATGGAAGCCCGTCCACACGATGCTGAACCAGTGCATGAGAGGACACCTCCATCACCACATGGGTACAGCCAGCCTCCACCATCTGAGAAAGCAGCCTTTGCAGTTCATAACTTTCTGGGGTGGTGCGGTGGGATGGAAGGGATACCTCCCCAATACAACACTCCACTGTACCAATCAATCCTACTTTTGTGTGCAGCACCTTTTCCAACACTTCTTTGAGTAGATATGTGGTGGTGGTTTTCCCATTTGTGCCAGTCACTCCAATGATAGTCAGTTTTTCTGCTGGATGGGAAAACCAGTTGGCAGAAATCTGTGCCAGTGCTGCTCTGGTATCTGGTGTAACAAGCCAGTAATCCAAAAAATGGTCGGGGGAATTTTGACTTAAAATAGCAACGGCTCCTTTTTCCATCGCCTGCTGGATATAGTCATCCCCCTCCTCTTTTGCCCCAGACAGGGCAATAAACAATGCCCCTTTTTCCAATGTTCTGGTGTCATAAGAAATGGATTTTATTTCCAGTTCCGAGTTGTAGTTGCCCCCCGTAAGGGGGATGCCGGCTAACAAGTCGCCTAGCTTCATACACCATCACCCCTTACGGGTGCAATTTCATTCTCTCTAAGCTGTGCTAATCCAGACCGGCAAAACCGTCCTCAATCATACTGGAAAACTGCACTTCCACAATAGTACCAACTTCTGCCACTTCCCCTGCTGCCACACTTTGGCTCTGTGCCTTGGATGATGTGCTGTAGAAGGTACTGCTGCCGCCTGCCTTCATAAAGAAGCCTACCGCCTCCAGCTTACTTTTGGCAGCTTCATAGCTGAGTCCCACCACATTGGGAACAGATGCCTGTTCCTCTGGGGTGACTCCACCCAAATAGAGAATCACAGTAGAGCCGCCAGGAATGGCAGATGCGGCGGAAGGTACTTGTGCTGTCACAACCTCACCTTCTCCCACTGTGCGGAATTTTAGTCCCTTGGCTTCCAGCTTTGCTTCAGCATCTGCAAGGGTAAATCCTGTTACCTGTGGGGTACTTACATCCACGGCTGCCGATTCATTGGTAGTATATTGTTTCTCCACCCCCAAATAGTCCAAAATTTGGGCAATAAGTTTTCCGGCCTGTGGAGCTGCCATATTACCACCGCTGATATAAACCCCTGTTGTTCCATATTTACTTCCAGGGGATGCCTCCTGTGGTTTGTCGTAGGCAAGAAGAACAATTACCTCTGGGTCATCAGCAGGTGCAAACCCCATAAAGGAGACTATGGTGCGCCCTTCCTCATCTGTTTCTGAAGAACCCGTTTTTCCACCGATACGATAGCCTGCCTGATAGGCATTTTTACCAGTTCCCTCTGAGACAACACTCTCCAATATAGTTCTGCATCGGTCGCTGGTTTGCTGACTGACTACCTGTCGAATAAGGTGTGGCTCTGTGGTCTCTATGGTGGTACCATTGGAATCAGAGATGGATTCTACCACATAGGGCTGATAAAGGTTTCCACCATTGATGACAGCGGAAAACCCTGCCACCATCTGCAATGGTGTTACAGTAAATCGTTGTCCGAAGGAAGCAACGGCCAAATCCACAATACCCATATTGTCTAAATCCCAATAAAGTCCACTCTCCTCACCGGGCAGGTCAATTCCAGTGCTATCAAACATGCCAAAGGCCTCTACATACTCATTGAACGTATCTAGCCCCAACCGCTGTCCAATCTCAATAAAAGCTGGGTTACAGGAGTTCTGTACTGCCTGCGCCAAAGTCTGGTGTCCATGTCCCTCTCTTTTGGAGCAGTTGATTCGCTCTCCTGCTATCATATAGTAGCCTGGACAGTAAAATGTGTCACTTTCTGACACCACACCCTCCTCAAGGGCTGCCGCCAGTACAAGGGCCTTAAAAGTAGATCCTGGCTCATACGGCTCTCGAACAGTTTTGTTCTTCCACTGGGTTTCACGGGCGGCTGAAGCAGCCTGTGATCGTGCCTGTTCCAGCAGTTCTGCATCTGTCAGTTGTTCCTCTGCCTCTTTTTGTGCATTTTCTGCTTTTAGTTTCTCATAAATCACTGGGGTGTCTGTTTCAATTTCCCCCTGCAGCAGACTGTCCACAATCAGAGAATAGCTGTTGGGGTCAAATTCTGGGGAGCTTGCCATCGCCAGAATGCCACCAGTTTTGGGGTTCATCACCACACAAAACGCCCCATTGCGTACGTCATATTGCTCAATCCCTGTCTCCAAAGTCTGTTCTGCATAGGCTTGAATGGTGCTGTCAATGGTCAGATTCAAATTATACCCATTCATGGCGTCAATGTAGTTGGAGTAGCTGTTGTACATTTCCACATTTTCACCCGTCTTACCTGTGACCACACGACCGGGCATTCCCTTCAAAATATCCTCATAGCCAGCTTCCAGCCCATAAACACCGCCATTGTCATTGACGAAACCCAGTACCTGTGCTGCCAGAGAAGACATAGGATAGTATCGCTTGGTGCTGGGTGTTAAGTACAAATAATAGGATGTTTTGTGTTCTTGGATAAATTCTCGAATTGCCTGAGCATCTGCCTCCTCGATGTTGACCATCAATACTTCATACTGGGAGTTGACCTTCTCCATACGGGTTTCCAGCTTTTCCCGGTCCAGTTCTGGCACCAGTTCACACAGACCATCTACCACTTCTTTTCGTTTTCGGTCAATTTCTGCCTGATAGGCTGTCTCATCCAGTTCCCCGTCCTCATTTTCGTAATCTTTTTTATCTACACTGTTGATTAAATCTTTGGGTGCCAAAATCAAATTATACACTGTGGCAGACATGGCCAATACCTGACCATTGGCATCCAAAATATTACCTCGATGGGCTGGCACTGTCACATCCATCATCTGTTGCTGGGTTGCCTTCTGCTGATATTCGTCGTGGTGCAGGATTGCAATATCCCAAAGTCGATACAGCATAGGAATAAACATCCCTACACCAAACACAAGCATTAAAAAAAGAGACCTGCGAAACACCTGCCGCTTTGACTGCAAGTTTGAATCCACAAGTGGTACAATTTTTTCTCTTTGTCCTCTTTGCGTTCCTTTTTTCATAGATTCCCTCCTCCTACATAAAAGGGCACAAGAAACCTCTTTTCTTGTGCCCTTCCCCTATGTCAATCCCAATGATACCCTATGTTTTTTTTACTGAAAATATTCGAAAACCCGTGAAAAAATCTCCTTGACCCCTTCCAGTGCACCAACTGCACCAAATGTGGTCTCCTGCTCTCCATACAACACCACATTATCTGGTTCTGATAAATCCAAATAGACAATCTGATCATTCATGGGACGAATCATAGTGTCCCCCACTGCCTCCTGAATCTTTTCAATATCAAACACCTGCTCATATTGAGCAGACAAGGTAACATACTGATCCTGTAACTCTGACAACTCATCTCTTAAAGACACAGTCTGATCACTCACTGTGAGATATTGGGCATAATTCATAATCAACAGTGCCGCCATAATGCCAACAGCAAAAAAGCCAATCACTGCAAAAGGGGATACTTCGCCTGCCTCTCTCACCTTAACTTTGGTGCGCGTAAGCGTACGGCGCTGGACTTTTGGACGTACTTTGGGTATGGGATGCTGAATATCACCCTGTCTTTTTGGAACCGCATTTCCCTCATAGGCAGGAGCATAGGCTGTGCTGCCGTAAATACGGTAAGAACCTTGATTGGTGCGGTGGCGGCTTGCCATTCCTCTCACTCCATTTCGTTCCCGTTATCTTCAGGTAATCAATGCATCCTTCAACTTCTCAGCCACACGCAACTTTGCACTGCGTGAGCGAGGATTCTCCTCCAACTCACGTTCACTGGGCAGAATAGGCTTCCTGCCAATCAGTTTCACATCTGGTGTCTTTCCGCACACACAAACTGGAAAATCAGGTGGGCATGTACACCCTTTTGCAAATGCTGCCAAACCGGTTTTGACAATACGGTCCTCCAGAGAGTGAAATGTAATCACTGCAAGCCGTCCACCACGGTTCAACCTGGGAACTGCTGCCTGAATCATACGCTCCACTGAAGTCAACTCATCATTCACTGCAATCCGAATTGCCTGAAAACTTCTCTTTGCTGGATGCTGTTTTTCCTTCCATGCCTTTCCCGGCATTCCACTTTTAATAATCTCCACCAACTCTAAGGTGGTTTCAATCTGTTTCTGCTGTCTGCGACGTACAATGGCAGCCGCAATGGAACTGGCATAGCGTTCTTCCCCATACTGGCTCAAAATACGCCGCAGCTCCTCCTGTGACCAAGTATTGACCACATCTGCTGCTGTCATTCCCTCTGAGCGGTCCATTCTCATATCAAGAGGTGCATCACTCATATAGGAAAACCCACGGGCACTGTCATCAAGCTGAGGAGATGAAACCCCCAAATCAAACAACATACCATCCACACCCTGAATGGAAAGCCCATTTAGAATCTCTTGAATTCTATCATAGTTGCTGTGGACCAAGGTCACTCGATCCATCACATCTTTTAACCGTTCCTGTGCTGCATCTAGTGCAGTCTGGTCTCGGTCCACACAGATCAGCCGTCCTGTGGTCAGACGTTTTGCAATTTCACGGCTGTGTCCTGCTCTGCCCAGTGTACCATCCAAATAAATCCCATCTGGTCGAATCTTGAGTGCATCCAGACACTCCTCCAACAGAACGGGATAATGGGTTAATTGTTCACTCATATTCTTAGAACCCCAATTCATCCATGCAGGCAGCCATTTTTTCTGGTGTCATTTCTGCTTCGCTCATTTCCCAAAGCTCTTGACTCCATATCTCTGCCCGATCATTTACACCCAAGATTACCACTTCCCGTGAGAGCTTTGCATATTGCCGCAGTCTCTGGGGAATCACAATCCTCCCCTGTTTGTCTGGCTCACACTTGGCTGCATTGGCAAAAAAAGAACGCATCACACGGGACTTACTCATGGGCAGGGACGCCAGTTTCGCTGTAAATCGCTCCCATGTACTCAGTGGATAAATGGCAAGGCAGGTATCAATTCCCATTGCCAGATAAAATACCTCCCCCAACTCCTCACGCAGTTTCGCTGGCAAGAACAGACGACCTTTGGCATCTATACTGTGCTCATATGTGCCCGTCAATGCCCTCACCCTTCCCCTGCTCTGGTGTGGGATTTACCTCCACTCTGCTCCACTATACTTTTCTTAGTATACGAGTTGTTGACATAAAAAGCAACCCCTTTTTTTGTTTTCCTGTGCAAATATTTTATATTTTTTTATCTTTATTACAACAAATTTCAGTTTTTTTACAAACTTCTCCTTTTTGACGAGTCTAATTTCTTTTTCCCTCCATTGCATCCCATATTTTTTTATGGTACACTGCTCATCAGAGATAATACAAGGAGGAATCATCATGCTTGGCTGGAAAGAATTAGAAGAAACTTGTAAAAGCTGTCAACGCTGCTCCCTTGCTGACACAAGACACAATGTTGTGTTTGGTTGTGGTGTCCCCAATGCAGAAGTGATGTTCATTGGAGAGGGACCAGGGGAACAGGAAGATTTACAGGGTATTCCCTTTGTAGGACGAGCCGGTCACTTGCTGGATGAGATGCTGGAAGTCATTGACTTGAGCAGAGAGAAAAATATCTACATTGCCAACATGGTAAAATGTCGTCCACCAAAAAACCGTGACCCTCTCAGCGTGGAACAGGACGCCTGTATTGATTTTCTGCGCAACCAAGTAGCTCTGATTCGACCAAAAATTATTGTATGTTTGGGTCGTATTGCTGCCACAAAGCTCATCAAATCTGACCTAAAAATCACAAAAGAACATGGTGTGTGGTTTGAAAAAGCGGGGATTCAGATGATGGCAATGTATCACCCCGCTGCCATTTTACGTGACCCAACCAAACGTCCAGATGCTTTTGTGGACATGAAAATTTTGCAGGAAAAAATTAAGGAAATCTGCCAGACTACTTATACTAACACAGATACAGAGAAAAATTAACTATATTCTGTCGATAAAAACAATCCCAACAGGTGATATGAGAGATATCATCTGTTGGGATTGTTTTTATTTTGTGTTGTACAATTCCAGACACTGACCGTTTTCTTTTGATTCAAATGACCCTGCCAGATGCCTGATAGAGTAAGGCATTGCAGATGGCTGCTGCAATGGTAGAGCCGCCTTTGCGCCCCAGTGCCACAATGGCTGGTATTCCACGACTTTGACATAGATTCCAAATCCATTCTTTGCTCTCTACCACATTGACAAAGCCAACTGGTACACCAACCACCAGAGCGGGGCGCAGCTTTTTTTGTTCTATCAGTTCTGCCATACGAATCAATGCTGTGGGTGCATTTCCTACCACAAAAATCCCTGTTGGGTGTTTTTCTGCCCACACATCCACCGATGCTACCGCCCTTGTAGTTCCCATTTCTTTTGCTGTCTGTGCCACTTGAGGGTCTGCCATATAACAAAATTTTTCCACACCCAGTTTGGCACAAGCTCCTTTGTTCATTCCAGACAGTGCCATATTGGTATCGGTCACAATGGGACAGCCTGCCTGCAACGCCTGCACCCCTTTTTCTACTGCATCTGGTGTAAAAACCAGTGTTTTGGCAAAGTCAAAATCTGCCGCTGTGTGGATGGCACGATACACCACCCCTTGATGTTCTTTTGGAATTTGAATTCCCTGCTCTGCAAGCTCTGAGGCAATGATTCTCATACTTTCTTTTTCGATTTCCTCTGGCTTGGTATGCTGCCAGTTCATGCCCGTCTCTCTCCCTTCTGTGCAGTAATAAGAAAAACAGGATTTTGCCCTATCATCATGTGGTAAGTACCCACCTGTTTGCTGTGTGAGACAGAAATTTGGCTGACCTGGGGTTCAAACCCTCTATCGGTTAGGTCTTTCATGGCAGAAGCCAAGGTTTCCAGTGCAATGGCTGTGATACAAATATGAGCATGTGGGTTTTTCTCCAGAATGGTATCTAAAATAGAAGCAAGCTGTCCTTTGGTTCCTCCAATAAATACTCCATCTGGTACAGGTAGATTGGCAAGACAATCTGGAGCCTTCCCTTCCACCAAATTCAGGTTAAATGCCCCAAATTTCTGTCGATTTGCCTGAATCAGCCGGTGGGCAATGGGGTTGCACTCCACTGCATACACCTGCCCCCGACATGCCTGTAAGGCAAGTTCTACTGCCACAGAACCTGTGCCAGCTCCAATATCCCAATAGATACCTTGTTCCTGTACTTTTAATTTACCAAGCACCGCAGCCCGAACTTCCTGCTTGGTCATAGGCACTTCATCCCGTAAAAAAGCCTCATCCTCAATGCCCTGTGAACAGTAGGGGTAGGGGGCTTGAAATCCCTCCACCAACAACACCGTCAAAGGGGCACAGTTTTTTTCTGCAAATTCCCATACATGACCACTGAGAATTTTTTCTTCTTCATAAGAGAGTGACTGCCCTATGGTTGCCCGCAATGTGCCCAGACCTGCATCTGTCAACACTTTACACAGGTCTCCTGCTCCACCTGCCCCACCGGTGAGAAAAAAGACTGGTTTTCCCCTCGCAGACAGAACGGCTGCCACAGGGTCACAGGACAGCCCATGCGCAGACACCACCTGCCAATCCTGCCACGGCTGCCCCAGTTTGGATGCCAGATACTGCATACTGGAAATACCGGGAAGCACTTCTACCTCTATCCCCCGCTCCTTCAACAGTGGCAATAAGGTACGTACACCAGAATGAAAACCAGTGTCCCCACTGTAGAGAACACATGCCGTCTGATGGGTTGTGTTGGAAAGATATTCCACAATTTCCGCCGACTTTGTGGAAACAAAACGCTCCACCCCCGGTGCCAGAGTGCATTCCTCCAACAACCGTTTTGAACCTACCAGACAATCTGCCTCTTGCAGAGCAGTCTGGGCTGCTCTAGTCAAATGGTCTGGATTTCCCAGTCCCATTCCCACCAATGTCACTTTCATGTTATTTCCTCCCCTGTTCAAGCCACATCACAATCTGTTCCAATGATTCTCCTGTTTCTGCTGGTCTGCTAATCACAACAAGTTCCACTCCTGTCTGTCTTGCTGCTGCCACCTTCTCTGCAAATCCACCTGCTGCGCCACCATCTTTTGTCACCATCCATTGGATGTGATATTGTCTCAGAATTGCCTCGTTGAGTTCCTGTGAAAAGGGTCCATACAGTGCCAGAATATTTCTGGTGGGAATTTGCAGCCGCTGGCACTGTTCCAGACTTTCCTGCACTGGCAACACTCTAGGGTAAAGGCGTGTTTTCTCCAAAGCTCCAAACGCAGCCAGCTCTTTTGCTCCAGTGGCTAACAGGATATTCCCCTCTGTGTTGCTTAGAAACTGGGCTGCCTCCTGTGCCGATGCCACTTGAACACCCTGAAACGCTCCCCCCTTCTGTCTCAACAGTCGCTTCCATGGTGTCTGTGTTCTGGCACAGGCAGTTTCAATGTTTTGTGAGATTTCTTTTGCATAGGGATGTGTGGCATCCACACAACAGGAACACTGCTTCAGAAGTGTAACAATTTCCTCTGTGTTCTTTCTGCCCACCAAAATAGTAATGCCAGAAAGCCCTGACAGCTCCTCTGCCCCCAATGGAGTGGCAACACTGACAACGGCTGGAATGTTCTTTTCAGAAAGAATCTGAGCCAGTTCTCTCCCCTCGGTTGTCCCACCAAAAATTAAAACACTCATATTTTTGCCTCATAGCCTCTTGGAGTGACAAGAAGCCCAGAATGTACCTGTGTGGAGGAGGAGCCAATAAACACTGTGGTAAACATATCCACCTGTTCTTCTTTCAGCTCTCCTAGTGTGAGAATTTTAGAGGTCTGCCCCTCTCTGCCAATGTTTTTCACCCAGCCACAGGGGGTTGTGTCCGGTCGATATTGCAGCAAAATTTCACATGCCCGACGCAAATGGTCTGTTCTCTTTTTGCTCATGGGATTATAGAGACAGACTACAAAATCCCCCTGCCCTGCACAGTCCAGTCTCTTTTCAATGACCTGCCAGGGGGTCAACAAATCAGAAAGGGAGATGACCACAAAATCGTGCATCAATGGAGCGCCCAGCACCGCTGCACCAGAGAGGGCAGCAGTTACACCGGCAATCACTTCCACTTCTACTTCTGGAAATTCTTCTGCCAACTGTAAAATGGGTCCAGCCATACCATAGACACCTGCATCCCCACTGCAAATCATGGCAGTTGTCTTGCCCTGCTCTGCCTGTTCCAGTGCCATTCTACACCGCTCCAGTTCTTTGGTCATGGGGGTGGTCAAAACTTCCTTTCCCTCTGTCCACTCCTTTGCCAATTCTATATAGGTGGTGTAACCACACAGAACCTGGCTTTCTTCCAGTGCCTTTTTTGCCTGTGGGGTTATCTGTTCCATACTGCCAGGACCCATTCCAATTACATACAGTCGCTTCATTGCCAATTCCTCCAACTCAACACAGGGTCTTTTGCAGCCAGTGCCACCGTTACCCCATTCTCTGCATATTTATATACTAACAAAGTGTCTCCATTCACCATGGCTGCCCGTTCGCATACATTGTCTATTCCCGTCACCGTCTGTACAAAAGGAGAGGCTGTAAACTTCCCTTCCACTTTAGAAAGTGTTTGTGGGGAATAGGTCTCAAATGGCACTGCCATTTCCTGACACAACTCCAAAAATCCCTGCTCCTCTGCTTTCAGGTCAATGGAACAAATCCGCTCCACACAGTCCAACACAAGCCCATGGTCTGTGATAACCTGCTGCAACACTGTTTTTAAACTATCCTTTGCTGTACCCTTTCGACAGCCCATGCCAGCCTGTATCTTTTGGGGAGAAAGCCATAGGGCTGCCTGTTCTGGCTGATACCAGTCTATCACAATCTCTGCCTGTTCCCGCTGCACACAGACAAGGTTTTGTGGGCATGTCCCTTCTATTTCCCATCTGCTCCACCATGTCACTGGTTGCCCTGCCAGCAGTTTTGAGGAAACGGTCACAATTTTCTCTGGGTTGACCACCTTCAACCCCTGCCTCCTTGCCCACTGGTCTACCGAAAAAACATGGTTCACATCGGTGGCGGTGGTAATCACTGGTATTGCAGAAATAAGAGTTGCCACCTGCCGTGACAGGTCATTGGCTCCCCCCAAATGCCCTGATAAAATGGGAATCACAAACTGCCCCTTTTCATCCAGCACCAGCACAGCAGGGTCTTTGCTTTTATGCTGTATATAGGGTGCAATGGCTCGCACGGCAATTCCAGCCGCTCCCACAAAAATCAGCCCTTCTGCCCGTTGAAAGGCACGTTTTGCCCAATCCTCCACCCGTAAATTCTCTCTGGTACACTGGGCATCATGCCCCTGTTCCTGCAAGCGCTGGGAGAGATGGGCTGCCAAAGCATTGCCCTGTCTTGTAAATGCAATCAGCTCCAGCTTCATAGGGAGCCATCCCCTTTTCGAAATTCTGTGGTAAATCCGGGGTGATACAGTTTACTCCGCTCATAGGTATGGTTTAAAAAGTCTCCTACCAACACCAATGCAGTTTTGGATATGCCATATTCCTGCCCAGTCTGTGCCAGCGTTCCAATCGTACACCGCACCACCTGTTCTTCTGGCCATGTGGCTTTGTAGACCAGTGCTGCTGGGGTGTCCTTTTCATATGCCCCTTTTAACAGTTCTCTGGAAAGTCCCTCCAACATACCGGCTGAAAGAAAAATAACCATGGTTGCCCCATGTGCTGCCAATGAGGCAATACTTTCCCTCTCTGGCACAGGTGTCCTGCCTGCCATACGGGTAATGATGACCGATTGGCTCACACCTGGCAAGGTGTACTCCTCTCCAGCGGCTGCGGCTGCCCCACAAAAAGAGGAGACCCCTGGGGTAATGTCCCATGGAATTTGTTTTTCATTCAGGCAGTCAATCTGTTCCCGAATGGCCCCATAGAGACTGGGGTCCCCTGTGTGCAGACGTACCACTGTCTTTCCAGCCTGATGGTGCTGTTCCACCACCTCTATCACCTGTTCTAAAGTCATATGGGCACTGTTATAAATGGGCACGCCCTCACGTACCAGCCCCAACAGGGCAGGATTGACCAGACTACCTGCATAGATCACACAGTCAGCCTGTTTGAGCAGTTCTGCCCCTCTGAGTGTGATTAAGTCAGGCGCGCCAGAGCCTGCCCCCACAAAATGTACCATCTTCCAACACTCCCCTTATGAAATGACAATGGTTGTGAAATAACCACTGGACTGCGGTTTTTCCTCCAATGTCTTGAAAATACGTTCCCCTTCCAGTCCACAGTTTTCCACCATGCCAGCATGAGCCAGCAACTCATGTTCTTCCAGTGTTTCCAGTAATTTAGGGTAGTTCTTTCCTGCTTTCATGAGGATTTTGGTGCCTGTTGAATGAAGCCCATCTTCAAACTGTTCCCCACCACCGGGCAAAATGTGTAATGGCTCATTCATGGTGGTCAGGCTACGATTGAGACGGGCTGCCACAGCGCAAAAACTGGGGACACCGGGAATCATCTCACAGCAAAACCCCTCCGCTTTCAAAAGCTCCATCAAATAACAGTAGGTAGAGAAAATAGACACATCCCCTAAAATTGCCATTGCCACATCCTGTCCCTGCTCTAAATAGGCTTTTACCTGTTCGGCTGCCTTCTGGTGGGCTTCCTGCTGTTTCTGTTTGTCTCTGGACATGGTAAAAAACAGGGGAAGCAGGGTTTTTCCTTCCAAATTTGCCGCCTGTTTTGCAATGTTCAGTGCGGTCATCTCACCAGAAGCAGTTTGAGGAGCTGCCAGCACAGGGCAGTGCTCCAAAACACGCACCGCCTTTAGTGTCATCAGTTCTGGGTCTCCTGGACCTACTCCCACTCCATAAAAAATGCCTAATGTTTTTTGTTCCATCGGTTTAAAATCTCCTTTGCACCTTCTGTCTGTCCCAAATAGCCAAACTGATTGCTAAATAAAATCGCTCCCACTGCCACATCCTGTCCCACACGTCGGCTGAGGTGTGTCTGTATTGCCATCAACAAAGAGTCAAGCACTGCCTCTTTCAGTTGGTGTTCCTCCAAAATTTCAAGGCATCGGTCCGCAGTGGCACTGTCCATCAACGCCTTTGCTGTCTGCTGAGATGCACCACACAGGGCTGCATGGGCACAAAACAGCTCCGCCCGTCCATCTGCCCATCTGGAGTGGGTGTTCATAATGCCGCCTGCCAGTTTCACAAACTTTCCAATATGCCCCACCAGCAAAATTTCCTCAAATCCTTCTAATTTTGACAAATCCAATGACTCACCCACAAAATTAGAGCATTTTACATGGGGAATTCCAGCAGGAATACAAACGGCTCCACTTTTTAAGAAATCTGTCCCATAGTTGCCCGGGGTCAGTACCAGCCGTTTTTCTCCCTGTACTGCTCCCTGTCGCAATTCCAGCGCAATGGTATCAACAATGGCTTGTACACTCATAGGCTCTACAATCCCTGACGTTCCCAAAATGGAAATGCCACCTACAATCCCCATATGGGGATTGTAGGTTTTCTTTGCCACCTGTTCTCCATCCGGCACTGAAATGGTTATAACCAGACCACCTTCATATCCCAACTCGTCACAAACTGTATGCACTGCATCTATTATCATCTGTCTTGGTACATGGTTGATGGCATAAGCCCCCACTGGCTGATCCAGCCCTGGTTTTGTCACCTTTCCTACCCCTGCACCGCCTTGTATGGTCAGTTCTCTGTGTGGGCTGTATGCCACCTGAGCCACAATCAGCAGACCATGTGTGGCGTCCTGGTCATCCCCACCATCTTTGACTACCCCACAGACAGCTTGTTTCTGTTCCAATTTTGCATACTGAACTGGAACCTGCACCACAATTCCCTTGGGCGTTTTCAAGGAAACAACTTTTGGGGCAGTTCCAGTCAGCAAAAAACGGCTCGCAGCTCCAGCGGCAAGGGCTGCACAAGTGCCTGTGGTATACCCACAGCGCAGCTTTTTCCCATCTGCATAGATGTACTGTTCAAATGCCATGTTCACTATCTATCAGGTGTTTCAATCTGTCTGCATAGAGCTGTTGAATTTCTGGCAATGCCCCTAAGCCTTGAAACACAGCTTTCACTGCAAAGCCAGCCTGTTCCAGTTGGGATTTCCAACTATCTTTTTGCTCCCCAGCCATATCTTCTATGGCGTGGGTTCCTGCTACCAGCATCAGTGGAAGCAGTGTAATTTGTTTTGGCTGTTCTCTCTGAAGCACAGAGAAAACTGCCTCAAAATCTGGGTATCCCTCCACTGTACCCACCAATAAATCGGTGCGCCCTGCCAGATGCAGTACCCCCTGTAACGCAGGATAGACCAGATTTCCCTGATGCTCGCTGCCATGCCCCAGTAAAACTGTCATTTCTCCCTCTCGTCTGGGGATATGCTCTATCAATACCTGTGCAAGCTGCTGCACCTGCTGGGTATTTGCCATCAAAGGCTGTGCATAGACAATCTGTTCAAACCGATGCCCATAGTCCATCAGACTTTCCTGAATTTTATCATACTCATATCCAGGCAGTAGGTGGGTGGGTAACACATAGAGAAACTGAACTCTCTGTTCTGCCAGCTTCTCCATTGCCTCCTCTAAACTAGGAATCTGAATTCCTCGTTTTGCTAAGATTTTTCTGATGGTTGGGCTTGTGTAGGCACTGACCATAGGGCAGTCTGAAACTTGTTGGCGCAAATAATGCTCTACTGCACCAATTTCCTCCTGCCTTGCCCGCTCCACAGCAGTACCAAAACTCACTACAATCACTGCCTTTTTCATCATCACAGTTCCTTTCCATAGTTCAACATTCTCTTGTAAATAAATACTGTACCTGTCCATTGTCTAACGTGACACAATGGGAAATTACACCAAACACCCTGTCCAGCACCTTACTCTCATAGACCTGCTGTGGACTGCCCATCCCCATCAACTGTCCCTGATTCATCACCACAATGGTATCTGCGCAACCCAGTGCCAAATTCAGGTCGTGGAGCACCATAATCACTTCTTTTCCCCTCTGTGCCAGCTTTTTTGCCAGATGAGCAAGCTCCAGTTGATGATTGATGTCTAAATATGTGGTTGGTTCATCCAACAAAAGAATGGGGGTATCCTGTGCCATTGCCATTGCCAGATAAACTTTCTGACGCTGCCCTCCAGACAGTTGGGAGACAGACAATTCTGACAATTCCAACACCCCTGTCTGTCTCATGGCTTTTTCTGCAATCTTCCGATCTTCGGTAGAGTACCGCCGTGGATAGCCCAAATAGGGGAATCGTCCATGGAGTACCAGCGACCCAACCCCAATTTCAGGCACAGGGCGAACCTGAGGCAAAAGTGCAACTTTTTTTGCAAACTCTCGATTGCTCCAACCAGCAGTATCTGCCCCATCAATCACAACATTTCCTTGTCTCGGCTCCAGAAGCCGTGCTGCCACACGCAACAGGGTGGATTTTCCACAGCCGTTTGGTCCTACCAAAACAGTTACTTTTCCCGATTCAAAGCACAGAGAGACATTCTTTACCACATCTTTTGTGCCATAGCCTGCGGTAATATGGTTCAGTTCCATCATGGTCGTCTGCCTCCCCTCTGATGAAAGAGCAGCCAGAGGAAAAATGGACCACCCAACACAGACAATAGAATCCCCACTGGCAATTCATAGGGAGTAAACAATACCCGACCCAAAAGGTCACACACAGTCACCAACAATGCCCCCATCAACATGGAAGCCAGAATCAAATACTTATGTTGATTACCCACCAGAAAACGGGCAGCATGGGGAACCATCAGCCCCACAAAGCCCACAAGCCCTGCAAAACTCACCGCAGCACCACACAGAATAGCTGCCAAAATGAGTAAAAATCCCCTTGTCAGCTTTGTAGACAATCCCACCGACTGTGCCACTTCATCGCCCAATGTCAGCAAATCAAGTTCATAACTCAGCGCAAGCGCTGCCACAGTTGCCAGTATGGTCAGGACAGCAGGAACAGACAGTGCCTTTGTGGTCACACCTGCCAGCCGTCCCACCATAAAGGCATTGGCTCCCAATGCTGCCTCTGGGAACAGGATGGACACTCCATCAATGGCTGCGGATAGGATACTACTGATGGCTACCCCTGCCAAAATCAAGGTCATTCGGCTGGCTCCTGTTTTGCGTGCCAGCGTATAGACCAATGTACATGCCCCCAGTGCCCCAAAAAAGGCTGCAATGGGTACTGCAATCATGGAAGCTGGAAGAAACGCAGAGCATAAAATGGCTCCCAATCCTGCCCCTGAGTTCACACCAATAATATTAGGTCCTGCCAGTGGATTACCCAGCACACCCTGAATGATGACACCACCCACAGCCAGCGCACAGCCACACACCAGAGCAGCCAACATACGCGGGAGGCGGGCATACATAATGATGTTATAGCTGGACCCACTTCCACCACCAGTCAACACTTTTAAAATCTCTGATATGGGCAAATAGGTAGAACCAAAACTCATACTCAATAGGGCTGCTGCTATGGTCAACAGCAGCAGCCCACATAAAATACCTGTTTTATGCTGTCTCATGTTCTCCATACAAAATCTCAAAGAGCATGGTATAGCTCTCTCCCCATTTTGCATTTGGCTTGTAGTGGAACAGATTTTTGGGCAAAATCTCCACTCTGTCCTCTTTCATTGCAGTCAAACTCTGCCATGCTGGGTCGCTGTTGAACAGCTCCTCTAAACTTGCCAGAGCAGCCTCCTGACTGGAACCCATAGTGGTCACCAAAATATAGTCTGGGTCTACTGCCAAAATAGACTCCATTTGCAAGTCCTCCAACAGTCCTGCATCACTGTCTGCAATGTTGATGGCTCCCAAGTCTGCAATCACCTGACCAGCAATGTTATCACTATTTTTCGCCCGTACCCCTGTGGAATAGGCACGCAGCAACAGAACCGTTGGTTGCTCTCCCTCTGGAACTGCGGCAATGGTCTCATCAATGGTTGCCTGAATGGAGATGCCATTCTGTTCATATAAATCTTTTCTGCCGGTCAAATCGGTGCAAATGTCCAACATCCAGAGATAATCCTCAAAGGATTCTACCTTGAACCATGCGGCTGGAATCCCAGCGGAAGCAAGGCTCTCTTTCATATTGACCTGCCCTTCCATATCTGCGGTCAAAATCACAAAATCAGGTTCCGCCGCAAACAGTGCTTCCATATCTGGCTGTTGATTGGTGCCTACATTGACTATATCTTCACTCAGCTCCAATCCTCTCTCATCATAGGCATCCTGTGTCACTGCCACCAATTCTCCACCGGAAAGAATCCATGTTTCCGCATAGCTGCCCATCAAGGCTGCCACACGTTTGGGCTGCTCCTGCAATGTCACCATATTTCCAAGACTGTCCTCAAATTGGTAGTAAGCAGTGTTCTGTTCTTGCTGTTCTTTCTGACTGGAGCTAGCTGTATTCTGTTCAGATACTGTTCCTGTACATGCACTAAGTAACAACAGCATAGCTGCCAGTAAATAAAATAATCTACGTTTCATTGTTGCATTTCCTTTCCTAAAACAAAATCTGGCGTACATTCTATCACAATTTCCTCTCTAATTCTACCGTTTTTATAGATTTCATTCTGATCAACCCCACTATGGTTATTTTTCAAAAAACTTATAGCATGGTGTTGACGTCTGTACTGTTGTGTTATATACTGTACTTGTTATTCAAGTACAGTTAGGGGGTGATGACTTGGAAATAATCGTAAGCAACAAAATGAGTAAACCGCTGTATGAGCAGATTGCCTCACAAATCAAAGCTGCTATTATGTCTGGTGAATTGAGTGCAGGTGATCCAATTCCTTCCATGCGGGCACTGGCAAAGTCTTTACATATCAGTGTGCTTACCGTTCAGAAAGCGTATGAGACATTGCAGGACGAGGGTTTTATTGAAACAACAGCAGGAAAAGGGTGTTATGTATCAGTACAAAACCAAGATTTCTATTTAGAAGAACAGCAGAAAAAGATAGAAGAAAAATTGATGGAAGCAATTGACCTTGCCCGTACTTCTGGCATCAAACTTGATCAGCTAATTAACTTACTTACCCTTTTGTATGAGGAGGACTGATGATGAATAAAAACGCATTGACTGTATCTGGGTTGACCAAGAACTACAAAGAATTTTCTTTGTCGGATGTATCGTTTGAAGTACCACAGGGAGCAATCGTTGGACTGATTGGTGAGAACGGCGCAGGGAAAAGTACAACGCTTAATGCCATTTTAGGCTTAATCCATAAGGACGCCGGGGAGATCTCCATTATGGGAAGTCCAATTGAAGAATTAAGTCTGGATATGAAAGAAAAAATTGGCGTTGTTTTTGATGGAACAAATTTTTCAGAGGAACTTACACCCAAGAAATTAAACAAGCTATTGAAAGGGATTTATACTTCATGGGATGAAGATTTTTTCGTTTCGCTTTTAAAAAAGTTGTCCTTGCCTTTTCAGAAAAAAATCAAATCTTTTTCCAAAGGTATGAAAGCAAAATTGTCGATTGCGGTTGCCTTTGCACACCATCCAAAGCTGCTGATTTTGGATGAAGCAACAAGCGGGCTTGACCCTATTGTGCGTGATCACATTTTGGATATGTTCCTTGATTTTGTACAGGATGAGGAAAACTCCATTTTGGTATCTTCCCATATTACAACCGATTTAGAAAAGGTGGCTGATTATATTGTTTTTATCCATGAGGGGCAATTGATTTTTTCCAAGCCAAAAGATGAATTGCTTGAACATTATGGGATTGTCAAGTGTGGAGCTGCACAATTTGAGGCACTCAATCAACAGGATATCATTGCTTACCGAAAACAGGATTACGAGTGGCAGGTTTTAGTTTCAGACAGACAGAGTGCAGAAAAGAAATATCCAAAAGCGATGGTAATACCAGCAACCATTGATGAAATCATGTTGTTGTATGCGAAGGGGGAAGTTATATGAAAGGACTCATCCAAAATAATCTATACTCCATGGAAAACAGTATTTTAATTGCTTTTATCATTTCTGTTTTTTAGCAATTTTACCACTCAGCGGTGTAAATCCAACTTTCTTACCTATGATCATCTCTATGCAGATTTTTGTATTTGTAGTAAATATATGCACATCACTTCGGGCAGACGAAACAGCAAAATGGAACAAGTTTGAACTTACCTTGCCTGTCAAGCGGAGCAATCTTGTATTGGCAAAATATCTTTCCATCATCATTTTAATTTTTGTGGGTATTATGATGGGAACAGTTACCATGGTACTTTCCAGTCATTTTGATTATGCTGTAAGCCGGTCCATGTTGGTTTATGGGTTTGAATATGGGTTGACCTTATCCATTTTATCCATGAGCATCATGTACCCCCTTACTTTGGTATTGGGTGCAGAAAAAAGTGAAATTATTTTCATCCTATCCGCATTTGCTGCCATTGGAATTATGCTTCTCATTGCCAAAGTTTTATCAACATGGACAGAGGGGATGAATTTGAGGTCCCCACTTGTTGGAGCTGCATCGGTTATGGTTGCAATCGTTGCGTTTGTGCTTTCCTATTTTGTGTCAGTCATCATCCATAACAGGAAAGAATTTTAATGGAGAAGATACCATATGAAACACAAAACTGAATGGTTGCTATGCCCTATCTGTGGCAATAAAACCCGCAACCAAATCCGAAGTGATACCATTCTAACTAACTATCCACTATACTGCCCAAAATGCAAACAGGAAACACTAATCAGTGTAAAACAATTGAACATCACAATTCTCAGAGAGCCAGACGCAAAGACGCAAAGACGCAGAGCCGATAACACATAGGGGAGCCCCTTATGGTTATCGGCATATTTGTTCTTTATTGAAAATTTTTAAAAAAAAGATATACAACACCACTTTCCAAAATTTTTATCAACAATGTTGAGAAGGGTTTCCCTACTTTTTCACAAAAACTCGGAAAGTGGTGTCTGAGAAAGATTCCCCTTGCCTACTTGCAATCCCCTGCCCTTTTGAGTAAAATAGACTGGATTTCATTTTACTTTTGACAGAATTGGAGATGCTCTACTAGCATGAAACAAACAAAATTCCCTTCCTCTCGTACCCTACAGGATCTAACACCTGGTCAGCGTGGAACCATCCTGTCTGTGGGTAACCAGTCCGGAGCTGTCAAGCGTCGTCTGGTGGATATGGGACTGACTCCTGGTACAGAAGTTGCTGTGAAAAAAATAGCCCCTTTGGGTGATCCAATGGAGGTTTCTCTGCGGGGCTATGAACTGTCTCTACGCAAAGAGGATGCTGCCCAAATTAGCATCGGAGATGTAGTAGTTCAGCAAAAAAAGCAACCACCTGTCAGTGACCCAGACAAAATTCGCCAGCAACTGCAAGACCATGTACATGAGCTGGAACAACACGCCCAAAACTATGACCACAACGCCCACGACAACCGCCCTATGCGAGTGGCTCTGGCTGGCAATCCCAACTGTGGTAAAACAACCCTGTTTAACGCCCTGACTGGCTCCAATCAATATGTGGGAAACTGGCCTGGTGTAACAGTGGAGAAAAAAGAGGGCATTGCCCACTTAGGGGACCGTGAACTGACTGTGGTGGACCTGCCTGGCATTTACTCCCTCTCCCCCTACTCTATGGAAGAAATTGTTGCCCGTGACTTTATTATTGGGGAAGCACCAGATGCCATTTTAAACATTGTAGATGCCACCAATTTGGAACGAAATCTGTATCTCACCATACAGCTTTTGGAACTGGAACGTCCTATGGTATTGGCACTGAATTTTATGGATGAGGTGATGCAGCGTGGGGACACCATAGATGTAGAACGATTATCCAAAGAACTCGGAATCCCCATTGTCCCTATTGTTGCCAAATCTGGTGAGGGGATAGACCAACTGTTACAACTGGCACACCAACAGATGCACCGTGGCTATCAGTTTGAACCAGATGACCTGTATGATACCTTTACCCATGACATCCATCACCGCATGGGACAACTCATTCATGACTATGCCTACAAAGCAAATCTGCCTGCCCACTGGGCTGCTATAAAACTGTTGGAAGGTGATGAGTTGGTGGAGCAGGCACTCCAGCTGCCCTCCAACATTCAATCCCAACTTCAGGAAATCATTGCAGAATATGAACAATCCAGTGACCTTGGAGACCGGGAAACCCTGATTGCAGACAGTCGGTATCAGTATATTGAGAAAGTAGTCCACAGAGCAGTGGTGAAAGGTGCAAAAGCAAACGAACCCACTTGGACCGAAAAGATAGACCGAATTGTCACAGGAAAATATACCGCTCTGCCGCTGTTTCTCTGTGCCATGCTGTTGATGTTTGTCATTACCTTTGGTCCCTTTGGCTCCTTTTTACAGGGCTGTGTAGAAACTGTCATTGACACTGGCTCCAGTTGGCTGTCTGATACATTGACCAACCTAGGCACCTCCCCTGTCCTCATCAGCCTTGTGTGTGATGGCATCATTGCAGGTGTGGGTGGTGTACTGTCTTTCCTGCCACAGATTGCCCTGTTGTTTTTCTTCCTGTCCTTCTTGGAGGACTCTGGCTACATGTCCAGAGCCGCCTTTATTATGGATCGAATGCTGCGGCGATTTGGTCTAAGTGGTAAAGCGTTTATTCCCATGTTGATGGGCTTTGGCTGTACGGTGCCTGCCATTATGGGGGCAAGAACCATGGAAAATGAGAAAGACAGACGCATGACCATTTTGCTGGTGCCTTTTATGTCCTGTTCCGCAAAATTACCAGTGTATGGTATGATTGCAGGTGCCTTTTTTGGTGCTTGGGCTGGTCTTGTGGTTTTTGCCCTCTATGTCATCGGAATGGCAACAGGGATTCTCTCTGGTCTACTGTTTAAGCACACCCTGTTTTCTGGCGAACCTGCCCCCTTTGTACTGGAACTCCCTCCCTATCGTTTTCCCTCTCTGGAAAACATAGGAACCCATGTATGGCAAAAGGTAAAAGGCTTTCTGATTAAAGCTGGTACTCTCATTTTGCTAATGTCTATGGTATTGTGGCTCCTCCAAACATTTGACTTCTCCCTCCATATGGTAGACGATGCTGCCAACTCCATGCTTGGCACATTTGGTAGTTGGATTGCTCCTGTCTTTGCACCTCTGGGCTTTGGGTTCTGGCAGGCAGCTGTTGCACTGCTCACTGGTCTCATTGCCAAAGAGATGGTGGTCTCCTCCCTCTCTATGTTCTATGGCTTTGCTTTGACAGCCACTGGTGCTGAGGTTGCAGCCGCTATGATGGGCTTTACTCCTCTGTCTGCTTTCACCATGCTGGTCTTTATTCTGCTCTATGTGCCCTGTGTGGCTGCGGTATCTACCTTGGCACGGGAGATGAACAGCACAAAATGGACTGTCTTTTCTATATTCTGGCAGCTATTTGTGGCGTATCTGGTTGCCTTTCTGGTTCACACCATCGGACTGCTGCTTGGATGTGTATAATTTCATTCGCTCTTTTATATATTTCAGGTAGCCGATTGAAAGAATGACAGAATTTCATCTGCCATTTTCTCTGGTGTCTCCTTCATTCCATTCATGACCCATTTGGAAGTAACGCGACCAATCCCACCTTCTAAAAATTGCATTCGGTAGCTGTCTTTCAGCAATGGAACAGGAAGAATGGTTGTCTGTTCCTCTTGAAAACGCAAAAATAACTGTTGAATCTCCTGATGCTTGTGAAAAATAGAAATCAGTGGATTTTGTTTGATAAAGTTGAAGCGGTAAATCAGAAAATTGCGTACGGTAAACTCCCCTTCTTTTTTCATGACAGACTTTGCTTCATTCAAAATTCCGTTCATAATATCATAAAGGACATCTTCCTTCTTTTGATAATGATTGTAAAATGTGTTTCGTCCAATTTTTGCCTTCTGTGCAATCATGGAAATGGATATCTCATTCATATTGTGTTCTTGCAGCAATCGGAGGAACGCTCCTTGAATCATTTTTTTTGATTCTTCAATCTGTCTGTACCGTTTCATAGGACACTTTCCTTTCTTTTGTCTTACTTAAACCACATATACTTGATTCTTATTCATAATCATGCTACATTAACTATGACAAATGTAATACATACGTCGTATTTTGTCTAGTTAAGGAGGTACACTGATCATCCCATTGATTTCATCCGATGGGGAACTGTAGAGCAATCTGTTCCATTTGTTATTGTATTTTAACATTGTAAGGAGTTACAAAAATGGATATTACAAAACCCAAAAAAGAAGTGGCAGTACAGGACCCTTCTCAAAATTTTCTGTTTACCCCACCAAAAAAACGGAAAAAATGGCTGAAAATTCTCATTGCCCTTGTGGTTATAGTAGCTGCCGTCTTTTTCCTTCTCATTCGCCCCATGATGGGGGCTGGACAGCAAATTGTTGCCAATTTATATCTTTCCTCTGTGGCTCAGATGCAGGATATGACAGTTACCGTAGACAGTACTGGTACAGTCACTCCCATTGATTCCTATACCGTAAGTGGAATGGTGACAGGCGATGTACTGGAAGCCCCTTTCGAAGAGGGTGACTGGGTCGAAAAAGGGGATTTGCTGTTCCGTATTGATCCAGGTAATGCAGAAACTTCCCTGCAACAGGCTCAACTCTCTGTCAGACAGGCACAACTCAGCTATGACCAAGCAGCCGAGGGACTGCAACCCAAAGCAAATTCCTCTGGTGTCATACAGGAACTGCATATCAAAAAGGGAGACATGGTAACGGCTGGCACCCCCATTGCCACTATTTCTGATACCTCTGTAATGACCCTGACACTTCCCTTTCTCTCTACCGATGCTGCCCAGATTTCTGTGGGACAGACGGCTGTGGTCACTTTAGCAGGTACATTAGAAACACTGTCTGGTACAGTAGAATCCATCTCCACTGCGGATCAGGTCAGCAGCAATGGTGCCCTCATTCGGCAGGTGAAAATTCAGGTCAGCAACCCTGGAGCCCTGACAGAACAGACTCAGGCTACTGCCAAAGTGGGGATGCTTGCCTGCGCTGAGGGTGGAACCTTTGAAGCATACACCAATCAAACCGTAACAGCTACCGGCTCCGGTGAAGTGATGTCTCTGGCTGTTAGTGAAGGCAGCTGGGTAGAAGCTGGAACTGTATTGGCTACATTGGGTGGAACCACTGCAAATACAACTCTGGAAAACGCCTCTATTGCACTGGAACAGGCTCAACTCTCTGTCCAAAATGCAATGGATGCCCTCGAAAATTATACCATCACTGCCCCCATCTCTGGCACAGTCATTGAAAAGAAGTTCAAGGCTGGAGATACCATTGACTCTAACCAGCTCTCTGCGGCAGATGGTGCCTTGGCTGTACTCTACGATATGTCCTCCATGACATTTGAAATGAAAGTGGATGAACAGGATATTAACAAAATCCAACTGGGACAACAGGTTACAGTGACAGCCGATGCAGTGGAGGGAAAAACCTTCACTGGTGTTGTGGATAAAATCAATATCAATGGTACTACTGTCAATGGTCAAACCAATTATCCCATTACGGTTCTAATGAACGAAACAGAGGGACTAAAGCCCGGCATGAATGTGTCCGCCAGTGTCATTATTGACCAAGCTGGCTCTGTACTCTGTGTTCCTGTTGATGCTGTCAACCGTGGCAGTGGTAAACCTGTTGTTACTGTAGCACCAGCTGAGGCACTGGATGAGAACGGAAATGTAGCTGATCCTACTTTATTACAACAGCGTGAGGTAACATTGGGTCGTAACGATACAGACAACATTGAGATTATAGAAGGGATTGCAGAAGGTGAAGTTGTTGTTTGGGTGAATGAGACCTCTAATCCCTTTGCCAGTATGATGGGAATGTAAGCTATGGGACATTTAATTGAATTTCAATCTGTTTACAAAATCTATCAGATGGGTGATTCTCTGGTCCACGCATTAGATGGAGTTAGTTTTTCTGTTGATCCTGGGGAATTTGTTGCCATTGTAGGACAATCTGGTTCTGGTAAATCCACTGCAATGAACATCATTGGCTGTCTGGATGTGCCCACCAGTGGCAAATATTTTCTGGGGGGTGTGGATGTATCCACAATGGAAGATGACCAGCAGGCAGAAATCCGCAATAAAATGCTGGGATTCATTTTTCAGCAGTACAATCTGATTCCCAAATTGAATGTGCTGGAAAATGTGGAATTACCTCTGCTCTATGCTGGTGTTCCAGAGCGTGAACGACGGAAGCGTGCACTGCGTGCCCTTGACCGTGTGGGACTGGCTGACAAATTTAAAAACAGACCCAACCAGCTCTCTGGCGGTCAACAACAGCGTGTATCCATTGCACGAGCTCTGGCTGGGGAACCCTCCGTTATCCTAGCAGACGAGCCCACAGGTGCATTGGATTCCAGAACCAGCCGTGAGGTACTTTCCTTTTTGAAACAACTCAATCGAGAGGGAGATACAGTGGTACTCATTACCCATGATAACTCCATTGCTGTCAGAGCACAGCGGATTATCCGACTGCAAGATGGTAATATCATTTATGATGGAGATGCCCATGCACCAGAGGCAGTGGTACAGCCATCCCTTGTAGAGGTTGAGGACGAGGAGGCAGAGGAATGGAAATAAAACAATCCTTTTTACTGGCTCTGAAATCCCTATCCACTAGTAAGGTGAGGGCATTGCTCACCATGCTGGGTATTATCATTGGGGTAGGAGCTGTCATTGTCATCATTTCATTGGGTGATGGCTTACAAAAAATGATGAGTGATCAGTTTGATAAATTGGGCGCAAATCTGATACAAGTGAGTGTCTTTACTTCTGGTTCCTCTCGTGAAGCAACCGCTGATGATATGTATGAACTGGTGGAAAAGAATCCTAAATATCTCTCTGCTGTCAGTCCCTATGTCAGTGTATCTACTTCCAGTGTACGCACGCCCAATGAGACCTTTACCCCAAAAACTGTGGCAGGTGTGAGTGAGGACTATGCCAACATTCGTGCACTGACCATAGAAGAAGGTCGTTTCTTGCAATATGTAGATGTTCTGCGTTCTCAGAAAGTCTGTGTGATTGGCTCCTACATCAACAAAGAATATTATAATGGCTCTGCATTAGGTCAGACTTTGGGGCTGAACGGCTATACCTATACCATTGTTGGTATTCTGGAGGAAACCGCAGAATCCAGGAAAGATTCAGAGGATGATCAGATTCTCATTCCCTATACCAATGCTGAAAAATTGAACAGTGCGTCTTCCGGTTCTGTTGCTATGTATCAATCTTATATGATGAGTGGTACCAGCAAAGACACCGCCTCTACTGCCCGTGGCATTATTGAGAAAAAACTCACTGCCATTTATGGAGATGATGATGAATACTCTCCTTTTATGGTTGTGACCTCAGCTGAAATGCTGGATATGATGAATACTATGATGAATACCCTTATGGTGGTTCTGGTGGCCATCGCTGGTATCTCTCTTATGGTTGGTGGAATTGGCATCATGAATATCATGCTGGTATCTGTATCCGAACGCACCCGTGAAATTGGTATCCGAAAGTCATTGGGCGCAAAACGTCGGGACATCCGCAGTCAATTTATCATTGAGGCAGCCACCACATCTGCCATCGGTGGTATCATCGGCATTGCATTTGGTTTTCTCATGGCAAAAATCGCCTCAGTTATTGTCAACAGTCTCATGTCTGGTGGCACTGAATTTACAGCCATTGTATCGTTCACCGCTGTCGGCGTTGCCTTTGGTGTCTCTGTGGGAGTAGGGATTCTCTTTGGATATCTCCCTGCCAATAAGGCCTCAAAACTCAACCCCATTGACGCACTGCGTTATGACTAATCTCGAAAGGAATCTTCATTATGAAAAAACGTGTTACAACTGCCTTGCTGGCAGCCTGTATCGCCGCCTCTCTCTCACTCCCCTGCAATGCTGCCACTGGCACCATTGCCCCTGTCAGTGAAGTAACCCAAGTGGTACAGGCATTGGGTATTATGAATGGTGATGCCACTGGAGCCATGAATCTGGATTCTAAGGTAACACGGGCAGAATTTATTACCATTGCCCTGAAAGCATCTGTTAATGGTGCGCAGATTGGAGAAGCTTCCACTTCTCCCTTCCCCGATGTTCCCTATACCCATTGGGCAGCCGGTTTTGTGGAAACAGGAGTAAAGGCTGGTCTGATTTCTGGTTTCTCTGATGGCACATTCCGTCCTAATGCCCCCATCAATCTGGCTGAGGGGGTGACAGTGGCTCTTGCTCTGCTGGGTTATACCTCCTCTGATTTTTCTGGTGCTTACCCCTCTCCCCAGATGTCCCTCTACCGCAGTCTCTCTTTGGACAAGGGTGTCTCCGCAAAGGTAAGCAGTGATCCGCTCACCCGCCAGGATGCCATGTATCTGTTCTATAATCTTCTGTCTGCCAAAACAAAGGCTGGTCAGCCTTATATCAATACCCTTGGCTATCAGTTGAATGCTTCTGGTGAGGTCGATTTGGTTTCCATTATCAATGGTGAGATGCAGGGTCCCATTGTGGCAACCGATAATTGGAAAAATTCCATCCCATTTGATTTGAACAGTGCTACCGTGGTACGGAATGGCAGTGCCTCCTCTCTGGGGCAAATTCAGGATATGGATGTACTTTACTGGAATGATACCATGAACACAATCTGGGCATATTCAGAAAAATTGACTGGTACCATACAGGATATCCAGCCATCTTCCTCTAACCCCACCTCGGTTACAGTTTCTGGCCATACCCTGAACTTTGAAACTGTCTCCGCTTCCTATGCCCTGTCTGACCTTGGCACGTTTGGTTTAGGCGATACTGTAACTCTGCTGTTGGGTCGTGATGGTGCCATTGCCTATGCAGTCTCCCCCAGTGAGACAGAGGCAGACCGCTGTGGTATTGTCATTAAAACAGAAAAAGCCGCTTATCCAGATGGCCATGGCTCCACCTACATGGGAGAGACTATCACCATTTTGGCAACTGACGGCAATACTTACAGTTATGAAGCCCCCATTGGATATTTCAAATCAGGTGATTTTGTTGGCGTGAATGTTACAGCAGATGGAGAAATTACCCTTCGCAGACCTGCATCTCCCCAGCTTTCTGGAACTGTATCCAAAGATGGAACCAAAATTGACAACCTCTCTTTTGCTGACGATATTGAAATTTTAGAGGCTTCTGATAACTCTGCTGTTTCTATCTATCCAAGTCGTTTGGCTGGTATGAAGTTAGAATCCAGCTCTGTTCTCTATTATGAGTTGAATGGCAGCGGTGAAATCAGCCGGTTGGTGTTGCGCAATGCCACTGGAGATGCCCGTACCTACGCTCTGATGACTATTGTGGGTGAAACCGATATGGGAGATTTGGGTCACTATTACACCTACAAATATGATATCAATGGCTCCTCTTATGCCATCCCAGACACCACAAAGCGTTATCCTGTCAGCCGTGGTGGTGTTATCATTGAAGGCGACCCCTCTAACCCTGACCGAATGATTGCTATGACTGCTGTAAAAGCCACACAAATTCAAGGAAATCAGCTTCTGGTTGGTAATAAAACCTATACCATCTCTGAGCAGGTTATTGTTTATGAGCATCATGATAATGTCTACACTCTGTCTACACTGGACCGTGTACAGGAACTTGGGCTATCTCTCACAGGTTGGTATGACAAGGATGAATCGGAGGGCGGACGAATCCGAATTATAGTGGCAGAATAAACGATTCCAAAAAACTATAAAATAATATGCTCCCTCTATAAAACTCAGTGAAACAATACACTGTCAATCCTTAGAGGGAGCATATTATATTGGCTGTTGACCCCGAAAATTGTAGGTCTGTTCCTTTGATAAAATCAGTTTAATTCATGTTACAACTACCTTGAAACTGTCTGTTGATATATTGCAATGCAGCATCACAATCTATTCTGCTGTACAAAGCCTTTAAAAAACAGGAGCAAACTTCACCTTTTAACTTTTCAACATTATAATATATTCCATATAGACTGCTATAGTATTGTATCTTATCCCCATCATTCACCATATTTCCAACAATGAAACTTTGTGCTATATCTCGTTTTAGGAACAGCATTTTTAAAGTGTTGAGTAATTTTTCGCATGTTTTTCTGTCTGTCAGTTTACATTCTGAGATAATTTCATCAAAGAACAGCTCAAAGTTATGCCTGTCTTCAAAATCAATATATGGTAAGAATCGAATGACATCATCTAAATCCTTTAGGCGTGGTCTTACAAGAATTTGATGTACTTTCCATGCCGTCTGATAAATCAGGGGCGTGGTGTTTTTCAATGTAACCTTTTTTCCGGTCATTGTTTTATATGAAATCGTTTCGGGTTGAAAATGAATCGGCATATCAATGGCAATATCAATTTCAACGTACAGTTTACGGTCACAGATTTCCAGCCCAACCGTTGTAAAATCACCGTCCGCAGCATAGTTTACCAAAAAAATACAGATGTCATTGCTCTCTTTGAATACTCTATCATAACCAAGTTCTTCAAATTCTAAAATGAACTCTGGTCTTTCAGTTAACTCCAGTTTTCGTGTCATAATTTCTTCTAACTTGTAAAAAATATCAGTGAGTTCATGTTTTAACAGTGTTTCAATTTTTCGGATAAACTGATGGTAGCTGTCATAATCAAAAACATCCGGTTTTTGTATTGTGCAAGCACTACCATAATAGATCAAATCAATATCTCCCCCATTCAAAAGCCTTGCCTGTGGGTCTTTATGATATTGTTTTGTTAGAAAGCTTCCTTTTACAATAAAAGGCAAATGATTTGCAATGTAAATCATCAATTCTTCTTTGATTTCTAATTCTTCGATTTTGCATTCCATTACAATCATCCTTTCCTAAATTGGCTTATATTTCATGAAATCCCCAATTGGAATCCAATATTTGATTGCTGTCATAAATACAGCACTCATACTTTTCCTTTACAATTTCCATATGGGCTGCTTTCAAATCCTGTTCAAATGCTCTGGATAGATTCTTTTCATATAAATGATATGTTCTAAGCTCAAAACCATCTTCACCCACAAGATTCAGGGCATCTGCTAAGTTCTTTCTGACAGATAAAAAACGAATTCCAGGTTCTCTGTCATTCTGGGAAAGATAGAGGTTATTTTTGATGGCAATTTCTTTGAGCAGGTCTAAGTCATTGTATTTTACTTTGATATGTACTTCAAAATAGCTGCCGTTGAATTGTTCGAAACAATGTTCTCTATACTGTATATTTTCACACTGGATCACATCAATTTGAAAATAATCTATCACCTGTTCTGCATTGATTTCAATTTTCGTTCTAATGACAGGGAATCCGTTTTCTATAAAGACTCTTTTTACCCGCTCTACTTCCAGCATCACATCATCGAAACGCTCAGCCACTAAGTTCTGTGTATACATTGGCTGATTGACAAAATTGCCTTTTGCAAGTTTAATTAAAACCGGCTTTACCTTGCATGTTTCACATAATCCAATGTAATCTGCCAGATTGTCTACATGTTCTGTTGTAATATGTGCCTGAAACTGAAAAGCACGATGTTCTTTCTGGTGCAAAGAATTCATATTGATGATCCCCCATTATCATAGATATCTTTAAATCAGGTGGTGGATGGATTGTATTGTTTCATCCATCCGCTCCCATTTCTGTTTTTTCTCGTAAATGATTTTATCACAAAACCATGTGTGAATCCACTTTTTAACAGCAAAATGGTCAAAAAACATGCACCCCAAAAGTTGAACCACTTTTGGGGTGCATGACAATTTATATGATTGTTTTATTTGTCATTATTGCAGTTACAATGACAACCACCATCTTTATGGTTGGACGTACAAGCAGAACAGCCAATGCATTTGGCTCCTCGCTTTTTTTCCCGCACAATGTAGGCAACTGCACCCCCAACCAACAGGGCTACCACTCCCAATACAATCAGGTCTACCATGACCATTCACTCCTTACGCCTTCACAGCTGTATTTTGATTCAGGTGGTACTGTGCATCAATACGTCGATTTGCACTCAGGATGAGAGCAACCACACAGCCAACAATGACTCCACTGGCAATCAAACCAGGCAGGAACCCAGTACCCAATGCACCAGTGGTCATCAAAGTACCAATCTGGTACACCAAGAAGGATAACACATAAGCAGTACCCATTTGAAGTGCAATTCCACCAAATAACCACTTTTTATTTTGCATTTCAGAATTCATAGCGCCAATGGCAGCAAAACAAGGGGGTGTATACAGATTAAACATCAGATAAGCCAGTGCTGACACAGAGGTAAGTCCCATTGCAACTGCCACTTCATTGGCACCACCCACCAGAGCCAGTGCATCTGTATCAATAAAATTAGTAAGCCCATAGACCACAGCCAAAGTGCCTACCACATTCTCTTTTGCAATAAATCCTGTAATGGCTGCTGCTGCAAGCTGCCACACACCAAATCCCAGAGGAATCATGATGATTGCAAAGGGGGTCGCAATGGTAGCAAGAATGGAAGTGTGCTCCATTCCCTCCTCTACCACTTGCAGTTGCCAGTTGAAGGTCTGCATAATTTGAACTGCTGCATTACAAACCAGAATAATGGTACCAGCCTTAATGATAAAGGACTTTGCACGAGCCAGCATGGAAATCACCGCACGCTGCAAGCTAGGCACTTTATACTCAGGCAATTCCATAATAAAGAAGGATTTACGATATTTGTGACCGGTGATTTTGAGCACCAACAGAGCACCAAGGAAAATCAAAGCAATTCCCACAAAATACATCAAAGTACCCACCCAAGCAGCATCATTGAAAAAGACACCTGCAAACAGTGCAATCACTGGCAGCTTTGCACCACAGGGCATAAATGGGGTTAACATGGCAGTGGTACGGCGTTCCCGTTCATTGCGGATGGTACGACAAGCCATAACACCTGGAATGGCACAGCCTGTTCCAATGATCATTGGAATAATAGACTTACCAGAGAGACCAACCCGCTTAAAAATAGGGTTCATCACCACACTGACACGTGCCATATAGCCACAATCTTCCAGCAGAGCAATGAGGAAATACATCACCATAACCAAGGGCAGGAAGCCCACAACTGCACCCACACCACCAATGATACCATCTACCAACAGAGATTGTACAAAAGGTGAAGCTCCTGATACCTGTTCTCCCACCCAACCCTGAAATGTCTCAATCCATGCAACCAGATAATCTGCAATCATAGGACCTACACGGGATTGAGATAGATCAAATACTACAAACATAATAGCAGCAAAAATGGGAATTCCAATAATAGGATGTGCCACAATAGCATCAATCTGATCCTGTTTATTTTTTTCGCTGGTCTGAATCTTTCGTTCCTCTACTTTGCTGACCATCTGATTGACAAAATCAAACCGTCTACGGTCAGCAGCTTCTACCTCTGCTTTGTCATGTAAATTGATGTCTCCCTGTTCATAGGGTGCCTTCTGGTAACTTCCATTGAGCTGGACTGCCTTTTCTACCAGTTGAGCCAATCCCTTATGGCTGCTGTCCGTGGAAATGGTTTCAATGACAGGGCAGCACAACAGGCGAGAAAGTTCCTCCACATCAATTTTTGTCTGCTTCTTTTGGTTGATATCACTTTTGTTCAACGCAACCACTACAGGAATACCAAGCTCCAAAAGCTGCGTTGTAAAAAACAGGCTCCGACTTAAATTTGTGGCATCCACAATATTGATAATCACATCGGGATGTTCTTTTCTCACATAACTGCTAGTGATGCTCTCCTCTGATGTAAAAGGAGACATGGAATAGGCTCCAGGTAAGTCCACTGCAATGGGCATCTCAGAAGCATGAAGATAGGACTTTTTAATTGGGCTTTCCTTTTTTTCCACTGTAACACCTGCCCAGTTGCCCACACGCTCTGTGCGCCCAGTGAGGGCATTGAACATGGTGGTTTTACCGCTGTTTGGGTTTCCTGCCAATGCAATTCTCATAACAGAATCCTCCTCATTTCATCCTATTTCTCTCATTCTTGTTTAGTTAGTACAAGCTAACTTTTATCTATTAAAATAACCCTGCCCCACAGGCAGAATTATTTTATTCAGAGATTAAAATCGCCTCTGCCAAGTCTTTGTCAATGTTATAACGACCATCCTTGACACTAATCACATAGCCTCCCCTAGACTGTGAGACTACAGTAATTGGTTGCCCACTATAGCAACCCAAGGTCAGGAGAAAGCCATTGAGCTCCTCGTCTTCTGTACAGATTGTCTGCACCAAATATTGTACCCCAAGTTGTGCCTGTGTCAGATTCACGCTTCTCCACCTCATTCCAGTTGTTGTTTGCTAACCTAAAATAGCATAAGCTAACTGTTTTGTCAAGCCTTTCTTTTCTGTTACACCTTTTGTTTTGCACTTGCATTTTTTTCGCTCCATGCTATAATAATGTAACTGTATTTCTATTATTAGACTGATATTAGACTTGCAGCATATTTGGAAAGGAGTCTGTCATGAACCGCCATTCTAAACATATTTTTCATTTGTTTACTACATTTGCATTGGCAGCATCTCTGATCTGCTCTATCAGTGCAGAAACCACACAGGAAAACTGTGCCACGGTTTCTATTGCTGCTGGAATGACTGATTTCCCCAAACTGGCTTTAGATCTCACTCTCTATCAGAGAGATGAGACCAATACCTTTGCACAGTTGAAGGAAATGGAATTGATTACATCAGTCAACCGGGTTTCTAAAGATGTAGAAATTCACATTACCCCTGAAATGGAGGGGGTCTCCATTCGTGTGGATTATCTCACAGACTTGGATGGGGATAACTGCTATGAGTTATTGGACAGTGAATCCATCCCTGCTTATGATATGGTCACTTCCTCTGGTACTCTGGTCTCTGCATCTGGAGACGGGGCAGCTGTTTTGGAGGTAGGAACCCCATATACTTTGACTGGTCAGGAACTGATTTCCAGAGGTACTCAGGCATTTTCTGACCGTGGACGGCAATATAGTCCCCACTATCTACCTGATTTAACACCACAACAGCTCAATGACTATGCCCTCATCTATATGATTACAGTTTCCTGTGAGGGACAGGATGATTTATGCTATTACCTTCAAATCTTTGAGCAGGTTCCATCTATTACAACCTCTGAATTTTTAGATGTGGATTCTGAGGCATGGTATTATCAGGCTGTTGATTATGTCACATCCAACGGACTGGTTCCCCCCACTTCACGCACCACCTTTGCTCCAGAGGAAACAACCACCCGTAGTATGGTAGCAGAATCTCTCTATTGTATGGCAGGAAAACCTACCGTTGCTCCCCTGTCCTTTGAGGATGTTTCTGCACAAACAGAGCTTGTGAATGCTATTTCTTGGGCAGTTCAGTCTGGGTTCATGAGCAATACAGATACCACTCATTTTTCACCAGACAGTTCTATGACAAGACAGGAAGTGGCGTTGGTTTTATACCAATATGCAAAAGCGCAGGGAGTGGACACTCGCAACTGGACAGATCTTTATGTCTATGAAGATAGCAGCTCTATTGCCGAGTGGGCAAAACCCGCTGTACAGTGGGCGGTTTCAGCAGGATTACTGAATGGACAGGGAACACACCAAGCCCAAATTAACCCTACAGGAACTCTCACACGGGCAGAATTTTCTGATATCATTCGTGTACTTCATTCCTCCGTTTTGAAGTAAATCACAAGTTACAGGTATTTTATATCCAAACATACAGTTGCAAGACAGCATATGAATCTATGCTGTCTTGCTTTTTTATCCCTATTCTGGTACCATTTTCATGTGCAAAGGAGAATATAACATGATTTCTTATATTTTGGTACATGGACTTGGACAAGGTCCCTCTAGTTGGGAGCAAGTAATCCCCCATATTTTCACTCAGGTCAAGTTCCATCAGCCCTGTCTATCTACCCTTGTAAAAGAACAAACTCTAACCTATGACCATCTCTATCAGGCATTTCAACAGGAGTGCGACAAACTTGAAGCTCCACTCTATTTGTGCGGTCTCTCCCTTGGTGCCGTTTTGGCACTACAGTACACACTTGAGCATCCCCAAACAGTCAAAAATTTAATTTTAATTGCACCTCAATACAAAATGCCTGCTCTGCTTCTACAAATACAGGCAATGCTCTTTCGTTTCCTGCCTGAATCCGTATTTCAAACAACTGGATTTTCCAAACAGGACATGATCACGATCTCAACTTCTATGAAACATTTAGACTTTACAAGTCAGCTACATCAAATCACTTGCCCATGCCATATCATCTGTGGTCAAAAAGACAAAGCAAATCAAAAGGCAGCCAAGCAGTTGGCAAATCTGATTCCCCATGCCACATTGACTTCAGTGGAAGGTGCAGGGCATGAAGTGAACATAGATGCTCCTTTACAACTGGCAAATGAAATCAAAACCACATGGTTTTCTGTACCATGAAAACCAACAAAACAGCGGTTGGAAGCCGATTTTGGCGTTCCAACCGCTGTTTGTTTCTTATATGCAGTTTTTACATAGCCGCAACCACTCGATACATCATCAAATAGTGCATCACAGAACCCAGTACAATCCACACATGAAAAATCTCATGACAACCAAATCTGGGGTTGTGACGCCCTGGCCATTTTACTGCATACAGCACACCACCAATACTGTAGCAAATACCACCTAATAAAAGCCAAAGCATCCCTTCCCCTGACATTAAACGTGAGAGAGGAACAATGGCAGTGAGTGCCAGCCAGCCCATCACCAGATAAATCACACTGGTCAGCCATCTGGGCAAATCCAATTTTGCAATGGTCAAAATCATCCCCGCAATGGCTAAACTCCAAATCACAGAAATCAACGCAATGCCTCCATGCTCCTTTAGCACACATATACAGACTGGCGTGTAGCTGCCTGCAATCAGCAGATAGATGGAGCAGTGGTCGTATTTTCTCAATGCAATTCGTTTCTTTTCTGTAGTATTCACACTATGATAGAGGGTACTTGCAGTATAGAGACAAATCATGGAACCTCCATAGATTGCAAATACAATGACCTGTTCCCAGTTTTGCTGCAAAACTGCTCTGATCACCAAAAGCAATGTGCCCAAAACTGCCAGCACTGCACCTACTCCATGTGTCCATGCAGACCAGAACCGCAGCCCATCATAGGGATTTCGTACCTCCCGTTTTTTTGGTGTGGCTGGTTTCCTAACCCGCTCCATTCTTTGCACCATACTATGCTCCATGAAGCTCACCTCTTTTCCATGTTATCTGGTTTTCTTTCCAAACACAGTATAACCCGATAGATTCCAAATAGCAATATTAAAAATTATGAAATATGATTTTTAATATTATATTTATATTTAAGATGCTTTTTGAATTTGCAGGTGCGCATCTTCCATAAAAATATACACCTCATCCCCTCGACTAATCTGTCCATTGAGTAAAAGGTCTGCCACTGGGTCCTCTACCATAGTGGTAATGGCTCGCTTCAATGGTCTTGCACCATAGTCCCGATGCTCTCCTCGCTGGGCTAGAAAGGAGACAGCAGTATCTTCAATTCGCAGGGAAAGTCCCAAAGCTTCAAATCTCTGTTTTGTCTCCTGCAATAGTTGTCTGGTAATGGCACACAATGTCTCCTTTTGTAGTGGATGAAATACCAGTACATGGTCGAGTCTATTTAAAAATTCCGGTGCAAATGTCTTGCGTGCCTGAGACAGGACATCTCGTTCAATGGCTTCTGTGGCAGCAGTCCCTTGTACAAATCCCAGCGGCTGTTTATCATGAAAATACTGTGCCCCCAGATTGGACGTCATAATCAAAATGGTATTACGAAAATCCGTTTTTCTGCCCTGTGAATCGGTTAATACCCCTTCTTCCATCACTTGCAGTAAAATAGACCAGATATCCCGATGTGCCTTTTCAAATTCATCCAACAGCACCACAGACCAGGGCTGTCTGCGTACCTTCTCTGTCAGTTGTCCCCCTTCCTCATGTCCCACATATCCGGGTGGAGAACCAATCAGGCGGGAAACGCTATGGGCTTCCATATACTCGGACATATCAAACCGCAACAGGGCATCCTGACTGCCAAACAGAGTAGCCGCCAAAGAACGGCATAACTGGGTTTTTCCCACACCGCTGGGACCAAGCAGCAGAAAACACCCCACCGGTCTGCGTGGGTCCCGCAGCCCCAGCCGTCCCCTGCGAATGGCTTTTGCCACCAATTTCACCGCCTCATCCTGTCCCAACAGGTTCTGCTGCAAAGATTCTTCTAACTGGGCAAGTGCCTGTCTATCCTGTTGGTTTGGATTGGTCACAGGAATCCCTGTCCATTGGGTCAATACTTCTCGGATGTGACACTCCTCCACTACTTTGGCAGCATTTTTCTGGTACCAACGCTGTCTGCTGATTTCCAGCTCTCTGCGAAAATCTCCCTCTGCATCTCTAAGCATGGCAGCCTGTTCAAAGTCCTGCTTCCGAATGGCATTTAGCAACTGATTACCTGCCTGTTTGGCTTTTTGCTCCAGTTGAACCAAATCTGGTGGCAGTTTTTTGAGATTCAGACGTGCCTGTGATGCTGCTTCATCCACCAAATCAATGGCTTTATCTGGCAAAAATCTCTGAGGCAAATAGCGAATGGACAGGTCAATGGCTGCCTGAAGGGCTTCATCTGTAATGGTCAGTTTATGGTGTGCCTCATACCGTCCACGTAAACCCTGCAAAATTGCCATCGTCTCCTCTGGAGATGGCTCTTTTACCGTAATAGGCTGAAAACGACGCTCCAATGCGGCATCCTTTTCAATATATCTCCTATATTCCTCCATAGTGGTGGCACCAATTACCTGAATCTCCCCTCTGGACAGGGCAGGCTTTAAAATGTTGGCTGCATCAATGGCCCCCTCAGCCGACCCAGCACCCACAATGGTATGGAGTTCATCAATAAACAAAATCACATTTCTGTTGCGGCGTACCTCCTGTAACACATGGCGCAGTTTTTCTTCAAATTCTCCACGGTACTTTGTCCCTGCCACCATAGCAGACAGGTCAAGGGCGCATACCCGTTTTCCCTGTAAGTGTGGAGGTGCTGTACCATCTGCAATACTCAATGCAAGCCCCTCCACCACTGCGGTTTTACCGACCCCCGGCTCTCCAATCAAAGCCGGATTGTTTTTGGTACGACGGGACAAAATCTGCACCAGTCTGTGCAGTTCTGCTTCCCGTCCAATCACTGGATCTAATTTCCCTTCTAACGCCATTCTGGTTAAATCTCGGGCACACTGGTCCAACTGTCTGGTATCACTGCCCAGTACACTCCGCTCCGGTTCTCTCCTTGTCATACGGCTCAGATTATCCTCCCCTCCCAATGCACACTTTACCGTTTTGTAGAGCAGTTCTGTCTGTACACCACACTCTTTCAGTAACATAGTCCCAGAACAATCTTTTTGATTGACAAGCCCCAGCAGCAAATGTTCTGCATGAATGGCAGTCTGCTTCAACTGTCTGCACTCAAAAACAGCCTGTTGTACAATTTGATAGCTGTGTGGGGTCAAGCCCTGATAAACCACACCTGTAGGCACTCCAATACCCACTCTTTGGGCAATCTTCTCTCGAATCATTTGCCGATTTACACCAAATTCTGTAAGAATACGGGACGCTGCACTATATTCCTGGCTGAGTAATCCCAACAATAAATGTTCACTGCCTACATAACAGTGTCCCAGTTGCACTGCCTGTTCCTGTGCACAGCGAATCACTCCTAGTGCAGTAGATGTAAAGCGGAAGCCTGTCATCAACGGTTCCTCCCTTATCATTATATCAAAACAACTCCTTTTTACTCTGTTTTTTACTACTGTATCAGCCCACAGAGAATCTTTCTAAACTATAACCTTCTTTTTATAAAATTAAGCATTGCAATTTTGAAAAGTTGTGTTACAATAAGGTGTACATTGATAGGGAGGTGTATTTCCAATGGCATATGTGATTAGTGATGCATGCATCAGCTGCGGTTCCTGTGCTGAGTCTTGCCCTGTGAGCGCTATTTCTCAGGGTGACAGCCAGTACGTCATTGATGCCGGTGCTTGCCTGGACTGCGGTTCCTGCGCTGGTACCTGCCCTGTGGGTGCTATCTCTGAGGGCTAATGCCTCGGAAAAAAACAGCTCCGACTGTATGCAAGTCGGGGCTGTTTTTTATTGCTCTATCTAAAATTTTTGCATATCAAATGGAGGGTACATCTATGTCCCATTTCATTCGTAAATTGATTCAGGAAAAGTGGGAGGGAAACAGAGAACGGGACGCTATTCGTCTTGCTGAGCAATCTCTCCCAGAGGGGGTTCAGGTAGTTTCTGGTCTGCCCTACCACACGGATGGTCATCCCATGCACACACTCAATCTCTATCGACCTGCCCAAACACAGCATCTGTTACCCACGGTCATTGATATTCATGGAGGGGGTTGGATGTACGGAGACCGTGAATTAAACAAAGCCTATTGCATGTACCTAGCTTCTCAGGGCTATGCTGTTTTGGGTATGAGCTATCGTCTGGTACCGGAAACGGATTTAAAAGGACAAATTCAGGATATTTTTCAAAGTCTTCATTGGCTCTCTCAGCACGCTTCCACCTATGGATTTGATTTAAACTGTGTTTTGTTGACAGGAGATTCTGCTGGTGGGCATCTGGCGGGGTTGACCACCTGCATCATGTGCAATCCTGATTTACAATCTCTGTACGAAGTTACGCCTCCGTCATTTTCTATTGATACACTGGCGATTGTACATGGAGTGTGTGACATCTATCACTTCCATTTTCTGACCCCTGTTCTGGATCAGGCAGTGAGTAACGAATACTGCAATATGCTTCTGGGCACCCCTTGGAAACAGTCTCCACTTTGTGGGCATGCCAGCTTTCAAGATACCGCACTCCATGTTTCCCTTCCACCCATCTTTGTGGTATCCAGCGAACCAGACCTCTACTATACACAGAGCAAGCACCTGATTGCATTTCTGCAAAAACATCACATTCCCCATCAACATCTCCACTGGTCCAAAAAGCAGGGAGAACATCTCACCCATGTTTTTGAAGTGGGCTGGTGGGATTGGGCAGAAAGCAAGGAAACCAATTTACAAATGCTGAGATTTTTCGACCAAAACTGCACAAAACAGAAATAAAAATGAGACTGGCTATGAGGGGGGATTCATAGCCAGTCCCACTGTGTATCAATCAAACGCAAAAGCACTTCCGATGAGGGGGGTGGAACTGGATTGTGCGTCTGATTTCAAGAAACCTGCTCCTTCTCCGAGAAAGAGCGTGTTGAGCACAACCTACCGGAGTACCTACAAACTCATGTAGCCACCTGCACCAGTCACCCCAACTTCCCTCTTCTCAACCACGGAAAGCATGACCGTTTCCAACCATACTCTAACGCTCTGCACACCATATCCCCTTGGACTTAGGCGAACAGAATCGAAGGAATTCAGAATACCCTCCTATTATATCCATGTTTCACCAAATACGCAAGTATTTTTTTCTGTCACAAACGGTTCTTTTCATTTCCATCTCATACAGATCGTCCTCTCCTGATTGACAGCATTTTCATAATACTATATAATGAAGCAACCTGATTTTTGTTAATTTTCGACCATTGTTCTCTGTTCCTAACATCTGTAAACTGGGAGAGGGGTGAAACTATGTCAGAACAGAGCGACACCACAACATATCCTCTAAACACAGAAGAAACCATCTACAACGCGTTGAATCAGTTCTTTTATTGCTACTTGACGGAGCGTAATATAGAGCATACACTGGCGTCTGTCACAGAGGATATTTATAGTATTGGCACCGGAAATGGTGAGATTGCGGTTGGCAAACAGGAATTCCGTGCACTTTTGGAAGCAGAGATATCTGCTCTGCCATCTCCCATTGCCTTTGAAGTATCTGATTTCCATGGAAAGTGGCGTTGTGACGATTGCTGTGAGTGTTTCTGCTATGTGAAAACCTGTATTTCAGTTCCAGAGAACAAAAGCATCATCTCGTACAGCACTCGCCTGACTGCCAGTTTTCGCAGGGAGGGTGTACGGTTTCTAGCTGATACATTACACATGTCAGTGGGCAGCAGTTATCAGGAGACAGATGAATTTTTCCCTATTAAATTTGTGTCAGAGCAGATGAACTGTCTCAACCGGGAAGCACAACATGATTTGATAGAGATGATGAGCGAGGTCATGCCTGGTGGCGTTCTGGGTGGCTACTATGAAAAGGACTTTCCTCTCTATATTGCCAATGACCGTCTGTTGACTATGGCTGGATACACCTATCAGGAATTTCTGGAGGATACAGATGGTCTTGTGATGCACACCATCCACCCTGATGATCAGGACTATGTGTGGCGTTCTGTTACCACCCAGTTATCCCACAGTCTTCAATATGAAATTGAATATCGGATGAAACGGAAAGATGGCAGCTATTTTTGGGTCTATGATGTAGGAAGAAAAACCGTAACCAACGAGGGGCGTGAGGCCATTGTCAGTTTGGTGATTGATATCTCTGAGCAAGTACGCACAAGGGAACAATTAAAAAATGAATCTATTCGGGACGCCCTTACAGGTTTGCTGAATCGAAAAGGCGGCACAGAAGCCATTGAAAAAAGTCTTGCTCATACAGATCACTATCTGTTCTTTATGATGGATCTGGATAACTTCAAACTGCTCAATGACAACTATGGTCACGCATCTGGTGATGATGCTTTAAGATATGTAGCAAGATTACTTTCCAGCTCCTTCCGCAAAACAGATATCATCTGTCGTCTTGGTGGCGATGAATTTGCCATCTTTATTGCAGACTGCCACAATGTAGAGATTATGGAGCGAAAACTCCATACCGTGATGGAAACCTATCATACCATGATTTCCGAACAATATCCCCTCAGCCACTCTTCTCTGTCTTTCGGAGGAATTTATAGCCACAATCGCCACACGTTTCAGGAACTCTATCAAAAAGCCGATGAACTTCTCTATCAGGTCAAAAACGGTGGAAAAGGCTATCTGAACTTGTGTGAACTATAGGAGTATACTGGGACTTGACAAGCCCCTAAATTGTGATAGAATAGGTCTGGTATTGGAAAACGCAGTGAAAGAGCCAAGTACAGGACTCATTCCAAAGCGAGGGGGATTTGGTGAAAGCCCCTGATGTCTGTGCTGTACACGCCACTCTGGAGCGGCCTGTGAAAAGCAGGACGGGAAATCTCCCGTTACAGGGATATGAGATGCTGGTTTTTGCCAGATAATCAGGGTGGTACCGTGAATTGACATTCGCCCCTGAATGAAGGAAATTCCTTCATTCAGGGGTTTTTCTTTGAAAGGAGGTTTTCTAAATGAAGAAACGTCTGGGTGTTGCTCTGCTTTCGCTTGTGTTGTGCTTTGGTCTAGGTTGTAGTTGCTCCCCAAATGGACACCCTCTGCCAGAAGGAATGGAAGAATCCACTGTGTTAGAGCAGGGACGGACCATTATATCTCAACTAAATGATGGTGAATATACCCAAGTCTATGAACAGTTGCGTGAGGATGCACAAGCTCTTTCCCCTGAGGAGACCATAGCCTCTTACATGGAATCCACTCTGGAACAGGCTGGGGCATATCAATCAGAATCGGATGCGATGGCAACAGGGCAGACCCTTGACGACACTGGCGAAGAATATGGCACTGCGGTCTTTTACTGTAAGCATGAGAAAAAAGATGTGCTCTACCGCATTGCGTTTGACCTTGATATGAATTTGATGGGTCTGGAAATTAAAATTGAGTAAATATATGATTTTGGAGGTATGATTCATGCACAACCCAAAACCCTATGGATTGAATGAACTGCGTGAGATGTTTCTATCCTTTTTTGAGACAAAAGGACATTTACGCCTGCCCAGCTTTTCCCTGATTCCCCAAAATGATGCCTCTCTGCTGTTGATTAACAGCGGTATGGCCCCCATGAAGCCCTGGTTTACTGGAGAGCAGGAGCCTCCTCGCCGCCGTGTCTGTACCTGTCAAAAGTGTATTCGTACAGGAGATATTGAAAACATTGGTAAAACTGCCCGTCATGGCACTTACTTTGAAATGCTGGGCAACTTCTCCTTTGGTGACTACTTCAAACATGAGGCGATCGCCTGGTCTTGGGAGTTTTTGACCAGCCCTGAGTGGGTGGGACTGGACCCAGACCGCCTCTATCCCTCCATCTATCAGGATGATGATGAGGCATTTGAGATTTGGAACAAGGAAATTGGCATTGCCCCTGAGCGTATTTTCCGCTTTGGAAAAGCTGACAACTTCTGGGAGCACGGCTCCGGTCCCTGCGGACCCTGCTCTGAAATTTACTACGACCGTGGGGAGGAATACGGCTGTGGTAAACCTGACTGTACGGTAGGTTGCGATTGTGACCGCTATATTGAAGTATGGAACAATGTGTTCTCCCAGTTTGACAATGATGGAGAGGGGCATTACACAGAACTGAAACAGAAGAACATTGACACTGGTATGGGGTTGGAGCGTCTGGCCTGTGTGTGTCAAAACGTCCCCTCTCTCTTTGATGTAGATACTGTGATGAACATCACCCGAAAGGTCACAGAAATCACCGGGGCTTCCTATGGACAGAGCCACGCTACCGATGTGTCTCTGCGTGTCATTACCGACCATATTCGCTCCGCCAGCTTTATGATTTGCGATGGTGTGCTCCCCTCCAATGAGGGACGTGGTTATGTGCTGCGCCGTCTGCTGCGCCGTGCTGCCCGCCACGGGAAATTGTTGGGTGTCAACCACCCCTTCCTGTATGAAGTGTGTGACACTGTCATCCATGAAAATGAGGGGCACTATCCAGAACTGCGGGAACGTCAGGACTATATTACAAAAGTCATCCGTGTAGAAGAGGAGAACTTTGCAAAGACCATTGATGGCGGTCTGCGTATTTTCAATGAAATGCTCTCTGGTCACAAGGAGAAGGGAGAAAAGGTGTTCTCCGGTGCAGATGCCTTTAAACTCTATGACACCTATGGCTTCCCCATCGACCTGACCATTGAAATGGTGGAAGATGAGGGTATGACTTTGGACAAGGGTGCCTTTGATGCTCTGATGGAAGAACAAAAAGTGCGTGCCCGTAAAGCCCGTGAAGCCTTGGGTGATTTGGGTTGGGCTGGCGTTGAATTTGGAAAAGATGTGCCTGAAACCCAATTTGTAGGCTATGAATTCACCTCCATTACAGATGCCAAAGTCGTTGCCATTGTGGTAGAAAACGAACAGGCAGAGGAATTGATGCCTGGTGTAGAAGCCATTGTGGTTCTGGACAAAACACCTTTCTATGCTGAAATGGGTGGTCAGGTGGCTGACCATGGCACCATCTTCAAAAGCGGAGAACATGGGGCTATGTTCCAAGTCACAGATGTACAGAAAAACAAGGGCGGCAAATATATGCACAGTGGCAAACTCACAGAGGGAATGCTAAAGCTGGGTGACACGGTTGCTGCACAAATTGACCCTGTACGCCGTCAAGCTATTATGCGTGCCCACTCTGCTACACATCTGTTGGATGCTGCTCTGCGCACTGTGTTGGGGGATCATGTGCATCAGGCTGGTTCTCTGGTGGAGGAAGATAAGCTGCGCTTCGACTTCACCCACTTCTCTGCCCTCACTGCTGATGAACTGGCACAGGTCAATGCCATTGTCAATGATGCTGTACTCAGTGGCTATGACATTGTGACCGAAGAAATGCCCATTGAACAGGCAAAGAAACGTGGTGCCATTGCCCTGTTTGGTGAAAAGTATGGAGATACTGTCCGTGTAGTTGACATGGGTAAGGGCTATTCTGTAGAATTCTGCGGTGGTACCCATTTGGACAACACTGCCAAGGTGGGGGTATTCCACATCTCCAGTGAATTTTCTGTGGCTTCTGGTGTACGCCGTATTGAGGCAACCACTGGTCGTAAATCTCTGGAAGTGATGAACCGCAACCAGGAAGTGATTTTCCAGGCGGCCGCTATTTTGAAAGCTAAGCCCAGCGAGTTAAGAGAAAAGGCAGAACAGACCATTATGGAGTTAAAAAATCTTCATCAAATGGTGGAGAAATTCAAGGCTCGTGAATCTGCTGGTGAGACGGAGCGTATTCTGTTTGGTGCCCGTCAGGTAGGCACATTGAAGGTAATGACTGCCACAGTAAACGAGGCAGATGCCAACAAACTGCGCCAGATGGGCGATATGCTCCGTGATAAAGCTCCCAATCTGGTTGCTGTTCTGGCAAGTGTCAATGGTGAGAAAATCACATTTCTGGCTGTCTGTGGTAAAGATGCCATTGAAAAGGGCATTAAGGCCGGTGATATTATTAAAAAAGTCACTGCCATCTGTGGTGGCAAGGGCGGCGGCAAGCCAGACAGTGCTATGGGTGGCGGAACCAATGTACTCAAGTTGGATGATGCCCTTGCCTGTGTGGATGACTTTGTGGCGGATAAATTGGGCTGATTCCATTCCAAATCCATAAAATAAGGAGGTCTTTTCATGTCAGATTGTTTATTCTGTAACATTGCCAAAGGACAAATTCCCTCAAAGAAGGTATATGAGGATGAAGTATGTTTTGCCTTCTATGACATTGATCCTCAAGCTCCCACTCACTTTCTGGTGATACCCAAAATGCACATTGGCTCTGTTGCTGAGGTCACAGAAAACAATGCGGCAGTGGTTGCCCATATCTTTGCTGTCATCTCCAAAGTCACAAAGGAACTGGGGCTTGACAGTTATCGTGTGGTTTCCAATATTGGAGAACAGGCTGGTCAAAGTGTTCCCCATCTCCATTTCCATGTCTTATCTGGTCGCGACATGACCTGGCCTCCCGGTTAAAATAATACAATAACCCCCAGATTTCTCCCACATAGTTTGAAATCTGGGGGTTATTGTATTTCAGTTAATCACCGATGGAACTATCCATCAGTGCCTTTAACATATCTTGTGCCACTTTGAGGGAGACTTCACCTTTAGGTTTTAGCATATTATTTTGTATGATGCTATTCAGATAGCCCTTTTGGTGTGCCCATGCAAATGCAGGCTGTGCATATGGGGAAATCTCATTTGCATCCTCATACTGAAGTAAACCAGTGTAGTCCATCAGCATAGGGCTTCCAGCATATCTCCACAGAATGGTGACAAACTGTTCACGGCTCACATCATCATCCGCTCCAAAGGTGCTGTCACTATATCCACTGACCAACTGTTCACTGGTTGCCCACCGCACAGCCTCAGCATAATCTGCATCTGACGGAACATCGGTGTAAGTCATTGCATAGTTCACAACAGGTTTTCCCGCCTGCTCATGCAGCATCAAAACCAATTCTGCTCGGCTCAGTGTATCAGTTTCTAATTGCTCAGACAATACCATCACATGGCTGGCGTGTGTTTGGGCAGGATAAGATTCTGCAACTGCCCCATACCATGCCATAACATACATTCCAGCCTGTAAAACATCTCCAGAAACCTGTTGGTTTTGATTGTATCCAGAAAGTGTAGTGTTTTCATCTAAGAAAATGAAAAGCCCACCATTGTCTGTAGTAATTTGTATTTGATCATCTTTGACAGAAACTTCCTCTATCTGGTGGTAATGGGCACAACTGGCATCCATTGGCACATTCCGAACCACTGCATAGGCAGCCGATTGAGGTGGTAGAGAATAGGTAGAAATGGGACTGTGGAACACATAAACACGTTCTCCAATTTGGAGGTCAGCAGGGTCAAAAGCGGTTTTCTTTCCACTGTCAATCCAGACAGTCTCCTCTGAAATCCTCATCATATAGGAACCATATTGTTCAGACTCCAGATATAGTCTGGTAATCGTTCCATTCTCATCCTTTCCAATTTCCTGCACTGTACCATAGTACAGCACACTATCAGGTAGCTTCTGTACCTGCTCTGCTGTGTTTTGTGCATCCACTGAGGGTTCCGCTGCCCCTACAGGTATTGCCAGTGTACAGGTCAACAAACCAGTCAAAACCAAGATTGCCATTTTCCTTTTCATACCAATCTGCTCCTTTCTTTTTTGCCATGCTTCTTATGTTATCTTCTTGTCTGGTTGGACGAAATAGCAGATAAAAAGTTCCCTTTGATTTGGCGTTCTGCTGCCGCTTTTCCATTGATATTTGGGTTTTCTTTCTTGAATTATATCAGCTGCTCTTGCAGTATACTAGGATTACTGATATACTTATAAACCAAGAGAATATCAGGAGGTAGCCCTGTGTTTATCGTGGAAAAAAAAGAGCGTGAGACTTCAAGAGAATACGCCATTCGTACCATTCGTGAGAATATTGTTCGACTGGAACTGGCTCCTGGCTCCCTGGTCAGTGAAAAAGAACTGGCTGACCAACTGGGGTTGTCTCGTACTCCTGTTCGCGAGGCGTTGATCGATTTATCTAAAGTGAAAATTGTGGAAATTTTTCCACAGAAGGGAATTCAAGTAGCATTGATTGACTATGCCCTGGTAGAAGAAGCCCGCTTTATCCGTCTGGTACTGGAAAAAGGAATCGTGGAAACTCTCTGTCAGCAAGGGCTTTCCGCAAGCCAAGAGGCAGCACTGGTGGAAAATTTGCGTTTACAGGAATTCTATGTGCAAAATCCGATGAGCAATCGTCTTTTTGTTTTAGATGACCAGTTTCATCAATTATTATTTCAATTTGCTAACCGTGAACTTGCGTACAATTTAACCAAAAGTGTCAATGTACACTTTGACCGTGTGCGTAGCATGACTGTCAATGTGGAATCCAAGCGGGATGAGAGCCTTGTACATGAACACTGGGAAATTTTAGAGGCAATTTTGCAGCGGGACTGTGCTTCTGCAACAAACTATTTAACTCAGCATTTGGACCGCTATCAAGTGGATGCCTGTTATATACGAGAGCACTTTGGAAACTTTTTGAAGCCATAAGGAACTGTTGCAACTGTTTCACAGTTTTTGTGAAATTTGTCTAAATTATATTGGTGAAGTTTTGTAGTTGTGAACTATTGAAAGACTAGTATACTAGTATTATAATATGGCTTGTATGATAGCAGAAGTAAGTGGACAACACAATTTCTCCTCTTACTTCAAGGTGACACTATTTTAAAATTCCACCACTGAGACCATACTTCTTTCAGTGCTGTGGTTATAATAACAAAGGAGGAACACACTATGGCAATGCAAATGGGCTTTCGCTGGTATGGTGAGGGCAACGATGGAATTTCCCTGTCTGACATTAAGCAAATTCCTGGTGTAACCAGTATTGTCTGGGCTTTGCACCATAAGCAGCCCGGCGAAGTTTGGGAGAAGGAAGAAATTGCAGAGGTTCAGAAGCAGTTGGCTCCCTATGGTTTCAATATGGATGTGGTAGAGTCTGTCAATGTCCATGACGATATCAAGGTTGGTCTCCCCACTCGTGACAAGTATATTGAGAACTACAAGCAGACTATCCGCAACCTGAAAGAGTTTGGTGTCAAGGTCATCTGCTACAACTTTATGCCTGTTTTTGACTGGACCCGCACCGATCTGTTCCATCCCCTGCCCGACGGCTCCACCGCTCTGTACTATGAGAAATCCAAAATTCAGGACGATCCCAAGGAAATGGCAAACTATATTTTGAACAACCTGAATGGTTTGACCTTCCCAGGCTGGGAACCTGAGCGTATGGCACGTCTGGATGAGCTGTTTGAAATGTACCGTCCTGTCACTAAGGAAAAGCTGTGGGAAAACCTGAAGTACTTCCTAGAGGCAATTATGCCTGTGTGTGAGGAGTGCGACATCAAAATGGCAATCCATCAGGACGATCCCCCATGGGATATTTTCGGTCTGCCCAGACTGCTGGTGGATGAGGCATCCATCGACCGCTTCCTGACTATGGTGGACAACCCCTATAACTGCCTGACACTGTGCTCTGGCTCTCTGGGTGCAAATCCTGACAATGACATTGCCTCTATTGTGCGTAAGCACTGTGACCGCATTGCCTTTGCCCACATCCGCAATGTAAAGCACTTTGAGAATGGCGACTTTACAGAGGCTTCCCACCGTGACTGCGATGGCGATACCCATATTTTGGACATTGTAAAGGCATACCATGACTGCGGCTATGAAGGATATATCCGTCCTGACCATGGTCGTCACCTCTGGGGCGAAGGTCCTGGCACCTGCCGTCCTGGCTATGGTCTCTATGACCGTGCCCTTGGTATCATGTATATTTGGGGCATTTGGGACATGCTGGACAAATTAGATGGAAACAAGCAGTAATAGACGAAAGAAGGAATTTTGAAGATGAAACTTTCTGATATTCAGGCTGGCACCTACAACCCTCAGGAATGGGCAGACAAGGGCTATCAGCTCCCCAAATTTGATTTGGAGGCTGTCCGTGCCAAAACACACAAGGAACCCACATGGATTCACTTTGGCGCAGGCAATATTTTCCGTGCATTTCCTGCTGTTGTACTGCAAACCATGCTGGACAATGGCACTTATGACCGTGGCGTCATTGTGGCTGAGGGTTTTGACTATGAAATTATTGACAAGGCCTACACTCCTTATGACAATCTGAGTCTGCTGGTAGTACTGCAATCCAATGGAACCATCCAGAAGAAAGTGGTTGCCTCTGTCACTGAGAGTCTGAAAGCTGACCGTCAGTTTACAAATGACTGGGCACGTCTGGTCGAAATTTTCCGTAATCCCACTTTGCAGATGGTGAGCTTTACCATCACAGAGAAAGGCTACTCCGTAGCCCCTGCGGATTTGGAACGTGGTCTGGAGCCTCAGCTCATCATGGGCAAAGTCACCGCTCTGCTCTATGAGCGTTTTCAGGCTGGTGCTGCTCCCATTACTGTACAGAGCATGGACAACTGCTCCCATAATGGTGACAAAGTGAAGGCTGCTGCTATCGCCTATGCAGAGGCTTGGGTGAAGGCTGGTCTTGTTCCTGAAACATTCCTGGCATACCTGAAGGACGAGAGCAAGGTGACCTATCCTTGGAGCATGATTGATAAAATTACCCCCCGTCCCGATGCACTGGTGCAGAAGATGCTGGAAGAAGATGGTTTCGAGGACAACTACACCATTATTACTGAGCGTCACACCTACACTGCTCCTTTTGTCAATGCTGAGGAGACAGAATATCTGGTCATTGAGGACCACTACACCAATGGTCGTCCTCCTCTGGAGCAGGGCGGCGTGCTGTATGCCGACCGTGAGACTGTGGACAAGGTAGAAAAGATGAAGGTGTGCACCTGTCTGAATCCTCTGCATACTGCCATGTCTATCTATGGCTGCATGTTGGGACACACCCTTATCTCTGACGAGATGAAGGATGAGGATATTAAAAACTTCATCACCAAAATGGGTTATATTGAGGCTATGCCTGTTGTAGTAGACCCCGGTGTACTCAAGCCCGCTGACTTCATTGATGCAGTGCTGACCAAGCGTCTGCCTAACCCATTTATGCCTGACGCTCCCCAAAGAATTGCCACAGATACCTCCCAAAAGCTGTCTATTCGCTTTGGTGAGACCATTAAGGCATATCTGGAGCGTGGTCTGAATCTGGACGATTTGATTCTCATTCCTCTGGTTCTGGCTGGCTATGCTCGCTATTTGAAGGGAATCAATGATAATGGTGAAGCATTTGAGCCTTCTCCCGATCCTCTGCTCTCTGAGCTGCAACCCATTGTGGCTGGCTTGGAAGTGAAGGAGGGAGAACAGGACTTCAGTTGCCTGAAAGCTCTCTATACCCGTAAGGATGTATTTGGACTTGACCTCTATGAGGCTGGTCTGGGTGAGCGTATTGAGGGTATGGTGGCTGAACTGTATGCTGGTAAGGGTGCTGTTCGCAAAACCCTTCATAAGTATGTATCTGCCAGATAATTATATTGTGGAATCCCCTTTTCTGAAAATATCTTCTTAATCTGTCTTGATTTACCCAGTAGACAATGTTTTATAACATTGTCTACTGGGTTTTGTTTTGTATAAATTTCTCTCTTTTACTCAATAAAATTTTGATTCAATTAAAAAATAAACATATCAGTGTAATTTTATACCATAAAACCACTGAAAGAATATACACTGAATGTTTTTCTGGCATTTCATATACTTTTATGGTATGATACAGTCATGTGATCGTTGAATGGATATGGTATCAGACAAGAGGAGGGGTTCACATGCTAAAAAATATGCGACTAAAAAATAAATTTCTTTTAGGTTTCAGTACAATGTTGGTTTTTCTACTGCTAATAGGAATTGGAAATTTGTTTGCAATCAACAGCTTATCATCCAAATTAACAACCGTTACCACACAGTCTCTCCCTGCACAGAAGGAAATGATTTTCCTGCGCCGAAACATTGAAGCAACAGAAAAACTTGCTTTGGAAATTATTGTGGCACAAACTCAGTCAGAAATGGATGCTCTGTTAAATGAATTGGAGGCAGAAAGAGAAAAAATTGATACTAACATAGAGCAACTCATGATTTTAACTCCACCCTACCAACAAGAATTAGAAAAAATTCAGAAGCAACTAGGTACCGTAGCCACTTATCGTCAGCAGCTCATTGTTGAAGCCAACAAATTGACAACAGAAGGAAATGCAGCCGCCTATGAAATCTATCAGAATTCCTACGACCCTGCCTTCCAACAGGTGGCAACCCAAATCAATGAACTGAGTGAACGCCTAGACAATGCCATTGAAATTTCCAATCAAGGTGCCAATTCTATGAAGCAGGCTCTGATGATTGGTATACCTGTTGCTCTTGTGGTGGCTGTGATATTGTCCTGTTGGATCGCCATTCGCATGACTAAGGGTATTCTAGGTCCCATTCATGAGATTAAGCAAAACATTGGTTATCTGGAAACTGGAGATTTTTCACAGTTAAATATTTCCTATCACGCAACAAATGAACTGGGTGAAATTGCAGATGCCATGCGAAGTATGGCGGAAAAAATTGTGTTTATCATTGAAGATTTGGGCTTTGCCTTGAACGCAATGGCTAATGGTGACTTTACTCAAAAAAGTAAAAACAGTGGTGCCTATGTAGGTGAATATCAAAAACTGATGCAATGTTTGTATCGTCTTATGACTGGTTTAAGAACTGTAATTCAGCAAATTGATTTGGCTGCTACTCAAGTATCCACCGAATCTGAACAGGTATCTGCTGGTGCGCAGGCTCTCAGTCAGGGCACAACGGAACAAGCCAGCAGCATTGAGGAATTGGCAGCCACCATCAATGATATCTCTCAACAGGTCAAAGACAATGCAGAAAATGCCACCAAAGCCAAATTAGAGGCAAATGAAGTCAATACAGAAGTACAGGACAGCAACAACAAAATGCTGGAAATGAATCAGGCTATGGAAGAAATCAGTGCTAAATCTGATGAAATCAGTAAGATTATTAAGGTCATTGAGGATATTGCATTCCAGACCAATATATTGGCACTCAATGCCGCAGTAGAAGCTGCTCGGGCTGGTGCTGCTGGCAAAGGCTTTGCAGTGGTGGCGGATGAAGTGCGAAATCTTGCTCACAAATCCAGTCAAGCTGCCAAAAGCACCACACTGCTAATCACTGACACAGTAAAAGCAGTCAATCATGGTGTCACCATTTCCAATGAGGTGAAGGATTCTATTAACCAGATTTATCACGAAATGGTCACAATGGCTCAACGTGTGGATTCTATTGCAGATGCATCCAATAATCAAGCTATGGCAATTGAACAAATCACAGTCGGAATTGATCAAATTTCCTCTGTGATTCAAACCAATAGTGCCACATCTGAGGAGAGCGCAGCAGCCAGTGAGGAGTTGGCAAGTCAGGCTGCCCTTATGAAGTCCTCCATTTCAGTCTTTCAATTTAGCAATGATTGAAATAAGTTAAATCATTCTGTCATGAAAAAAGGAGCTGTTTGACAGCTCCTTTTTCCCATACTCTCCTATTGTTTATGAGTATGGTATCCTTTTATTTGAAAACTGAGATGACATTTTAATAAAAAAGGAACAGCCTTCTGGCTGTTCCTTTTGGTGATCCAGCGGAGATTCGAACTCCGGACACCCTGCTTAAAAGGCAGGTGCTCTGCCGACTGAGCTACTGGATCATATAAAATTGGCAGGGATGGCTGGACTCGAACCAGCGACTGAGGGAGTCAAAGTCCCTTGCCTTACCACTTGGCTACACCCCTATAAGTCGCAGTACAACTGAGTCAGATAAAAAGAGCCGGAGCTGAAGCTCCGGCTCCTCCGCTCTGAACATATGGGGTGGGTAATGGGACTCGAACCCACGACCCTCGGAACCACAATCCGATGCTCTAACCAACTGAGCTACACCC
>CALWVS010000008.1 GCA_944385095.1 uncultured Oscillospiraceae bacterium
AGAGATTCCATACCAAAACACCGCAAAAAATTTGCAGTGGTGCGGTATAAAATGGGACGACCAGGCACAGCCATGCGACCGCTCTCCTCAATCAACTCCCGCTCCAGCAGTAAATTGACTGTATACCCACTGTCAACCCCTCGGATCTGGTCTACATATGCCTTTGTCACCGGTTGAAAATAGGCAATGACTGCCAAAACCTCCAAGGCAGGTCGGCTCAGTTTGGGTGGTTTCCGGCTTTCCAATACACTACGCACATAGGGCGCACAGGCAGGCACAGAACAGAGCTGGCAGCGGTCCTCCAACATCACCAGTTGAATTCCACTGCTACGGCGTTGATAGTCCTGTTGTAACCGCTCCAGTACCTGTTTCATTTGGTTTTGATTCATTTGGAGTACCTGACAGAGCCGTTGGATTGGCACAGGTTCTCCACTGGCAAATAAAACCGCCTCTACAATCTGCATTGCGTTTTTTGTCTCCACCTAGTCCCCTCCTTCCTCATCCCATTTGGACAAGTCCATGCTCAGTTCCTTCTGTTCCTGTGTGTCCTCCACTCTCTGTAAAATACAGTCCTCCTCCTGATCCACCAGAATGACCCGTCTTGCCCGACACAGTTCTAAAATAGCCAGAAAGGTTGCTACCACCTCAGAACGGCTCTGTGCCTGCTGAAACAGTGCTCTGGCAGACAGCTGAGACTGCTGCAAAAGCTGGTTGTAGAGTTGTACTGTCTTATCTGCCACAGGGTAGACTTCACGCCCCACAATCCCCTGAAAAGCGGAGAGAGGAGGTGGCAGTTTCCGCTCACTGCGTAGAAGAATCTCGCGCATGATATGGGACAATTCCTCTTTTTTATGCTGATAGGGATAGCCCTGTTCTGGCTCCAACAGTTCTGGCTCTTTGGTCAGTGTGTTCACACCCTGTCTGTAGCGGTTGCCCAATTCCTCCAAAACAGATTTTACTTTCAGGTAAAGTTCATTGCTTTTGTGTGCCTCCAGTGTGGCAATGAGCTGCTCCAGTTCATCCACTTCCTCCTCCTGATCTATGGAAATCAGCATTTTGGTTTTGATGTAGACCAGATGGGATGCCATGGTGACAAACTCGCTGGCAATGTCCAAGTCCAGTTCCTTCTGCTGCTCCATCCAGTCTAAATACTGCTCCAAAATCAGAGAGATTTGAATATCTTGAATCTCCATTTTATTTTTGCTCAAAAGATGCAAAATTAAATCAAGTGGACCTGTAAAATCTTCTTTTTGTTCTTCCTTTGCCTTGATAACCCCTTCCAGATGGTAAATGGGACTGTCCACAGGTACACCTCCCCATCTTAGAAAAAGTAATATGCCACCAGTTCAAAGGGAAATCCCGTCATCTTACATAGCAGGAACATCACCCACTGCATCACCACACTTAAAATCCCATTGAGAGAACCAGACCATGCCAACAGCACCACTGCCAGAATCATATACCGCTCATAGCGCAGCATAAAGTGATACATCCGGTCAGGCAGCAGGGCAAACAGGATTTTAGAGCCATCCAGCGGCGGCACTGGAATCAGATTGAACAATCCCAAGCCCACACTGAGTACAGAAATCCGACAGATAAACAACAACACATAGGGCAGAATTCCATCCTTTGGTGCTGTGGCAATGAGGAGCGTTCCCACCAGTAACATCACAACAGACAGCAGAAAATTAGACACTGGACCTGCCAGTGCAGTCAATGCCATATCCCGTTTGGGGTTGCGGAAATTTCTCATATCCACTGGTACTGGTTTTGCCCAGCCCACGCCTACCACCAACAGCAAAAACAACCCCACCCAATCAATATGAGAAATGGGGTTCAAAGTCAGCCGCCCATTGAGTTTCGCCGTAGGGTCGCCCAGACGATAGGCAACCCAGCCGTGGGACAACTCATGGACTGTCAGGCAGATAAGACAGCCAATGCCGCTGAGGATAAAACTCAAAAATCCCAACCAGTCCATATGGTGTAAAAATTGTGTCATTGCACCCATGAAGGAACTCCTTTCGCCACGAAAAAACCGATTCCAATTAGCATCATTATAACAAGGTCTCTCTGTTCTGACAAGATAATACCCAAAAATAGCCGCCAGACGGCGGCTATTTTGGTTAGGCTTCTTCTGTTTCTGGCTGCTTCAAGCTGGCAAAAATGGCGTTGAGCAGCTCCTGTTTTCCAATCCCTTTTTCGGCTGAAAATGGAATCAGCAAGTCTTCTTCCCCCATGTCCAGGGTCTCACGGATGCGCTGTAAGTTAGGCTCTATTTCCTTCTTTTTCAGCTTGTCCAATTTGTTTGCCACCACAAGGAATGGACAGCCTGCATCCCGGTACCACTGCGCCATCGTGCAGTCATCGGCAGTGGGCTTGTGTCTGGAATCCACAATCATGACCCCCAAGGTCATCAGCTCCGGGTCTGCAAAATACCCCTCCATCAATCTGCCCCAGCGGTCACGCTCTGCCTTTGATACTTTGGCATATCCATAACCGGGCAAATCCACCAGATAAAAGGTGTTGTCAATCTTAAAGTAATTGATATGGGTTGTCTTTCCAGGGGCAGCACCCACACGGGCAAAGTTTTTTCGGTTGAGAATTCGGTTAATCACAGAGGATTTTCCCACATTGGAACGACCTGCAAAGGCAATTTGGGGCATTCTGTCCCGCAAGAAATCCTTTGGGGAGGCAGCAGACAGAATAAACTCTGCATTTTGTAAATTGACAGCCACAGAGCATCCCTCCTACTGTGAGATGTGGTTGGGCTGGTCTGTGTGGGTAACGGGTGGCATCTCTGACATCTGCCCCTGTTCTACTCCCTCATGACCAAGGGGCAGCAACGCCTCTGCCAGCACCTGTTCTGCACGCTCCACCACCACAAATTTCAGTGCCTTACGCACAGTCTGGTCAATTTCATCCAAATCTTTTTCATTGTCGGCTGGGATAATGACAGTCTGTATGCCATTGCGCATGGCTGCCATGGTCTTTTCCCTCAGTCCACCAATGGGCAGGACACGACCTCTCAAGGTGACTTCCCCTGTCATGGCAATCCCCCGACGAACTGGAGTACCAGTGAGGGCAGACACCATAGCTGTGGTAATGGCAATGCCCGCAGAAGGACCATCTTTGGGTACAGCCCCTTCTGGGAAATGGACATGGAGGTCTTTATTTTTGTAAAAATCCTCCTCAATCCCCAGTCGGCTGGTCTGGCTACGGATAAAGCTCAGTGCTGCATGGGCAGATTCCTTCATCACATCGCCCAAATTGCCCGTCAGCTCCACTTTACCAGAACCGGGAACCACATTGACTTCCACTTCCAGCAACTCACCGCCTACTGATGTCCAGGCAAGCCCGTTGACCACTCCCACACGCTCCTCCAGTGCCTGTCTCTCTGGATAGTAGCGGGGTGCCCCCAGATATTCCTTCCAGTCCTTTTCTGTCAGTCGGATGGTGCTTTCTGGGTCTGCCACCAGCTTCATGGCGGCTTTTCGGCACACAGCGGCAATTTTCCGCTCCAGCACACGCACACCAGATTCCCTTGTATAAGCAGTAATCAACTGACGAATCCCATTGTCAGAAATTTTCAGATGTGCCTTTTCAATCCCATGCCGCTTCATTTCCTTGGGCAGCAGATATTTTTTGGCAATTTGCAGCTTCTCCTCATCGGTATAACTGGAAAGCTCAATCAGCTCCATACGGTCCAACAGGGGACGTGGAATGGTCTCTGTGGTATTGGCAGTGGTAATAAACATCACATCGGACAAGTCAAAGGGCAGTTCCAAGAAGTGGTCACGGAAGGTGCTGTTCTGCTCTCCATCCAATACTTCCAACAGGGCAGCGGATGGGTCGCCTCTGTGGTCGTGCCCCATTTTGTCAATCTCATCCAGCAACATCAGAGGGTTGCTGCTGCCAGCCTGGTTGATGGCTGCAATGATGCGACCAGGCATAGAACCTACATAAGTTTTCCGGTGCCCACGGATTTCCGCCTCATCGCTGACACCACCCAGAGAAATTCTGGCCAGTTTCCGATTCATGGCACGGGCAACCGACATGGCAATGGACGTTTTACCCACACCGGGAGGTCCCACCAGACAGATAATCTGTCCTTTCAAATCAGGGGAGAGCTGTTTGACTGCCACAAACTCCAGAATACGCTCTTTGACTTTCTCCAGTCCAAAGTGGTCGTGGTCCAGAGCCTTACGCACAGCATCCACATTCACTCTCTCTTTGGTTTTCTTTGACCAAGGCAGTTCCAGACAAATATCCAGATAGTTGCGCAGAACGGTGGCTTCTGAGGAACCAAACGACTGTTTGGAGAGCCGTTTCAATTCCTTATCCAGCTTTTCTTTCACCTCATCCGGTGCTTTGAGCTGGGCAATTTTCTCTCGATACTCACTTAGTTCACTGTCTGCCCCTGCTTCTCCCTCACCCAATTCCGCCTGAATGGCTTTGAGCTGTTCCCGCAGGTAGTAGTCACGCTGATTTTCTGACATCTGCTCTCTTGCTGGATTTCAAAATCCAGCTCCAGAATTTCCACCTCACGGCACAGCAGACGATAGAGCCGCTCCAGCCGGCGAACTGGTCGCAATTCATCCAGTACCGCCTGTTTGTCCCCGTTGCGCATGGGGATATTCTGGGCAATAAAGTCTGCAATGTAGCCTGGGTCCTCACTGGCTAACACCTGAATCAACAAATCTGGGGAGACTTTGGGTGCCAATTCTGTATACTGCTGGAACATCTCATAGGTGGAACGGATGAGAGCCTCTGTTTTGGCAGAGTTTTGAGCAGGCTTTTCTGTCTCAATGGTGTTTACTTCTCCCTCCAAATAGGGGTTGTTACGCAACAGCTTGACTAAGCTGCCCCGCTTTCCTCCCTCCACCATCACGCGCACATGGTCGCCTGGAGTGCGCAGGATCTGTTTGATGGTGGAGACGGTGCCCACTGTGTATAAGTCCTTTTCTTCTGGCTCCTCCCGTGTCATATCCTTCTGTCCCACCAGAAAAATTGGGCTTCCAGCTGCCATGGCCTGCTCCAAAGCCCGAATGGAAATCTCACGGGATACATCAAAATGGATCAGCACATTGGGAAATACAGTCAAGCCCCGCAGTGCAATCATTGGCATAGTGGTAACCTGCATCTCGTCCTGTTTCATTGTTTCTCACTTCCTTTCGGAGACCTTCTAAAAACAGCCCCGAAGCTATCCCAGAGTGGGAAAAGCCACGGAGCTATTTGTGTTGTGTTACTTTTGCTTCATGGATGCCTTTCCTGTACTGGGCACTGCACGCCTGCTGTGCCGCTCATCCCGCTGGATTTCCGGCTCTGCACCCTCCAAAATACAGGGGGCTGTAATGACCACCTTTGTGATGGATGGGTCAGATGGGACTTCATACATAATTTTGGACATCACATCTTCCATGATGGCACGCAGACCACGTGCGCCTATGTTCCGCTCCACTGCACGGTCTGCCACTGCCTCCAGAGCCTCTTTGGTGAACTCTAGCTTCACATCATCATACTCCATAAGCTTTTCATACTGCTTCACAAGGGAATTCTTTGGCTCTGTCAGGATTTCCACCATGTGTTCCTTGTCCAGAGATTCCAGTGTGGTAATCACAGGCAGACGTCCCACCAGTTCAGGGATGATACCAAACTTCAACAAATCTTGAGGCTGGATTTCCTTAAACAACTCGCCTAAATTGTGGTCCTTTTTGCTCTTAATCTCAGCACCAAAGCCCATGCTCCGCTTATCCAGACGGTTTTCAATGATTTTTTCAATCCCCTCAAAGGCACCGCCACAAATAAAGAGGATATTTTTGGTGTTAATCTGGATAAACTCCTGATGGGGATGTTTCCGACCACCCTGGGGTGGCACATTGGCAACCGTACCCTCCAGAATTTTTAGCAGTGCCTGCTGCACGCCCTCGCCAGATACATCTCGTGTAATGGACGTATTCTCACTTTTGCGTGCAATTTTGTCCATCTCGTCAATATAAATAATGCCACGCTCTGCCAGTTCCACATCATAGTCAGCAGCCTGCACCAGTCGCAGCAAAATATTTTCTACATCATCGCCCACATAGCCAGCTTCTGTCAGCGTTGTTGCATCTGCAATGGCAAATGGCACTTTCAGCATTTTTGCCAAAGTCTGTGCAAACAGGGTCTTGCCGCAGCCTGTGGGACCCATCAGAAGGATGTTGCTCTTTTGCAGTTCTACATCCTCCACATCCTGTCCGCCATAAAAAATACGTTTATAGTGGTTATAGACAGCTACAGACAGTGCCACCTTGGCACGCTGTTGCCCAATGATGTACTGATCCAATACATCGTGGATTTCTTTTGGAGTTGGGATTCGATCGGGCATAATCCCGTTTGTAGATGTTTTGAGCATATCATGCTCATCTTCCAGAATCCCCATACAGAGCTGTACACATTCGTTGCAGATATATGCCCCTGGACCTGCAATCAGACGACGCACCTCATCCTGTGTTTTGTTGCAGAATGAGCAACGTACCACTCTCTTATCATCATTTCTTGGCATGCTTACCTACCTCTATTATTGAGATATCGTCTGGTGGTGCACATAACGCACCACCAGACCGATGGGATTACCGTCTCTCAATGACCCGATCAATCAGCCCATACTGTAGGGCCTCCTCAGCAGTCATAAAATTATCACGTTCACAGTCTGCTGTTACCTGCTCCACAGACTTACCTGTATTTTGTGCCATAATCTGGTTCATGCGTTTTTTCACAACCTCCAGACGCTTCAGATGCAGAGCCATATCGGTGATCTGCCCCTTGGTTCCTGCGGAGGGCTGATGAATCATAATTTCGGCATTGGGCAGGGCAAGACGCTTTCCCTTGGCACCAGCAGACAGCAGGAAGGCACCCATACTGGCAGCAAGACCAATACAAATGGTAGACACATCACATTTGATGTACTGCATGGTATCATAAATGGCCATACCAGCGGTCACAGAGCCACCTGGGCTGTTGATATAGAACTGGATGTCCTTGTCAGGGTCCTGACTCTCCAGATAGAGCAGTTGTGCCACAACCAGAGAAGCTGTGGTGTCATTGACTTCCTCAGAGAGGAAAATAATGCGGTCATTGAGCAGACGGGAAAAAATATCGTAGGAGCGCTCTCCACGATTGGTCTGCTCTACTACATAAGGGACTAAGCTCATATTGATTTCTCCTTTATTCAGTCGGTGATACCTCAGTATACCCACCCCGCAGGAAAATCATTCCATATCAGATAGAAAACTCCTGCTTTTCTCTCTTTATCGCAGGACTTTGCCCGAGATGGGAAATCCCACCCCGGACGTGTCCCGTTTTGTTTTTCTTACTCAGCCTGAGCTGCCTCGTCGGTCTTCTTCTTGCGGGTACGCTTGGGCTTCTCAGTGGGAGCCTCCTCTTCCTTCTTCTCAGGAGCCTCACCCACTTTTGCCTCAGCAATCACCAGCTCAGATGCCTTCTGCAGGCGCAGGTCACGCTTGAGCATATCGGTGGAAATGGTTGCCTTCACCTGGTCCACAGACAGCTTGTACTGGTCTGCCAGATTGGCAATCTCCTTCTCGCAATCTTCCTCAGAGATTTCCATGTTCTCTGCCTCAGCCACAGCAGTGAGAGCCAGCTCCAACTGAACCTGACGCAGGGCAGCGGGCTTTGCAGAGGCACGCATCATGTTTGCATTCATGCCCATCATGTCCATATAGTCCTTCATGCTCATGCCCTGGCTCTGCATACGCATAGCGTACTCATCCATGATACGGTCCAACTGGGTCTCCACCATGCCATCGGGAATCTCAGCCTCCAGATTGTCCACCAGCTGCTCCATAATGGCATTCTCGAAGTTCTCCTGAGCCTGGTCCTCACGACGCTTTGCCAGCTTTTCGCCCAGATCCTTCTTAAAGTCAGCCAGAGTCTCAAACTCAGATACATCCTTGGCAAACTCGTCGTCTACCTGAGGAGCCTGGGACTCCTTCACTTCATGCACCTTAATCTTAAAGACAACAGACTTGCCTGCCAGCTCCTTCACATAGTCCTCAGGGAAGGTGATGTCCAGATCCTTCTCATCGCCAGCCTTCAGACCAATGAGCTGATCCTCAAATCCGGGCACAAAGGAGCCGGAGCCAATCTCCAGGCTGTAGTTCTCGCCCTTGCCGCCTTCAAAAGCAACGCCATTGTCAAAGCCCTCAAAGTCAATAACAGCGGTATCGCCCTTCTGAATCTCACGCTCAACAGCAACCAGACGGGTTGCACGGCGCACATAGGGCTGAAGCTCCTTCTCAATGTCCTCCTCAGTGACCTCTGCCACAGTCTTGGGGGCAGTCAGACCCTTGTACTGGTTGAGCTTCACCTCAGGACGGACAGACACCAGAGCGGTGAAGGCCAGACCATCCTTGCCCACCTCAACAATGTCCATCACAGGGTGACCCATATCCTCCAGACCCTGCTCCTTCACAGCAGCCTCATAGGCACCAGGGTACACAGCGTTGATGGCCTCTTCATAGAACACGCCAGCACCGTACATATTCTCAATAATCTTACGGGGAGCCTTGCCCTTACGGAAGCCGGGCACTGCAATGCGGCTGCGATTTTTCAGATAAGCCTTCTGAACAGCTTCTTCAAACTCGGCAGCTTCGACCTGAATGGTCAGCTCCACCGTACTTTTTTCTTTTTTCTCAACATTGGTAACCTTCATGTATTTTTTCCTCCTAGTAAGCACAGTGTATTCTCCCAAAAACCTCGACCCACTGCGCCTTGATACGTTCGCCACGATATTTTACCAGATAATCTCTGTTTTGAACAGTCTCTTTTTTATAATTTTCCGTAAATTTTCAAAATTCCAGAATTTTTTTCGGCTGGAAATTCAGGTAGTCCGCTGCCACCAGTGTAAATTCCACGCCCTCCTGAACACCGGAAACAGCCAGTCTGTGGCTGCCTCCGTGGAGATGACCATAACAGCACTGTTTCACTCCATACCGCTTCAACAGCTCTATAATTTCCTCACAGCGGTAGCCATGATAGAGGGGGGGATAGTGCAAAAAGCAGATTTTTTCCCTGTCTCCTGCCGCTTTCAGAGAAGTTTCCAGCCGCATCAGTTCCCGATTGAAAATCTTGGCACTGTGCGCCCCCCGCTCCTCCTCATAGAACCAGCCACGGGTTCCACACAGAGCCACATCCTGATAAAAATGGCAGTTATTGTGGAGCACATAGAGGCTGTCAAACCCCTTTTGTGCAAAAAAACGTTCCATTTTTGCCGCTGTGGTCCACCAGTAATCATGATTGCCCTTCAGGAAGATTTTTTTACCTGGAATCTCATGTAAAAATCGGAAATCCTGTTCTGCCTGTTCCAAACTCATGCCCCAGGACAGGTCCCCACATAGTACCAGAGTGTCCTGTTCTGTCAGAACAGAAAACCCCTCCCGCAGCTTTTCCACATAACCTGTCCAGTTGCCGCCGAATACATCCATCGGCTTATCAACACAAAAGGAGAGATGGGTATCTCCTATGGCATAGAGTGCCATCGCTTGAACTCCTTTATTTTATTTCAGCATCTCTTGCACCGCATCCATCATCTGACCCTTCTCAACCACCTGAGAGAACCGAGGGGTTTTGGTACGCAGTGCAGCCAGAGGGGCAGGCACAGGCTGACTAGTGACTTTACTCAGTTGGTCCAGTAAATCCAGACCCTCTGCCTGTTCTGTGACACCCAATGCAGTGAGCACATTGTCACAGAACTTAAAGGGGCTTGCTGTGGAAGCAATCACCGTTTTGGTCTCATCCCCTGTTTTGGTCCGGTACTGCTCCAGAGCAGAAAATGCCACCGCGGTGTGGGTATCAATGAGATAATCGTACTGGTCGTAAATCTTATGGATGACCTTCTGGGTCTCCTGGTCGTCACAACAGAACCCATAGAACTGCTTTTGGATTTTCTCCCGTACCTTGTCACTGACCTGATACCGTCCTGTCTCTGCCAGTTGGGACATATAACTCTGTACCTCGGTGTCCTCCTGAGTAATGGCAAGCAGCAGCCGCTCCAGATTGCTGGAAATCAGAATATCCATAGAGGGGGACATGGTCTGATAGAAGGTACGGTTGCGGTCATAGACACCAGTATTTAAAAAGTCTGTGAGCACATTGTTTTGGTTAGAGGCACAAATCAGGTTTTGGATGGGCACACCCATATCCTTGGCGTAATAAGCTGCCAGAATATTACCAAAATTTCCAGTGGGTACACAGATGTTGATTGCCTCTCCTGCCTGAATCTGCCCATCCCGCAGCAAATCACAGTAGGCAGAAATATAGTAGACAATCTGAGGCAGCACACGACCCCAGTTGATGGAGTTGGCAGAGGACAGGAAATAGCCTCTCTCTGCCAGTTCCTCTCTCAACTTCAAATCAGAAAACAGCTTCTTTACGCCAGTCTGTGCATCATCAAAATTGCCATGTACAGCACAGACACCCACATTTTCCCCTTCCTGTGTCACCATCTGGAGTTCCTGCACAGCAGAGACCCCATCTTTGGGATAGAACACCAGAATTTTGGTGTGTTCCACATCCTTAAAGCCCTCCAGTGCTCCCTTGCCTGTATCGCCAGAGGTGGCAACCAGAATACAGACTGTCTTTTCCTCCTCCTGCTTTTTCAGAGAGGCGGTGAGTAAGTGGGGCAGCATCTGCAACGCCATATCTTTAAATGCACAGGTGGGACCATGCCACAGTTCCAGACAGTATGTGCCATCGTTTACCTTGCGCACAGGTGCCACGGCTGGAGTGTCAAACTTCTCTGGTCCATAGGCAGCATTTGCAAAATCAGTCAGTTCTTTCACAGAAAATTCATCCAGAAAGAGCTTCATCACATAAACTGCCCGCTGTTGATAGGACATATCTTTCAAGTCCTCCAGCGCACGGCGTGGCAGCTTGGGCAAATATGCCGGTGTGAGCAGTCCTCCGTCCTCAGAAAGACCTTTGGCGATAGCCTGAGCGGCAGAAAACTGCAAGGTACGATCTCTTGTACTGATGTATTGCATCTTGTATCCTTCCTATCTTTTTCAAGCATTCTGTACAGAGCAACTGCCGCTGCACAAGTCTCTTTCCCCCCATTATGCCATTTTTTACAGGTCAGGTCAAGAGAAACTCTCAGATACCTCAGGAAAAGGCATCCACAATATGACGAATTTCAGGGGCTTTTGTCTCCATTCCATTGGGTGCCAGCAGTTCCACCACATCAAATCTGGGCTGTTTTTCGGTGGGATGCTGTTGCAAATAGAGCATAGCTGTGGTTCTGAGTTTCTGTTGTTTGGCTCTATGCACAAATTCTGCCCCAGCGCCATAGGCTGTATTTTTTCGCAGTTTCACCTCTACAAAAACCAGATACTCCTGATTTTCTGCCACAAGGTCAATTTCACCAAAGCGACAGCTCCACCTTGCTGCTGTGATGATGTACCCCTTCTGTTGCAAAAATCGGGCAGCCTGCCCCTCTCCCCAACGCCCCAACCGTGGGCTATTTGTCTTGTTCATACTTTTTCAAAAAGCTTCTGCGGTGGATGGGACTAATTCCATATTGCTCAATCAATTCCATATGGAGCTTTGTACCATAGCCTTTGTGGCGTTCCAACTGATATTGGGGGTATTGCTGTGCCAGTTCCATCATGTGGTGGTCACGGCTCACCTTTGCCAAAATGGAGGCTGCCGCAATACTGGCAGAAGCACTGTCCCCTTTGACGATGGTACGATGGGGGGTCACAATGGAAAAGGATTTTCCCTTGTCCCGATTTCCATCAATAAGGGCAAACTCCGGCTTCACAGAGAGCTGGTCCATTGCCAGTTGCATCACCTTCATTCTGGCACTGAGAATGTCAGTTGCATCAATTTCCTGTGCATCCACACTTGCCACTGCCCAGGCAATGGCTTTTTCCTGAATGACAGGAAACAACGCCTCCCGTTTCTTCTCTGTCAGCTTTTTAGAGTCATTCAGCCCGGGCAGTTCCACGCCCATAGGGAGAATCACCGCCGCTCCATACACAGGTCCAGCCAAAGGACCTGCCCCCGCCTCATCACAACCACACACATAGGTGTAACCAGCCTCTCGGGCTTCCTGTTCATACTTCCACAGTTCCATCATGTCTCCTCTGGTGGCTGTTCCAAGGTAAACCGTCCCAGTTTTCCACCCCGGTACTCATCCAAAAGCACACGGGACATCCGCTCTGTATCCACCTCACCGCCGGAAATCCGCATCCCTCGTTTGGCACCACAGGCGCACAACAGTTCATAGCCATATGCCACCTCATTTTCCTCTGGCAGTTGCTGGCGTACTTCTGACAGTTTATAGTGCTGCATCAAAGTCTGTGGATAGTGTTCCCCTAAAAATGCCATAAAGTGACATCCTAACGTCTCCACATCCATAATATCGTCTTTCACTGCCCCTGTGAATGCCAGGTGCATTCCTATGGTCTCATCTTCAAATTTCGGCCACAGAATACCGGGCGTGTCCAGCAGTTCCAGACTTCTGTCCACACTGACCCACTGCTTGCCACGGGTGACACCGGGGCGATCTGATGCTTTGGCTGACTTTTTCTTTGCCACTTTATTGATAAAGGTGGATTTCCCCACATTGGGAATCCCCACCACCATGGCACGCACAGGACGCCCCACCAGCCCTTTTTCCTGCCAACGGGCAATCTGTTCCTTTAATACACCCTGAATCACCTGAGAAAACTGGTTGATTCCAGTGCCAGTTTTGGCATCGGTCTCCAAAACAGACCAGCCTTTTTTTCGGAACCATGTTGCCCAGCTGCGGTTTCCTGTGGGATCCGCCTGGTCTGCACGGTTTAAAATCACCAGCCTTGGTTTTCCTGCGGTGATGGCATCAATGTCTGGATTTCGGCTTGCAATGGGAATTCTGGCGTCAATAATCTCCACCACAATATCCACTTGTTTCAAATCTGCCTCAATTTGCCGTCGTGTCTTGGTCATATGACCGGGATACCATTGAATATACATACATTTCGCCTCCTTTGCGCAACAAAAATAGAAAAAGAGCGGCATTGCTGCCACTCTTTTTTGGTTTGGATTACAGGGCTTCCTTAATCTTAGCAGCCTTGCCCACACGACCACGCAGGTAGTAGAGCTTTGCACGGCGAACCTTACCATGACGCACCAGCTCAATCTTGTCAATGGAAGGAGCGTGAATGGGGAACACCTTCTCAACACCAACACCGTAGGAAACACGGCGCACGGTGAAGGTCTCCTCAATGCCGCCATGCTTCTTGGCAATGACAGTACCCTCGAAAACCTGAATACGCTCACGGTTTCCTTCTTTCACCTTCAGGTGTACACGCACAGTATCACCCACAGCCACAACTGGGGGCTCTGCCTTCAGATGCTTCTCGCTAAAAGCCTTTAACTTATCCATGTTCTTTTCCTCCTGTTGTAGAGGCGTTCTTGCGGGATATTGTCTCTTACCCCTGTAAGAGACCCACACAGAGGATCGCCCGTTATTCAGACTATGGGAGTATATCACAACTTTTCATAAAAAGCAAGCAAAATTTTTCTCTAAATCCCGTGATACACTTCTCTGTGCTGTTGGGAAACCTGCACCACCAGTTCTGGCATTGCCTGTTTCAAATGGGCTGCCAATGGGGCACAGACCACGTTTTCTGTGGCAAAATGCCCTGCATCCATCAAATTGATACCCAGTGCCTTTGCCTCCAGAAACTGGTCATACTTGACATCGGCTGTCACAAAGGTATCACAGCCCATCTGTACTGCCTCCTGTAACATAGAGCCACAGGAGCCGCCACCCACTGCTACACGGGATACTGTTCTGCCACTATCCACCACACGCACACTGGCAGCACCCAGACGCTCCTTTGCATAGGCGGCATAGTCCATAGCAGACAACCCTTTTGTATGGGCTGACCCCACCCGTCCAATGCCATAGGGCTGTCCCTGTTCGTCCACTCCATCCTGTGCAAGCTGTTCCACCTCTGTCAGCTCCAGCACTCTGGCGAGACAGTCGTTGACCCCACCAGCCACAGCATCCAGATTGGTATGGGCACAGATAGCACCAATTCCAGCCTCTGCCAGATGGAGCAAAATGGCTCCTGTGTTGGTTTCATCCGTCAGTGCTTTCACTGGATGAAATATCACCGGATGATGGGACACAACCAGCTCCGCTCCCATCTCCTTTGCCTCCTGCACCACCTGTTGTGTGATATCCAGTGCCACCAGCACTTTGGTCACAGTCCGCTTTCCATGCCCTACCAAAAATCCGGCATTATCAAATCCCAACTGGGTGTGAAATGGTGCAAATTGGTCTATCACATTGTAAATTCCCTCTATGGTTGCCACTGTTCCCACTCCTTTTTCATATCTGACAACTCAGAAATCAGCCCTTCTAGCTTCCGCTTTCTCTCCTGTGCTTCCGGCTGTTGAGACTGCCCCAAACCCTGCACCGCCCGTTTCAGCCGGTTAAGTTGATGTTGTAAATAGGCTCCACGCAATGGGGCATGGCTCTGTTTACCTGCCCAAAGTTCCCCCTCTGTGTAGGATTGGCTCTGCCCTCCTCGCACCTCCATGACCACATAGAGGGTTTCTCCCTCCTGTGCCAGATGTTCCTCTACAATTTCATAGCCATTGGACAGAAGCCACTCCCTCAATTCTGGTTGTGTACTCATAGGTTGCAAAATCAGAGAAATATTTGGTTGCTTTGCCCAGGGAGCCGCCGCCAAAATATGAGAGATGGTCTCTCCCCCCATTCCTGCAATGACAATGATGTCCATTTCCCCTGCCTGCAAACCGGTCAGCCCATCACACAGGCGAAAGGATACTCTGTCCTCACAGCCATAGAGTTTCGCAGTCTCCTTTGCCCTGCTCAGGGGTCCTTCCCTCAAATCAGCCGCTATGCCAAACGGAATTTTCCCCTCTGTCAACAGATGGGCAAGCAAATAGGCGTGGTCTGTTCCAATGTCTGCCACTCTTGCGCCCTCTGGCACCAAACTGGCAACCAGTTTCAATCTGGGTGTCAACTCCACGGTGTTTCTCCTTTCTCTATGAAAAAAGCTGGAGCAGATAACCCACTCCAGCCCTTTGATTGATTACTGCTGATTGGCAATGGCCGCATTGACCTTTGCCAGCAGCTCCTCTACCTCTACACCGTGAACCATGCAGGCCTGCTCCACAGTCTCACCACGGGAAGCAGGGCAGCCCAGGCAGTGCATACCAATTTCCAAAAACAGGGGAGCGGTATCGGGTGCAATGGTCAGAATATCACCAATGATGGTATCTTTTGTAATGGTCATATGAGAAAATCCTCCATTTCTAAATCAATGTGAACCCAGTATACCCTATCTGAATCAAAATTGCAATAGAAAAAGGATACCCAAATGGATATCCTTTTTCAGTGGCTGTTTCAATTAGCCCTGCTCACGCATCTTAGCGAAGCAGTCGCTGCAATAAACAGGACGGTCGGACTTAGGCTCGAAAGGTACACGGGCCTCGCCGCCGCAGGCAGCACAGGTGGCAGTGAAGAACTCACGGGGACCACGGGCTGCGTTCTTGCGGGCATCACGGCAGCTCTTGCAACGCTGAGGCTCGTTCTGGAAGCCGCGCTCTGCATAGAACTCCTGCTCACCAGCAGTAAAGGTGAACTCGTTGCCGCACTCTTTGCAAACTAAAATCTTGTCTTCGTACATGTGGATTCCCTCTCTTTGAATCGTACCCATTGATATAATTGGATGGGTGGTGTAATATTTGCGATCAGCTCTCGCTGGATGCGCCAGACTTGGATTGCCTTGCCACCTTTCTGCGGATGCGCTGTACTGCATTGTCCACAGACTTGGCAGAACAACCCATCCCCTTTGCAATCTCTCCACAGGACAGACCGCACAGATACGGGGGCAAAATTTTTGCTTCGAACTCAGATAACTGGCCCTTCAGAGCATCCAGACGCTCTCTCAGTTCCTCCCTGCCAATAATGACATCTTCTGGGCTCTCTTCGCTGGAAAACAGATACGCATTGGTTCCGTCAAAAAGAGGGGGTTCGAATGAAACGCTTTGGTTTAAAGGGGAATGTTTTTGTCCCTGTGCTGCCCGAACTGCACTAATCAGCCGATTTTTGATGCAGACACCTGCATAAGTGCGAAAGGATGCGTCCCTCTCGCCACGATAGCTGCGTACGGCAGTCAAAAGTCCCAGCATACCTTCTTGAACAAGGTCCTCGCTGTCTCCCCCGGCAAGAAACAGGGGTCGTGCATATGCACGCACCAGACGCCCATATCGAGTGAGCAACTCCTCCTCTGCCTGCACTTCACCAGTGTGTGCCAAGGTACAGAGTTCCTCATCTGTCAGGGATTGGAAGTTCTGGTTTTTCCTTCTTTTCTTCTGGTCATAATCCATCATAAACAAATTGACTGGTTTTGTCAAGGGGTATATAGAATTTTTTTGTTTAATCTCCCATATCCCCAAAATTCTTCTCTCAAAATCTCAGACCAAAGTGGGGATCAGGTCTGCCAATCTCTGGGCTGTGTCCTTGGCAATTTCTGGAGTTTTTGCCTCTACCATCACACGCATCAGGGCTTCTGTACCAGATGGACGTACCAAAATACGACCACTGCCCTGCAAGGCTTCTTCCTCTTGCTTAACCGCTGCCCACAGGGTATCGCTTGCCATCATCGCCTTTTTCACGTCGTTGTTTGCCACAGGCACATTGATGAGGATTTGGGGATACCGCTCACAGGCTCCAAACAGTTCTGAGGCTTTCTTTCCACTCTCTTTCAGCAGTGCCAAAATTTGCAGCGCAGTCAACTGACCATCACCAGTTGTGGCGTATTCCAGAAAAATCATATGCCCGGACTGTTCGCCGCCCAGCATATAGCCCTTTGCCTGCATACACTCCAGCACATTTCGGTCGCCTACATCGGTACATTCCAATTTTAGCCCATTTTCTTTTGCATATACATGCAGCCCCAAGTTAGACATAACAGTAGCTACCACAGTATCCTTTGGCAGTTTCCCTTTTTCCTTCATGTCCATTCCACAGGCTACCATAATCTGGTCCCCGTCAATCAGGTTGCCCAGCTCATCCACAGCAAGACAGCGGTCTGCATCGCCATCGAATGCAATGCCCATATCATAGCCCCCTGCCTTTACCATGGCTGCCAGACTGTCCAGATGGGTGGAACCACACTTATAATTGATGTTCACTCCGTCAGGGTCGGCGTTGATGACATCAGTCTGTAACTTTGGAAAACGGTCAAACAGGGCAGCAGCGGTGGTATAAGAGGCACCATTGGCACAGTCCACCAAAATTCTCAGCCCGGCAAGGTCACTGGTCACAGTGGATTTCAGATGGTCAATGTAGTCAAATGCCGCCTTGGGTGCCACATAACTCACCTTGCCAATGTCCCCATGGGTTTTTCTCTCCACGTTGTTATGACCAAACAGGACAATCTCCTCAATTTTTTCCTCTAGCTCATCAGAGAGCTTAAAGCCCTGCCCATTGAAAATTTTAATGCCATTATGTTCAAATGGGTTATGGGAGGCAGAAATCACAATGCCTGCATCTGCCCCCTCATCCACCGTCACCCATGCCACACCGGGTGTGGGCAGTGTACCCAAATCCAGCACATCTGCCCCTGCGGTACACAGTCCCGCAATCAGGGAGCCTTTCAATAAATCACCAGAAATTCTAGTATCTTTCCCAATGGTCACCAGTGGTTTTTCCCCATTTTTCTTGTTGCTTGCCAGCACTTTTGCCGCTGCCAGTCCCACTTTATAGGCAAGGTCTGCATCCAGCCCCTGATTCACAACGCCACGGATTCCATCTGTTCCAAACAGTTTTCCCATTGATTGATTACCTCTTTCTACCATATTCATCAAAATTTTTTCTCAGGGCACGCTCCACCGGCACAATGGTTGACACCATAACAACACTCTGTATGACTGTCAAAATGCCGCCCCATGTCCCAATCAGGTCCTCGCCCTGCCCAAACACAGGGAGCATTCCCAAAATGGATATCGGCAACAAAAACCATCCCAGTTTCATCCAGAGTTTGCCGCAGTACGCATGTGCAAATGCCCATGTCTCCTGACTTTTGCCCGACCACTTGGTGCGGTAGCCATAACATCCATTGATTGTCTTTGGTGGATGATGCAAAAACAGCCAGCCACAGCCCACCATGACAGCCGGAATGAGCAAGGACATCAGCACCATAAAAATCCAAAACAGCATATGCCAACACTCCTCTTTTTAGAAGGTCAGTTGCTCATATCCACTTTGTCCCTCTGCCACACGCAGCCCCAGATGTTCATATGCCTTTTTGGTCACACAGCGACCCCTTGGGGTTCTGGTCAAAAATCCCAACTGCATCAGATAGGGTTCATATACATCTTCCAACGTGACAGACTCCTCATTGATGGTGGCTGCCAGTGTCTCCAATCCAACTGGTCCACCCTGATAGTTCTGAATAATACTCAACAGCATTCTGTGGTCAATGGTATCCAGTCCCAGTGGGTCAATTTCCAGTGCGGTCAGTGCTGCATCTGCCACTTCTTTTGTAATCACGCCTCCAGCCCGTACCTGTGCAAAATCCCGCACCCGACGCAGCATTCGGTTGGCAATACGGGGGGTTCCTCTGCTTCTTCTGGCAATTTCCATGGCTCCATCCTGTTCAATGGGCACTTCCAGAATTCCGGCGGAGCGTGTGACGATTTTCGCCAGTTCCTCCGGTGTGTACAGCTCCAAGCGCAAAGTCACACCGAAGCGGTCACGCAGAGGAGCAGATAGCTGCCCTGCCCGTGTGGTGGCTCCAATCAGGGTAAACTTGGGCAAATCCAGCCGCACTGAGTTGGCAGATGGACCTTTGCCAATGATAATATCAATGGCATAGTCCTCCATAGCTGGATACAGCACTTCCTCCACAGCCCGATTGAGGCGGTGAATTTCATCCACAAACAGAATATCATTTTCATTGAGATTGGTCAATAACGCAGCCAAATCTCCTGCCTTTTCAATGGCAGGTCCAGAGGTAATGCGCACATTGACCCCCATTTCATTGGCAATGATACAGGAAAGCGTGGTCTTTCCCAGCCCCGGGGGACCGTGAAGCAGCACATGGTCCAGAGGTTCACTTCTCATTTTTGCAGCCTGAATAAAAACCTCCAGATTTCCTTTCGCCTTTTCCTGTCCGATATATTCCCGTAAAGTCTGGGGACGCAGGGAGCCTTCTCCATCGTCCTCCCGTGTATGGCTGGTGGAAACCAGAGGTTCCTCCTCCGGTTCAAATTCCACTTCAGAAAAATCAATCGCCATTGCGTTCCCCCCTTATGGCTTCATCATTTTTTTCAGTGCCTGCTTAATCACCTGCTCCAAGGTTAGACCATCCAATGCAATTCCATTGAGTGCAATGTTAATTTCACTTTGAGAATAGCCCAATACTGCCAGGGCTGCGGCAGCTTCCGAGCGTTTATTCTCTGGAATAATGGTAATTCCTGTGCCACCATAGGTCTCCCCCTGCATGGAGATGGTCTGTCCCTTTGCCAGCTTGTCTTTCAATTCCAAAATAATCCGTTGAGCAATCTTCTTTCCAATCCCCTGTGCACAGGTCAACGCCTTCTCATCTCCTGTGATGATGGACAGTGCCAGATTTGCCGGTGTACTGGCTGACAAAATGGACAGTGCCGCTTTTGGTCCCACACCGGAAACAGAAATCAACTGTTGAAACAGATTCAGCTCCTCCTGTGTGGCAAATCCAAACAGCTCCATGGCATCCTCTCTCACATAGAGGTGGGTAAACACTTTGCCCTGTTCTCCTACTCTCAGTGCTGACTGGGTATAACTGGTGGTGCGGCAGGCGTATCCCACACCGCCGCAATCCATAACCACCAGATTTGCGTCCAGATGTGCCACCATTCCTTTTAAATAATAAAACATAAATTCGATTCCTTTCCCTATCTTGTCTGGTATTGCTCAGGGTGAAACTCCCGCTCTCGATTCAAAAGGGAGGTGGCAGCCCGTCCATGACAGATTGCAATGGCCAGTGCATCTGCGGCATCATCCGGTCTTGGAATTTGCTTCATATGTAATAACCGCTGGGTCATTTTCATAACCTGCTTTTTATCTGCACCTCCATACCCTGCCACTGCCTGTTTCACCTGCATGGGGGTATATTCATAAATGGGCACCCCAAATTCCTCGGCTGCCAGCAAAATGACCCCTCTGCCGTGGGCAACGGAAATACCAGTTGTAATATTTTTAGAGAAAAATAACTCCTCAATGGCCAGCTCCTCCGGCTGAAACTGCTTTAACAGTTGTTGCATATCCTGTGAAATCTGCAACAGACGGCTGGCAAGTGGAATCCCCGGTGGGGTACTGATGACCCCATACTGCAACAGAGTGTTTTTCTGCCGCTGTGCTTCAATCAGCCCAAACCCAATGGTGGCAACCCCCGGGTCAATGCCTAAAATCCGCATGGAGACCTCCTACACAAACAAAGATACGAGTACAGTGTACCACACTTTTCTCCTCTTGGAAAGAGGCGATTTTTCTCTTGACAGTGACTCTAAATCTGTCTACCATAAAGATAAACCAGTCTATAAGGAGGAATTTAGCCAATGGACACCAATACTTGTATCCGCACACGCCGCAGTGTGCGCAGCTTCACAGAGGAGCCTGTGAGCCACGCTCTGCTGGAGGAGATTATTTCCGTTGCTTCCTATGCCCCCAGTTGGAAAAACACTCAAATCAGCCGCTATATTGCCATTGAAACCAGAGAGACTATGGACTACATTGCAGACCACTTCTGTATGTCCTTTTCCCACAATGCCAATATCATCAAAGGCAGTCCCTTGTTAATTGCACAGACTTTTGTGAAAAACCGCAGCGGTTTCACCCGGGAAGGCACCTATGATACCGACCGTGGAGAGGGCTAGCAATATTATGACTGTGGCATTGCTGCCCAAACCTTCTGTCTGGCTGCCCACGAAGCCGGGCTTGGCTCTGTGATTTTGGGTGTCTTTGACCGTCTGGCTCTACAAGAGTATCTGCAAATTCCACCAGAACAGGAACTGATGGCTCTCATCGCTGTGGGACACCCTGCCGCAGAGTCCCCAGCCCCCAAACGCAAAGAGGTATCAGATCTTCTGAGTTACCGATAAAAAAGGGTAAGAAACGCAAATCTCCGATTTCAGAAAACAAATCCAAGCAGGAAGTCGCAATAATCGCCCTCCTGCTTGGATTTTCTAATTTTTACGATTCTTTTCAAGCGGATTTTTATCTTTAAAAATTGATACCAGCGATTATCAATCATCAATAATGCTCAAAATCCAGTTCACCCAAGCGGTGATTGTAGAAGCTCTCCTAGCATATGTATTTTCAGATCCTATATGGTAGAGGTTTGAGTCTCTCATAATTTGTACAATTTTCTTTGTAGAAGGTATCTCTCCACACTTCAAATATAATTTGAGGGTTTCATTAAAAACACGATGTATCAAAATCTGTCTTGCAATAGCTAGTTGACGCTCCTTATATGGCAAACGCATAATTTTATACCCTACAGACGATAACTTGAATATTATATTTTTATTCGATTCCTTATCGATCAGTCCCAAGTATCTACATGCATCCGTGTAATAATTGGTCTGACGTTCATCAAATGCATATTCTGAAGTAATCTCATGTTTGGTCATGGGTTTTTCGTATAGCAGTTCCACAAGGTTTATGATTCTTATCATGCTGTTTGCTTGAGGAAATGAGACTGCTGGTTCAACTATCAATTGTAATGAATAAAGCAAATTTTCAATGTCTGACAACTGAATTTTAGTTGCAATCATATAGTTTTTTTGCTTTACTAATCTAAGTGAATTGTATCCCTGTACATCATCAAATTGGTACTGATAAAGGTTAAATATTCCATTTGAAAAGATTAGAAAAATCGACTTTACAGTCTTAGTAACCCTATTACTCCAAACACGAAACGGATAATATAGTTGACGCACAAGAAAATCATCTGACAAGTCCCTTTTTGCTTCAAACAAGGAGAGATAGTTGATTCCTTCATATGCAGCATCAATCTCAATCTGGGAGTTAACAACAGACACTATTCTTGTACCTAATGTAGTGTCAATCTTGAAGTCAAACTCACCTGAACTCATACGTCCACTAACGGTCGGCACTAATTCCTCATCTTCTAAAAAATCTTCTAAAATTCCACACGCATTCGCACAGTTCAGTGCAATGGCTTCACTAACTATAAATTGTGGCATCAAACTTTGAATATGCGATGGAATCGAAATCCTCTCAACTTCTCCAGATGGTGGATCAAATTGTTTGTAAGCTGAAAAAGAAGATATACTATAGTCACCACGGGTAACTGGTAAAATCGCCAATTGGTTTTCTGCAAAAATCTTTGGCAAGTTGACTTTGTGGTCAAACTTAGTCATCAATCTTGGTTCTCGAAATTCTTTAATCTGATTAGCTGAAATAATGAATTGACCATTTCTTTCAATCTCGTCAAGTATATGATATTTAATAAAGAGTTTTTCCCAGGCAGCATCATTCTTTCCCATAATTTCTAACAAGCACCTCCTCAATAGAGCCACGCTTGCTTGCATCGGCATTAATTGCCCTTTTGGCTTTTACTATGGTAATATCATAGTCCTTGTACAACTCTTTAATGAACCCTGTTGCTGAATTTGAGAGCATAAATCTGATCCCATTTTTAGTTAACTCATCACAGCATTCCTTTAATCTGATTTGTTCATCTTTGCCGAATCCGCCTTTGTTATATCCTGTAAAACTTGCTGTATCTGAGACTGGATCATAGGGTGGATCAAGGTATACAAAACCACCTTTTCTTACTCGTTTAAGCGTCTGGGAAAAATCTTCATTGCAAAATGTGATATGACTGGCATTAAAGTATTTACTAACGGCCCTAAGTACAGGCTCATTGACAATGTTTGGATTTCTATAATGACCAAAAGGAGAATTAAATTCACCAGATGAATTTACTCTAAACAACCCATTAAAACAGGTCTTGTTAAGATAAATTAGTCTTGAAGCTCTTTCAATTTCAGACATACTTTGGTATCTCTCTTTATCCCTATCCATATCTCGGATAGTATAGAAATATTCTGGAGTATTTTCGTGTCGTTTTAATTCTTCCAGTAATTTCTCAATATCATCTCTAATAACCTTATATACTGTAATTAAATCACTGTTTAGATCGTTCACAATTGCCCTTGTTGGCTGAATTGAAAATAACACTGCTCCACCACCCAAAAATGGTTCACAATATGATGTTATCCGCTTAGGAAGTAAAGGAGTAATCTCGCCCAAAAGTTGACGTTTACCTCCAACCCATTTCACAACTGGGGCAACTAACTTATTTTTTGCCATAGTACATGCCTCCTTCGCAGCCAAACATCTTTCATTGTATCATAACTATTTTTTTCTAACAACTATTTTTCTATTAAATTTGACTTCGTATATGTGTTTTTCATTATGGTTACTTCATACCATAAAACGGGTCGCAGTCATTTGACTGCGACCTGCTCATCATTGAAAAATGATCCCATTACTACCCTTATAACTGTGCCGCTTTTTCCAATGCTTCATCAATGTTGGCACAAAAATAGTCTGCACCTCCCACTGCATCATAGAACCCAGCTTTTTTCATCACAGACATGGGCTGTTCATTCACATGGGAAAAAATCAGTTCAATGCGGTGGTGGCGGCACTCCTCCCACAGTCTGCACAGACTGTTCAATGCAGTGATGTCCAGTGCTGGCACACTGCGCATACGCAAAATCATTACCCTGCGGCGTTCCCCAGGCTGAATGTGGGGAATCTGGTCAGCAGCACCAAAGAACATGGGACCGGTAATCTCATAGACCATCACATGGCTGGGGACGGGACGATACCGCCCCTGTTCGTCCTTATCATCTTCTATGTATTTCCATTCTTCAATCACTGCCACATCTGCCATCCGCTTCATAAACAGCAGGCAGGCAAGGGACAACCCCACCCCAATGGCAACCACAAGGTCAAATACCACCGTCAGGAAAAAGGTAAGTAACAAAACTGCACTATCACTTTTGGGGGATTGGCGCAATACACGGACAAACACCCGCCAGCCGCTCATATTGTATGCCACCAAAAACAGAATCGCAGCAATACAAGGCATGGGAATCAGGGCTGCATATGGCATTAAAAATACCAGTGTCAACAGCAGTACCACAGCATGAATCATACCTGAAATGGGGGTCGTACCGCCATTTTTGATGTTGGCAGCGGTGCGGGCAATGGCTCCCGTGGCAGGAATGCCACCAAACAGCGCAGAGGCAGTATTGCCCACGCCCTGCGCCACCAGCTCCATGTTGGAATTGTGACGAGAGCCTATCATCTCATCTGCTACCACACAGGACAACAGCGACTCAATGGCTGCCAGAATGGCAATGGTAAAGGCATCTGGCAGCACCGCAGCCACGGTTTCATAAGAAAATTCTGGGATTGTCAGCTTGGGCAGTTCCCCAGAAATGGTGTATAAATCCCCAATGGTATTCACTGGCAAATCCAGCAGCTTTACCATAGCAGAGGTGACAATCACTGCAATCAAAGAAGCAGGCACACGCTGTACAAAGCGAGGCCACACAATCTGGATGACCAGTGCCACACAGCCAACCAAAATGGCGTATCCACTGGCAGTCCCAATACATGCCACAAATTCCTCCAGTTTCTCAACTGTCTCAATAGGGGAATGGTTGAAGGTGACGCCAAAAAAATCCTTTAACTGCCCAACCAGAATGGTCACAGCAATACCAGCGGTAAAACCGGTGGTGATGGTGTATGGGATAAACTTAATCATGGTTCCCATCCGCAAAACACCCATTAAAATCAGCAGAACACCTGCCAGCACAGTGGCCACCGCCAGACCATCCATACCATTTCTTGCCACAATGCCTGCCACAATGGCAGCAAATGCCGCAGTGGGTCCTGCAATCTGCACCTTACTGCCACCCAGTGCAGAAATCAGAAACCCTGCCACAATAGCAGTATACAGACCCTGCTCTGGTGACACACCAGAGGCAAGTGCCAATGCAATGGACAGGGGCAGGGCAATAATTGCCACAATTACACCGGCAATCAGGTCTTTGGTGAATTTTGCCCCTGAATACTCCTTCAGAGACAACAAAAGCTGAGGACACAATCTTTCCACGTTTTCTCTCTCCTTTTTCTTTGGGGAAGGGATGCCCCATCAGTCCTCACACAGGCAGCCCCTTCCATTCTGCTGTTGTTATCACAGCAACCACAGCCTCTATCATACTCAAGTTTTTTCTGGAATGCAAGCAGTCTGGAATACTTTTGAAAAAAATTTTCGGTAGAGCCTGTATGACCTCCAGACTCTACCGAATATTTACTGGTTGTTTTCCTGTTTTCTCTGTGCAATCATCCTGTGGAGACAGTCCAATGCAGCGGACAATCCACCAATTTCATCAATTAACCCCAGTTCTACTGCTTCCCCACCGTAAATCACACTGCCCACATCTGCGGCCAGTTCCCCGGTCTGCATCATCATTTTGGTAAACACTTCCCGTTTCATGTGGCTGTTTGCAGTGACAAACTGGATAATACGCTCCTGTACCCGTTCAAAGTAGTAGAAAGTCTGAGGTGCACCAATCACCAGCCCATTCAGACGCACTGGATGGATGGTCATGGCAGCCGATGGGGCAATGAAGGATTTTTTTGCTGAAACTGCCAGAGGCACCCCAATGGAGTGCCCACCACCCAGCACCAGAGAGACTGTGGGTTTGGACATCCCTGCAATCAGCTCAGAAATGGCAAGCCCTGCCTCAATGTCACCCCCCACGGTATTGAGCAGCACCAACAGCCCATCAATTTCCTCGCTCTCCTCTACCATGGCAAGCAGGGGCATGACGTGCTCATATTTTGTGCTTTTGTCGCTGGGTGGTAACACCTGATGCCCTTCAATCTGCCCTACAATGGTTAGCACATGAATGGTTCCACATTTTGTCTGCACCAGAGAGGAACCAAAGTCCATAATATTTTGAGCTGTAGTTCCCTGTGTCTGTTCCTGTTCGTCCATATCTGCACACTCCTTTCCCAGATAGGGTGTGCAGTTTATTGAAAATTACACACAAAAAGGGGGAATCCCGCAAGATTCCCCCTTTTCTGCTTATTTTGCCTCAAAAATTGCCTTCATGCCCTTAAAGGTCATATAGCAGTCCAGCTTGCCCACAGTCTCAAATGGGGCGTGCATGGACAGAACAGGAACACCTGCATCCAGTGTATCAATGTTCCGCTCTGCCATATACATGGCAACTGTTCCGCCACCGCCGGCATCCACCTTGCCCAGCTCCGCAGTCTGCCAAAGTACATCGGCTTCATCAAAGATGCTGCGCACCTTTGCCACCACCTCAGCAGAGGCATCCGAGGCACCAGACTTACCACGGGAACCGGTATACTTGCAAATTCCAATGCCATAGTTGACCAGTGCGCTGTTGCGCTTCTCATACACATCTGCAAAGTTGGGGTCATAGGCGGCAGTCACATCCGCAGACAGGCAGAAGGAGTGCTCATAGCAGACACGCAGAGGCACATTCTGCCCTGCGCACAAATCCTCCATAAAGGTATCAAAAGCAGCAGATTTCATACCGGTGACACCTTCTGAGCCGATTTCCTCCTTATCAGCCAGCATACAGATGGCAGTCCGCTCTGGATGCTCCACCTGTAAAATGGCAGCCAGGGCAGCATAGGAACACACACGGTCATCATGCCCATATGCTCCAATCATAGAGCGGTCAAATCCCACATCACTGGCTTTGAATGCAGGCACCACGCTCAGTTCTGCGCTGACAAAATCCTCCTCTACAATGCCATATCTCTTATGAAGCAATTCCAATGTGCAGAGTTTCACACGGTTTTCACCCTCATCATCGGCAAAAGGACGGCTTCCCACCAAAATGTTCAGACTTTCACCGGGAATGGCTTCACCCAAAGGCTTCTTGGACTGCTCCACACCCAGATGAGGCAGCAAATCATCAATGGTAAACACAGGGTCTCCCTCTCCGTTGCCCACGGACACACGGATGGTCTCCCCATTTTTCAGCACCACCACACCATGCAGTTCCAGAGGAATGGCAACCCATTGATATTTACGGATTCCGCCATAGTAGTGGGTTTTCAGGAATGCCAGTTCATCTGCCTCATAGAGGGGGTTCTGCTTCATGTCAATACGGGGGGCATCAATATGGGCAGCTCCAATGCTGACACCATGCTCCAGCCCTTTCTGACCCATTACAGCCAACACAATCGCCTTTCCACGGTTGACCTGATAGACCTTGTCCCCTGCCTTCAGCTCCATGCCACGCTTGTACTCTTTGAAGCCAGCCGCTTCTGCCAGTCGAATGGTGTAGTCCACACACTCACGTTCTGTCTTGCCAGCATCCAAAAACTGTTTATAGCCGATGCTGTACGTCTCCATCGCCTCCAGCTCTGCTGCCTCTACCTTGTCATAACCATTTTTTTTGGTATAACAAAGAGCCTTGCGAAGCTGCTCTCCACGGGTCATTTTCTTTTCTTCTGACATGTTCTTAACCCTCCTGATTGTGTAAAAATTGGTTCAGTTGCCCTTGTATCTGTGCTTGAAATGCTTCTATGGTTAAATTATCATTGAGAAACACCACATCACAGTGGGACTGGAAAAAATCATCTGGCTTCTGTGCTCTCACACGGGAACGGGCATAGTCCTCAGAAATCCCCTCCCTTGCCATAATACGCTGGATTCGCATCTCAGGTGGGGCAGTAATTGCCATCGTCTTATGACACAAACCATCCAGCCCACTTTCAAACAGCCCAATGGCATCAATGGCAGCCAGTGGACAGCCTTGTTGCTGTGCCCCATCTATCTCCTGTTTCACTGCGTCCACAATATAGGGGTAGGCAATTTGATTGAGTTGCTCCAATTTTTCGGCATCCTGAAAGACGATGGTTCCCAACTTCTTTCGGTCAATTCTTCCATCCTCCCCCAAAATTGCCCCAAATGCCTCCACCAATGCACTGCAAAGAGGGGCACACTGCTCCAACAACTGATGATAGGTGGCATCTGCATCTATGATACAGCCCCCCATCTGCTCAATCACTGCCAATGCTGTGGTTTTCCCCGCTCCAGTGGGACCTGTAATCCCTAAAATAAACATGGTCTCAGCCAATTTTATTCAGCCATGCAATGCCCTCTGCCTCATTTTCCCAGAAGCCAATCTGCTTACTGCGGTTACAGCCAAAAATAAAGGCACCCATAGAGGTCTGGTAACAGTCATAAAAATCGCCCACAATGGCAAGACGCATTTTCTGTTCTGTAAACTGCTTCAGCACCTTTCCTGCCACACCGCTGGACAGGCGGAACAGTTCAGGGTCAAAGGCTTCCCGATGCAGTACCACAGCGGAGCAGCCAGTGTGAAAGCGCACTGCCTGAATCAAATTCTGGGCAGACTGCTCATCAGAGAGAATCTGGTCTGGTTCCACCACTGCCACATTGTTTTTTACTTCAAATTTCATATTACATCGTCTCACTTTTCTATTAGTATGTCAAATCAATCACATGAAATCCAGCCGCTTTTTTGAGGCGGTTGGCTATGGCAAGCCCAATACCGGAGGTATCGGGACATTGTGCCCAAATTTGTGTCACATCTGTGTGGTCAAACGCCCGTAACGCCTGAAAAATCCTGCGGGCCTGCTGATTTTTGTCCCCACTGGAACCAATGGAACGCACTTGATTCTCTGGAAACAGATGCTCGTATTCCTCGAAACAGAGAACACCCTCCTGCTTGGTACTGTGCTCCAAAATATAGGCGGCTGTCTCCTCCGGTTTTCCTGTTACCACAATCACAGGGGCTTTGGGCGCATAATGTCTGTACTTCATGCCCGGGGCCTTTGGTTTTTCTCCCCTCTGTAACTGCCTTGTGACAGCGGCATCCACTGCCACTTCCCCCAGTACCTTCTGCAACTGTTCCAATGTAATGCCACCGGGGCGCAGTAGTCTAGGCGGTGTACAGGTCAGGTCAATGATGGTAGATTCCACCCCCACCGAACAACTACCACCTTCCAGAATGGCATCAATTTTCCCATCCATATCCTCCCTCATGTCTGCCGCAGTGGTGGGGCTGGGTCTGCCAGACAGATTTCCAGATGGAGCGGCCACTGGAACATCTGCAAGTTCCAGAAGCTGACAGCAGAGGGGATGGGATGGACAGCGCATGCCCACCGTTTCCATTCCTGCCGTCACCACATCGGGGACACAGTCTTTCCGTTTCAAAATCATGGTCAGGGGACCCGGCCAAAATGCCTGTGCCAACTCATAAGCAGTGGAGGGAATTTCCTGACAGTAGCGTTCCAGCCACGCCACAGTAGGAATATGCAAAATCAGTGGGTTATCCTGTGGGCGACCTTTGGCTTGAAAAATATGCTCCACTGCCTCTGGGTTCAACCCGTTGGCTCCCAGTCCATACACCGTTTCTGTGGGAATCCCCACTAGTCCCCCACGCCGTAAAATTTGTGCTGCTTCTTCTAATTCTGCCTTGGTTAACTGCTTTGTATTCACCAAACCGCCTCTTACTTTCTGTTTCCATCAAGAATCAGTTGTAATAGCTCCTGTGGGGTCTCTACCAGATAGTCTGCCTGTTCCCGCTCCAGTTCCTCTTTGGTGCGAAAACCCCAGAGCACACCGCAGCTTGTCAGACTTCCATTTTTTGCTGTCTGCATATCTACATTGCTGTCCCCCACAAACAGGGTGCTCTCTCGCTTTGCTCCAATCTTCTCCATGAGGACATAGAGCATGGTTGGGTCTGGTTTGACCGGTTTTCCCTCCACAGCACCCTGTACCACAGGAAAGAGATTGGGATAGTAGCTGTTGACCACAGCAGCAGCCATTTTGTCTGCCTTATTAGTGAGCACAGCCACAGAAATTTCTCGATTTCTCAGCTCCTGCACCAGTTCCGGCATCCCTGCATAGGGAGCCGTTTTGTCCTCTTTGTGCTGGTCATAGTATGCCTTAAACGCAACAAAAATTGCCTCCTGCGTCTCCTGAGATGTGCCCTCTGGCACAAATCGTTCCACCAGCTTTCTCAGCCCATTGCCCACCATTTTCTTATATTGGTCTACACTGTGTTCTGGAAAGCCATACTGGCGACACATATGATTCCCAGCATTTGCAAGGTCATCAATGGTATTGAGTAAGGTACCGTCCAAATCAAAAATCACATGGGTAAACATTGCTGACCTCACTCGTAAATTCCAATTTCCATACCGCCAATTTCTACCGCAGTCTCTCTGGAAAATCCAGCACGCTGTAAGTATGCCTTCACTGCAATCTGTGCATATTTTGGATTGACAGTCTCGTCCTCTAAATCAAGGTCCAGTCTGCCCTCCTCGCCGCCGCACACACTTCCGTTATCTTCCAGCACTTCGGTCAGTTCTCCTACAAAATCTGCCAAAGTCAATCCCTCTGGCAGTTCTTTATAGTGTATATACATATCCATGTTGTTGTTCTCCTTATCGTTCGTTAGACTCCGCTTTCAGCCGTTCCGCCTGGTCGGCAGTATTCAAAGCCTCTAAAATTTCCTGAATATCGCCATTCATAATAGCGTCAATTTTATATAATGTCAAACCAATCCGGTGGTCTGTCACCCGTCCCTGTGGGAAATTATAGGTGCGGATTCTCTCATTTCTCATCCCTGTACCCACCTGGCTGCGGCGCTCTGCGGTGTACTCGCTGGAAATTTTCTCCTGTTCTGCCTCGTAGAGACGGGAAGCCAGAATACGCATGGCCTTGTCCCGGTTCTGGAACTGGCTTCTCTCCTGCTGACACTCTACCACAGTCCCTGTGGGCTTGTGAATGAGACGCACCGCAGAAGATGTTTTATTGACGTGCTGACCACCCGCACCAGAGGAACGGAACACCTGCATTTCAATATCCGCAGGGTTTAACTGTACATCCACCGTTTCCATCTCCGGCAAAACTGCCACCGTCACAGTAGAAGTATGCACACGACCGCCAGATTCTGTCTCTGGCACACGCTGTACCCGATGGACACCACTTTCAAATTTCAGCTTGGAGTATGCACCGGCTCCCTCAATGGTGAAGGAAATTTCCTTAATGCCCCCCAATTCTGTCTCATTGAGGCTGTCAATTTCTGTTTTCCAGCGGTTTCTCTCCGCATACATGGAGTACATACGGTAGAGGGAGTGGGCAAAAAGGGCAGCCTCCTCCCCTCCTACACCAGCCCGAATTTCTACAATGACATTTTTATCATCATTGGGGTCTTTGGGCAGCAGTAAAATACGCAGTTCCTGTTCTAACTGCTCCAACTGCTCCTTCGCCTCTAAGAATTCTTCCTGTGCCAGTTCTTTCATTTCAGGGTCAGACAGCAGTTCCTCTGCCTGTGCCTTCTGTTCTCTCACCTGTACATAACGGCGGTAAGTCTCTACCAGTGGTGCCAGCTCATTTTGCTCTTTGTTCAGCTTTGCCACCTGTGCAGGGTCGTCATATGTCTCTGGGGCAGCAAGCCTCGCTTCAATCTGACTGTAGCGAGACTCTACAGCCTGTAATTTATCCAGCATATGCTACCTCCTTTCCTCGTTATCGGTCAAATAAAATGGATTTCACCAGTGCCAATGGCTCTCGCACATACATTTTGAGCTTGCTTGGTGCATGGCTGGATGGTGCTGCCAGTGTGGATACCTCCTCAAAACCGGCACGCTCTGCCAGCAGTTCCGCTCGTGTCAGATGGAACCCATTGGACACCACCAATACATGGCTGTCTTCCCCCTGTTCCTGCCACAGTTGATAGGAATACACCATATTTTCTGCTGTATTGGTGGACTGGTCCTCCAATAAAATCTGATGTTCTGGTATCCCATGTTCCACCAAATAGTCTGCCATTGCCTGCGCCTCTGAGGTAGGCTCTGTGGGACCCTGCCCACCACTGACAATCACTGGCAGTTGTGGATTCTCCTCCAAATAGCCCAACGCCTCATCCAGCCGGTCCAGAAGCAATTCCGATGGTCCCCACGGCTTTACTTCACAACCCAAAATCAACATCACATCCGGAGTCCCACGGATGTTGTCTCTATCTCCATACAACACAGCACAAAAGGACAAGAAAAACAGCAAAACACCCGCTCCCATTCCACAGAGAACCAGTATTTTCAGCCGTTTCAGCCATACTTTTGTTTTCATTTTGGCTCCTTTCTATCCCTGTCGTGCCTCCTCCAGTTCTGCGGCTTTCTGCTCCCACAAATCATACTGCTCCTGAAGCTGTCCTTCCAGCAGTTCCTTTTGTTCACATAGCTCCTGTAACTTCATGTAATCAGAGGCAGATTCCTCTATTTGACGTTCCAGTTGCTCCATTTGTTCCTCAATTTTGGCAATGGCTCGCTCTGCCGCATTGACCTCTTTTTCCAGTTGCTTGGTTCCACCTGTCCGTTTGGGTTTCTCTTTCTTCTCTTTCACGGCTGCCACTGGCTCTTTTGCAACGGGAATGGTGGAAATCGCCTTACCTGCTGCACCTTTGGCTCTGGCTGCCTGAAATTCCTCATAGCTGCCACGAAAATCTGTGAGGTACCCATGCTCCAGCAACCAGATACGGCTGGCAAACCGGTCAATAAAATAGCGGTCATGGGAAACAAACAGCAGATTTCCCTCGAACTCCTCCACTGCCTGTTCAATCCACTCTCTGCTTTGAATGTCCAGATGGTTGGTGGGCTCGTCCAAAATCAGCAGATTGATTTTTTCATCCATCAGCATACACAATTTAAGTCGGCTCTGTTCCCCACCGGAAAGGGCAGAAACAGGCTTCAGCACATCTTCACCCCGAAATTGAAAAGAACCAAGGCGGTTTCGGGCTGTCTGAGTGGTGCAGTCCTGCTCATAAATCAAGGTGTCCACCAAATTCCGCTCTGGATGGGAAAAATGGACGTGTTGGGGCAGATAGCCCATCTTCACTGTGGGACCAAAGCGGATTTTCCCTTGGTCTGCCCGTTCTTCCCCCAGTAAAATCTTTAACAGGGTGGATTTTCCGCTGCCGTTGTCTCCAATTAGGGCAATCCGCTCTCCACCTGTTACCTCAACCCCCAGTCCTGAAAACAGGGTGCGCTCTCCAAATGATTTTGTAATTCCCTTCAGGGTGAACATCTCATCCCCTCGGAACTCCTTCTCTCCGAAGCGAACAGTGATGGCTCTGGTTCTGCCTGTGGGTCGCTGGGTTTGCCGGATGCGCTCAATCCGTTTTTCCATAGCAAATGCCTGCTTGTGCATCCGCTCTGTTCCATGCTCATGCATGACACGGGCTGTTGCCTCCAACTGCGCAATTTTTGCCTGTTCCTTTTCATACTGCTTCAGTTGAGTCAGGTATCGCTGTTCCTTCTCCACTGCATAGAAGGTATAGTTCCCTGCATAAAATTCCGCTTTTCCGTGCTGAATTTCAATGATTCTTCCCACCACACGGTCTAAAAAATAGCGGTCATGGGAGACGGTCAGCACAGTTCCCTTAAATTGCTCCAGATAGTCCTCCAGCCACTCGGTTGCATTCAAATCCAGATGGTTGGTAGGCTCGTCCAATAACAAAATATCGGTATCTTCCAAAATCAGACGGGCAAGATTCACCCGTGTTTTCTCTCCACCAGAGAGACTGTCAAAAAGCTGCTCCCGCATGGGCTGAGAGATAGACAAGCCATTGCACACCTTGTTGGTTCTGGTTGCGATCTCATAGCCGCCAGAAGTCTCAAATGTGGTCATCAGTCTGTCATACCGCTCCAGTAAACTGGGGTCTTCCCCCATCTGGCTGGCTAACTCTGCAAGCTCTCCCTCCATACGGTGCAGTTCCACAAAAGCAGTTGCCAATACATCTTCTACAGTATATCCATTTGGGTAGACAGGAATCTGGGAAATCAGCCCCAGCTTTTTTCCTGCTGCCAGCACCACTTCTCCCTCATCGTAGTCCATAGACCCAGTCAGAATTTTCAACAGCGTGGTTTTACCACAGCCATTTGGTCCCAGCAACCCCACACGCTCTCCGGTGTCAATTTGAAACGACAGCCCATCCAGTAATCTGGTTCCCACCTCAAATTCCTTGACCAGATTGGTCACTGAAATATCGATCATAGTGTTCCTCTTTCGTTCTGTTTCTCACGACTCTGCTTTGGTCAGCTCCATCAATTCTGCCACCAGTTCTTCCATTTTCATGCCCCTGGATGCCTTCACCAAAAGGGTGCTGTCAGCCCGTACCACCTGAGGCAATACCTTCTTTGCCTCCTCCTTGTCTTTACAGTGGTATATCTGCTGTACCCCTGCATTTCTGGCTCCCTCTGCTATGTTGGACGCCAGCTCTCCCACTGCAATCAGGCAGTCAATGTGCTGTTTTCCCACATAGTCTCCAACTTCCCGATGCAGGGCTGGGGCATAGGAGCCAAGTTCAAACATATCCCCTAAAATTGCCACCTTCCACTGGCTGGAAGTGTCCGCCAGTACATGGATGGCTGCACGCATGGACTGGGGATTGGCATTGTAGGTATCATCCAAAATGGTGATATTCTCTGCCCGCTGTACCAGATTCATTCTCATACGGGTGGGCACAAAGCGGCGAATCCCCTTTGCAATTTCCTCCCCTGTCAGCCCAAACCGCTCCGCCACGGCTGCCGCAATCAGCGTGGGATAGACCATATGCGCACCCAAAGCGGGAATCTGTACCTGCTGCACCATGTCAGGTGTCTGAATGTGACAGGTAATATGACCCATACTGTCCTGTCCCAACACAGTAGCAGTATAATCCATCTGTTCCCCTGTACCACAGAACACAGTATGCACTGGCGTCTTTCCCCGCAAAGTAGACAACAAGGCATCATCTCCATTGAGAATCAGCAGTCCATCTTTCTTGATGTGGGGCAATAGCTCACACTTTGCCTTCAATATATTTTCACGGCTGCCCAGTCGTTCAATGTGGGCATCCCCAATGTTGGTAATCACACCCACTTCTGGCTGTACCAGTTCACCCAGATAGTCAATCTCGCCAAAGCGATCCATTCCCATTTCCAACACAGCAATCTGGTGGCTGCTGTCCAGTCGCAACAGAGTCAATGGCAGTCCAATATTATTGTTGTAATTCCCCTCTGTTTTTAAAACCTTATATTTTACACTCAGTACAGAGGCAATCATATCCTTCGCTGTGGTTTTTCCCACACTGCCTGTCACACCCACACAGGGGATGGCAAAACGGTTTTTATACCATGCTGCCAGGTCACGCAGGGCTTTTTGGGTATTCCCCACTTTGATGTAGAACTTACCTGGCTGATATGTCTCCCGTTCCCGGGCAGTGATACAGCCAGCCGCCCCCTGTTCCAGTGCAGAGGTAATATAGGCGTGACCATCAAAGCGGTCCCCCACCAGCGGAAGAAAGAGAGACCCCTTGTGGATGTTGCGACTGTCTGTGTCCACACAGGAAACTGTTGCCTGTAAATCTGCCCCAGCTCCCAACAAGGTACCGCCCACTGCCTGTAGCAGTTCTCCCACAGTTATGGCTTCCATTCTCTCTTATTCTCCTCTCCGACGCACCTGAACCGATGCGTCTACAATTTGCTCACACAATTCCCCATAGGAAATCCCCACTGCCTGTGCCTCCTGTGGCACCAAACTGGTGGGAGTCATCCCCGGCAGGGTATTGATTTCCAGAAAATATGCCTCACCTGCATCTGTTACAATAAAGTCTGCTCTTGCATATACAGAAAGCCCCAGCAGTGCAAATACCTTCTGAGCAGCCTCTCCCACCTTCTTTTCCCACTCTGGTGGAATTTCTGCCGGGCAAACTTCCTTGGCTGCCCCTGGCTGATATTTGTTGGCATAGTCATAAAACTCTGCCTGTGGGATAATTTCAATGGATGGCAGGGCACGACCGTTGAGCACTGCCACTTGAATTTCCCGTCCCTGAATATACTGTTCCAGCACGGTTTTGCCACCCAGTTTTATGCTCTCTTTCAGCCCATGGAGTAGCTCCTCTCTGGTGTGTGCCATATAGACCCCAATGGAGGAACCACTGGCAATGGGTTTTACCACGACAGGCAATTCTGTCTCCTCTGCCAACTGATGCAGATTGTCCTCTGTAACGGTCACAGTCTGCCAGTTTGGGGTCAAGACCTCCTGTTTCACCAGTTGCTTGGTCAAATCCTTGTCCATGGCAATGGCAGAACCCAAATAGCCGGAACCTGTATAGGGAATCCCCAGCAAATCCAACGTTGCCTGAATTCTTCCATCCTCGCCGCATGCTCCATGCAGAGCAAGATACACCACATCTGCCCCTGCACACAATTCCAGTACCCCTGCACCAATCAGGGACTGACTGTCTCCTTTGCGGCTTTTTCTCACCTGCTCCAAATCGGGAGCCTGTGGGCTGATGGTTTTCAATGCCTGTGGAATGGGGGTATCATAGGGATCTACTGCCCCATTCATCCCCTCTGTCCCAAAAAACAGGTCCACCAGTGCCACTTGATGCCCTCTGTTCCGCAAGGCTTCACATACCATTGCACCAGAGGAAAGTGAAACATTCCGTTCTGGGCTAAGCCCGCCTGCCAATACAACAATTTTCATTGCTTATAACACCTCATTCAGGTAACAATACGCATTGGTATTACAGTTTATACACTAACTGGGTATTTTATCACATTTTTAAACTACACACAAGTCATATAGCACATTTTGCGGATTTTCAGAAAAAGAACGGCGGCACAGAATTTCTGTGCCGCCTGCAATACAATATGCAATCATTCTTATTGTTTGCTTTTGATGTAGGCATCCATAGACTTGGCAGCCTGCTTGCCTGCACCCATTGCCAAAATAACAGTGGCTGCACCGGTAGCTGCATCACCACCAGCAAAGACACCGGGCAAATTGGTATGACCACTCTCATCCACTGCCACACAGCCCTTTCTGGTCTTTTCCAGGTCAGGGGTTCCCTTGGTACTCATGGGGTTAGGAGAGGTTCCCAGTGCCATGATAACTGCATCCACTTCCATTTTGAATTCGCTGCCCTCCACAGGTTCAGGACGGCGGCGACCAGAGGCGTCTGGTTCACCCAACTCCATACGAATACAGGTCATGGACTCCACACAGCCCTTTTCATCCCCTTCAATGGAGACAGGATTGGTGAGCAAATCAAAAATAATGCCTTCCTCTTTGGCGTGGTGGATTTCCTCCCGACGGGCAGGCAGTTCCTCCTCACCACGGCGGTACACAATATGTACCTCGGCACCCAGACGCTTGGCACAACGTGCAGCATCCATTGCCACATTACCGCCGCCAACCACTGCAACTTTCTGATTATGCAGAATGGGTGTGGGGCTGTCCTCCTGATAGGCCTTCATCAAGTTGATACGGGTCAGGTACTCATTGGCAGAGTACACACCCACCAGACCCTCTCCGGGAATCTTCATAAACATGGGCAGACCTGCACCAGAGGCAATGAACACTGCCTCATAACCACGTTCAAACAGCTCAGGAATGGTCAAAATCTTACCGATGACCATATTCATTTCAATGTCTACACCCATTTTTTCCAGATTGGATACCTCACGGGCTACAATGGCTTTGGGCAGACGGAATTCAGGAATACCATAGGTCAGCACACCGCCAGCGGTATGGAATGCCTCAAACACCGTGACCTCATATCCCATACGGGCAAGCTCTCCGGCACAGGTCAACCCAGCAGGACCAGAGCCTACCACAGCCATTTTGTGCCCGTTTTTGGGTGCAGTTGCCACATTGGCAATGCCCTGCTCTGCTGCCCAGTCAGCCACAAACCGCTCTACACGACCGATTGCCACAGGCTCTCCCTTAATGCCACGGACACACTTGCCCTCGCACTGGTTCTCCTGAGGGCAGACACGACCGGAGATAGCGGGCAGCGCATTGGCATTGGAGAGAATTTCATAGGCAGCAGCAATATTTCCTTCTGCCACCTCATGCAGGAACTGAGGAATGGGAATGCCCACAGGGCAGCCGCTGACACAGGCGGGGTTTTTACACTGAATGCACCGCTGTGCCTCGTTGATTGCCTGCTCTAAGGTGTAGCCTTGAGCCACTTCCAAAAAGTTGCTGTTGCGTACCTGTGCCTCCTGTTCAGGCATGGGGGTCTTTGTCATCTGCATATTAGCCATTGAGAGCACCTCCTCCCAGACGGCAGAGATGGTCTCTCTTGTGCTGGGCTTCAAAATCACGATAGGTTGCGTTACGGGCAATTACTTCATCAAAATCTACCTGATGCCCGTCAAAATCGGGACCATCCACACAGGCAAATTTCACCTCACCGCCTACGGTCAGACGGCAGCCACCACACATGCCAGTTCCATCAATCATAATGGGGTTCATGCTGACTGTGGTGGGAATGTTGTACTTCTCTGTGAGTTTACAGGCAAATTTCATCATCATCAGAGGACCAATGGCAATCACATGGTCAAACTTTGCACCGCCTGCAATCAGTTCCTCCAACTTGTTGGTGACAAAACCGTGGAACCCATAGGTGCCATCATCGGTACACACATGCAGATTGGTGCATGCCTTGGACATTTCTTCCTCCAGAATGACAATCTCCTTGGTCTTAAATCCACCAATCAGGTCAACTGTGTTTCCTGCTTCTGTCAGTGCCTTGGCAACAGGCAAGGCAATGGCACAGCCCAGACCACCGCCCAGCACTGCCACACGACCGTAGTTCTCTATGTGAGTTGGCTCACCCAGAGGACCTACAAAATCATGGAGGTAATCCCCTTCCTGGAGTTCATCCAGTGCCAGTGTGGTTGCCCCCACCTTCTGGAAAATGACAGTGACCAATTCTTCTGTGGTGCTGGAAATGGTCAGCGGAATCCGCTCCCCATTTTCATCTACCCGCAAAATAATGAACTGACCTGCCTTTGCTTTGGCAGCAATCAGGGGTGCATGGACAGAAATCTGGCTGATTTCTGGTGTCAGCACCTTTTTGTGTACGATTTGATACTGCTGTTTCACGGTTTCTCCTCCTTGAATGACTCTTTCATCTTCTTCTAATGAAAGTCTCCCTGAATTTATCGCCTATGCAGCAAGCACTGCATGAGGTTTCACCCTTAAAAAAATGAATTCCTCCGTCTGTAGCGTCTCCCCTTTCTTGCTCGATAGACAAAATACACCACAAGAAGCACAACAAGAATCACTACAACAAACACAATAATCGTCATACGATTAGGGTTTTTAAACAGTTCAATGGGGTTCAGGCTGGGTACAACCTGCTTACGTCCATCACTCTGTGCATAGTTTTGGGAAACCCCTTCCTCTCCAAAAGACTGAAGATAAGAAGCAAGCGCATACCACTCCTTCAACTCTCCGCCTTCTGGTCGGTAAATGATGTGTTCTGAAAAATCTTCAATGGGGGTTCCATTGGCATCTTTGGGAACAATGGAAAGCAATCCAAACGACTTATCTTTCACAGTACCCAGCATCTGGGCAGAGTACATTCCACTGACTACCCGGTAGAGCTGGTCATCTTCAATAGGAATTGCCACTCCATACTCGTTGACAAAATTGGCTTCTGACACCCGATTCAATAGGATACGTCTGGGGTTGATAGTATATTCCACTCCAGAACAGTATAACTGCGCCTCTGGCATGATAGGAGTGATGGATGCATCCACCTCCAGCAAATTCCAGATTTCTTCCCCTGTCAAATAGCAGGATACCAGCGGAAAACCAGAACTCCCATCTGCTCCCACCCCCATAGACAGCACATCAAACGCCTGAGAAGTGGTCAACGACCCAGAGGGCAGGGAGGCACGCAACACCCCATCGGCGATGACGGTCAATGACACAGGGACATAGTCTTCTCCCTCCGCCTGCTGCACTGCCCATAAATAGGCATCTGATACCAGTTCTCCCAGTGCATTTCCCTCTTGTACCCCTTTCTCTGGTTCCAAAATGGGGAATGTACTTTGCGTCAGCTCCCCATCATAGGTAAGACCAAATGGGGCAAGATATGTTTTACTGACCTGTTCTTTCCATCCCTGCACCAACTGATCCACTTCTGGATTGGATTCCACATTCTCATCAATGGGAATGAGCTGATAATCCACCAGTGTTTTCCCATTTTCATCCCACGATAATGTAATGCTGCCCAAATTTTCACAGTAAGGACCTGCTGAGACAATATAGGTAGAGTCAACTACAATGGGTTCTGTCAATGTGGTATGGGTGTGCCCTGATACAATCAAGTCAATTCCATCCACTTTTTTTGCCAGTTGCACATCCTCAGATTTAGATTCCTTTTCATTTGTGCCACTGTGAGAGAGACAGATAATAAACTCTGCCCCCTGTTCCTTGAGCCGTTCCACACATCGTTTTGCCGCCTGAACAGGGTCCTCCAACAGGAATCCAGATTCTGGTGTACATGCATCGGAATCCTCCCCCATGAGACCGAAAATTCCGTAGGTCACGCCTCCACGCTCCAACAGCATACTCTCCTGTACGCCATAGATTGCCATCGCCCTTTGAATGTCCAACTGGTCTGGATTCTCTGGTGCAGGTTGGTAGTTTGCCATCAACAGCGCAGGGAGCACCTCATTGCTCTGACGGGCTGCCAGCAGCATTTCCGCAAATCCCAGCCCAGTATGGTCAAACTCATGGTTGCCCGCTGTGGTGGCATCAAATCCCATCGCCCCCATGGTACGCAATTCAGGGGCTTCTCTGGTGTATAGTGCTTGAATCAGAGACCCAACCGAAAAATCGCCTCCATCCAGCGTCAAAGCATCTGGGTACTTCTGTCTCTGTTCTTCTAAAACGGTCATCAATCGCCCATAGCCGCCGGTTTCTTCTCCATTTTCCCCAATTTGAGGCAGAAAATGGGAATGCAAATCATGGGTAAAGAGAACTGTTGTTGTATTTTGTTCTGATGGGGCAGCATAGCTTGGCAGCAGCCAGAATGCAGTGATCATCAAAAGCAAAAGGCATAAAATAGAACCTGTTACCTGTCTGTATCGCCTCACAATACCCCTCCTTGTTTTTTGCCATTCCTTTCTCTCACTGTTCTTTATTGTGCCACAAAGAATTTCATTTTGCAAGATATATTCCTCTGTCTTTCACCATTCTTTTGTGCTTTCCACACTATTTGTTGATTTTCAACATGTTTTTATCTTTATTGCTTACCTGTTTATTGCAAAATAAAAAACGGAGGTCATCCCTCCGTTTTTATCCTTACAGACACTGCAAATATTTCCCATACAAGGTCATAGACAGCTCTGTTCCAATTTGATGTACCTGTTCTTCAGACAGCCATCCTTCTCTCAAACCCAGTTCCTCCAGACAGCCCACATATCGACCTGTGGCATCCTGAATCTGTTTGACCGTTTGGCTGGCATATAACAAACTGTCTGCTGTTCCTGCATCCAACCAGGTGAAATCTCGTTCCAAGGCTACAACCTGTAGTTGTCCGCGTTTTAAATACTCCAAGTTTACATCGGTGATTTCCAGTTCTCCTCTGGCAGAAGGCTTCAAATTGCTGGCAATTTCCATTACCTGATGGTCATAGAAATAAAGCCCTGGAATAATATAGTTGGACTTTGGATGCAGCGGCTTTTCCTCAATGGAGATTGCCTGCCCAGCTTGGTCAAATTCCACCACACCAAATGGTCTGGGGTCCTCTACCCAGTATCCAAATACCGTTGCGCCACTTTGATTTGCAGCCGCTTTTTTCAGGGTTTCCCCCAAGGTTGGAGCATAGAAGATATTGTCACCCAACACAAGGCACACACGGTCTTCCCCCACAAATTCCCGACCAATCAACAGTGCATCTGCAATTCCTCTTGCCACTGGCTGTTCTGCATAGGTAATCTGAATACCAAACTGGCTGCCATTGCCCAACAGGGCACAAAAGGTCTCAGTCTCATCCGGCGGCACAATGATCATAATATCAGAAATGCCCGCCTGCATCAAAATAGAGATGGGGTAATAAATCAGAGGTTTATCATAAACCGGCAGTAAAGGTTTCGAAACAGGCTTTGTCATTGGATAAAGGCGTGTTCCTTTGCCTGCAGCAAGTACAATTCCTTTCACAGTATCCTCCTAATTCTGTGCAACCCATTGCTTCCTGTTCTGTACAACCCACAAAGAGCACACTTAAATGATACTATCACATTACCATATAGGTAGTAGTTTTGCAAGGTCCTTTGTGAAAATTTATAAAAAAAGTGCAGTACAACCGGGGTCGTACTGCACAAAATCATTAACCCAATGTTACCAACAGATCATCTGTGTTCACTGCAGTACCAACGGTAGCAGCCACAGATTTCACGGTTCCATCGACAGGTGCGGAAACTTCAATTTCCATTTTCATAGCCTCCAGCACCACCAGCACATCGCCTGCCTTGACAGTCTGCCCTGGCTTACACTCTACTTTAAAGATATTACCAGGCATGGGGCTGTTGACAGCAGTTTCACCAGCGGCAACTGTTGCGGGAGCAGCAGCAGGCGCAGGGGCAGGGGCGGGAGTAGGAGCGGCTGCAGGAGCAGCTGGGGCGGCTACAGGAGCAGCAACAACAGGTGCTGCTACAGGAGCAGCAGCCACAGGGGCAGCAGGGGCATCTGCACGCTCCACAGATACTTGGAAAGGCTTTCCATCAATGGTCACAGTAAAGCTGCCTGTGCAGTCCTCACGGACTCCCATTTTCAAATGGGGGGGCTGATAACTGGCAGCAAATGGGGGAATTGGTCGGGTTGTGTAGCCAGGCACAGCAGGTGCTGGCACTTCTGCATAATACACATGTCCCTGCCACTGGGGAACAGGTGCTGTTACAGGTGCAGTCTTATTGGACTCCATTTTCTTGGGTTCCTCCTTCTTTTTTGGGAACCCAGCTTCACGGTCTTTAAAGAACGCCATTGCAACCTGAGGAAATGCGATATAAGACAGCACATCCTCATCACTCTTTGCTGTTGTTCCCAATTCCTTCTTTGTCTTCTCAAACTCTGGCTCCAGTGTATCTGCAAAACGTCCCTTGACCACAGGGGTATCTCCCAGAATCTTCTTCTGAATCTCAGGGTCAATGGGTGCAGGTGTCTGACCATATTCCCCACGGCAATAGGCTTTAATCTCCTTGCCCACTACTTTATACCGCTCACCAGCCAGCACATTCTGGACAGCCTGAGAGCCGACCATCTGACTGGTTGGAGTGACCAGAGGAGGATAACCCAAATCCTTGCGGACTCTTGGTGTCTCTGCCAGTGCTTCATCCAGCTTATCAATGGCATTCATCATTTTCAGCTGGGAAATGAGGTTGGAGAGCATACCACCTGGAATCTGATAATTCAGGCATTGGGTATCAGTTGCCATGGAAATGGGGTCTAAAGTGCCATCCTGAATAAAGTCTGCACGTACACCTTTAAAGAAGTCTGCCATCTGAATCAGTACTTTGTCATTCAGGTCTACCTGATAGCCCAACTGACGCAGTGCGTAAGCCAATGTTTCAGTAGCAGGCTGGGAGGTACCGCCGGAGAAGGGAGAAATCGCAGTATCAATCACATCTGCTCCTGCCTCCACTGCCTTCAGATAGGTCATAAAGGCAAGACCAGTTGTGCTGTGGGTATGTACCACCAGAGGCAGATCAGGCACTGCATCCTTAATGGCACCCACCAGATCATAGGCTTCCTGTGGACCCATAATACCAGCCATATCCTTGATGCAGATGGAGGACACCCCCATCTTTTGCAGCTCCTTTACCATGGATACATACTTTTCCAGAGTATGGACAGGGCTGGTGGTGTAAGAGATGGTACCAGAAGCATGGGCGCCACGCTTCACTGTCTCATCAATGGCCACTTCCAGATTGCGTACATCATTCAAGGCGTCAAAAATTCGGATAATATCGATGCCATTTTTCACGGAATATTCCACAAATTTCCGCACCACATCATCAGGATAGTGCTTGTAGCCCAAAATGTTCTGACCACGCAGCAGCATCTGCAACTTTGTATTTGGCATTTTTGCACGGATTTTTCTCAGTCTCTCCCAAGGATCTTCCTGCAAATAGCGCAGACATACATCAAAGGTTGCTCCGCCCCAGACTTCAGCAGAGTAGTAACCTGCCTTGTCCATGGTCTCCAAAATGGGCTCAAACTTGCTATAGGGCAGACGTGTTGCAATCAGAGACTGGTTTGCATCTCGCAATACAGTTTCTGTAAACTGTACCTTTTTCATTCCGTATCGACCTCCAAATTTCCTCCAGCTAGGAACCTGTACGCCTCATGTCCAGATGTAGCTTTTGGTCTTTCTCACAAACTCCGGTCAGTGAACGGACAGCACACTGTTGCCGGGAACGTCGGTCTCCACAGATGCAAGACCAACTTATGTTTATTGTAGTATATCTTGTTCCACAACGCAAGCCCTTCTTTGAGAATTCTTGGCGATTTTTTCAAAAAAAGAATGCACCATCAGTGGTCACAAAGTAGACCCTTGTAGTGCATTAAAAAAGACATAGACTTGCAAAGCATTTTGTTTTCATCGATCGCTGCACACATGCTCCTTTTTCTGTTCCATTCGGCTGTCTTCGCCGAAAATCATATCATCAATATCCAAATCCTCCCGCACATTGTACCAAATATTGCTGGAATCATGTTTCCACATGGTCATAATACTCTCCTCCTTTTGCAACTCATGGGGTTATTTTACAATAGAATCAAAGAAAGGTCAAGTATTTTTTTGAGAAAATGAAATTTATTTTTTCCATTCTTGCAATTTCAATGCAAAAAGGACGGTTGCTCTGTGCAACCGCCCACTCTGGTTCTTATTCTTCTTCTGCACCGGCATCATAGATGGTGCGCTGGGAATTGGATGCTACTGTCATAGTTGCACCTGCTGCTGCCCGAAAACGGCTGCGAGAGGTCTTAATTTCACTGTATGCCTCTGCAACTGCCTCCTCTGTACGCCGCAGTGCATCCTCACAATACTCATTGGCAGAGCGTTTCAGCTCCCGGCTGCGCTCCTCTGCCTGCTGCATCATCTCGTTGGCCTTCTGCCTTGCCTGAAGCAGAATGGTCTGTTCTGCCAATAGCTGTTTTGCCCGCTCCTCTGCCTGGCGTCGAATTGCCTCTGCTTCTCGCTTTGCTGAGGCAATCATGTCTGCCCTGCTTGCCATGATTTTTCTTGCCTCTGCCAGTTCCACAGGAAATTGTGTACGGATATCATCAATGAGATCCAGCACATTGTCCCGTTCAATGACACATTTATCACTGGACAGGGGGGCATTTTTTGCTTCATCTACCAAATTAAACAACATATCCAGCAGTTCTTCTACACCGCTTGCCATGTACTACTCCGTCCTTTCCTGTAGTTGCTGCATCCGCTCTCTTACATCATGTACAATTTCTCTGGGCAGAAATTCCTCCAGATTCGCCCCATATCGGGCCATTTCCTTCACCACAGTAGAGCTTAAATAGGTATACTTTTCACTGGAAGCCAGAAACATAGTCTCTAAGCTGGGGTTTAATTTGCGGTTAATCACTGCCATTTGCACTTCCTGTTCAAAATCAGACACCGCTCTCAGCCCCTTCACCACCACTCTGGCTTTTCTTTTTTTGGCATAAGCTGCCAGTAATCCCTCTGCATAGTCCACTTCTACATTAGGAAATCTGGCTGTGGCTTTTTTCAGCAGCTCCACCCGTTCTTCTGGTGTAAACATCCCCTGTTTTTTGGAATTGATCATGACGCATACAATCAATCGGTCAAAACAGGTGGCTGCGCGTTTGATAATATTCAAATGCCCCAGGGTAACTGGGTCAAAACTCCCTGGATAAATTGCAATTTTCATTGGTGGTTGTCACTCCCCACATTGCGGTATAGGGTGAACTGAATGGCTCCATACCGATAGTCTTTCCCTTTCTCATAGGGTATGTCCACTGTGGACAGCTTTTGCTCCACTGGACTTTCGCAGACCATTATACCATGTTCCCGAAGAATGTCAAATGCGGCTATGGTCTCCATCGCCTTCTCCAATAATCCGGTTTGATACGGTGGGTCCAGAAAAATCACATCAAATTTTGTTTTGCAGGACATAAGGAAGGAGATGGAATCCCCCTGCACCACCTTTGCCCTGTCCTGCATCTTTGCCAACTTTATGTTTTCACGAATCAGATTGGCTGCCTCTTTTCTGGCATCTACAAAGGTAGCCTGTTTGGCTCCTCTGGACAGTGCCTCAATACCAAGCTGTCCCGTTCCACCAAACAAATCCAGCACCTCTCTCCCAGGTACTTCAAATTGAATAGCATTAAACATCCCCTCCTTTACCCTGTCGGTGGTGGGACGTGTTTCCATTCCTTTCAACTCTTTCAGGTGCAGCCCTCTTGCACTGCCTGAAATCACTCGCATGGCGTTTTCTCTCCTTCCTGTGGGTGAAAGTGGCTGTAGACTGCCTTTGCCACATGGACAGGGACAATCCCCTCCAGTTCCTCCTGAGATGCTTCCCGTATGGCTTTGATGCTTTTAAATGTTTTTAATAGCTGCGCCCTTCTCTTTTCTCCCACCCCGGGAATCTGGTCCAGTTGGGAGCCCTGTATCCGCTGTTTGCGCTGTTTGCGGTTAAACTCAATGGCAAACCGGTGGGTCTCCTCCTGAATTTGCCCAATGAATGAAAATAGGGCTGGGATGTGCTGAATGCCAATTTCCTGCCCCTGAGCGGTCATCAATGCCCGTGTGCGGTGTCGGTCATCTTTCACCATGCCAAAGGCTGGAATGGACAATTTCATCTGCTTTAAAACATGTTCAGCCACTCTTACATGGGTCATACCACCATCAATCAGCAGTAAATTCGGCTTTGCCCCGAATTTCTCATCTTCACCTAACAGCCGTTGAAACCGCCGTGTAAGCACCTGTTCCATGGCTGCATAGTCGTCTGGTGCATCCATATCTTTGAGTTTAAAGTGGCGATAGTCTCGTTTCTTTCCCCTGCCATTTTCGTACACCACCATAGATGCCACAATATCATCTGAACCAGTATTGGAAATGTCATATGCCTCAATCCGTTTGGGGACAGTATCCAGTTGGAGCAACTCCATTAACATCTGTAACAGGCGGTTTTGTCGTTCCTCCTGCGTGGTCAACCGCTGCACTTCCTCCTGTGCGTTGCGGTTGGCAAGCTGCACCAAATCCATTTTTGCACCCCGTTGAGGAGTCAACAGCTCTATTTTTTGTCCCACCTGTTCTGAGAACAGGCGAGTGAGGGGAATCTGGTCGGGCAGTTCACAGGGCAGAAGAATCTTTTTTGGCATCCGTTCACGCCCTTGATAATACTGGCGCACCAACAGGGACAGGATATCCGCCTCCTGTTCTTCTATTGGCAATTCCAGAAGCTCCATTTCCTTGGCTGCCAGTTCTCCGTCGATATAATGGAGAATCACAAAACAACTCTTGGCTGTTCCACGCTCAAACCCGATGACATCTGTGTCTGCCAGTGCTCCAGATACCACCTTTTGTCTTGCCCCCAATAACTCAATGGCTTTCAGACGGTCACGCAGTTCTGCTGCCCGTTCAAAGCGCAGTTCCTCTGCTGCCTGTTCCATTTCCTCTGTCAATTCCGCTTTTAACTCCTTTTGTTTCCCCTCCAACAGAGATACCGCCTGATGGATTGCCTCCTGATACTGTTCCTGTAGCTCTGGCGCACGGCAATACCCGTCACAAAGTCCCATATGGTAATTGAGACATGGTCGCTCCTTTCCAATATCACGGGGAAACACCTTCCGGCATTGAGGAAGATGCAGTGCTTTTTTCAACGCCTCCACAATGGCTTGTGTGCTGCTGCGGCTGGCATATGGTCCAAAATATCTGGCTCCATCCTCTGCCACTCGCCCAACCAGAGAAAACGTGGGATAGGCTTCTGGTGAGAGGCGGATATAGGGATACCCCTTGTCATCCTTCAACAGAATATTATAACGGGGCTGGTGGCGTTTGATGAGCGCACTTTCCAGCACCAGTGCCTCAAACTCACTGTCTGCCACAATCACATCAAAGTGGTCAATTTGTGATACCATCGCTTTTGTCTTTTCTGTGTGTGCTGCGGAGTCCTGAAAATATTGACTGACACGATTTTTCAGCACCTTCGCTTTCCCCACATAAATGATTTCATTCTGTATATCCTGCATCAGATATACTCCAGGTCGTTTTGGTAGTCTGTGTGCCTTGTCCTTCAGCTCATCCCATGCCATACAACAAAACCTCAACCACTATGAGATAAAAAAGGCACCGCCTATGCGGTGCCTCTCCAGGGTACTCAAATTACTCAGAGAAATCAGAGGAGATCATCTTATAGAGAGCCTCTACTGCTTCCTTCTCATCGGGCCCATCTGCAATCAGCTTGATGGGGGTGCCCTTTACAATACCCAAGGACAAAACACCCAACAGGCTCTTTGCATTGACCCTCCGTTCATCCTTCTCAACCCAGATGGAACTCTTGAACTCATTCGCCTTCTGAATAAAGAAGGTGGCAGGTCTAGCATGCAGCCCAACCTGATTGTTTACAACAGCTTCCTGACTATACATACAACCGTACCTCCGCACTCGTCATGTTGTGTACTATTAGCATAGCAGATTTCCCCCATTCCCGTCAATCACATTTTTAAAAAATGTATCATTTTTTTGTAAATAATGTGAACAAGAACATATGGTTTTGTTATTTTTGCTAATAATGTCTTATTTTTGTCTGTGCTTTCTTGTGAAAAATCGCAATATGGTTTTGTGTTTGATTGGGAGCACAGGGCTTTTTCTCACTACCGCATTTCTGCAACGGTGACGCCATCTTCCCCTTCTCCATACCGTCCTGGGCGGAACGATTTCACATATCGGCTTCGTTTCAAATAGGTACGCACTGCATTTCTCACAGCTCCGGTTCCTTTTCCGTGTACAATGGTGACCGTTTCCAGTTTCCCCATCATGGCAGTATCTAAGAACTGCTCTAACACAGCAATGGCCTCGTCCGTCATCATGCCACGCAAATCCACCTGACTGGGCACAGCAGCAGTACGCAAGGTGTGTTCTGCCCGTTTCATGATTTGCCGCACCTGCTTCTGGCTCTGGGTCTCCCCTTCCACTACTCGCACTTCGGACTGTTTGGCTGAAATTTTCAGGATTCCAGCCTGTAATTGTAAACTACCATCTTTGTTGACAGAGAGAACGGTAGCTCTGGTTCCCATAGACAGCAGTTCTACGGTATCTCCCACCACTGCATCACGGGTGGGTGGCAGCACTTCCTGCTCTTGCTTCGTTCCCCCCACCTTTTTCTCTGTGTCGTTGAGCAGACGTCGCACCTCTGCTCTGCGGTCGTTGACCTGCTGCCAGTTTTGCTCCTTTGCCTGCTTTTTTCTCATGTCCTTCAGCTCAGCAAAGGCAAGGTCGCTGGCGTCCCGTGCCTCCTGTAAAATGGCTCTGGCCTCTGCCTGTGCCTTTTCCACAACTTTGGCACGTTCCTCCTCCAGCTTTTTACGGTATTCCTGTGCCACTTTTGCAGATTGTTCTGTCTCCAGCTTCAACCGACGGGCTTCCTCTCGCTCCTGTTCCATTTCCTGCCGCTGCTGTTCCAATTTGGTCAGCACATCTTCAAACCGCACATTTTCTGCATCCAGTCGAGCTGCCGCTTTTTCAATGATATACTCTGGCAATCCCAGCCGGCGGGAAATGGCAAAGGCATTGGATTTTCCTGGAATGCCCAAAATCAGGCGATAGGTTGGGGCAAGGGTCTCCACATTGAACTCACAGGAGGCATTTTCTACCCCTGGTGTGGTCATGGCATAGACTTTCAACTCTGCATAGTGGGTGGTGGCTGCCACCAAAGCCCCCATCCCTCTGGCACTTTCAATGATTGCCGCTGCCAATGCAGCCCCTTCTACTGGGTCTGTGCCTGCACCCAACTCATCAAACAGAATGAGGGTATTGTCATCTGCCTCCTGCAAAATGCCCACAATATTGGTCATATGGGAGGAGAATGTAGACAGGGACTGAGCAATGGATTGTTCATCTCCAATATCTGCCAGCACCTTATGGAAAATGCGAACTGTGGAGTCATCTTTTGCAGGAATATGCAAGCCACACTGCGCCATCAGGGTAATCAGCCCTATTGTTTTTAATGTAACCGTTTTGCCGCCAGTATTGGGACCGGTAATCATCAGGGTATCAAAGCCCTGCCCCAGTTCCAAATCGTTGGCAACTGCCTTCTTTTTATCCAGAAGTGGATGTCTTGCCTTTCTCAACTGCAAAAAGCGGTCTGAAAGTCGGGGCTGTGTGGCATTCATTTTCATAGAGAGCTGCCCTCTGGCAAAAATACCATCCAGCCAAATGAGAATCCGGTAGTTTTGGGCAATGTTCTCCTGGTCCTCTGCACATTGGGCAGAGAGCTGGGCAAGAATCCGCTCAATCTCCTTTTTCTCCTGTGCCAACAATTCCCGCAGTTCATTGTTGGCTTTTACCACCCCAATGGGTTCAATAAAAAAGGTAGAGCCGGAAGAGGACACATCATGAACAAGCCCCTGTATCATATTTTTGCATTCCGACTTCACCGGCACTACATAGCGGTCAGACCGTATGGTAATAATGGATTCCTGCAAATATTTAGACTGGTCAGAGGAGATGATTTTCTGTAAAATATCCCGTACTTTCCCCTCAGTGGCACGCATTTTCCGGCGAATAGAAGCAAGCTCACTGCTGGCAGAGTCCGCCATCTCATCCTCACCTACAATGGAGTTGGTGATGCTGTCCTCCAACAGCCGATTGGGCATCAGCCCATCAAACAGGTGGGAAATGACACTCTTTTCTTCACTCATTCCATAGTCATGGGCTTTTCGGGTGGCACGCAGAACCGCTGCAATATCCAGAAGTTCCCTCATATTGAGACTGCCGCCCATATCTGCACGCTGCAAGCTTGCTGCCACTGGCTTCACTCCACCAAAACTGGGACTGCCCCGCATGACCAGCATCTTCACCGCTGCGGAGGTCTCCTCCTGTGCCCGCTGCACATCATCCCGGTCACACATAGGGCGCAGTGCCAATGCCCTGTCCTTGCCCTCCTGTGTCACTGCACAGGCGGCAAGTTGTTCCAGAATTTGGGGCAATTCCAGCGTGACCATTGATTTTTCAAATAAATTTGTCTGATTCATCCCAAACCTCTCTTGTTATCACTGGGCGATGGAGGCTCCTTTTGTTACAGGTTCCCGAATGGGTACTGCCTGCAATCGCTCTCCACAGACCATCCCCTCCACTGTTCCAGCGGAAAAATCCAAAATATGGGCAAGATAGTCCTCTGCCCGTTCCTCTGGCAGCAGTACTGTCAGGGCAATATCTGCTCCATAGTCTGTGTCAATCACCACACCGCCCATCTGCTCTGTTTCCAGCTTGACCCGTTCAAACTGGGCATAGGTACAGGGCAACAGGATTTCCACCCAGCGACGCACCACTGAGACACCAGCGGCATCCAGCGCATCTTTGGCACTTTGGGTATAGGCTCGCACCAAACCGCCAGCGCCCAACAAAATACCGCCAAAATACCGTGTCACCACACAGACCACATTCACAATGCCCTCTCTCTGAAAGACATTCAGCATGGGCTGACCTGCGGTGCCCTGTGGCTCTCCATCGTCAGAATAGCGCACTGGTCCATCCTGAATCAGATAACACCAGCAGTGATGCCGTGCATCATGATAGCGTTTTCTGGTTTCCTCAATAAACGCTCTGGCAGTTTCCTCTGTTTCCACCTGTTTGACCTGTCCAATAAAACGGGAGCGTTTTTCAATCAATTCTATTTCGCTGCTTCCTGTTGGAATATAATACTCTTTCACGCCCTGACCACCTTCTCTCTAGTCCTCCCAAGGCTCTTTATGTGGCTTCCAGCCCTCCACCAACTCCCTGAGCTGACCAATGGTTTTTGGGGTACACACTGCCACGATATCAATGGTCTCTCCATACTCCACAGACTCCACTTTTGCCTCTTGGTAGAGCTGTTCCAGAATACCACCTTTATGGTAGGGCAGATGGATGGTCACACGTTTGGCTCCATTGTCCAGTCGTTTTCCAATGGCAGACAACAGGTCTGGAATGCCCTCCCCTGTTTTGGCTGAAATAGAAACAATCCCCTCTCCATGTGGTCGGATTTCCCCCGTCCACAAATCGCACTTGTTGAATACCTCAATGCGTGGGGTCTGTTCCGCTCCCAATTCTACAATCAGGCGGTTTACCACTTCTGCCTGTTCTCTCCACTCAGGGTTAGAGGCATCAATCACATGGAGCAGTAAATCTGCAAATGCCAGTTCCTCCAGCGTTGCCTTAAACGCCTCTACCAGATGATGGGGCAATTTGCGGATAAATCCAACCGTATCAGAGAGCAACACCGTACAGGTATCTGAAATTTCCAGTGTTCTGGTGGTGGTGTCCAGTGTGTCAAACAATCGGTTATTGGCTGGAATGTCTGCCCCTGTCAGATGGTTGAGCAAGGTAGATTTTCCTGCATTGGTGTAGCCCACAATGGCAACAACGGGCACTTCATTTTTGATTCTCCGCTCCCGCTGGGTGGCACGGATTCTCCGCACCTCTTTCAATTCCTCCTCCAGCTTGGAGATTTTACGGCGGATATGGCGGCGGTCTGTCTCCAACTGGGTTTCACCGGGACCACGGGTACCAATGGGGGACTTGCCGCCAGATGCAGTCTGCCGCACCAAATGCCCCCACATGCCAGTCAGACGGGGCATCAGATATTTATACTGGGCAAGCTCCACCTGCAAGCGTCCCTCTCTGGTTCTGGCACGCTTTGCAAAAATATCCAGAATCAGGGCAGAGCGGTCCAGTACAGTGACTTTCAACTCCTCACTGAGTACACGCTGTTGAGAGGGGGAAAGGCTGTTGTCAAAAATCACCATATCTGCATCCATGGCTTTGACCAGACTTCCCACTTCTTCCACCTTGCCTTCCCCAATGAAGGTTCTGGGATCGGGGCTGTCTTTGGATTGCTGTACTATGCCCACACATTCCCCACCGGCGGTTTTCAACAGGTCCACCAGTTCCTCCATGGTCTCATCGGTGGCATTTTCTTCTTTCGGGAGGCTGTGTGCCCAAAGCCCTACCAGCACTGCCCGATTGATTTTCTCATTGGTCTGTGTCATAAGACCTCCATTTATGTTAACATTTTGTCAAAACTTCCACAATCTCTCCAAGATACATGGTGTGGAAATCCTGCTCTGGATACCACTTCTCTTTGATCTCCTCTGGGATGCAATTTGGGTCCATCTCTTGTGCAAACCGTTTTCTGCACACCAGAACCAGCTCTGCCTCCTGAAAATAGGGCGCACCACATTGGGCGGTTTCTACAGTAAACCCACATTCTTTTACCTTGTCTACCTCACGACCGCTTTTGCTGCCACACAGAGACAGGGCTTTCTTATATTCTTCCCCAAAAAATGCCAGTGTAAAATAGTCCTCTCGATCTACAAATTCCTTTGTGTACCGCTGAGGGCGGATGTAGCAGGTGGCAGTTGGATCACCCCAAATCACACCCAGCCCACCCCAGGAAGCAGTCATGGTATTACAGTGCTCTTTGGTTCCTGCGGTAATCAACATCCACTTCTGACCAATCAGAGAAAACACATTTTCCTTCAAGGCGGTTGGTTCCATACTCTTAAACATAGGCTCAGTCCTCCTTATTTTCTGCTCTCAACTACTGTATGCAGCCTCACATGATGACGGCACCAGTGAAAAGTTTATGCGAAAAAGCCGCACCGAATACTCGGTGCGGCTTTTTAGACGCAATCTTACTTCTTGTCCAGACCAAACTTCTTGTTGAAACGGCTGACACGACCGCCAGTATCCACCATCTTCTGCTTACCGGTGTAGAAAGGATGGCACTTGGAGCACACTTCAACACGGATGTCCTTCTGGGTGGAGCCAGTTTCGATCACGTTGCCACAAGCACACCGAATTGTGGTCTGCTGATAATCGGGATGAATTCCTGCCTTCATTGTATCTTCACCTCTTTCTCCTTGGAGGATCGTTTGTAAACGCAACTAACATGGTAGCACAAGTTTTCCCAAAATGCAAGCCTTTTTTTCAATTATTTTTCATTTAGCTCGTATGCTGTGCCAGTTCCAAAAAACCACAAAATTTTGTGCTGCACTTTTTTTCCTGTGATGGTTTCCAATGCCATGGCATATGCCTCCAGTTGAGGGCGGTACCGCTGGGCACAGGTTGCCTCCTGTCCCTTTGTGACAAAATCGCTTTTGAAATCCAGCAATGTGATGCCGTCTTTTTCCTCAAACCAGCAGTCAATCACACCTTGGAGCAGTACCTGTTCCCCCTCAACCCCCACTTCATACCGTTCTGCTGGCACCAGCAGAGAAAATTTGAACTCTCGCCGTTTGTTTTCTGCCTGTTTCAGCCGCTGTCCCAGTTCCGACTGAAAGAACATGGACAGAGGACGTGGAGAGATTGCCTCATATTGCAGCTGGGTGAGATAGCCCCCTGCCTTCAAGCGGTCCAATTCCTTTTGAATCCCCTGTCTGCTGTGGTCTCCGTCCAACGGGATATACTGCATGGCAAGGTGGAGCGCAATTCCTTTTTGTGCCCCAGACAGTCCTCTCTCTTTGGCTATAAACTGGGGTCTGTACAGTTCCACTGCCCTTGCCGTCTGAGGTACTAACTCCCGTGCCTCCTGTCTGCTCTCCTCGTCTACACTGCGCCCCTTTAGCTGTGTAGCAGTCAGTTTGGACGGCATTTGCACCGCTGCATTGTGGGGATAGAACCAGTTCAACGCCTCCAGCAGGGACTGTTCCTCCTGTTCCTGCTGCTGTGGTGCATCTGTGTAGTACCCCTCCTGTTCGGTGTCCTCTGCCTCCTGTTGGAGCACCTTCCAATGGATGTCCCACTGGGGTCCTAAATTGTCTGCAACAGGCAAATCACCTGCCCCAGCCAGTTCCCGCAGGTTTTGCGCCTCTGGACGGGTCAGCACATGGAGCAAAATCCACTGCGCCACACTCATCTGTTGTTCCAGCGCAATGGGAGAGACAGGAACTGCCACATCCCCACTCAACCGCTCCAGTTCTCTGGCTCCCTCCCGTAAGGCAATGGATAATACCAGTTTTTCCTTTGCTCTGGTCATTGCCACATACAAAAGCCGCAGTTCCTCTGCCATCATTTCCTGTTCCAGTTTTTGTGCCACTGCTTTTCGAGCCAAGGTGGGATATTCCACCATTCTGCTCTGTTCCAGCCCACGCGGTCCCAACCCCAAAACTGGATGAAAGAGCACAGGTCTGCGCATATCTTCCTGATTGAGCCGTCTGGACAATCCACAGACGAACACAACCGGTTTTTCCAATCCTTTGGAGCGATGGATGGAGAGAATGGAAACACCCTCTCCCTCTCTGCCGCTGTTGCCCGTCTGGATTTTACTTCCATTGGTTCTCATCCGTTCCAACCGAAGCAAAAACTGGAACAGGGTACGACAGCCGTTGTGTTCCATCTGCCTTGCCAGTGCATAGAGGGTATAGAGATGTTCCTGCCGTACTTCTCCCTCTGGCAGTGCGCCAAATAGTCCCATCAGATTACAGGTCTCATAGATGTGCCAAATGAGCTGAGTACAGGTGCGGTCTGCCGCACCAAACCGCAGGGCATCCAATTCCCGGACGAAATTACGGCATTTCTCATTTCCTTCCTCTGCCGCACGCATCAGAGCGGTATAGAAATCCCCTTTGCACCCTGCCCGCATCACTGCCAGTTCATCCGCTTCAAATCCATAAACTGGGGAACGCAACACAGCTATCAGCGGCACATCCTGTCTGGGGTTGTCCACTACCTGCAAAAGAGAAAGTGCCACATTGATTTCACTGCTTTCAAAAAAGTCATCTCCACCTTCTGCATTCCATGGAATGCCCTCCTGTTCCAAGGCACGGACATAGTGGTGCATCACCACACCGGGACTGCGCAGCAGAATCATCACATCAGAGGGACGCAGTGGTCTCTGCTCCTGCCCACCCTGAATGAGCAAGGGTTTTTGCAGCAACTGGCGGATTCGCCTTGCCACTTCCTTTGCCTCCAGTGCATTTTTATCCATGCGATTCTGTTCTTCCAAATCGTCCTGATAGGAGAGGTCATAGAGATTCAACTCCAGCTTGTAGTCCTCCCCCTCTGGGAAGGTGGCTCCTGGCACCAGTGCCTGTTCTTCGGTGTAGTCCAGCTCTCCAAACTCTGTGGACATAATGTTTCGGAACAGGTCATTACACCCCTCCAGCACCTGCGGTCTGGAGCGGAAATTTTGTGACAAAACCCGTTTGTGGGGCTGTTTTTCCTCTTTCTCTGTCCCCATAGGGTAGCGGTTGAACTTATCCAGAAAAATGGTGGGGTCAGCCAGTCGGAAACGATAAATAGACTGTTTCACGTCTCCCACCTGAAAAAGTCGGTTTCCTGCCTCTGAAATGGCAGTGAAAATGGCGTTTTGTACCTGGTTGGTGTCCTGATATTCGTCCACCATCACTTCTACAAACCGCTCCCCCACTCCCTTGGCAAGCTGGCTGTATGCCCCTGTCTGTTCATCATACAGCAGTTGCACTGTACAGTGCTCCAAATCGGAAAAATCCAGTAAACTGCGCTTTCGCTTTTCCTCTGTGTAGGCGGTCCGAAACTCTCCCACCAAATCCAAAAGCCCCTGAACAGCCGGCTGGGTCAGGCGCATATCTTCCAAAACCTGACTGCTGTCCCCTTCCATCTGGTCTGCTAAAGTGCTGAGCTGCTTTTTGGCTCTCTCTCTCAGCCCCTTCACCCGTTGAGTCAGTTGTGCAACCTGTTCTTCCTCCATGGGACTGAGTTCCATTGTGCGTTTTCGTTTGCGTCCCACCGCTGGGAAGGAGATGGGCAGATAGGCGTACACAGAATCCCATCCTGTTTTCGTTGCCAGAGACAGTGTGTCCAATTCCTCCAAGGTGGCTTGAATGGATGGTGCATAGTTCTGCAACAGTAATTCATCCTGCTGGCACATCCTCAGTGCCAGTTCCAGTTTTCTGACGCTGTCCTGCACCTGCCTACCCACATTGTCCAAAATCAGCTGACCCCACACAGTTTCCCCTGCATCCTGTATGCCATCCAGTGCCCACTGCTCTTTTTGTTCCTGTAACCACTGCATGGGGTTGGGGTGACTCTGGATACGTCCATACACATCCAATACAATTTGCGCCAGTTTTCGGTCATCCCGTCCCGCTGCCATGGTGTCCACCAGCAGAGAAAAGGCACAGCCATCGGTGATTTTTTTATAATTCTCCTCCAGCACATCTTCCAGCACCTGTGCCATCAAAAGGGTTGCCTCGTTTTCATCACACTGGCGAAAATCCGGGTCTAAATCCAACAAATGCCCATACTCCCGCAGAAAACTGGAACAAAAGGCGTGGATGGTGGAAATCTGCGCCTTATAAACCAGCGTAGTCTGCCGTCTCAAATGCTGGTCATTGGGGTTTTCGCCCAACCGCTGGGACAGTTCCTGTGCAATACGCCCTCGCAGTTCTGCCGCTGCCGCTTTGGTATAGGTAATCACCAAAAACTGGTCAATATCTACTCCTTCCTCAGTCACTCGATTCAAAAGCCGTTCTACCAGAACACGGGTTTTGCCTGAACCGGCAGCCGCTGACACCAGCAGTTCCCCGCCTCTGTCGTTTACAATATCCTGTTGTTCTCTGGTCAGCGGAAATGCCATATCTTTTCTCTCCTTTGGATTTCTATTTTTGCAGCAGACCTAAGAAACGCTCAATCCGAATCCCCTTGTTTTTTTCAGCCTCGTTTCGCTCCATTAAAATCAGGGTTTCCAGTACATCCATCCCACGCTGTACCGCCTGTTCCAGCGGCTTGCCATCCAGCAGTTCCCCAACCAGCACCGCTGAGAACATATCCCCTGTGCCGGGAAAATGCACTTTGATAAATTCATAGGGCAAGGTAAAATAAGCTCCTGTTTTTCCATTGTACCCCCAGACCACATGTTCCCCTGTCTCCTGTGCCACTCCACTGGTCACTACCACAGAGCGTGGACCATAGTCCAGAAGTTTGTCCACCACCTGTCTTGCCTGCTCTCTGGTCAGTGCTTCCTGTCCCCGGTACAAATCGGTCAAAAAGGTTGCCTCTGTCACATTGGGTACAATCACATCTGCTACACCAATGAGCCTGCGCATGGTCTCAATGGTCTCCTCTGTGACCCCATTATACAGTTTTCCATCATCTGCCATAATAGGGTCGGTCATCACCAGCAAATCCTCTTTCTGTTGGCTGGCAATGAACTCCTGTATGATGTCCACCTGTTCTGGGGATGCCAGAAATCCCGTAGTGATACAGTCAAAGGTAAACCCCATCTCCTGCCACACCTGAATGGACTTTCTCATATAGTCTGTGGTATCTAAAATGGTAAATTTTCCATAATCCAGCGTATTGGACACCAGTGCGGTGGGTAAGTTGTAGACACTGTGCCCCATGGTGGACAGAATAGGCAGCATGGCAGCCAGTGCCACTTTTCCATATCCGGGCATATCATTGATAATCAAAATATTTTTGCTGTTCTGCATGGTTATTTCCTCGTATTTCCTTGGATTTTCTCCCAAAATGCCTCGCCCTTCAAATGGCTCAGCCATCTGCGGCAATCTCCCCCTCTGCCTTCCTCAAAGAGACAGGCTGGGGCATAGTCGCAGTATTGACAGGCATTTTTGTCTGCACCACGCCAAAATGGGTCGGCAGTGATGTTGCCCTGGGCAATTTCCTGACAGATTTCTTCTAACATGTGTTGGATATGATTGCCCAACTTGCCCAGTCGCTCCGCACTTGCCAACAGTTCGCCGGAAATTTCTCCTGTGGTTTTGGAGATTTTCAGAGGGAGAAAACGGTAGCCATCCTCCCCCGGCTGTTCCATTGCATCCAACACCTCCGGGTCATCCAAAATTAACCCACTGCGTGTCAATTCTTTGTCCACCTGTGCCCGCCAACGCTCATCTGACATGGTACGACTGCCTTTGATGATGGCATCCCGGGCAGGCAGGTAGAGCACCCCTGCTTCCTCTACCGGAATTCCATAGAGTTCCTGTCCCCTGTCATTGAGGGTAAAGAGATAAAGCAGCATTTGCAGCCCTAACCCATTCCAAACCTCTGTGAAATCAAAGGATTTTTTTCCAGTCTTATAGTCCACCACCCTTAGATACAGTTTTCCATTGTGCTCCCAGCCGTCAATCCGGTCCACAAAACCAGAAATACTCAGTGTAACCCCATGTACCGTCATCTCCACTGGCGGCAAATCCTTGCCTGTGCCAAACCCCAATTCAAAGGAAAGTGGTTTAAACTTGGAGTTCAATAGCTCCTCTGCCACATTTTCCACTACCGATTGAACCGAGCGCAACAGCCGGCGGAACAGATAACGGAACCGCTCTGTCTGTTGTTCCAGCCCGCCCAATTCCTCCGCTACATAACGTTCCACTGCCTCTTTGGTCAGTTGGCGCAGCCTCTTTTGGCTGTAATTCCCCTCTGGTCCCCAGCCCTCTATGGTGGTCTGCTGGAACATCTCATCTTTCAGCACATGCTCCAGCACATAGTGGACAAAACTGCCGTACTCTGGCGCATCAAATCCCGCCTGTTTTCGTGGTTTTGCCTCCAGCCCATACTGCATAAAATAGGAAAAATGACAGGATTTGTATTTATCCATTCTGGATGCTGACATGGGTACCCGCTTTCCATAGAGCCGCCGTACTGCCGCAGTGGAAAGCCTGCCCCGTGTCCATTTGCTTGCCTCATTCAATCTCTGAATCATTGGGGCATAACGGGGCAACTGTCCCAACGTCTGACGGGCTGCCCGGTTGTGCCCTGCCTGTTCCAGTGCTGGCAGTGGGGCTTCCAGCCGGAACTGTCCCTGTAAATCTTCCTCATGCACCACTTGTACATCCTGAAACAGTCGCAACAGACGTTCCACCAGAAAACTGGGTCGCCGCTCCTCTCCGCCGCTGCCCTGCCCTGCCCAGCTCACAATCAACTGTTCCTTTGGTCTGGTACAGGTCAAATAAACGGTGGTCATCTCACGGTAGAGCAGTTCCCTTGTAGACTGGTTTAATTCCAGCCCATAGGTTGCCAACAGGCTTCTCTCATCGTCGGTCAACAGCCCTGGGGCACTGCTGACCTGTGGCATAGAGGCATCATCTGCCCCTAACACAAACAGCACCTTGACCGAATGCCCAGTCTGTCTGGTGGTCTCTCCTGCTGTCACACGGTCCAGAGAAACTGGGATAGTACCCACATCATACTGGGACAGCACCAGACGAAAGAGCTGAGAAAATTCTCCCAGTTCCATAGGCTGTTCCCCCAACAGAGCTGCACACTGCTCCAAACCGGTACATAAAATTTCCCAGAGTTGTCGGTATTCTTCTCCCAGTGCAGGCTGTTCCCGTCGGTGCAGTTCCTCCACACGCTCCTCCAACCGCTCCGGCAAACAGATTTGCTCTAAAAACTGATAGAGGCACACCGCCTGCCCCCTGCCAGTACAGTCTTTGTTGCTCCGCAACTGCTCCAATGGCTCTGAGACCTTGCGCCGCAACTGGTCCAACTGCTCCACCAGTGCTTTGTCCTCATCACTCCACTTTGCACCATACCCCTTCGGGTGCATACTCCACGGCTTTTTCTGTGTCCATTGGCTGCCTCGAATGTTCCATTTCAGGACATAGTTCTCTAATAAGTCTCGCTCCTCCTGTGTGATGTCCGTCAACCCACTTTTCAGATAGCGGAATACATCTTCGTAGGTATACCCATTAGACACACTGTCCAGTGCAGACACCACCAGAGACAGCACCGGTTTTTCCAAAATACTGCTCATAGCAGAGGTGAATACAGGCACTTCATACCGTGGAAAAATGGATTCCACCAAATCTTGGTATCGTTCAAAGCCTCGAGCCACCACACCAATCTCTCGATATCGCAACCCTTTGGTTCGCACCAACATTCGAATTTGAGATGCTACCCACTCCACCTCGGAACGTGGGGTCAGGGCAGAATAGAGCTGAACAGCCTCCTGCCCCTGTTCTGGCTCCACTGCTCCATGGGCAAACAACACCTGTTCCAGCCATTGCAATGGTGGCACTCTGTCCCTTGCCTGATTGTGCAAAAACTCCACTTCATATGGTACATGCACCTGTTTTGCCAGTTCCATCAGCTTGGCAGCGGTTCGGCGTGCCGGAGAAAAAATCCCACTGCCCCCCTCATCTTCCTCCAAATGGTCACAGGTCAAGGTCACAGTCATAGAATTTGCCTGCATCATCAGTTCTCGCAGTACCCTATGTTGTTGGGGCGTAAAATCTGTAAATCCATCCAACCATAAGTCTGTATCTTTGGCAAACTGGCAGGTTTTCAGCTTTTCTGCCACTCGGCTCAACCGGTCTCTGGGGTCAAATGCAGTGCGGGCAGTCAGTGCCTCATATGCGGTGCAGATAATGCCCAAATCTTTCAGTTTGTCTCCCTCATTGCCACCCAGTTCCAGCCCTGCTTTCACCAGTGTCTCTGGTCTGACACAACAGCTTTTCAACTCATCCACCGTAGCCAGCAAGCCCTCGAGAAAGGAGGGGCGTCTGGATGGTCTTGCATAGACAGTCAGTTGGTTGATGGACGCCTGTACCGCCTGATACATCAGCAACAGCCGTCCTCCGCTGTCTATTTCCTCCTGTCCCATCCCACCAGCCGCCTGAAACACACGGCTGGTCAGTCGGCTAAAGGACAACACTTCTGCATAGAGGGAGCTTCCGTTTCCCCCCTCCTGACACAACAGCCGTTCCATCTCGTGGGACTGCTGCTCTGGTACCATCAAAATCTGACGGCACACCCTTCCCTGTTCCTGCAAACGATGTACTATTTGTGTGGTCTTTCCTGTTCCTGCCCGTCCCAGCAACAGTTTCAACATGCCCCTCACTGCCCTTCTTTCAGAATGCCCCTATTATAGCACAGAATTTCTATAAAAAAAAGCCATGCCTCAAAAGGCATGGCTTTTTAACTCTTTTAGTTAGGGCTAATGGTGTAGTTGGGAGCTTCCTTGGTAATGTAAATATCATGGGGATGAGATTCACGCAGTCCAGCCGCAGTAATCTGTACAAACTGGGCATTTTGCTGCAAATCCTCCACTGTACGACAGCCACAGTAACCCATACCGGCACGCAGACCACCCATCAACTGGTAAATGGTATCCCCTGCCAGTCCCTTGTAGGGCACACGACCTTCTACGCCTTCTGGTACCAGTTTCTTGTTGCTCTCCTGGAAATAGCGGTCCTTGGAGCCGTGGTTCATAGCTGCCAGAGAACCCATACCACGATAGGTTTTAAACTGACGTCCCTGATAGATTTCAGTATCACCTGGGGCCTCCTCACAGCCTGCCAGCAGAGAACCAAGCATGACCACATTGCCACCGGCTGCAATGGCCTTAACAATATCACCGGAAAATTTCACACCACCATCAGCAATGATGGGCACACCATACTCAGCAGCCACACGGGCGGCATCATAAATGGCTGTAATCTGTGGCACACCAATGCCGGCAACCACACGGGTGGTACAGATAGAGCCAGGACCAATACCCACTTTTACGCAGTCAGCACCAGCTTCAATCAGGGCACGGGTACCCTCTGCGGTTGCCACATTACCGGCAATGAGCTGGACATCTGGATACAATGCCTTGACGCGCTTGACGGTTTCCAGTACGTTCTGGGTGTGACCATGGGCAGAATCCAGACCCAGTACGTCTACACCAGCCTCCACCAGTGCAGCCACACGGTCCAGCACATCAGCAGTTGCGCCAATGGCAGCACCCACCAGCAGACGTCCCTTGCTGTCACGGGCAGAATTGGGATACACTTCTGCCTTTTCAATATCCTTAATGGTAATCAGTCCCTTTAAATGAAACTGGTCATCCACAATGGGCAGCTTTTCAATTTTATGCTTACGCAAAATTTCTCTTGCCTCTGCCAATGTGGTCCCCTCGGGGGCTGTGACCAGATTTTCTTTGGTCATCACATTGTCAATCAGCTGGTTCATATCTGTTTCAAACTTCATGTCACGGTTGGTAATGATACCAATCAACTTGCCATTGTCACAGATGGGAACACCAGAAATACGGAATTTTGCCATCAGTTCATCGGCCTCTGCCAGTGTATGACCGGGAGCCAGCCAGAACGGATTTGTGATAACACCATTTTCAGAACGCTTCACCATATCCACCTGTTCTGCCTGCTGGCTGATGGACATATTTTTATGGATAATACCAATACCGCCCTCTCTTGCAATGGCAATGGCCATGCGGTACTCTGTCACAGTGTCCATGGCTGCACTGATCAGAGGAATGTTGAGCTGGATTTTTTTCGTCAACTGTGTTTTCAAGCTGACATCTGCTGGCAGCACATCGCTGGCAGCCGGAATGAGCAACACATCATCAAAGGTCAGACCCTGCTTTACGAACTTTTGAGACATATCCTGATTGACCATAAGCGACAACTCCTTTTTCTCTGTTCATTTGATGTTTGAAACAGTTTGTCCCTCTGGAACATTGATAATGTCCCATTGTACCTCTTTTTTCCCAACTTTGTCAAGGAGATACATCACCAAAAATCACCGACGCTTCAAAGCGACTTTTGCCTGCTTCGTCTATGCCCTTTACAAAATGTTTGTCCTCCTGCTGCCCAGCCAGTAAATGAATCTGTTCCCCAGGCTTACACTCTGCCAAATATCCAATCTGTAGCTGTGACAGATATTGTTCCTGAGAAAGATGTTCCATAGAAAGAGCATCACAGACAAAATCTGCATATCTTGTATTGTTCACATGCCCATTCATATCAGTATCACTGTAATGGAGTGTTCTCTTTTGTACAAACCCCATTTGTTCTGGCAATTTCAGTTTATGGAGCTTTTTTTCCTTACAATACGTCCCCCCATCGGTGCCCTTTAACTCTGTCACTTGGCTCATGCGGTAGAGTGCTCTTGTCTGTGTGTTTGCCAATACCCAGCTTGAGACGCATTCTCCCACATGTTCCTGTCCTACAAACAAATCATAATCTCGATAGAGACTGGCACCCCGTTCTCCTCTGTGCCATGTGCGAATGGTTAACGCCTCAGAAAACAACAGAGGGCGTTTGATGTGATACCAAAGTCTCGTTAACATCCAAAAACTTCCATAGCGTTCTAAGGTCAATTCTCTGGAAAAACCGCCCTGTTCTACCGCATCGGTGGCAGCTTCCTGCATATGCCCCAACAGAGCGGACGCCTTGCACCTCCCCATTCCATCCACTTCTCCAGAGCGAATGGGCAGTGTCATCTCAAAAATCTGGCTCATTCTTTCTTTCGCCCCCGAATCACAATTCTGGTTTTGCAACACAGGTCATCAATATCATCTGCTGTGGCTGCTGGAATCCGCATTTGTGCTCCACATTCCCGACACATCAACTCCACTGCACTGTATTGCACCTGAAAATCCCATGCTTTGGAACCACAGGCACAGGAAATTCCTCCCCGTGCTGCAATATCCTTCAGTTCGGAGAGCACTTCCTCCATCACCACCTCATTGAGAAACGTACGTTCTTCCCCTTCCTGCTCCACTTCCACCTGATCAATCGCCTGCTCCAGTCTGGCTGTGGCTGTATACACGGGTCCTTCCTCCCCAATATAGCAGCAGTCAAGACCAGAGATACTACAGGAAAATGCCAATGCCTTCTCTCTCAAAAACGCCTGAGGCGGGCAGGTAACCTGATGCTCTCGACCACAGTATACACAGGGAACCTGTAAACGTACCCTTTGTGGTAAAAATTCTATCTCCAACTCTGATTTTCCGCATGGGCACTGGATATGGGTTGGGGATGCAGCCAGACCAAACACATCCCGTTCTACAATCACCGACTGCCTGCATTTGGGACAAATATAGGACAGAAACCTTGTCTTCTTTTGATCCACTTCCAAATTCCTCCATTATTTTTTAGTGTATTTTTTTATTATACTGGATTTCCATCCCTTTTGCTACACTTTTGAACAGCCCATATAAAAATATTTTATGGAAACAGGAAAATTCTATTGCAAATACATGCAGGAAATGGTATGATATCATCCCATTGTGTTATCACATGGAGGATTCCAGAATGAATCATCATAAAAGGCGAGGAAAAACATCAATTTAGGAGAGGTATCTGTGGTATGAAAAACTGGAAACTCAAAACGAAACTGTTTATATCCTATGGAGTCATATTTATTATGCTGGTTGTGATCAGTTTCTCTGGTCTTTTCGGTATGGGGGCACTGAGTGACTCCGCTCTCCATTATGCCAATGTCACACTTCCTGTGGTCGAGGAAATTGGCATGACCCGCAGAAATATGCTCTCCGTCCGTCAGTATTTGCTCAATGCCATGATTGCACAGACCTCTCTGGATATGGATCGGGTTGTGAGTACCATGGCAACGGAACGAGAAAATTTGCTCACCAATCTGGAAACCTTGAAACAGTTATCTCCCACCTATACTGCCGATATTGAGGCAATCGAGCAGGATATCCAAAATGCTGCTGCGATCAATGATGAAATCATACGCCTCTGTTCCACATTCACACAGGAGGCAAAAACTGAGGCTTACCAGATGTACTTGGATGACTATGCCCCGCATTTTGACCTCGCCGCCGAAAAAATCATTGCACTGTATGACCGGATTGAGCAGGACTCCCTGGAACAGGAGAATGATGTGGTCCGTGCCCGTGTTGTGTCTCGTGTCTTTATCTTAATTGTAACCGTTGTTGCTGCCGCAGTCATTTGTGTACTGGTGCGTCTGATGCTGCACTTCATTCAGACCCCATTGGAACGGGTTGTGGATGCAATGGATGCACTGGAACAGGGAGATTTTGAGCGAATCGGTCATGAGCCAATCTATCAGTCTAAAGATGAACTGGGCTATATGGCAAAAAAAATCAGCAGTACCATTGCGAAAATCAACTTTATTATTGATGATTTGACTCACGGGCTAACCAATGTAGCCAATGGCAATTTCACCTCTGACTCCAAAGACCCATCCCAATACACAGGTGCTTATAGAAACATTCACGACCTGATGTACAATCTGGTCTCCATGCTGAATCAAACCATGCACAAGGTACATGAAGCCTCTGAGCAAATTGCCGGCAGTGCTTCCCAAGTGGCACACGCTGCACAGGGGCTGGGACAAGGTGCCAGTGAACAGGCATCTTCTGTGGAGGAACTGGCTGCCACACTGTTGGATATCTCAAAGCAGGTCGATCAAAACACCAAAAATCTGGTACAGGCACAGAGAGAGTCTCAGGAGACTGTGGAGGAATTGCAAAATGGAAGCCAGAAAATGAAAGATATGCTCAATGCGATGGATGAAATCACTTCCAGTTCTCTACAAATTGAGAAAATTATTAAAACCATTGAGGACATTGCATTCCAGACCAATATTCTGGCTCTCAACGCTGCCATTGAGGCAGCTCGTGCGGGGCAGGCTGGCAAGGGTTTTGCAGTCGTGGCAGAGGAAGTGCGGAATTTGGCTGCCAAGACCACGGAATCCTCTCAAAATACAGCAACCCTCATCCAACAGGCTCTTACTGCTGTACAAAATGGCAAACACATCGCAGATGAAACAGCGGAATCGTTCAACAAGATTTTCAAAAGCATTCAACAGAGCGCAGAGCGCACAGAGCAAATCACCAAAAATTCTATGGCACAGGATGAAGCCATCCATCAAACCTCTCAGGGCGTGGATTCTATTTCCAGTGTCATTCAAACCAACTCTGCAACCGCTCAGGAAAGTGCCGCAGCCAGTGAGGAGCTGTCTGGACAGGCTCAACTGTTACAACAGCTGTTATCTCAATTCACATTGCTCCCTGTATCTCCCTCCAAAACTGCTACTGCTTCCGTTTCCACTTCCAGTCTTGATACAGAATACAAGTATTAAAAAACAAAATGGGCTATCCACAAACTGGATAGCCCATTTTTTATGGATTCAACATGGTAGCTACAATAACTATTTCTATTTTATTTCTTGTTTTGTTCTATCAAAAAAACTATAATATGCTTTGCAGAAATATGCTATGAACTGTATCTCTTAAAAGGAATCAAACGAAGGGGGTTGAAAACATGAAGCGGCTTTTCTTTGTAGAAGACGATTTGAGCTTAATGAATGGACTATCCTTTGCCCTAAAAAAACAGGGATATGAAGTTGAAATTGCAAGAACCAGTCTGGAGGCAAACGAGCTATGGGCAAATGGAATGTATGACTTGGTGATTCTGGATGTATCCCTTCCAGATGGCTCTGGTTTTGATTTATGCAAAAAAATCCGTCAAACTTCTGAGGTTCCAATCATCTTTTTAACCGCAGCGGATGAAGAAACTGATATGATTATGGGACTTGATATTGGTGGAGATGACTATATTACAAAGCCGTTCAAATTGGCTGTATTCTTATCAAAAGTACATGCGTTGCTCCGTAGAAGTGAACATTTTCTCCGGGTTGCTACTGAATTGAACTCAAATGGCATCTCAATACAGCCATTGCGGCATGAGGTATATAAAGATGGCACATTGATTGACTTAACCGCCAGTGAATATAAGCTGCTTTGCCTGTTTATGGAACACCCAAATATGGTTCTATCTTCTGAACAAATTCTAAGCAGGCTTTGGGATTGCAAGGAAAATTACATTGATAACAGCACCTTAACCGTCTATATACGGAGATTGCGCACTAAAATCGAGGATGACCCAAGTAATCCACAAAAAATTGTTACCATTCGCCGCATTGGCTATAAGTGGCATGTGACAGAGTGAGGTGTATCATGCGTATACTTGCAAATCAAAAAACAAGACATCTTTTTTGCTGGATTCTATTGCTTATCACCCTTTCTTCCTCTTTTTCTATTGTTGTCGTTGGCTTACAGTGGAACGGTGCAGTTCTGTATATATTCACATCTGCAATCTGTATGGGAAGTTTGATTTTAACTGTTCTATACCTATATTTCAGAGAACAGGAGCAAATGATAGAACATGCTGTCATGCAAATTTTGGAATCCCTTTCCGGCAATCAAAATGCCAGAATCGACTGCGACGATGAGGGAGAATTGTATCGGTTATTTCATGAAATCAATTCTCTTGTTGCCATCCTAAACACCCATATAGAAAATGAAAAAAATACAAAATACTTTTTGAAGGATACCATATCCAATATTTCCCACCAGCTAAAAACTCCACTGACCACTTTGAATATTTATAATGGACTTCTTCAGGAGGAAGCTCAAAACTCCCCTGCCATTCAGAAATATATTCAACTTTCAGAGCAGGAACTAGACCGTATTGAATCCCTTGTGCAAACACTCTTAAAAATTGCAAAATTGGACTCTGGAACCATGGTCTTAGAAAAAACAGTTGAAAATCTTTCAGAAATGATGGACTGTATTGAACAACATTTTTCTCATCAAGCCAAACAGGAGAAAAAACAGCTGATTCTTTGTAAGAATGATTCTGTCACGCTTTCATGTGACCGTGTCTGGCTCATAGAAGCAATCAGCAATCTTGTCAAAAATGCCTTTGACCATACCAAAGCTGGAAATACAATTTCCATTGAGTGGAAAACATTTGCTTCCATTGTTCAAATTTCAATCAGAGACAACGGCAGTGGAATCCACGCAGAAGATATTCCCCATATTTTCAAGCGATTTTATCGCAGCCGTTTTTCTAAGGATACCCAAGGGATTGGGCTGGGACTGCCTCTTGTCAAAATGATTGTGGAAGCACACAATGGCACCATTGAGGTAGACAGTGAATGGGGCTTTGGCACAACTTTTGTGATGAATTTTATAATTCCTACAAAATTGTAGGATGGTTGTTATATGACAGTAAGGTTTATATGATATTCTTTCATCATCAAATGAAAGAAAGGGGTAAACCAAATGAATTTATTAGAGGTCAAACAGCTCTCAAAGACCTATGGTACTGGTGAAGCTGCTGTACATGCCCTAAAAAATGTCACCTTTTCTGTTCCTAAAGGTGAATTTGTTGCCGTTGTGGGAGAATCCGGCTCCGGTAAAAGTACATTGCTCAATATGATTGGCGCATTGGATACTCCCACATCTGGCAAAGTGCTCATTGATGGCAAAGATATTTTCTCCATGAAAGAACGAAACCTGACTGTGTTTCGCCGCCGCAACATCGGTTTTATTTTTCAGAGCTTCAACTTGATTCCTGAATTGACAGTGGAACAAAATATGATATTTCCAGTATTGTTGGATTATCAAAAACCGAATCAAACATATCTCAAAGAACTTTTAACTGTGCTGAATTTAACAGAACGCAAAAATCACCTGCCCAGCCAGCTTTCTGGTGGGCAACAACAGCGTGTGGCAATTGGACGTGCCCTCATAACAAGACCATCTTTGATTCTGGCAGACGAACCCACCGGCAATCTGGATACCCAAAACAGCAGTGAGGTCGTTTCCCTATTGAAAGAAGCATCTCGCAAATATGAGCAGACCATCCTTATGATTACCCATAGCCGAAGCATTGCCCAAACCGCAGATCGTATTTTACAGGTTTCCGATGGTGTGCTGTCTGATTTTGGGGGGTGTCGGGAATGAGAAGTTACCTGAGTTTAATTCCAATTTCAGCCAAGGTAAGAAAACGTCAAAATCGGATGACCATATTGTGTATTATCATTTCTGTACTTCTTGTCACAACGATTTTTAGTATGGCAGATATAGCAATCCGTATGGAAAAATCACGCATCATTGCATCACATGGCAACTGGCATATCATGCTGAAGGAGCCATCGGAACAGCAGATGGAACAGATTGCACAACGACCCGATGTGCTGGCGTCCACCCGTTATGATGGGCTGAATTTTGATTTATCAGAAAACTACACAATCAATGGAAAACCCTGTGTGATTGCAGGTGGAGATGAAGCAATCCTCACAGAAATTTATAACAATTTAACCGAGGGGCATTACCCTGTAAACACAAACGAAATTTTACTTTCTAACCGTGCAAAAGGACTCCTTTCTCTCCATGTTGGAGACACCATTGCAGTACATACCCCGACTGGAGCCTTTCACTATACCATTTCCGGCTTTGGAGGAGATGTTACTATCACATCTGATGCAGATGTTGTGGGGGCTTTTGTCAACTGGGATGCTTTCCAGAGCCTTGTGGAAGCAGAAGGTGAAAAGCTTGCCCCTGTCTATTTTGTGCGCTTTTCAGAACATACCAATATGCGCAAGGTCATTACAGAACTGAGACAAATCTATGGATTTTCTGATGAGACACTGTCAGAAAACACAGCTTTACTGGGCTTAATTGGGTTTAGCAGTGACTCTTATATCATGGGAATGTATCTGGTGGCTGCAATCTTATTTGTTATGGTTTTGACTGCGGGTGTGTTTATGATTGCCGGCAGTCTGAACAGCAGAACCATAGAGCGTACACAATTTTTCGGAATGCTCCGCTGTATTGGGGCAAGCCGAGCTCAAATCATGCACATCGTCAGGCTGGAGGCGCTTTACTGGTGTAAAACAGCAGTTCCCATTGGTGTGGGTTTGGGCATTCTCCTTACATGGCTGCTCTGTGCATTGTTACGCTTTGGTGTCGGTGCTGAGTTTACACAGATTTCTATGTTTGGAGTCAGTATCATAGGAATTATTTGTGGTATCATTGTTGGTGTTTTGACGGTACTACTGTCCTCTATTGCTCCTGCCAAACGGGCAGCAGGGGTTTCTCCCGTTACGGCTGTCACGGGAAACCTTTCTGAACATGGAAGTACATCCCGACCCATCCGAAAAATCTTTTGCAAAATTGAAACCACCTTAGGGATTTATCATGCTGTATCCTCTCCCAAAAATTTACTGCTTATGACTGGCTCTTTTTCCCTCAGCATTATCATGATTTTGAGCTTTTCCGTTCTGGTGCAGTGGGTGCATATGGCACTCAATCCTTTAAAACCGTGGGCTCCAGATGTCTTTTATGCCAGCTCAGAGAATCTGTGTGAAATTGAAAAAAGTTTTGCTGCAGAAGTGGAAAGCCGCCCCTATGTAAAACAAGTATTTGGGCGGATGTATCAAAGTCTGCCTGCAACATATGAAGGGAAATCTGGGCAAATTGATTTGATTTCCTATGAGGAGAAACAGTTCTTGTGGGCAGAAGAAGATTTAATTGCAGGTGATATTTCCGCCGTCTCGGAAGGGAGCGGTGTTTTGACTGTCTTTGACAAAAGTAATTCATTACAGGTAGGGGATACCATTCAACTGGAACAGGTGGTGCTCACTGTAGCTGGCGTTTTGAAGGACAGTCCCTTTGATACCTCAGAGCAACCCACTGTCATTTGTTCAGAGGAAACATTTCAGAAGATTACAGGTCAAAATTCCTATGCGATTCTGGATGTGCAGCTATCCAAAGATGCAACAGAGCAAAATAGAAATGAACTTCACGCATTGGCAAATGGTCAGTATGACTTTTATGACCGAGTAGTAAGAAATAAAGACACACAAAATACCTACTATATGTTCTGTCTGTTTGTCTATGGATTCCTCACCATCATTACATGCATTACCATGATCCATGCAGTCAACAGCATTTCTATGAGTGTATCTTCAAGGGTCCGGCAATATGGGGCCATGCGCGCCGTGGGTATGGATGGTCTACAAGTCAAGCGAATGATTGGTGTGGAGGCTGCCACATACACTGTGCTTGGGCTTCTGGCAGGCTGTGGACTGGGTTTACCACTGCATCATTTCCTCTATACACAAATGATTACAAACTATTGGGGAACCCCCTGGCAAATCCCCTCCCCATCGGTGGGAGGAATCCTGGTCTTGCTGGTGCTTACTTCCATCCTTTCCCCTTTTGCCCCCGCAAAACGGATTTGTGATATGGCAGTGGCAGAAACAATCAATGAGCTTTGAGCGCAATTACTCTATCCTCAGTCGTTCTACCACTGAATCGTTCTGTGCCACCCGACCAGTCACAACTGGAATGGCAATGCCCTGAACCAAAGCGTTGTCAATAGTTTCTATTATGAGTCAAGCAAATTTACACGTTGGCAAACGAAAGACATTCTCATAGAGAACATAAGCAATAATACAGAGGACAATCTGTGCCACTGTAGAGATGGGGGTTCCCAAACCAATATGGAACAGGGTTGCCCCCTCCATCTGACTCATGAAATACACCACAGGAACACGGACACAAAATGCCCCTACAATACCCTGTATCATCACAAACATAGTACGACCACAGCCGTTATAATAGCCCACAAAGCAGAACAGCAATGCAGTGAAGATGCAGTCAATGGCGTATGCTTTTAAATAGTCATGGGCTGCCAGAATTACACCCTGTTCTGTGGTAAACAGTGCTGCCATACTGTCTCCATTTGTGATTGCCAATGCACCCAAAATAGTGCCCGCTACCAAAGCGGTTCCAATTCCATAAAAAAGCGCACGTTTGGAGCGTTGATGTAATCCTGCTCCGTTGTTTTGTGCCACAAATGCAGAAATAGACTGCATATAGGCAGAAGCCACCAGCATCAAAAATACACATACCTTTTCTGCCACACCTACCGCAGCAGATTCATTGACCCCCATTCCATTTACTACAATCTGTATAAACAGGAACGAAAATTGTACCAGCATATCCTGTAAGGCAATGGGAATTCCAACCAACAAAATACGCTTTGCATATTTCCATCGAAAGCGAATCATAGAAAGAGAAAAAGAAAAGGGCAGTTTCTTTTTCATAATCACCGCAAGAGACACCAGTACACTGATTGCCTGTGCAGTGACGGTGGCAATGGCTGCTCCCATTGCCCCCATTTGAAAGCCTGCTACCAAAATCAGGTCTCCAACAATGTTAATGACACAGGCAATGGCTACCGTCATCAGTGGCGTTTTAGAATCTCCCATACCACGAAACACTGCACCAATCACATTATAGGCTACAATAAAAATGGTTCCAATCCCACAGATACGAATATAACTGCTGGTTTGAGCAAATGCCTCCTCTGGTGCGTGCATGATTTGTGCCAATCCGTCACTGAATGGCACAACAATTCCAGTGATGACCACTGCCACCACTGCAAAAATACAAATTCCTACCCCAACACCCCAGCCGGCTTCTCTATGCCGTCCAGAACCTATGGCAGTTCCCACCAAAACGGTCATTCCCATAGATAACCCAGTAATGACCATTGTTACCATATGAAAAAACTGACTGCCTGTTGCAACACCAGACTGTTCCCCTGTTCCGGCAAACTGCCCCACAATAATCAAATCTGCCGCTCCATACATTGCCTGCAAAAACAGAGCCAACAGCACAGGAATGGCAAAAAACACAAGTGATTTGAGAATGCCCCCTTGGGTCAATTTCTGTTCTTTCATAGACATGACTCCTTTTCTGTTTTTTAAGGGGGCAAAAAAGCTGGATAAGAAACCAGGAATTCCACCTGACATCTTATCCAGCTCATAACTTCTCCTGTTATTTGCCCTCCGATGAACGAGGGGCATTATAACACAAAATCCCCAAAATGTAAAGTGCCGTTTTAGCTGGCTGCGAATGCAGCACCAAATGCCTTGCACTGCTCCAGTGCTGCCTCATCTGGTGTCTCATGCACCATCAAGCCTGCATCCTGAAAGAGAACTGCATTGGCATTTTGGCATCTCTCCTCCCAGTCACGCATCCACTGACCATCTCCCCAGCCATAGGAACCAAACAGTGCCACTTTATGACCGACAAGCTGTCCCTCTAACTGGGTAAAAAATGGTTCAAACTCGCTCTCCTCCAGCACCTCTGCCCCCATAGCAGGGCATCCCAATGCCAAATATTCATATTCCAAAGCCTGCTGTGCATCTACTGAGGACACATCCAGAAGTTCACATGCAATCCCTTTACTGGAAATCCCCTCTTGAATTGCCTCTGCCATCATCTGTGTATTGCCTGTCTGGCTCCAAAAAATGACTGCTGCCTGTTTCATACTCATCTACCTCCTATGGCTGATGTGATTATGCTGCCAATGAAAATACCTGAAATAGAGAGAGCCCCTGTTCCATTCTCTGGCGCAGAGCTGTGGACACTCTGGCAATCCGCTGAAATGATTTTTTTGCCCGCTCCACATCTCCATACACTTTCCACGGACCACTGAGCTTAAAATTCTGCCCTTTCTGGTGGATAAAACCTACAACATCCTCCACTGGATAGCCCAAAAACAGACCAATTTCATGGGGAAACTGTTTGCTTGTCTCCATGCGCTGTCTCAACCGCTCCAATTTTTCAGTCAGTGGTTGTGTTCTGTTATAACCATACTGCTCCAACAGTCTGGCGACTGGCTCCTGATTGAGATAGTGCTCCACCATGGCTGGACGGAATACCAAAATCAGTTGGTGCTGAGGGCAAGTACAGAGGGTTTGAAAGGCAACTCCCTTTTTCGCAAATGCTCTCTGGTAGATTTCTAATTCCTGTTCCAAACAGGGAATCTCTTTTTGGGGCACGCATACCAGATTTGCAGGCTCTACCCCAACCAGAGCAGATGCACAATGCAGCCCAAGCAACTCATCCAATGAATGTTTCATGGTATCCCTCCTTCGGTTAGTTATAGCTAACTTTCATCGACAGCGATAGATTAGCATATGCTAACTATTTTGTCAAGCTATTTTTTGTTTTTTCTCATATTGTATTTTATCTTGGTATAACATTCCTTTTTTTGGTTTACACTACCATTATCTTATCTACAAAAGGCAGGTGTTCTGACCATTGAATTCAAAAAAAATCGGGCAACAAACATTAGCCCTGTCCCAGCCTATTTACATTGCAGCCGCTGCCAATGCGGTGGGTCAAAAGGAATCAGAAGGTCCTCTCTCTCCTTTTTTTGATTATGCTGACGCTGATGATACCTTTTCCCAAAAAACTTGGGAAAAAGCAGAAAGTGCCATGCAGGAAAAGGCCTTGGAGTTGGCAAAGGAAAAAGCCCATGTGACCTCCTCTGACTTGGATTTTCTCTTTGCAGGGGACCTTTTAAATCAGTGTATCGGTTCCGCCTATGCAGCCCGTGATGCAAAGCGTCCCTTTTTTGGTCTGTATGGGGCATGTTCTACCATGGGTGAGGGACTGGCTCTGGCATCCATGACCTTGGATGGGGGCTTTGGTCGCTATGCTGCTGTGGTTGCCTCCTCCCATTTCTGCACTGCAGAACGGCAATACCGAACTCCATTAGAGTATGGGGGACAGCGTACTCCCACTGCACAGTGGACTGTGACTGGAGCTGGGGCTGTGATTCTCTCCAAAGAGCCAGAAAGCTGTGCCATTACCCATGTGACCATTGGCTCTGTTGTAGACCAGGGCATCAAAGACACCAACAACATGGGAGCCGCTATGGCCCCTGCTGCCCATGAAACCATCCTGTCCCACTTGCGAGACACTGGGCGTAGTCCTGATTACTATGATTTGATTGTCACAGGTGATTTGGGGTATTTAGGTCATGAGTTGATGATTGAACTGTTTCGTCAGGACGGGCTTTCTCTGGAAGTCAACAGTTCAGACTGCGGTATGCTGATTTTTGATGCCAAACGGCAGGATGTCCACTGTGGTGGTTCAGGATGTGGCTGTGCAGCCTCTGTATTAACAGGCTATTTGCTGGATGGACTGCGGGCTGGGCAATGGCACAATATTCTATTCTGTCCTACCGGTGCTCTGCACTCCCCAACCTCTGCCATGCAGGGAGAATCTATTCCCGGAATCTGCCATGCCATTGCTCTCAGTTCTCAGCCATCTCATTAGGAGGAAGCCATGGAATATTTCAATGCTTTTTTGTGTGGCGGTATTTTATGTGTCATTGGGCAACTGCTCATTGATAAAACCAATCTGACCCCAGCCAAAATTTTGGTGCTCTATGTAACCTCAGGTGTGCTTTTGGGTGGGCTTGGGCTGTATGAACCTCTTGTAGACTGGGCTGGCACAGGTGCTACTGTTCCTTTGACTGGTTTTGGCTACACCTTATCGAAAGGGGTCAAAGAGGCTGTTGCATCTGAGGGGCTGTTTGGCATTATCAGCGGTGGGGTCACTGCCACTTCTGCTGGCATTACGGTGGCGATTGTGTTAAGTTTTTTCATTGCTGTGGTTGGGAAATCCCATCCGAAAAGATAAAACTCTATTTTTATGGAACTCAACAAAAAACCTCCAACAAGAAAAAAGTTCTTTTCTTGCTGGAGGTTTTTGTTCTGGTTTATTATAGTTTAGAACTGTTTTTTCTTTTGAGTGGATTGACTGTTTGAATTGCTCCATGTGGGCAGTTCTGCCTGCACACACCACAACGGATACACTGACTTGTATTGGGCAGTTTATAGACTGGCAACTCCATTGGACACGCTTTCTGACAGGCGGAACAGCCCGTACAGCGTGTCTGAATGATTTCATATCGATAAAGGGCAACGGGATTCATCCATCCATAAATTGCCCCCAATGGACACAGATATCGACAAAAAGGTCGGTAAACCACCAGTGACAACAGGAGCAAAACCACAAGAATGGCTGCTTTCCACTGAAATAGAAAACCAACTGCACTTTGAAGGGAAGGATTGGCAGCAATCAGTGGAACACCTGCGAACAGCGTTCCAGATGGGCAAATCCACTTGCAGAACCATGGCTGCCCCTGTCCCACCACATCCAAAACAGTCAAAGGCAGCAAAATCACAAATCCACCTAGAATCACATACTTCAGGCAACTTAAAATCCGCTCCCCAGGCAGTTTTTTCCATTTCCATTTCACCGGAATTTTCCACAACAAATCTTGCACCAAACCAAATGGACACAGCCAGCCACAGACAAACCGCCCTAACAGCGCACCAAAAAGCAGCAAAAACCCTACAATATAGTAGGACATATGAAACTCACGGCTTCCAATCACAGCCTGAAGGGACCCAATGGGACAAGAACCCAGAGCACCTGGGCAGGAGTAGCAATTTAAACCTGGAACACACAACAGCTTGCTGTCTCCCTTATAAATCGTGCCCTTAAAAAATCCGGCGGCGTAACCGTTGCTCAGGGCTGTACTGGCAATCTGCACCCATGTCCGTATGGAATGTTTCAACTTACCCAAGACCAATACACTCCATACAAATTTGCACTGCCTTCCGGTAGACTGTCTCTGCCTCTCCACGCCCTACGCCAATGGCAAGAAAAACAACAGCCAACACCAGCAAAACCACAGCCCAACGATTTTTTTTCAGAGCTGTCATCCAGTGACCTCCTGTAGTGTCTCCTCTATAATTTCTGTCCATGCCTCTTTGTCTTTGCTCCCCAGATAAGTGTATCCCACCTGCTTCCCTGTCTCATCCACAAAAAAAGTGGTTGGTACAGAGGTAATCTGAGCAAGCAATCCAAATAAACTCTCCCGTGGCACAATATGGAGATAGTCCGCCTGTGTGGTCTCCACAATTTCCTTTGCAGTGTCCATTTGTCCCTCATCCAGATTGCCCTCTCGGTCCAATACATCGGATACCAACCCCACAATCTGAACCCCTTTTTCCTGATACTCTGCACTCAGCTCCCCTAATTCTGGCATTTCCTTGATACAGGGAGAGCAAAAAGTAGCCCATACATTGACCATGGTCAGTTTATGACCTTCTAAAATACTTTGGTCAATTTCGTTTCCCTCTAAATCCTCAGCAGAAAAAGAGGAGAGAATCCCCCCTTGCTCCTGTGTACTTTGAGTAGAACTGGTTGCTGACTGAGTGCTATTTTCTGTATCCAATGTGCTGCCCTGTCCCTGTGCTCCACAGGCACTGAGTAAAACAGCAGATAACACAACTGGAATCAGGATTTTCCACTTCATGACATACCTCCAAAACCTAATTGTTACAATATTGCTCTTTCAATAACGCCATCAATGCATAGAGACGGCGATCTTTGATGTGATACTGCATATACTGACCATGCCGCTCCACCTCAATCAATTTTCCACTGCGCAGTTTTTGCAGATGTTGGGAGATGGCTGGCATGGAAATATGGGGAAGCTGCTGGGATAATGCGCCCACCGTCATAGGCTGTTCCAACAGTGCACAGAGAATCAGCAATCTGTTTTCATTTGCCAGCAGCCCCATCATCTCTGCCACTTCTTTTGCCTGTTCCTGTAATTGCTCCATGACATCCTCCTCCATTACATCCAGCACAAACTGGCACAGCCTTGCCCGATTTCCACTTACAGATCAACTGTGTCATGGTTCCCATGGGACAAAAAACACACCAGCTACGGGGCTGAAACAGTACCATAACAATCAATCCAATCAGGGTTGAGGTCAACATCATACTGTAAAATCCATAGGAAAACTGTACAACCCACGCTGCCACATCCAAGTGTGGATTTGCCCATTGCCAGGGAACACGAAAACTCCAAAAAAGCTGTACAGCCTCCCTCAGACTTTGACTGCCTGCCCCAACCAGAAAGGTCATCCAAAGCATTTGGAAAAACATTGCAAAAAAGAAAATCAAGAATGCATACCGAAACCACTTGGAGCCCATCCATTTAGGTGTGGGGCGGTTGGCAGACAACTTCATTCGTTTTCCCAACAGGGTGAAAAACTGCCCTCGATCACAGTATCTGTTACAGTATACCTTATTTCCTCCAAAAATGGCAAGTAGTAATGGAACACTGAAAAAAATCATCCCTACCCATGCAAATAGTATATTAAACAGTCCTAATGCAAAATACACTGGTGTCACAATCCACAGATAGTCATACCATGCTTTTTTCTTCATACAGTCTCTCCCCTCTTTTCCATGGAAATTGCTCCAGCTGGGCATTCCTGCTTGCACTTGCTGCACCCTACACAGCGACCCATATCTACCACAGCCGTCACACCACGCCAAACAGAAATGGCACCCAAAGGACACACCTTTGCGCAGCTGCCACAGGCAACACAGCGATCCTGTATTACACTTGCAAATGCCCTCATCTTCCTTAGACCTCCTATATTTAAGCATTTAAGATAATACTTAATATAAGGTTTTCTAACTGGATTGTCAAGTACAAAAATGAGGAACACCCATTTCCTTCCAGATGACAAACGAAAACTGGCAGGGTATTTGCGCTCACCCTGCCAGCCTCATTTGTACTTTTGAATATGCGTTTGTTGTTGGTGGCTACTCTCAATAATCTGTATTCCTTTGACCAAGCTCAAACTGCCCTACCAGTTGCTTCAAGCTCTGTGCCTGACCAGATAATTCCTCAGAAGCTGCTGCGCTTTCCTCCGAAGTTGCGGAATTATTTTGGGTAACACCGGAAATTTCTTCCAATCCCTGTGTAATGTGTGTAATTGTATCCGCTTGCTTTTCCGCTGCTTCTGAAATTTTCATCACCATCTGGACCACCACTTTGGCCTCATCCACCGCAGATGCTAGTATATTGGCAGTCTGGCTTACAACTGCCTCACCTTTCTGCACTGCCCTACGGGAATTCTCAATCAAAGTAGATGTGTTTTTTGAGGCATCTGCACTCTTTGCAGCCAAATTCCGTACCTCATCGGCTACCACAGAAAATCCCTTTCCTGCCTCACCCGCTCTTGCCGCTTCCACAGCCGCATTCAATGCAAGGATATTGGTCTGGAATGCAATGTCCTCGATTGCCTTGATGATTTGTTCAATTTTATAGGATGTCTCATTGATTTCTTCCATTGCTGCAATCATTTCCTGCATCATCTCATTGCAGTTGCTTAGATGTTCACTTGTTTGTGCGGTTTGGAGCTTGGACTCTTCTGCACTTTCTGCTGTTGTTTTAATATGGTTGGAAATATCCCTCATTGCAGATGTAAGCTGTTCCACAGAGCCTGCCTGTTCCACAGAACCCTGGGAGAGCATCTGGGCAGTGGATGCCACCTGTTCCGAACCTAGGGACACTTGTTTTGCAACCAGATCAATCTCACTAAGGGTAGATTTCAGCTTATCCTGAATGGTCTGTATTGAGAGCATCAATTGACGATAATCCCCAATATACAGATTCTCATTCTCATATTTCATTGTAAAATTACCCTTTGCCATGGCTGTCAAATGGTCGCCTATGTCTTTCATCAGGTCTTTCTGCCGTTGTACCATATCCTGAAATGCCATAGACAGCGCACCGATTTCATCTTTGCTGTGTACAATCTCAAACTCATCGGACAGCCTGCCCTCAGAAAGCGCATTCGCTGTTTTTACAATCCCCTGAAGTGGGTGCAATGCCTGGCGCAACACAACAGCAGACGCACCAATAATAATCACCAAAGAAACCATACTAATGACAATCAGGATGATAGCTGTCCTTGTGACATCACGGTTCATATCCGCTTCACTCAGTGCAGTCATCATCCACCACGTATCTGATCCAGCTGTCACAGGCTGGTAGAATGATACAACCCGCTGCCCATTCTCACGCACTTTGTTCATGGAAAAGGCCTCATTCCCCTGCATATTTGTTCGGATGGCTTGGAGCTCATTCTGATTTGGTGTAAATTCTGACATGCTCTTGCCGATATCTTGGGTTGAACCACTTGCATAGACCATAATTTCCTCATCATTATAGAGGCTAAGGACTATAGAAGGGTAATCAGTCAGGTCAACTTCAAAATTACTGAGGCTAGCATAGGAAATATCTGCACCAATCACTGCCTTTACCTCCCCATCACGAATAATAGGAGCAGCAATGGTAATCATATCTACACCATCAAAATTGTAAGGGTCGGTCACGATTGTCTCTTTCCGCTCCACAGCTTCCGCAAAGTAAATCTCATTTGCATACTGTTCATAAGGGGCATAGATCGTAACTGTATCCCTTTTACTTTCTGGTGTCACATAAAAAGAATAGTCCTTGATGTTGTTTTGAAATCCATACTCTGTAAAAAAGACTCCTACACCATACAGGTCTTCATTGCTGTTTACCGCACTCAATGCCATTTCAATTAAGTATTCCTCTACATACTTATTTTCAGCTGTCAATGGCATTCCACACACTGTGCTGTTTTCCATCTGTGGCATGGTAGTTCCTTCTCCCTCTACCACAGAGGGGAATGGAACCACACCAGTATCACTCCAACTCTGGTCCATAAAAGATGTCATGGTATCCAGAGATACCTCTACTGTATGCAACATAGATTGAAACTGTGTGCCATTGCGCTCAGATATCAGATGCATCTCACGTCCAATTGTGTTAGATAATTGCATTTTTGTAAAGCTATATGTAGCAACAATGAGAATGACAAAAATCACAACTAAAATAACTGCAATCAGACTTCCAACCTTCATGGCTAACGAACCTTGTATCTTCTGTATACCACGGCTTTTCAATGCAATAAACTCCTCTCCAAAACTCTATTTGAACATGCTTCTTATTAGTATACCAAAAATAACAATATTTGTAAAGGAAATTTGGTGTTATATTTGTATAAAGATTTATTGGCTTGAATAAAAATTCCAGTGAATGTGCCACATCGTCTCTCTGTTATTCCATGCGCTTTTATAGCAATTCATGCAAAAGTCAATCAATATGTAACGTTTGAAATCATTTGATTTTGTGCTCCCACAAAAATGGGTTGCGGTGAGCCAACCGCAACCCTTTATACAGACTTTCAACTTCTCCTTGTTCATTATGATTTGCTAATGCCCTAGTTCTCCCAATTCAAACTGCTCAACCAGCTGTTTCAAATTCTGTGCCTGACTGGACAGTTCCTCAGAAGCCGCTGCACTCTCCTGTGATGTGGCAGAATTGTTTTGTGTCACAGCAGAAATCTGTTCCAATCCCTGTGTAATCTGTTCCATAGTATCCGCCTGCCTTTCTGCTGCTTCTGAAATTTTCTCTACCATTTCTGCCACTGTCTGGGCTTCCTCTACCGCAGAGGACAAAACATCTGCCGTCTGTCCCACAACAGATTCCCCTTTCTGCACTGCAATACGAGAATTTTCAATCAGTGCCGCAGTATTTTGGGAAGCACTTGCACTTTTTGCTGCCAGATTGCGCACCTCATCTGCCACAACAGAAAAGCCTTTCCCCGCTTCTCCCGCTCTCGCTGCCTCCACAGCTGCATTCAGTGCAAGCAGATTGGTTTGGAATGCAATATCTTCAATGGTTTTCATGATGTGTTCAATCTGGAAGGATGTGGTGTTGATTTCCTCCATTGCTGCAATCATCTCCCCCATCATCTGGTTGCACCTACGCAAATGTTCCCTGGTCTGGACGGTCTGCATCTTGGAGTTCTCTGCATTCTCAGCCGTTGTCTTAAGGTTGTCAGAAATATCCCTCGTAGCAGATGTGAGCTGTTCCACAGAGGCAGCCTGCTCCACAGCACCCTGGGATAGCATTTGAGCCGTAGATGCCACCTGTTCTGCTCCAATGGAGACCTATGGGCTGACAAATCAATATCGAGCAATGTGGACTTCAGTCTCTCTTGAATCATCTGGATGGAAACCATCAACTGCCGGTAATCACCCATATACAGTGTGTCATTGTGACAGTTTATTGTAAAATTACCCTTTGCGATTGCTGATAGATGTGCTCCTATATCTGACATCAGTGCATTTTGATGTTGTACCATATCACAAAATGCTGTTGATAATGCACCAATCTCATCTTTTCTGTGTACTTTCTCAAATGAATTGGACAAATTTCCATGAGATAGCGCATTGGCTGTTTCTACAATTCCATGTAGTGGATGCAGCGATTGATGCAATACAAATGCCAAGGTTCCTATGATAACCAACAATGCAATTACACTAATTATGGCAAGTAACATGGCTGTTCTGGTGACATTGCGGTTCATATCATCCTGATTCAGTGCTGTTACCATCCACCATACATCTGACCCTGCATATAGTGGCTGATAGAACGCTGTAATCTGAGAGCCATTTTCTGTCTCTTTGCTCATTGTAAATGCCTCTTTGCTCCGCATCCCTGCTCGAACGGCATTCAATTCTTCTTGATTGGGTGTCACATCGGATAAACTTTTTCCTATATCTTCATCTGATACACTCCCAAATGCAATTTTTTCCTCATCACTGTAGAGATACACCATAAGAGAAGGATAGTTAGACTGATCTATTTCAAAATCACTCAGTTTCTCATAGGAGACATAGGCTCCAATCACCGCCTTTACCTGTCCATCTCGTACAATGGGAGTTGCAATGGTAATCATATCGACACCATTGTAATTGTATGGTTCTGTCACAACGGTCTCTTTACGTTCTGCCGCCTCTGCATAATATATTTCATTTACATATTTTTCAGCGTCTCCACAAATCGTCAGGGTATCTTTTGTGCTGTCAGGTGTAATATAAAAGGAATAATCTTTGATGTTGTTCTGAAACCCATATTCTGAAAAGAAAATTCCAATCCCAAACAAATCTTCATTGCTATTCACTGCACTCAATGCCAGTTCAATTAAAAAATCCTCTACCCGCTTATTTTCTGCTGTCAGTGGAATTTCACATACCGCTCCCATCTCCAATCTCTGTACAGGATTCTCCAACCCTCCATCCACAATCCCTGTCCCACTCCAATTCTGATCCACAAATGAGGTAATACTATCCAGCGATACCTCTACTGTGTGGAGCATGGACTGGAATTGTACTGCATTTTTCTTTGCCATCAACTGCATCTCTTGACTAATGGCGTTGGTTAACTGCATCTGTGTAATGCGATATGTGATGGTAATTAAAATAACAAAAACCAGTATCAAACTACTGGCAACCATACTTCCAATCTTTCCTGCCAATGAAGTTTGAAATTTTTTGAAAACAAATCTTCTTATCACAATCGGTGCCTCTCTCAAGCATATCATTTCAACACTCTCTTTGCCCTATTATCAGGCAAACAGGGGTACTGTAGTGCCATGGGTACCTTGTTTTCTATTCTCTCTGTTTCATATATATTCTGTTCTGTCTCTTGGTGTCCCCTATCTTCCTCACGGTTTTTCGTCATATTTACAAATGTATTCCAGTTTTGCAATCAATTTGTAATCTTTTTGAATGATACTGTAATCAAAATAGAGTGAGAATTTTTTCTCACTGTGCTATACTGAATAAAAAGAGAGTAAGAAGGGGGAATCCTGTTATGAAAAAGCGAATCGTTTCCATCACAGCCTGTGCTGTTTTGACTACTTCCTTAGTTTGTGTTTCCTTTGCGCAGGTACAACAGGAAACCCCTACTGCATCTGTTCAGGGGAATGTGCCTGCTCAAAGTCAGGCTTCTCAGGCAATGCTGCCTGCCGTTCATGCCCTTGTACTGAGCATGACAGAAAATGATTTGGACTTCAATCCAGAAGATCCCCAGTTTTTATGGACCAGCCTGTACTATATGTTGGGACTGTATGGGGAATATGACCAACGGGCAGAACTGACAGATGAATCTTTGATTCTTCCCACTGAGGTGATTCAGGATTATGCTGCCGCCCTCTATCCCGATGTTTCTGTTTTGCCAGAAATTCCTGCACCTATTTCAGAGCGGATTACTTACCAATCTGCCAACGACAGCTATTATTTGGCACGTGGCGACGCTGGTCTTGCTGAAATTACAGTACAATCTATCACTACCCAGTCTGATGGTTCTGAATTTATGGTAGGGGATTTAACCTATGTAGTAGATGGCAGTGCATTGGTTTCTTTTGAAGCCACTTTAACCCCCAGTGACTCCATGTTTGGATATGTACTCACCGATTTAACCATCTCTGACTAATCCTTTGACCATATGGAAAAGCCCTGATGTGTTGTGTGAACAGCCCCATCTTGTGCGGACAGCACAAAAAAGAGCCCTGGTAGGAAATATTAAGCTTTAGGCGGAGAGGCGTC
>CALWVS010000009.1 GCA_944385095.1 uncultured Oscillospiraceae bacterium
AAAGGTCGGAGGAGCTATCCGTTACTACGACTGGGCAGTTACAAGCCCATGGCCTTTAGGCCGTGGGTTGTTGACCAATACAAAAGGTGTGTTGTGAGAAAACCAATCAAATGGAGGAAAGAGCCATGACAAAGGAAGAAGTTGCTGTAAAATTAACAGAGCTGTTTCCAGAAAAAGCCCCTGCCCTTGCACAACACTATGCTGACTATGGTGGGCAACTGTTGGCACATGTCTTTTTTGCAGATGAGGTGAATGAACCTCTGTTTGCACTGCTGCAAAACAACTATGACCAGAAAACCATTCAAGCCTATTGTACTTTCATTGAGGATATGTATTTTTATGGGAACGAAGATGTAAAGAATGTTGTGGAAGTTACCATTTTAGAGAGGCTGTCAGATGAAGAACTGGTTTGGTTTCGTTTTGGAAATTACCTGACCAATGAGTTGATTCGAGAAATCAATACAGTGTTAATACCACGAAATACCATGTTGCCTGTACTGTCTTTGCCCTACCGCAGACGCAGAGAAAAGAAACGTAAGTAGACAACATAAAAGAGTGACAAGGATATCATTCATAAGGGAAAAATAGATGATGAAAGATTGGAATTTATTTCTCAGACAGATGGAAATGCAGGGGAAAAGCCCAACGCACCAGTTAAACGAGATTTTATATCCCATGTGTCTGTTGGATATCATCATGTTGCCAGAGGAAAAAGACTGGCTGAGACTGGTACAGTATCATGCAGAAAAAGAGATTCAAAACTATGTGATAGACAATGGCAGTGGAGATTCTTTGATGATATGGATTACCCCAGAGGGGGTTTTCATCAAGGGATTTGACCATGAGAACCCATGGAACCAGTTTGCCGCTGACACATGGAATGAGGCATTTTTTGACCAACTCTATGCGGGAATCCCAGCCCACTTTCTGGAGTTGATGACACAGGAACAGCGGGATGAGACTACCTTTTGTATGTGGTATGAGGCAAAAAAGGAGAGATGGACGCAGCATCGGTGGGAGAATCAGGACGGCGGCGAGAAGTTTCTTCTGGGGTATCTCATGGAAACGCCACAGGTGTGGAAGGCATGGGCAGAAGCATATTATGAATGTCCCATAGATGAGGCGGCTGTGCAAAAGATTTATGATACTCACATGGTAGATGAGGAGAGTATTACCGCACTCAACCCATCGCGGGATATCCATGCTGTGCTTCAGGAAATCCAATCACTGGGGGATATTGATAGGGAGTAGGATGTGGCTTTGCCTGAATAGGGCAAAGAAGGGGGCTATAAAAACCCCACCACATGTTGAACGATATTTCTGGCATAATTATAAGAAATTCATTTGAAAATAAACCGCCTAATACTTGACTTTGCACAATAGATTTGTGTAGAATGGGGCTGGAGAGAACCAATAGAAAGATGGGGGTTTCGTATGTCAAAGAGATGTCGGATATGTGGGCACCAAAATGGGGATGACCGTTATTTATGTCAACGGTGTGGGGAATTCTTGGATGACAATGCTAGGGTACTTCGTCATTATGAGCAGATGAAACAAGGAATTCCACATGCAGAACAGGACGGGAAGGAACCAGAACCGCCACAGGTACGGATCAGGATACAGGAGGATGATGAGGTTCCTGCTGAGCAGGGGTCAAAACGGGTCCCTCCGGCTGCCCTGTGGGCATTGCTGATTGCCATTGTGGCAGCAATGGGGTTTATGGTATGGGTTTTGTTTACTTAGTGGATGCCCATGCTCCATTGCAAAAAGGGAATAGCAAAAGCAGAGGGGGAATCCTAACCGTAGGATTTTCCCTCTGCTTTTCAGTTGGGATTGTTTATGCAAACATAGGGGAGGAGAAATAGCGGTCGCCGGAATCTGGCAGAACCACCACAATGGTTTTTCCTGCGTGTTCAGGATTTTTTGCAAGCTGACTGGCAGCCCACAGAGCGGCACCAGAAGAAATGCCCACCAGAATTCCCTCTGTGCGTACAATCTCACGACCAGCGGCAAAGGCGTCCTCATCCTTTACACGGATAATCTGGTCATAAATGGTGCGGTCAAGGGTATCAGGTACAAAATTTGCACCAATGCCCTGAATTTTGTGGGGTCCTGCCTGACCGGTGGACAGCAGAGGGGAGGTATCCGGTTCCACTGCCACTGCCAGCAAGTTGGGGTTTTGTTCTTTCAGGTATTTGGCAGTTCCAGACAGGGTTCCACCTGTGCCAACGCCACACACCAGAATGTCCACCTTGCCCTCTGTATCACGCCAGATTTCAGGACCAGTGGTGCGGTAGTGTGCCTGTGGATTGGCAGGATTTACAAATTGCCCAGCCAGAAAACTGTTGGGAATGGAATTTGCCAGCTCCTGCGCCTTGTCCACTGCGCCCTGCATGCCAGCAGAACCGGGGGTCAAAACTAGTTCAGCCCCATAGGCTGCCAGCATGGAGCGGCGTTCCTGGCTCATAGTCTCCGGCATGGTGAGAATCAGACGATAGCCACGCACAGCAGCTACACAGGCAAGCCCAATGCCAGTATTGCCAGAGGTTGGCTCAATAATGGTAGAACCTTCTTTTAACTGCCCAGCCGCTTCCGCAGCTTCAATGAGGGCAAGTCCCACACGGTCCTTGACAGAGCCGGCTGGATTCAAATATTCCAGTTTGGCAAGTATTGTGGCATGTAGATTTTCTTTCTTTCCATAGCGGTGGAGGGAGAGCAGGGGAGTATTTCCAATCAGCTCCTCTACACTGTGTACAATATGAGACATGAGATATTCCTCCTTAAATGATAGGTTATTACGCTATGATGATACGATGAATTTTTGCTGCTGTCAATGGGTAAGTCTGTTTTTATCACTGGAAGCTATTGGAATGTGGATAGAAACAGAGGTTTACAAAATAGGAAAAAAAGGACTATAATAGAAGGTAAGGTATGATATGGGAAGGAGTTGTATCATTTGAAAGTTGGTTTGGTTTTGGAAGGTGGAGCCCTTCGTACCATTTTTTCCACTGGTGTGTTAGATGCCATGCTGGTGCGGGACCTGATGCCTGATTATGTCGTGGGGGTTTCTGCTGGGATTGCCTATGGTGTGAGTTATCTCTCCAAACAGCCCAGAAGAAATTTAGATATTGTGACACAGTTTGCCAATGACCGGCGATATATGGGTGTGAACAATCTGGTGAACCGCAACAACCGCAGCTATTTTGGACTGGAATTTTCCTATGAAACCATTCCAAATGAGTTAGTGCCTTTTGATTATGATACCTTTGAGGCATTCCCTGGTCAGGTAGAGGCAGTGGTCACAAATTTGGAGACAGGGGAAGCAGAGTATATGGAGGTACCCAGACGGGATGATAAGTTTATTCTGTTACAGGCTACCTGTGCCATGCCACTGATGTTTCCCATTTATGAGATTGACGGGAAGCCCTATCTGGATGGTGGTGTGGTGGATGCTGTTCCATTTGAACGGGCATTTCAGCAGGGCTGTGACCGGGCACTGGTGATTTTGACAAAACCCCGTTCTTTTGTGCGCAAGCAGGAAAAACTCAATCCACTGATTGAACGCACCTATCACCAGTACCCCAATTTCTGCAAAGCAGTGGCAGAGCGGGCAGAACGGGACAACCGTGCCAGACAGAGACTGTTTGAGTTGGAAAAAGAGGGGAAAGTGATGGTCATTGCCCCAGAAGCAACCCATGGTGTGGGACGGATTGAACACAATGTGGAAAAGCTGAGACTGCTGTGGGCACAGGGCTACCAGCAGGCAGTGGAGTGTATGGATGAAATAGAGGCGTTTATGGGGCGATAAGGCTGGAGAAGTGGCATGAAAATTGTAGTAATTGATGGACAGGGCGGACGGCTTGGAAAGCTGTTGGTGGAGGGCATAAAGGAGAGCCTTCCAGATGCCCATGTGATTGGAATTGGAACCAATGCCATTGCAACCGCTACCATGCAAAAAGCCGGAGCGGACCAGGTGGCAACGGGAGAAAATCCTGTGGTGCGCAATGTGATGGATGCCAATGCTGTATTAGGACCGATGGGTATTGTGGTGGCGCACAGCATTTTGGGGGAGATTACGCCGGCAATGGCAGAGGCTGTGGGAGGCTGCCATGGAAAAAAGTTCCTGATTCCCATGAATAGCTGTGGAGTCCTGGTGGCAGGTGTGCAGGAACAGAGTCTCTCAGGCTATGTGAGGCTGGCAGTGGAGCAACTCAAACAATTTGTGCAAGAGGGGGAGTAGAGATGGAATACCGGATGAAACGGACCGATGGAGGGGTGCAGCCCTCCCTGTTGGGCTTTGGTGCCCTGCGGTTTCCAGTGAACAGTCATGGACAGATGGACGAAGCACAGGTTTCCGAAATGATTGACAGAGCCATGAAAGGCGGTGTCACCTACTATGATACCGCGTGGCCTTATCTGAATGGAGAAAGTGAGCCAATTCTGGGGCGTATTTTGAGTAAATACCCCAGAGAATCCTATTGCCTTTCCACAAAATTGCCCTGTTATGAACTGAACAGCAAAGAGGCAGCGGCAGAGCGGTTTCACATGCAGCTCCAACGGCTGCAAACCACCTATTTTGACTACTACCTTTTACATATGCTCAACAAGGACACATGGAAAAAGGCAGTGTCACTGGGTATGGTGGAATTGATGGAGGAATACAAAGAAAAAGGATTGATTCGCCACTTTGGATTCTCCTTCCATGACAGCTATGAGGTATTTGAGGAGATTTTAAACAGCAGGGACTGGGATTTTTGTCTTATCCAGCTCAACTATCTGGATACAGATTTTCAGGCAGGGCTGAAAGGCTATCAACTGGCAGAACAGAAGGGGATACCTGTTCAAATCATGGAGCCATTGAAGGGGGGCTTGTTGGCACGGCTGTCTCCAGAAGTGACAGAACCCCTTTTGGCATGTGACCCCAATGCATCTATGGCATCCTGGGGAATGCGCTGGGTTGCCAGCCTTCCCAATGTGGGGGTTGTACTCAGTGGCATGGGGGCAATGGAGCAGGTAGTAGACAACCTGAATACCTTCCAGACCATCAAGCCCCTGAGTGAGCAGGAGCGTATGGCAGTAGAGGAGACTGCCAAACGGCTGCGGGAGCGGTTGAAAAATGGCTGTACAGGCTGCCGCTACTGTATGCCATGTCCTGCCGGTGTGGATATTCAATCCAGTTTTCAGGTTTGGAACAATATGGCCATTGACCAGGATAAAGCCCTGACCAAACGCAACTGGGGAGCCATCGAACCAGAAAATCGCCCTGACCAGTGCTATGGTTGCGGGCGGTGTGAGCGGATTTGCCCCCAGCATCTACCCATCCGCAGCCATTTGAAGTTGGTGACGGAGCAGGTAGAAGCCTTTCTGAATGAAAAGAACAAAGTCGAACAATTTATTTCGTAATCGTTAAGAAAATGAAATTTTTTCCGCAAAAGAGCGGATAGAACTTGCAATAAATGAAAAATGCGAGTATAATGACTGTGTCATGAATTGAGCACTTGCTTGTTGGGGGTAGTAGATTCATACCATAGAACAATCAAACACAATTCCCCTGGGATGCAAGGGCGAGACAAGGCGTGCTGGTGTTGTTTCGCAGAGCAAGAAGTTCCAGACCTGTGAAAGACATGGGGTGCGCCGGTTCCTGAACGTAAGATAGAACTGGAGGTGTCACCGTTGTTTCAAATCGGGGATAAGGTCGTGCATCCAATGCACGGCGCAGGAATTGTAGAAAGTATTGTCCAAAAGAAGGTCAATGGGGTCATGCGTGAGTATTATGTCTTGAAACTGCCGGTTCGTGCCATGGTGGTGATGGTACCAGTGGCAACCAGTGAGGAAATCGGTGTGCGCCCTATTGTGGAACCGGAAAAAGCAGTGGAGGTGCTCCACGCCATACCTGATTTACAGGTAGAAATGACCCAAAACTGGAATCGCCGTTACAGAGAAAACATGGAACGACTAAAAAGCGGTGATTTACTGGAAGTGGCATTTGTGGTCAAAGGGCTGATGCTGCGGGAGCAGAAACGTGGGTTGTCCACAGGGGAACGGAAGATGCTCCACTCTGCCAAGCAGATTTTAATTTCTGAACTTGTGATGTGTCAGAGCAGCAGCTACGAGACAGTGGAAGCGCAGATTCAGCAGGCATTGTCATCATAAAGAGAAAGAAGGAGCCTGAAGGCTCCTTTTTTGTAAGGGAGTTTATCAACTATGGGCGGTTTTTTTGCACGGTTTCGACAGAAAAAAGAGGCACCAATTTGGTCAGTGGTGGTGGTGGCAGCAGGTTCAGCCAGACGTATGGAGGGGATAGACAAAATCCGTACCCCCATTGGTGGAATTCCGGTGCTGGTGCATACGCTGCGGGCGTTTCAGGATTGCCCTGCCGTTTGTGAGGTAATTGTAGTCACAAGAGAGGATTTGTTGGTAGAAATTGGGCAGATTTGCAGAGACTTTGCACTGGATAAGGTGAAAAAAGTCATTGTAGGCGGCAGTGAGCGGATGCTGTCGGTGCAAAATGGGCTTCAGGAGGTCCGACAGGATGCCCAGCTCATTGCCATCCACGACGGGGCAAGACCCTTTCTCAGCCAGCAGGTTTTGATGGAGGTATTGGAAACCGCAGCCAAAACAGGGGCAGCTGCTCCGGCGGTTCCACTGGTGGACACCATCAAACGGGTACAGCAAAAGGTGGCAGTGGAGACAGTAGACCGTTCCACCCTGATGGCAGTACAGACGCCACAGGTATTTCAGGCAGATTTGATTCGTGCAGCCATTCAAAAAGCCATTGCAGATGGGGAGATGCTCACAGATGACTGTGGTGCAGTGGAGCGCATGGGGATGAAAGTGACCATGACCACAGGCAGCCGTGAAAATATCAAATTGACCACACCATTGGATGTGGTAGTCGGGGAGGCGATTTTACAGGCAAGAGAACAGAGTTTCTATGGTTGAACACTGGATACAACACAAAACAAGGGGGCTTTTGAGATGAGAATTGGACACGGCTATGATGTACATCGACTGGTAGAGGGACGAGATTTGATTTTGGGTGGCGTTTCTATCCCTCATACTTTGGGACTGCTGGGGCATTCAGATGCAGATGTACTGACCCATGCAGTGATGGATGCCCTGTTGGGGGCAGCCGCTCTGGGTGATATTGGTCGCCACTTTCCAGACACAGACCCCGCATATGAAGGGGCGGACAGCCTGAGTTTGCTCAGTGAAGTGATGGGAAAACTGGCACAGAAGGGGTATACTGTGATCAATGTGGATGCCACCATTCTGGCACAGAAGCCCAAACTGTCCCCCTATATTGAGGCTATGCGGGACAATTTGGCCTGTTGTATGGGGATTTCCATGGATCAGGTCAATGTAAAAGCCACCACTGAGGAGAAGTTGGGCTTCACTGGGGCAGAGGAGGGCATTGCAGCCCACTGTGTATGCCTCATTGAAAAATAAACACTACTGAAATGAATCATGTTTCATCCATTCTAAAACACACATAACAAGTTGGTTTGACAGGCAGCAAGGTTTGGAGGTGTGTGTATGAAACGGTTATTGGAAATTGGAAACCTGTATGCAAAGGAAAGTGATTGGAAAGATTTTGCGCTTGTGAAGATTTGCCTGTGTTCCATGGGGATTTTGATTGGAGGGCAGATTTCAGCCAGATACAGGAAAAGAGTAGCAGAGGTAGCGGCTGTACTGTTTCTTGTCACCTATATTCCTCTTATGGTAAAACTGCTGGGTATTGTCATGAGAAGAAAAAAGGAAACAGCCCTTTGGGCACCAAACAGACAGGATTCCATTTAGAAGGGAGCAAGGTATACTGCCTTGCTCCCTTTGCTGTCAAAGCGGGATATGTGCCATTTATGACACAACAGGAATAAAAAATCCATTTGGTATCATATGGGCAATCACAGGCATACACTGGTTTAGGGGGTGCTCTGCTGCGGCAATGGTCAGGAGGCAGATGAGATTGAGCCCCAGAAAGGAACTGTGTTATGCCCTATTACTTTATTATATGTCGCTCTCTCACCTACGCACAGCGCACGGCAACGGCACTGGAGCGGGCAGGAATCTCAGCACAGATTTTCCGCTCTCCCAAAAGTCTGGCTGGAGAAGGGTGCAGCTATGTGGTCAAAATTGCGCAGAAACATCTCACCAAGGGATTACAGGTGCTCCATCAGGCTGGGCTGGACCCCAAACGGGTTTTTGTGTTCAACAGTGATGGCAGGTATCAGGAGGTGGCATTTTGATTTATCTGGACAGTGCTGCCACCACACTGCAAAAGCCGCCAAAAGTAGCAAGAGCCTGTGCCTATGCAGTTGGAAATCTGGCAAGCCCCGGTCGAGGGGGTCATCGTGCTGCCATGGGTGCAGGGCAGGTGGTATTTCAATGCAGGCAACAGGCAGCTTCCCTGTTTTCCATGGAAAATCCAGAACAGGTGGTGTTTACCCTCAACGCAACCCATGGGCTGAATATTGCCATCAAATCTCTGGTAAAGCCGGGTGACAGGGTGCTGATTTCCGGCTATGAACACAACGCAGTGACCAGAGTGCTCTATGCCATCCCAAATCTGACTGTCAAAATTGCGTCCAGCCCCCTGTTTGACCAGAAACGGATGCTGGAGGCAATGGAGAGAAACCTTGCAGAGGGGGTGGACGTGGTGATATGTACCCATGTGTCCAATGTGTTTGGGTATGTATTGCCCATAGAGGATATTGCAAAGGCTTGTCAAAGACATCAGGTGCCCCTGATTGTGGATGCCTCCCAGTCGGCTGGTTGTATTCCCATTGACGTTGGAGCACTTTCTGCCGCCTTTGTGGCAATGCCGGGGCACAAGGGTCTGTATGGTCCGCAGGGGACAGGGCTGCTGCTGTGTGGGCAGGAGGCTGTCCCACTGTTACAGGGCGGCACAGGCAGCAATTCCAAAGACCAGACCATGCCGGATTTTTTGCCCGACCGGTTGGAGGCTGGGACGTTGAATGTAACAGGGATTGCTGGGCTTTTGGAGGGGCTACGTTTTGTAGCACAGAAGGGAGTTTCTACAATCCGAAATCACGAGGAGGCTCTGGTGCGCCGGATGGGACGGGCATTTGAGGGAATGCCAAAAGTAAAGGCATTCTGGAATGGAGGGCAGCCGGGCACACAGGCAGGGGTCCTATCTTTTCAGGTGGAAGGCTGGGACTGTGAAGAACTGGCACAGAAACTGGGTATGATGGGGTTTGCCCTGCGTGCAGGGCTGCACTGTGCACCACTGGCTCACCAGACTGTGGGAACGCTGGAGGAGGGAACTGTGAGAGCCAGTGTTTCCGCCTTCAATACGCCACAGGAAATCAACCGCTTTGTGGACAGTCTACGCCGTGTGGTTGTCAGAGGATAGAGACGGGTGAGACAGCTAGTTGAGGCAAAATGGGAACAGATGCAGGAGGAATTTCCGCTGCACCTGTTCTTTTTTTGAGAGAACGGAAAACTTCACGAAAAATTCATGGTTGGTTTTTGGATTAGTGGTTGCCAAGAAAACAGGAATGACGTATAATAGCTAAGATAAGCATACTGGAGTTGTATTGCAATTGGGCTTCAGGATGGAGAAAGAAGGGGTAACTTTGATTGAGACCGTATTGAGCTTCTTTCAAGAGGAGATTCCATTTCTGGCAACGGTACGTATTTCTGACCTCATTGATGTTGCTATTTTGGCTTTTGTTGTCTACCAAATTTTGTGGTTTATGCGCCGGACCAGCTCCGGTCGTGTACTGAAGGGTATTTTTGTTTTGGTGGTTGCCATGTGGCTCGCCTCTGTGGCGCAGCTGACTGCCACCAGTTTTCTGCTCAACCGAGTGGTGGAGTGGGGGCTTGTGGTGCTGGTGATTTTGTTCCAGCCAGAACTGCGGCGGATGCTGGAGCATATGGGCAGCGGTAAACTGGCTGGGATGTTCAGTGGACAGCGTGTGGTTGCCCCACAGGATTTGGAAAGTGCCATTGAGGAGACTGTAAAGGCCTATACTGATTTATCAAAAGATAAAGTAGGGGCTTTGATGGTATTTGAACGGCAGAATATGTTTGATGATGCCATCAAAACAGGCACTGTGCTGGACTGCTCTGTCTCCAGTGAGCTGTTGAAAAATCTGTTTTGGAATAAAGCCCCCCTTCATGATGGTGCTGTGATTGTGCGCAATGGTCGCATTGTAGGGGCTGGGTGTATGCTGCCCCTGTCTGGCAATGTAAACCTGAGCCGGGAACTGGGTATGCGGCACAGGGCAGGCATTGGAGCCAGTGAGCATTCCGATGCAGTGGTGGTCATTGTATCAGAGGAGACTGGTTCTATCTCGGCAGCAGTAGGCGGGATGCTCAAACGGCATCTGGCACCTGAGACACTCAAACAGCTTTTGCGCAATGAATTGCTGTCTGAACCATATCCAGATGAACAGGAAAAAAATGCAAAATCCTGGCTTGCAAGCTGGCTAACCAAGGAAAAGAAGGAGGAACCATAATGCTGGAGCGTTTGCGTGAAAGTCGAGGGGTATACATTTTCTTTTCCATTTTCCTGGCATTGGTGTTCTGGCTCTATGTGCGTGAGGTGGATGACTCCACCCAGCGATGGACAGTCTACAATGTACCAGTGCAGCTTGTGGGAGAACGGATGCTGGAGGAGCGGGGATTGACTGTTAGTGAGATTTCTCAGGATACAGTGGATGTAGAAGTACAGGCCCCCATCAGTGTGAGAAACAGTTTAAACCGGAGTAACATTACCGTCTCTCTGGATGTTTCGAATTGTACTGCGGCTGGAGAATATGAGATTTTATGGGTGGCAAAGCTGCCCACCAATATCAATACCACAGGGTCCTATTTTCCAGAACAGAATCAATCTCTGCGTGTGACCATTGATACCCTTGTGACGGAAACAAGACCGGTGGAATTCCAGTTAGAGGGCAGTGTGGCAGAGGGCTACCAAGCCGGAACACCAGAGATTCAGCCGGAGACTGTGGAGCTGAGTGGCACACAGGAACAGGTGGAACAGGTGAAGCGTGTGGTTGCAGTGCTGAGTGCGGAAAATCTGGATGAGACCTATGCAGGCACCCTTCCCCTGAAACTGTTTGACCAGAATGGGGCGGTGATTACCACACAGCAGCCCAGTATAAGTGTAGAATCAGTCTATGTGACATTGCCGGTGGGTGTGATTAAAGAGGTGCCCCTGACGGTGGAGTTTATTGCCGGCGGTGGAGCAACGCCAGAAGATGTACTCAGCTACAAAATTACACCAGAGAGTATCACAGTGGTAGGCTCTAAGGAGGAAACCGATGCCCTGACGGAAATTTCTGTGGGTAGTATTGACCTTTCCACCATTGTGGGAAGCGGTAAGAAGTCCATGCCCATCAGTCTGTCCCCCACACTGGAAAATGTGCTGGGGATTACAGAGGCAACCGTAGAGGTAGAACTGAAGGAACTGCCCACCAGAACATTTACAGTCAGTAATATTTCCCTAATCAATCAACCGACTGGATATACAATAGAGCTGATGACACAGGAACGGCTGGTGGTGGTGCGTGGAGATGAGACAGAATTGGAGCAACTGGACGCCAGCAAACTGCGGATTGTGGCAGACCTGTCCAACCTGAATGCCACTGGGCAGTCCTCAGTGAAGGTGCAGGTCTATCTGGATGCCAGCGATGCTGTGGGTGTTGTGGGTGAGTATACCATCAATGTAAATGTGAGCAAATAGTCGGAGGCTATTTATTATGAATCAAAGTGCCATTGTGAAAAAAGAACTGAAAAACGGTGTAGTAGAGGTGTCTCTGCTGCGTCAGGTGGAATGTGGGCTCAACTGTAGTGGAAACTGTTCTGGTTGTATGCAGCCGCCAAAACAGGAAATTCTGGCAGTTGCCAGCAATCCCATTGGGGCAAAGCCCGGGGACCGGGTGGAAGTAGAACCAACCGTGGGGAATTCCATTGGTATGCTGGCTCTGGTGTTTGCACTGCCCTGTCTTGGTTTGGTTCTGGGCTATCTGCTGGGAAAACTGGCAGGGCTTGGGGATTTGGCAGCCATGGGAACGGCTGTTGTGGGACTGGTGGTGGCATTTCTGCCTGCTATTCTGGTCAATCGTTCCTTGATGAAGCGACAAGTCCCAGAGTTTACCATTCTCAAACAGCTGATATAAGAGGCTGTCTGCCATGTTTGGCTATGTAAGACCAGTACGGGAAGAATTGAAATGCAAAGATTTTGACCGTTACCGTGCCACCTATTGTGGACTATGTGGAACACTGCGTCAACGCTATGGGTGGATTGCTCCCATGTTTTTGAACTTTGATTTTACCTTTCTGGCTCTGCTGCTCTGCAAAGGGGAGACACAATTTCCCGTTTGCAGAGGGCGGTGCCATGCCAATCCGTTTTTAAAGAAAACCATGTGTGCATCCAATGAGGCACTGGTAGCGGCTGCGGATGAAAGTGTGATTCTCACCTACTGGCAGTTGAAAGACAAAGTGCAGGACAGCAGTGTATGGAAGGGAATTCCATACCGGGTGTTGTGTCTCCTGTTGTACACTGCTTATCGGAAAGCTGCCAGACAGCGGCAGGCGTTTGACCTTCTGGTGCAGAAGCAGTTACAGAGTCTTGCCCAACTGGAAGGAGAAAACTGCCAAAGTCTGGACAGGGCGGCAGATACCTTTGCAGTTCTGTTGCAGGGGGCAGCCATCCCCAGAGAAGATGTGGGGGAGGAGCGTGCCATGAAGGAACTGCTCTACCATCTGGGTCGCTGGATTTACCTTATTGATGCACTGGATGACTTCAAACAGGACCAAAAAGAGGGAAATTATAACCCCATTCAGCAGCGGTTTTCAGGAGAACCTCATCAGGAACAGATGGCAGTGACCTTAAATCACTCTCTGAATTTGATGTGCAGCGCAGCACAGCTCATTGACTTTGGCTGTCGCTGGGCAATCATTGAAAATATTTTATATTTAGGGCTTCCATTGGTGCAGAAAGCGGTACTGGATGGAACCTACCAACAAGTGAAAAAACAAAAGATATGGAGAAGTAATCTATGAGAGATCCTTACAGTGTATTAGGCGTCAGTTCTAATGCCACCGATCAGGAAATCAAACGTGCCTATCGAGAACTTGCCCGCAAGTATCACCCGGATAACTATGCCAATAATCCTCTGGCTGACCTTGCAGAAGAAAAAATGAAGGAAATCAATGAGGCATATGAGACCATTCAGAAGCAGAGAAGTGGTGGGGGCGGTGGCTCCTATCAGCAGTCCTCTGGTGGTGGATATGGCTATCAGCAGAGCGGACAGCAGTATGGAGGAAGTGGAAATCCCACCTACAGCCGTGTGAGAAACATGATTCAAATGGGGGATTTGAATGGAGCAGAACAGCTTCTGCGAGAAGTGCCCCAAAAAAATGGGGAGTGGTATTTTCTTATGGGCAGCATTGCCTATCGCAGAGGCTGGCTGGATGAAGCCATGCAGAATTATAATCTGGCAGTGCAGATGGACCCCAATAATCTGGAATACCGTCAGGCTCTGGCAATGATGCAGCGTGGAGGACAGGCGTACCGACCCTATGGCGGCGGTGGTATGGACAGTCTGGACTGTTGTACCACCATGTTGTGCCTGAACTGTCTGTGTAATGGGTGTGGATGATGCGAGGGCGTTTTTCTACTCGCACAGGCAGAATGGCGCTGGGGGGCATTTTGACGGCTGGCAGTCTGGCAATCTTGTGGCTTGCCTGTATGGTGCCATCTGGTCAGATTGGAGTGACAGCAGTGGCAGGATTATTTCCTGTGGTGATGGTGTTGCAGGTGGGACGGAGCGGAGCTCTTTTGTGCTGGGCTGCCACATCGCTGCTTGCCCTGCTGCTTCTACCCAGTAAAAGCATTGCATTGCTGTATCTGTGTTTTATGGGAATCTACCCCATTTTAAAAAGTTTGCTGGAAATGAAAGTGGGCAGTGTGGCAGAGTGGTTGGGAAAGCTGGTCTTTTTTAATGTGGTTCTATTCCTGCTGTGGCGCATGGCAGGGGCACTGCTTCTAGCCCAGTTGCCTGACTGGATGACCAGTAAAACACTGCTGCTCCATGGGGCAGGCAGTGTGGTCTTTCTGGTTTATGATGTTGCTCTGTCCCGTCTGATATATGGATTAAGTGGGCGGCTGCGCCAATAAATACCAAAGAATAGGAAAAAAGTAAGGATGTGACCCAAGCTATGGTCAAGAGTATGACAGGATATGGACGGGCAGAGGAGACCTTTGAGGGCTGTACCATCACAGTAGAGCTGCGGTCTGTCAATAACAGATATTTGGATTGCAACATCCGTATGCCAAGGCTGTATCTCTTTGCAGAAGATAAGATGAAAACCCAGATACAAAACAGTATTTCACGGGGTAAAGTGGATGTGTTTGTTACACTGGACAACGCAGGGGCAGAGAAGGTGGATATTACCATCAATGAGCCAGTGGCAGATGGTTATTATGCAGCCCTGTGCCAGCTCAATGAGCGGTATCACCTGTCCGGTGAGATTTCCGCCTCCCTGCTCAGTCGCTTCCCTGATGTGCTTCTGGCGCAGAAGGCGGAGGAGGATGTAGAACAGGTGGCTGGGCAGATTTGCACCGTATTGGAAAAAGCCCTGGCAGACTTTGACCAGATGCGTAGTGCAGAGGGGCAGCGGCTCTATGAGGACATCCTCACCCGAGCAGCCACCATTGAGGAACATGTGGCTGTGATTGAACAGCGTTCTCCCCAGACTGTGGTAGAGTACCGCACCAGATTGGAAGCCAAAGTGGCAGAGGTGCTGGCAAATACACAGTTAGACCCAGCCAGAATTCTCACAGAAGCGGCTATTTTTGCCGATAAGGTGGCAGTGGATGAGGAGACGGTACGCCTGAGAAGCCACATCGACCAGCTGCGTTCCATGCTCAAAGATGGGGGAGCGGTGGGCAGAAAGTTGGATTTCCTCATTCAGGAGTTCAACCGGGAAACCAACACCATTGGTTCCAAGTGCAGCGATTTGGAAATTTCACGCCATGTGGTAGATGTAAAAGCGGAAATCGAGAAAATTCGGGAGCAGGTACAAAATATTGAGTGAGGGGGCGAATGCCTTGAAATTGCTCAACATTGGGTTTGGAAATTTGATTTCTGTGGGTCGCCTGATTGCTGTGGTGGGACCAGATTCTGCTCCCATTAAACGCATGATTCAGGAGGCAAGAGAGCGGGGCGTTTTGATTGATGCCTCCTATGGACGAAAGACACGGGCAGTTTTGATTATGGACAACGACCATGTGGTGCTGTCAGCCCTGACCCCAGAGGTGCTGTCCAATCGGCTGCAAGGAGCCACAGAATCCAGAGAGGAGGAAGAAAAAGTATGAAAAAGAGAGGAAAAGGGCAGCTGATTGTACTTTCTGGTCCTTCCGGTGTGGGGAAAAGCACCGTGATTGCAGAGCTGTTTTCCCAGAGAGAGAACATTTATTTCTCCGTTTCTTATACCACCAGACAGCCCCGTGTGGGGGAGCAAAATGGAGTGAACTACCATTTTGTCACACGGGAAGAATTTGAGGGGATGATTGCACGTCAGGAACTTTTGGAACATGCTGAGTATGTGGGAAACTACTACGGCACGTCCCAGAAGGTCATTGATGAGAAACTGGAGGCAGGGATTGATGTACTGCTGGATATTGAGGTGAAGGGGGCTGCCAAAGTGCGGGCACGCCGACCAGATGCCCTGTTTATTTTTGTGATGCCCCCTTCATTTGAGGAGCTGTCCCGCCGTCTCCACGCCAGAAATACCGACAGTGAAGATGTGATTCAAGGTCGGTTGGAGAAGGCACGAGAGGAATTTTCCCAGATTCCCAACTATGACTATCTGGTCATCAATGACAAGGTGTCCAACGCAGTGGAAGAAATTTCCGCCATCCTCAAGGCTGCCGAGTGTAAGGTAGCCAACCGAGAGACCATTTATAAAGGAGTTTTTGCGCTATGATGTTATATCCTGCTATGAGAGATTTGTTGAAGAAAGTTCCCAGCCGCTACCAACTGGTGAATGTAGTGGCATGCCGTGCCCGTGAGATTGCCATTGAGGCAGAGCGGGAAGGAGAACCACTGGATGAGAAGTCTGTCAGCATTGCCATCCGTGAGGTAGCAGAAGGGAAGCTAGACGACAGAATCCAGTCTATGGAGTAAGAGAGGACGGAGCAGCATGGAGGGAATGGTGGCAAAGATTGCACTGGCAAAGGCGATTTATGCCATTGACAAACCCTATACCTACAAAGTGCCCCAACCTCTGCAAAAGCGGATTCAGGTGGGGATGCGTGTGCTGGTGCCATTTGGCAGGGGAAACCGAGGTTCTGACGGGATTGTGCTCAAGTTGGAGCAGGAACAGCCCCTGGAATCCCTGAAAGACATTCAGGCATTGCTGGATACAGAACCTGTACTGAATGGAAAGGCGTTGCAACTGGCTCTTTGGATGCGGGAGCAGTATTTCTGTACCGTATACGATGCAGTGAAGGCAATGCTGCCGGCAGGGCTGTATTTTTCTCTCCATGATACTTTGGTACTGTGCGAGGGGGAACGTCTGGAGGAAGCCAGAGAAGCGGCACAAAACCATCCCACTGCCCCTCAACTGCTGGAACTGTTGATTGGACTGGGTGGACGGGGGGAGCTGGAACAGGTGCGAGGTGCCTTTGGTACCAGAGACCCCAGCAGTGCCATCCGATTTCTGGAGGAACAGGGTTATCTCCACCGTGAAAGCAGTGCCCAGAGGGGCGTTGGTGATAAAAAAGAGAAACTGGCGGTGCTGGTCATGCCGACGGAGGAGGCCATGTCCTTGGTCACACCAAAGCGGAAAACAGCGCCGCTTCGCTATGCAGTGACAGAACTGCTTTGCCAGCTGGGAGCGGCTTCCACCAAAGAGCTGTGCTACTTTACAGGGGCATCTATGAATACCCTGAAATCACTGGAGAAAAGCGGCATCCTCAATCTGGAGGAACAGGAAGTGTTTCGTCGGGTAGAGGTGGAACACAGCCAGCCGGCAGGTCCTGTGGTACTCAATGCACAACAACAGCAGGTATTTGAGGGGCTGCGGAACCTGATGCAAGAGGGGAAAGCGGCTGCGGCTCTGCTGTATGGGGTGACAGGCAGTGGAAAAACACAGGTGTATATCAAACTGATTCAGGAGACGCTGAAACAGGGAAAAACAGCCCTGCTTCTGGTGCCGGAAATTGCCCTGACTCCCCAGTTGCTGCGGATTTTTACTGCCCATTTTGGAGAGCAAATTGCAATTTTACACTCCTCTTTGCGTTCTGGTGAACGGTATGACGAGTGGAAGCGGCTCAGACGTGGAAAAGCCAGTGTTGCCATTGGCACACGCTCCGCGGTGTTTGCGCCTCTGGACAATATCGGCTTGCTGATTTTAGACGAGGAACAGGAGACCAGTTATAAGTCGGAGCAGTCCCCACGGTATCACGCCAGAGAGGTGGCAAAATTTCGCTGTGTGCAGCACAACGCCTTGCTGTTGCTGGGGTCTGCTACCCCGTCTGTGGAGTCCATGCACAGTGCCCAGATGGGAAAATATCACCTGTTCACTTTGACAGAGCGGTACAATCAGGGAGCTTTGCCACAGGTGGACATTGTGGATATGAAAGAAGAACTGCGTCAGGGCAACGGCAGTACCATCAGCAGAGCATTACAGCAGGCGATTACCCAAAATCTCTCCAAAGGAGAACAGACTATTTTGTTCCTCAATCGACGGGGAACCAATCGTATGGTGTCCTGTGGGGAGTGCGGAACTGTGCCAGAGTGCCCCAGATGTTCCGTGAAACTGACCTACCACTCTGCCAATCATCGGCTTATGTGCCACTACTGTGGGTACTCTCAGCCTTTGCCCCCAAAATGCCCCAAATGTGGCGGCATTTTGCAGTTTATAGGGGTGGGGACACAGAAGGTACAGGAGGATTTGCAGCAGCTTTTTCCCCAAACAGGAATTTTGCGGATGGATGCAGATACCATCAGTGCCACTCACACCCATGAAAAAATTTTGGGGGAGTTCCAGAAAAAACAGGTTCCCATTCTCATCGGTACTCAGATGGTAGCAAAGGGGCTGGATTTTCCCAATGTAACCTTAGTGGGTGTAATTCTGGCAGACCAGGGGCTGTATGTAGATGATTTCAGAGCCAGTGAGCGCACCTTTTCCCTGCTGACCCAAGTGGTGGGCAGAGCAGGACGGGGAGAGAAGCTGGGCAGGGCAGTGATTCAGACCTACACACCGGAAAATGATGTAATTGTGTTTTCTGCCCGTCAGGATTACGATAACTTTTTTCAGACAGAAATCAGACTGCGGAAGATTCGCAGAGACCCTCCATTTATGGAGCTTTATCTGATTACCTTTTCCGGTTTGAATGAACAGGCGGTACTGCGGTCGGGACTTACCTTCCGGCAGCAGTTGGAACAGGAGTTGCGGCGGTTGCAAGAGCCGTGGACCCTGTTGGGTCCTGCTCCTGCCTCTGTGGCAAAGGTCAACAACCGCTACCGCTACCGCCTGACGTTGAATATGCAGCAGAGCCGACCGGTGCGGCAGTTGCTGTCTGCTCTGTTGCAGCGGGCATTGACAGAAAAAGAAAATAAAGGAGTTTCCATTTATATTGATGTGAACCCCTATGGTTCATAATGGTTAGAAAGAAGGAGATTACTATGGCAATTCGTACCATTTACAAGCAGGGAGACCCTGTACTCAATAAAAAATGCCATCCCGTCACCCAGTTTGACCAGAAACTGTGGGATTTGCTGGATGATTTGCGTGAGACGTTAGACCAGGCCAACGGCGTAGGGCTGGCAGCTCCACAGATTGGCATTTTGCGCCGTGTGGTCATTGTCATCAATCAGGATGATGAAGTGATTGAACTGGTCAATCCAGAAATCATTGACCAGAGAGGAGAGCAGGAGGGGCTGGAGGGCTGCCTGTCTGTTCCAGGTGTTTGGGGCATTGTAAAACGTCCTGAGTGGGTGAAGGTAAAAGCCTTTGACCGCAATGGGCAGATGTTTGAGGTGGAAGGAGAGGGCTTGACTGCCCGCTGTTTCTGCCATGAGCTGGGGCATCTGGAGGGGCAACTGTATACCGAACTTGCCCAGAAACTGCTCAATGATGAGGAGATGGAAGCACTGTTTGACCAGCAGGAGGACGAGGAGGCTGAGGAGCAGTGAGAATTGTCTTTATGGGAACGCCGGAATTTGCCGTTCCTTCCCTGAATGCACTGCTGGAGGCTGGGCATCAGGTTTGCGGCGTGTTCTGCCAGCCGGATAAGCCAGTGGGACGCCATCAGAACAAGCTACAGCCCCCACCTGTGAAGGTGGTAGCCCAGGAGCATGATATTCCTGTATTTCAGCCCACCAAGCTGCGGGATGGCACTGCCTTGACCCAGCTTCAGGAGTGGAATCCGGAACTGATTGTAGTGGCAGCCTATGGACGTATTTTGCCAGATGAGATTTTGCATCTGCCCCCCAAGGGCTGTATCAATGTCCACTCCTCCCTGTTGCCCCGTTATCGGGGGGCTGCTCCCATTCACTGGGCGATTGTCAACGGAGATGAGGAGACAGGGGTTACCATTATGGATATGGCAACCGAACTGGATGCGGGAGACATCATTTCTCAGGTGAAAACTCCCATTGATTCTGAGGAAACCGTGGAGATGCTCCATGACCGCCTTGCCCAGTTGGGTGGAACCCTTCTGGTACAGACGGTGGCTGACATTGCAGCCGGTACAGCGGTGCGCACCAAACAGGAGGCAAGTGCAGTAACCTATGCGCCTATGCTGACCCGTGCCCTGTGCCCCATTGACTGGAACCGCACAGCAAAAGAGATTCACAATCAAGTGCGTGGGCTGGTGCCATGGCCTGCCACTTCCACTGACATTTTTGGTGGAGAGACTGTGAAGGTATTTTCTGTGTGTGAGCCAGACCTGACCACACAGAAAGAGGCTGGCACCATTTTGGCAGCCAATCAACAGGGAATTGATGTGGCATGTGGGGACGGGAAGGTCATCCGAATTTTGGAGTTACAGGCACCTGGCTCCCGTCGTATGGCAGCCGCTGACTATTTGCCTGGGCATCCCATCAAAGTGGATGGCCAAGCCTGACAAGAGAGGGAACACACAATGGATGCAAGAGAAGTGGCACTGCTGACTCTCCACCGCTGCGAAAAGCAGGGGGGATGGTCAGAGGGAACCCTGAAAAAACAGATACAACTTGCAAAACTGGACAGTCGGGATGCTGCCCTTGCCACACAGCTCTGCTTTGGTGTGTTGCAACAGCGGCTTTTGTTGGATTTTTACTTGAAACAGTATTCCAAAACACCCCTGAACCGACTGGATAACCGCGTATTACAGGCGTTACGGCTGGGACTGTATCAACTCCTGTTTTTGGAGCGGATTCCACAACATGCCGCTGTGGATTGCTCTGTCAACCTGACCAAACGATATAGCCGCAACCCCAAAGCCGCCGGTATGGTCAATGGGATTTTGCGCAACATACAGAGAAATTTGAACCAGCTTCCCCCCATTCCAGAGAAACCAGAACTGGAGCGGCTTTCCATCCAATACAGCCACCCTGTTTGGCTGGTGAAACGGCTGGTGGCTCTGCTGGGGATGGAGGAGGCAGAGCAGGCACTGACTGCCAACAATGCTCCAGTCCCTATGACAGCCATGGTGAATACCACCAAAGCCACAATGGAGGAAACGGCACAAAAGCTGACAGAAGAAGGGGTAGAGGTTACACCTCATCCGTGGTTAGAAAATGCCCTGATTCTGTCCAAAACTGGTAATCTGGAGGAGTTGACCGCATTTCAACAGGGGCTTTTTTACATTCAGGACCCAGCTTCCAGACTGACTGCCTTTGTATCTGGTGCAAAAGCTGGGGACAGGGTGCTGGATACCTGTGCAGCCCCCGGGGGAAAATCCTTTGCCCTCGCCATTCAGATGAAAAATCAGGGGGAAATTCTCTCCTGTGACCTGCACCCCCACAAAAAGCAGCTCATAGAAAAAGGGGCTGAACGGCTGGGACTGACCATCATACAGGCAGTGACACAGGATGGGACAGAAATGCGGGCAGACTGGCAGCAACAGTTTGATGTGGTGCTGGTGGATGCGCCCTGTTCTGGATTGGGGGTCATCCGAAAAAAGCCGGAAATTCGATACAAAGAGGAAGGGGAGCTTTCTGGACTGCTTCCCATTCAAAAGACCATTCTGGAACATGCCTCCCACTATGTAAAAGAGGGCGGTGTGCTGGTGTACTCCACCTGTACCATACTTCCCGAAGAAAATGAACAGATGGTGGAGCAGTTTCTGCAAAAACACCAGGACTATCAACGGGAATCCTTTGTACTGCCCCAGCCTTTGGGGGAGATTGCACAGGGACAGCTCACCTTTTGGTCACATCGGTATGGCACAGATGGGTTTTATGTCTGTAAACTGAGAAGGAGGGATGTGTATGGTTGATTTAAAGTCTATGACCCCAGAGGAATTGACTGTATGGGTAAAAGAGCAGGGGGAACCTGCCTTTCGTGCCAAGCAGATTTTCAAATGGATTTATCGAGGGGTCACTTCCTTCTCTGAAATGACAGATTTGTCTAAATCTTTGAGAGAAAAACTGGAACAGCAGGCTTTTTTGACTGCGCCCAAAGTGGCACGCAAGCAGGAATCCAAGTTGGATGGAACCATCAAATATTTGTGGGAATTATCCGATGGAAATTGCATTGAAACGGTTTTGATGCGGTATAAACACGGCAATACTGTGTGTATCTCCTGTCAGGTGGGGTGCCGGATGGGCTGTGCCTTCTGTGCCTCCACACTGGCTGGAAAGGTGCGTGACCTGACACCAGCGGAAATGATAGACCAAGTGCTGTTTACCCAGCTAGACAGTGGGGCAGAAATCTCCAATATTGTGCTGATGGGGATAGGGGAACCACTGGACAATTTTGATACAGTGATGACCTTCCTGAAACTGGTCAACCATCCAGATGGGCTGAATATTGGAATGCGCCATATTTCCCTGTCTACCTGTGGTTTAGTGGAGCAAATTGACAAGCTGGCACAATATGGGTTACAATTAACCCTGTCTGTTTCTCTCCATGCACCGGATGACGAAACCCGTTCCAAGCTGATGCCAGTCAACCGCAGTGTGGGGGTAGAGAAACTGATGGACACCTGCCGACGGTATTTTCAGACCACTGGACGGCGGATTTCCTATGAATATGCCATGATTGACGGCGTGAATGACTCAGATGCACAGGCAGAACTGCTGGCACAGCGGCTGAAAGGTGCGCCGGGGCATGTGAACCTGATTCCACTCAATGATGTGGAGGAAAGCCCATTGAAACCCAGCCGCAGGGTGGCAGCATTTCAAAAGAGATTAGAGAGCCACGGGCTGACTGTGACTGTACGGCGTAAATTGGGAGGAGATATTGACGCCTCCTGTGGACAGTTGCGCCGGAAAGCCATGAAAGGAACACAGTGAATCAGTTTGGTAAGTGGCAGAAAAGAGGACGATGTTCCATGAATCTATGGGGAATGACCAATCGAGGTGCCGTTCGTAGACAAAATCAGGATGCTTATGCTCAGAAAATCCTGCCAGATGGCAGAATGATTGCCGTGGTATGTGATGGAATGGGTGGTGCAAAGGCGGGCAATATTGCCAGTGAACTGGCAGTACAGGTTTTTATGGAAGAACTGTGCAGACAACTGCAACAGGGTGAGAAGGACATCAAAACCTGTATGGAATTTGCTGCCTCCTGTGCCAATGATGCAGTGTATCGGCGAGCCTCCACCGACATGGAATGTGAAGGGATGGGGACAACCATGGTGGCTGCACTGATTTGGAAGGGAGGGGCTGTCCTGCTCAACGAGGGAGACAGTCGGGCCTACCACATTGCAGAACGGTCAGGAATTGCCCGCATTACAAGAGACCACTCTTTGGTAGAAGATTTGGTTTTACGGGGAGAACTGACCCCAGAACAGGCAAAGAGCCACCCACATAAAAATTACATTACCAGAGCCGTGGGGGCAGAGCCGCAACTGAAAGCGGATTTCTATGAATGTGTGGTAGGAGATGAGGATTACCTGTTGTTGTGCAGTGACGGATTGAGCAATGTAGTCACAGAACAGGAGATTCTCTATGAGGTGATTCACGGCGGAGAGCCGTCCACCTGCTGCCAGCGACTGCTGGATATTGCACTGCATCGGGGCGCACCAGACAATGTGACTGCCCTTCTGGTGCAGTGCTAAGTGAGCAAACCAACGAAGGAGGATATTTACCATGGATCGTTACATCGGTAAATTACTCGATAACCGCTATGAGCTGTTGGAGTTAATTGGGATTGGTGGAATGGCCAGGGTCTACAAAGCCCGCTGTCACCGCCTCAATCGACTGGTAGCAGTAAAGATTCTCAGAGACGATTTGGCGCAGGATTCCGAGTTGCGCCGTCGCTTTCATGAGGAATCACAGGCGGTTGCCATGCTGTCCCATACCAATATTGTGGCAGTATACGATGTGAGCCGGACTTCTGAACTGGAATATATTGTGATGGAACTGATTGATGGGATTACCCTGAAACAGTACATGCAGAAGAAGGGAAACCAGCTCAACTGGAGAGAGGCACTCCATTTTATCACCCAGATTGTGAAAGCCTTGGGACATGCACACAGTCGAGGGATTATCCATCGGGACATTAAGCCACACAATATTATGGTGCTGCGGGATGGCAGTGTGAAAGTGGCTGATTTTGGGATTGCCAGAGTGATATCAGGCAGTCACAGCACACTGACACAGGAGGCCCTTGGCTCTGTTCACTACATTTCGCCGGAGCAGGCAAGAGGAAGCCATATTGATGCCCGCTCTGACCTGTATTCTGCCGGTGTGGTTTTATACGAGATGATTACAGGACGGCTGCCCTTTGAGGGAGACACCCCTGTTTCTGTGGCAATTCAGCACATCAACTCCATTCCACTCTCTCCCAGAGAAATTGACCCGGACATTCCAGAGGCACTGGAAGCCATTACCATGCGTGCTATGGCACCCAATCCAGACCAGCGGTATGCCTCTGCCGATGAGATGTTGGCAGATTTGGAGGAGTTCCGCAAAAATCCCAATATGAATCTGGAATATCATCCCCCTATTTCGATTTTAGATGAGCCGGATGAGATAGAAAAAACGCAGGTGTTGTCCACCGGTGGTTCAAAGTCCAGAGCCTCTGCTGCACATGGGGCAATGGAGGCAACCATGGTACACCGCACTCCTGTTCCACCTGCCAGACGGCAACAACGGGAAGTGGAAAGGGATGAGGGGGAACGGGATTACAGACAGCCCAGAAGCAGCCTGCCTATGGTGGGCGCAGTGGTTGCCATTTTGATTTTTGTGGGTGCCCTGCTGTATATGATGTTTTCCTCTGTATTTTCCAGTATTGACCAGCCCCAGTCTCAACAGATACAGGTCCCCAAGGTGGTGGGCTATCTGATGAGCGAAGTAGATGGCAACACCAGTATTTTGGGTTCGTTTACACTGGAAAAGACGGGGGAACGTGAGGATGAAAGCCCGGCTGGAACTATTTTGGAACAGATACCCAAAGCCAATAGCACCGTGGCACAGACGGAAACCACCATTCAGGTGATTGTCAGCTCCGGTCCTCCAGAAGAAATTCTGATGCCGGATTTGACAGATAAACCGCTGCAAACAGCCCTGAATGAATTGAATCAGTTGGGTGATTTTGAAGTTGATTTCACAAGCCGCAGTGAATACAATGATACCATAGAGCGTGATCATGTCATTTCCACCATTCCTGTGGCAGACACGGTGATCAAAGAAGGGGATAAAATTTTCCTCACTATGAGTTTGGGTAAAAAAAGTGAACTGGTCACCATGATGGATATTCGAGGGTTGGATGAGGATGGTGCAATCAAAGCCATTCAGGGTCTTGGTCTGACGGTGGGCAGCACAGAGCGCAGCAGTAACAGCGAATATCCAGAAGGAGAAGTGTGGTTCCAGTCCATAGCACCCAATCAGGAAGTGGAAAAAGGAACTGTGGTGAATATCATTATCAGCACAGGTTCTGGCGAGGGAGATGGAGAGGAAGAACCAGAGCAGCCAGACGAAGGAGAACAGGGCACTGTGGGCACAGTCAACAAAGTCATCCACTTTGCATTACCTGACACGGGCAGCGTGATTACAGTGGAAATTCGGGACAGCCGGGACATTGTGGTCTATGGACCAGAACAGAAGGACACCAATTTTGATACCGGAATTGATGCCACTGTCACCGGCAGCGGTTCGGAGCAGTATACCCTGTATATTGATGGCAAAAGTTACAGCAGCCAAGTGGTAGAATTTGAGGCGGAATCATGAGGGGAATCATTTTAAAAGCACTGAGCGGGTTTTACTATGTAGACGATGGGGCACAGATTGTGACCTGTCGGGGACGTGGGAAACACCGCCACGCCAAAGTCAGCCCACTGGTAGGGGATTTTGTGGAGTTCACACCGCTGGGGGATGGAACCGGGGCATTGGATGAGATTTTACCCAGAAAAAATGAGTTCCAGCGTCCGGCAGTGGCAAATATTGAACAGATTGTCATGGTGGTTTCTCAGGCAATTCCCAAAACAGACCCCTTTCTCATTGACCGCCTGATTACCATTGCAGAGGGAAAAGGCTGTGAAAGTGTCATCTGTATCAACAAATGTGATTTGGAAAGCGGACAGGAGCTGGCAGAAATCTACCAGAGTTGTGGCTATCCCACAGTGCAGGTCAGTGCCCACACAGGGCAGGGGCTGGAAGAACTAAGGACCTTGATTGCCGGAAAAGTGTGTGCCTTTACTGGCAACTCCGGCGTAGGGAAATCCAGCTTGTTGAATGCGCTGGAGCCACAATGTTCCATTGAGACAGGCGAGGTAAGCCAAAAACTGGGACGTGGACGGCACACCACCAGACATGTGGAGTTGTTCCGGCTGGGCTGTGGCGCAGTGGTGGCAGATACCCCCGGTTTTTCCTCCTTTGAACTGGATAAAATGGAACTGTGCCGCAAGGAGGAACTTTCCAGCCGCTTTCGGGAGTTTTTGCCCTATGAGGGGCAATGCCAGTTTCCAGATTGTGCCCATATTAAGGAAAAGGGCTGCGCTGTGTGTCAGGCACTGAAAGAAGGCAAGCTGCACAAAAGCCGCTATGAAAGCTATGTGCGCCTCTATGAGCAGGCAAAACAAATTCCAGACTGGCAGAGGTAAAAACGCCGCAGAAACTGACAGTCAAGGGAATGTATCCTGAGAGACATCTGAAAAGTTTTTTTATTCCTCTCTTTTCAAAAAAAAGAAAAACAGGTCGCAGTGGAATGGCTGCGACCTGTTTTTTTGGTAGTATAGCACAGCTTGCTATTCATCCAGTAAATCTGCATAGCTGACATGTAAGACCTTTGCAATGACCTTCAATTCAATGTCTGTTACAAACCGCTGACCACTTTCAATCCTCTGTATGGCGTTCTTGTCTACATCCAGCCCTGCAATTTGCAACAGTTCAGCCAGTTCCCTTTGGGATGGCTTGGTGGTCATCGCCTCCCGAAAGGCTTTGATTTTTTGTCCACTGATGTTGTTCTTTCCATCCATTGCTTTGTTCTTGTACATATCGGCTCTCCTGTTTGACAGTTTATGATGGTCACAGAAGAAAGTATAGGTTGACCTTGGTGGAATGTCAATCTGGGGAATGTGGAAAGCTCTGTTTCCTCATCTTTTTTGTATCAGAAACAGCAGCCCGCACATATACTACAGTAGACTTGCACTGAGAGGGGAGGGATTGGAATGGGTATTGTAGTGGTGCGTTCCCCCAAATTTTTGCGGGGTGTGTTGCGGATGGTGTTTGGCTTAAAACAAACACAGGAATAATACAGTGACCTTTCCCATATAGTGTGTCAGAGCCGAAGGAGCTTTGAGACCAACTAGACAGGGAGAGGATGCGTTCATGGAATTGGAATTCGACCGAGAGGTGCTACATTGCTATCAGGTACTCAGTACCAAAACCATCAACCAGGAGGAGACCATGGAATCCATTGTTCCAGATGCCTGCCCAGATATTCAGGAGATTATGGGCGTATATGGGCAGGCATTTCTGGAGCAGAAACAGGGAGAGGAGGGAGGTGCAACCCTGTCGGGCACGGTACATACCACGGTGTTATATCGACCGGAGGAAGGGCAGGGGCTAAAAAAACTGACTGTGAAACTGCCCTTTACCATCCGGCTGGATGAGGGAGGACGGCAGTGTGTCATACAGGGGCGTGTATGGGTAAAGTGTGCCAGTGCAAATATCCTGAACCCCAGAAAGATTCTGCTGAAAGTGGAACTTGCAGGCTGTGTGATGCTGTTGCAGCCTGTCAAACAGGTACTCTGTCAGGGTGTACTGGAGCCGGAGCGATGGAATATAGAGGAGAAAAAGACAGAGTGTGAGAGCTATCAACTCTGTGTGGCACAGGAAAAGCCCTTCTCCTTTTCGGAACAGATTCGCACCAATGGCACAGGGGAAGAAGAATTACTCTGGTGGAAGGCAAAGCCCCAGTGCAGTGAGTGCAAACGGATTGGAAACAAGCTGATTTTCAAGGGGAATGTAGAGGTAGAGTTGCTGTTGCAGCAAAATGAGGGAGAGTTGACCACCCATCAGGAGAATTTGCCTTTCTCTCAGGTGATGGAACTGGCAGAGGCTGGGGACAGCGGAGATTGTCAGGTGATGGTGGAACTGAAGTCTATGGACTGTGTGCAGGGGGATGGTCATGGCTGGGAAGTGTCTCTGGAGCTGGTGGCACAGGGGCAGGTGTGGCAGCCCCAGTCCTTTGCACTGCTACAGGATTTGTACAGCACCACCCATGAAACCAAAGTACAGATGGAGCATTGCAGCCTGTTGCAACGGCTGGAGCAGCCAGACCAGACCATCAGCCTGCGGGAGCTGGTGGAGACGGAGGAAATGCCCAGAACGGTGTTGGAACAGTGGGTGACAGTGGGGGAGACTACACGGAAACAGGATAGTGATGGGTTGAAGCTGGAGAGCAAGGCATATGTCACCATGCTCTATCTGGATGAGGCAGGGACACTGCATGTTGTGGAGAAAACCTTCCCATTGTCCTGTCAGCTGGAACAGAGTGCAGACAGAAACCATCTGACATGGGGAATCTGGCCAGGTGAGGTGTATGTTTCGCCGGCAGTTGGAGGGCTGGAGGTGCGGTGTACCTTTGAAGTGCCCTGCCTGTGCCTGAAAGAGCAAGACATTGCATGGGTTTCCGGGGCTACATTGGGAGAGGAGCGTCAAAAAAAAACGGGACGTCAGCCCTCTATGGTGCTGAGGTTGGCATCTCCAGAGGAGAGCCTGTGGGATCTGGCAAAGACCTATGGCACAACCATGCAGCAGATCGCAGCAGCCAACCAACTGGAGGGGGAACAACTGCCTCTGGGCAGTATGCTTCTCATTCCAGCCATTCGCTAGGAGAGGGAGGAAACAACGTGGAGGAACGCAATCTTTACGAGGACATTGCCCTGCGCACAGAGGGGGATATTTATATTGGCGTGGTTGGACCTGTACGGACAGGAAAATCCACCTTCATCAAGCGATTTATGGAAAGTCTGGTGATTCCCAACATTGAGCATGTATACCGCAGGGAGAGAGCCAGAGATGAACTGCCCCAAAGTGGGTCAGGGCGTACCATTATGACCGCAGAACCCAAATTTGTGCCAGAGGAGGCAGTACCCATTACCATGGAAAATGGGGCTTCCTTTCAGGTGCGGCTCATTGACTGTGTGGGCTACATGGTAGACGGTGCAATGGGGCAGATGGACGGGGAAGAACAGCGGATGGTCACAACCCCCTGGTTTGACCACGAAATTCCTATGGCAGAGGCGGCAGAAATTGGAACACGGAAGGTAGTGTCGGAACACTCCACCATTGCCATTGTGGTGACAACTGATGGCACCATTACAGACATTCCAAGAGAGGGGTATCTGGAGGCAGAGGAGCGGGTGATTTCCGAGTTGAAAGAACTGGGAAAACCCTTTCTTGTGGTGCTCAACTCGGCATACCCCAGTTCCGACCGGGCTAGGGCAATCCAAAAAGAACTGAGTCAGCGGTATCAGGTTACATGCCTTGCTGTGAACTGTCTCACGCTGGAAGAAGGGGACATCAATGGGATTTTGCAGCAGGTTTTGTATGAATTCCCAGTGAAAGAACTGGATTTGTATTTGCCCCACTGGGTAGAGGCACTGCCACAGGAACACCCCATTCAGGAAGCACTGTATGGCGTCATCCGTCAGGCAGCCCAGCAGCTGCACCGCATCCGGGATGTGGAAGGGGCAGTGAAAGCTATGGGAGCCTGTGAACAGGTCAGCGATGCCAGAATTTCTGCCATTGATTTGGGGAGCGGTGTGGCAGCGGCTGTGCTGGAACTGCCCAGAAGCCTGTTTTATGATACCCTGTCCCAGCAGTCTGGATTCCAGATTGCAGACGATGGGGACTTGATGGGGCTGTTGACAGAGCTTGCAAAGGTGAAAAGTGCCTATGACAAGGTAGCTGACGCTTTGAAAGAAGTGGAGGAAACGGGATATGGTATTGTAGTCCCCTCCATTGATTCTCTGGTTCTCGAGGAGCCAGAAATTGTGCGGCAGGGGGGACGGTATGGCGTGCGGCTGAAAGCCAGTGCCCCATCTATCCATATGATTCGTGCCGACATTGAGACAGAGGTCTCTCCCATTGTGGGCAGTGAGAAACAGAGCGAGGAGATGATTCACTATCTCCTACAGGAATTTGAGGGAGATACAGGAAAGATATGGCAATCCAATATTTTTGGAAAGTCCTTCCATGAACTGGTGGGAGAGGATTTGAACGCAAAAGTAAAAAGAATGCCAGAGGACGCCAGAGAGAAGCTGAGGGAGACGTTACAGCGGATGATCAACGAAGGCTCTGGTGGGCTGATTTGTATTATTTTGTAGTGTGGGGTGGCTGCCTGTGGCAGCCCCTTTTTTATTGCTTTTTTTGGGAACTTTTAGTATAATGGTTGGGACAGAGGAAACATTTGTATACTGGGAGAATGAAGTAAAGAAAAAAGGAGAGGATGAAATTGCAGGATTTACTGTTGGTTTTTTTTGTATGTGTCATCATTGTACTGCTTTGCGTGGTGATTTGGCGCAATCTGAAAAAAAGAAAAGGAAAAAAGCCAGATGCAGTTACCACCACATTGTCCCCTACCTTGCAGTGGCTGAACACAGCAGGGTCTATTTTGCTGGCGGTGAATAAGGAAGATTTCCGTTACATGGGGGGAATGTATACCCCAGGGAGCGAAAAGAGTAGCCGCAAGCTTGAGAGCATCAAAACCATGCTGTGGGACTATTGGGAGATTGATGGGCATGAGAGCGCAATGGAGACCATGACACACCTGGTTTCTACAGGCATGAGAAGCCGGTATTGGCGTGATATGGTTTTGCTTGAGACGGTGTTTTCTCAGTATTCAGAACAGGAACTCATTGAGGAGGCAAGAAAACACAATCCAAACGCCAACGCAGAGAGTTTATTGCCCAAAACATTGATGGCATACAGAAAATATGGAGAAAATGCCCTGCTGGGCTGGGATGTGGGACGTGCTGCCTATATTATACAGTGTTGCTATTTTGCGGGGTATGTCTCCATGGAAGAAGTTCTGGAAATTGGAGTAGAAGCAGGAAAATTAGCACAGGAATGCTTTGATAACTGGGACCAGCTGATGGAAAGTTATCTGTTAGGCGGGCAATACTGGCAGGAAGAAGATGCCAATGAGCCAAACTCCATGACAGCCGGGCGGAGAAAGCTGTATGAGAAGCTGCGCACTGGAACAGGGGCATATGAGGTGAATCCCTATCAGATGGTTGCATTCCAGACCCCACTTTCCAAAGAAGTGGTGACCGACCAGTATGGGATGATACCAGCTTCTCAGGCGTATGCTCAGAAAGACTAGGTCTTGGAGGAATCCGTGAAACGGAGACAGACAAACAGAACTCCTGCAATGGGACAGTTGGAAGTTACAGGTTTTTGTTGAAAATGGTCTGTAGATGGTGTATACTGCTCCACATAGGCACAAACAGAAAAACGGTCAGAGTTTCCCTCTGATTCCAGCCACTTTGGCACCTTGCATGACGTTGCAAAAACGGATGCTGTTTGCCGCTGTTCATGGAATCAGAGGTTTTATATCTGTATCATGGTGAGATGATGTGATGGAATACACAATACCCAGAATTATGGTGGCAGCACCAGCCAGCGGAAGTGGGAAAACCACTGTGACCTGTGCACTGCTGCATCTGTTGAAAAAAAGAGGCTGGAATCCATGTAGTTTTAAATGTGGACCGGACTATATTGACCCTATGTTTCATCGGCAGCAGCTTCAAATTCCCAGCCGGAATCTGGACCTGTTTTTTATGGATGGAGCACAGGCAAAAACAGAACTGGTTCATGGGGCAGAGGGATATTCCTTTGCCGTGCTGGAAGGCGTGATGGGGCTGTATGATGGGATTGGTATGACCGACCGTGCCAGCAGCTGGCATTTGGCAGTGGAGACGAACACCCCCATTTTGTTGGTTGTGACCCCAAAAGGGAACGCCCTCACATTGGTGGCACAAATCAAAGGGCTTTTGTCCTTTCGCCAGCCCAGTCAGGTGACAGGAATTTTGCTCAATCCATGCAGCCCATCTCTTGCACATTTGCTGACCCCCGTTTTGGAACAGGAGACAGGGGTTCCAGTGGTGGGTTTTCTGCCCAATCTACCAGACTGTGCCATAGAGAGCCGACATCTGGGGCTGTTGCTGCCACAGGAAGTGGCAGGGTTGGAGGAAAAACTGGAACGGCTGGCACAACAGATGGAACAGACGGTGGACGTGGAGCGGCTTTTTAAGCTTGCCTGTTCTGCTCAGCCGTTAGAAGTGAGTTTGCCTGAGCGGAACCGGAAAACACCCTGTGTGTCCATTGCTGTGGCACAGGATGCGGCATTTTCCTTCTATTACGACCACAATTTAGAGTGGTTGGAGAGGTGTGGGGCAACACTGGTCCCTTTTAGTCCCATTCATGATGACAAGTTACCAGAGGGGACAGATGGGCTTTATCTGGGTGGTGGTTATCCAGAACTATTTGCTCAACAGCTCAGTGAAAATACCACAATGAGACAGAGCATAGCAGACCACATAAATAGAGGATTGCCCACCTTTGCCGAGTGTGGGGGTTTCCTATATCTGCAACAATCCCTACAAACACCGGACGGGACTGCATTTCCCATGGTTGGGGTGTTGGATGGACATGGGATTCGGACCGGGAAATTACAGCGGTTTGGTTATGTGACATTGGAACTGCTGGAAGATACTTCGTATCTGAAGCAGGGAGAGCAAATCAAGGGTCATGAGTTCCACCGCTGGGACTGCACCAGAACGGGAGATGCCGCCATAGCCTATAAAGCCAGTGGACGGGGAAACTGGAACTGTATGGTGGCATATGGTCAACTATTGGCAGGGTTTCCCCACCTCTATTTCACGGAAACCTTTGCAGAGCGGTTTGTTGCCGCCTGTATCCAATATCAAAGGGGCACAGAATATGGAATTACTGCTCATTCGCCACAGCATCACAGCGGGCAATGAAAAAAAACAATATATTGGAGCCACAGACCAGCCATTGAGTGAAGCAGGCAGACAGTTGGCACAGACAAAGCACTACCCAAAGCCAGAAAAACTCTGGGTTTCTCCCATGCTGCGGTGCAGGCAGACAGCAGAGCTTTTATTTCCTGATGTGACACAGGTGGTGGTACCTGAGTTGCGGGAATGTGATTTTGGAACATTCGAGGGGAAAACATGGGAACAGCTCAGGGAAGAACCAGTCTATCAGGCATGGATGGATGGAGATAGGTCTATCACCTTTCCAGAGGGGGAATCCCTGACTTCCTTTTTTGCACGCTGTCACAAGGGAATGGAATGGGTGACAGAACAGGCACAGGGGATTGGTTTTGGTGCAGTTGTGACCCACGGTGGAACCATCATGGCAATTCTGGAGCGGTATGGCGTTCCAAAAGCCCCATTCTACCACTGGCAGGTGGGCAACTGTGGTGGGTTTCGTGTTCAAGTGGAACCACCCCTGCAACTGAATAGTTTGGAGAAATTTTCATAGAGACAGGAGAACAACATGGCAGCAAAGGTCATTATGGTACAGGGCACCATGTCCAATGCAGGAAAAAGCGTATTGGTGGCAGGGCTGTGCCGTATTTTCAAACAGGATGGGTACCGAGTAGCCCCGTTTAAAAGTCAGAATATGGCACTGAACAGCTTTGTGACCCGAGAGGGGCTGGAAATGGGGCGTGCCCAGGTGATGCAGGCTCAGGCTGCCGGTGTAGAGCCAACCGTTCATATGAACCCTATTTTGCTCAAGCCCACCAGTGATGTGGGCAGTCAGGTGATTGTACAGGGTGAAGTGGTGGGCAATATGAGAGCTGGGGCATATTTTCAATATAAAAAACAGCTCATTCCCACCATTATGCAGTCCTATGAGGTTCTTGCCCAAGAATATGACATCATTGTCATAGAGGGGGCAGGCAGCCCGGCAGAAATCAACCTGAAAGCAGATGATATTGTCAACATGGGTATGGCAAAACTGGTGGATGCCCCTGTGCTTCTGGTGGGGGATATTGACCGTGGCGGTGTATTTGCCTCATTGTATGGGACCGTTGCCCTGCTGGAAGCAGAGGAGCGGGAGCGCATCAAAGGGCTGGTCATCAATAAATTTCGGGGAGATGTGGATATTCTCAAACCCGGATTGACCATGTTGGAGGAGTTGTGTCACATCCCTGTGGTGGGTGTGGTGCCCTATCTGAATCTGGATTTGGACGATGAGGACAGCCTCAGTGAGCGGTTTATCCACACAGAAAAGGAGGCTCCACTGGATGTGGCAGTCATCCGTCTGCCCCACCTGTCTAATTTTACCGATTTTAACGCCTTGGAGCGGCACCCTGCCATTTCTCTGCGGTATGTGCAGAAGGAAAGCGCACTGGGGCAGCCCGATTTGCTGATTTTACCCGGTACCAAAAATACCATTGACGATTTGAAGTGGCTCAAAGAAAGTGGATTGGAAGCAGGAATTTGCAAGCGGCACGGGGCAGGAATTCCCATCATAGGCATCTGTGGTGGCTATCAGATGTTGGGAAAAACGCTTTCCGACCCAGACGGGCTGGAGGGAGGCGGTATCCTGTCCGGTCTGGGTCTTTTGGAACATACTACAGTGTTTCTGCCCCAAAAAACCAGAACACAGAGAAAAACAACCATTCCCCACTGTCAGGGGGTGTTTGCTCCCCTGTCCGGCTGCCCGGTGGAGGGCTATGAAATTCATATGGGCAGCAGTGGAGAACAGGACCTGTTTTCCTGTGCAGATGGTGTATTTGGAACCTATCTGCATGGAATTTTTGATTCTGTTGGGATGCAAAATAGACTGGTGGAGCTTTTGTTGGAGAAAAAGGGAATCTGCTGGCAAAAGGGACAGCCGCCAGAGGACAGCCACCAGTATAGAGAACGACAATATGACATGCTGGCAGCAAAGCTGCGGGAAAGTCTTGATATAGCGGGCATTTATGCCATGATGGATGAGAACAAAAGAGGAGAACAACGATGATCTATCACTGTAACAACGATGGATGTAATTATTGGGGGGAAGGAGAAGAACGTTTAGAACACTGCCCCCAGTGTGGTGGTCAGCTACAGGAAGCTGATGAGAAAAAAATGTCCGGGGATGACTGGTGTGCACTGGGCATCTACTGGGTAGAACGGGAGGACGGTAAAGAGAGAGCCTACCAGTATTTTCGAAAGGCGGCACAGATGGGCAGTGCCTGGGGTGTGTGCAATCTGGGTCTGTGCATGGAGCAGGGAATTGGTGTAGAGGCTGACCCCAGACAGGCAATCTGGCTGTATGAACAGGCGGCAGAAATGGGCAGTTTGGCAGCCCTCTGCAATTTAGGGGTATGCTATCAGAGCGGCATTGGCACAGTGGAACAGCCCAACCGGGCGGCAGAGGTCTATGAGAAGGCAGCTGACTATGGTTCCCTGCGGGCACAAAAACTTCTGGCTCAGTGTTATGAAAAGGGGTTAGGAGTGGACAAGGACACCGAAAAGGGAATGCACTATTTGCGTGTGGCTGCTTTACAGGGAGATTCCAGCGCACAGACTATTCTGGCAAAACACTATGAGTTTGGCATCGGAACAGAGGTAGACCCTAAGCTGGCTTTGGGATGGTACCGCCGGGCAGCAGAGGCAGGAGACCCAGAGGCCCAGTGCTGTCTGGGCTGGCTCTTGGAGCATGGAAGATGGGTGCAGCAGGATCAGGAACTGGCATTGGAGTTCTACCACAAGGCGGCAGAAAGCGGCTACCCCAGAGGGCTTCTGATGATGGCAGACTGCATTTATTATGGGAATGGCACAGAAGCCAACCAGCCCTTGGCAGTGCGCTGCTATGAAAAAGCGGCAGAGGCAGGCAGCAAGGAGGCCATGTGTACCCTTGGGCTGTGCTATGAGCGGGGCACTGGGGTAGAACAGAGCTGGGAACAGGCTGTGTACTGGTATCGGCAAGGGGCAGAACAGGGGCACCCTCATTCTATGGGCAATCTGGCATGGTGTTATGATTTCGGAAAAGGGGTAGAACAGGATAAGGAACTGTCTACCCAGTGGTACCGCAAGGGCGCAGAAGCTGGGGATGTGCGCTCCATGAACTGCTATGCCTACTGCTGCAAGTTTGGAGAAGGAACAGAAGTGGATGAGGCTGAGGCGTTCCACTGGTACAAAAAAGCGGCAGAAGCCGGGGATTCTGACGGCATGTGCAGTCTGGGTCTGCTCTATGAAGATGGAACTGGCGTGGAGCAGAGTTGGGAACAGGCTGCCTACTGGTATGAAAAAAGTGCACAGCAGGATAACCGCCGTGGAATGGGCAATTTGGGCTGGTGTTATTTCCACGGAAAAGGGGTCAAACAGAATTTTCGCAAGGCGTTTCAATGGTATAAAAGAGGCGCAGAACTGGGAAGTCCCCGTTGTATGAACCAGTTGGCTCTGATGCTCATTCATGGTACCGGTGTGAACAAGGATGAAAAGAAGGCCATTGACTGGTTGCAGAGAGCAGCCAATGAAGGGCAGTCTGCGGCGATGTGCAGTCTGGGCTGGTGCTATGAGCGTGGTCTTGGTGTAGAAAAGAGTTGGGAACAGGCAGCGGCATGGTACCAGAAAGCAGCAGATTTGGGGCACAGTGCAGCCATGAGCAATTTGGGACTGTGCTATGAATTCGGCTTAGGAGTAGACTGTGACGAACCCAAAGCGGTGGAATGGTACCGCAAAAGCGCAGAAGAGCAGTTTCCACGGGGCATGTTTGAACTGGCACGCTGCTACGACCAGGGCATTGGCATAGAAAAAGACCTGTCACAGGCTGTATTCTGGTATCAGAAGGCTGCGGATTTGGGCGATACCAGTGCCATGTATCAGCTGGGTTGGTGCTATCACTACGGTTTTGGGGTGGAAGCAGACCCTGTTATGGCACGACAGCTCTACCAGAAGGCAGCCGAGGCAGGCAACCAGTATGCCATGAACAATCTGGCAGAGCTGCTGGCCAATGGCATTGGCGGTGAGGCAGATTTACAGAAGGCATTTTACTGGTATGAAAAGGCAGCCAGTGCAGGCAACTCCTGTGCCCTCTATAATCTGGGCTGGCATCAGGAGCAGGCTGGAAAATTGGAGGAAGCGCTGGACTACTACCGCAGAGCGCAGGAAGCTGGTGACAGTGCGGTGTATTGGGCACTGGGTCGCTTTTATGAGACAGGTACAGTGGTGGAACGGGATGTGGAGCAGGCGTTTTCCTACTACCAGAAGGGAGCAGAACAGGAGGATTTGAACTGCCAATGTCGTTTGGCACGCTGCTATGCGCTGGGCATTGGAGCACAGCAAGACGAGCAGGAGGCAGTTCAGATTGCAAAACAGGTGCTGAATCACCCATGGAGTGCCAATGAATTAGAGGACTACGGCAGTCAGGAGGAGCTGGCACAGCTCAAAGAGCTAATCAAACGGCTGGAAAAATAAAAAGATGGAAGGATTTTTCAATCCTTCCATCTTTTTTCACTGTTACATAGATGTTCCAACGCTGGGCGGTCTAAAATGGTAATACTGCGGTAGCCCAATGCAATCAAGCCCTGTTGTGCCAGTTCCTTTAAAGTACGGCTGACAGTGACACGGTTGGCAGAAATGGAGGCTGCCAGTTCCTCATGGGTGCAGTGGAAGGTGGGGTTTGCATTGGACAGCAGATGGGCTGCCAGCCGCCACCACACTGGGCGAAACGCCATACCGTCCAACTGGTCAGACAACAGACGCACCGTTCGGGACAGATATTTGAGCATGGCTAGGGCAAGTTCTGGATGTTTGCTCACCTCCTGTACCACCAGTTCCCGGTCAATGGGAACAATCTGGCAGGGCGTCAGAGCCACAGCAGAGGACACACGGGGCAATTCATCAAAAAAAGAAGCCTCTCCAAACAGGCTGCCAGCCCGATAGATATGTAACACACGTTCACTGCCATCTTCCGATTGAAAATAACTTTTTACAATCCCCTCCTTAAGATAATAGAAACAGGTGGCCTGGGTATTTTGCAAATAGATAAGATAGCCAGCCGAACAGTTGACAGATACACGATGCTGGGCAAAAGGTCCCCAGATGTCTGGGGGTAAGTTCAGTCCATTCAAAACAAAACCTCCTTTGGAAATAAATTGTAGCATAGACTACATTCTTTTGACAAGGGGGGTGCTATACTGACATGCAGAAACAACAAACCTGAGGAGGTTTTTTCAATGGGAATGACAATGTCACAGAAAATACTGGCAAAACATGCCGGATTAGAGCAAGTTCAGGTGGGACAGCTCATCGAGGCCAAAGTGGATATGGTGCTGGGCAATGACATCACCACACCAGTTGCCATTACAGAGTTTGAAAAGGCTGGTTTTACAAAGGTGTTTGACAAAGACAAAATCGCCATTGTACTGGACCACTACACCCCATGTAAGGACATCAAATCTGCCCAACTCTGTCTGAAAGCCAGAAATTTTGCCCATCAGCACAACATTACCAACTTCTTTGATGTGGGTCAGATGGGTGTGGAACATGCCCTTCTTCCAGAAAAAGGACTGTGCGCCCCTGGTGAAATCATTGTGGGAGCGGATTCCCACACCTGTACCTATGGTGCATTGGGAGCCTTTTCCACCGGCATTGGTTCCACCGATATGGCAGCAGCCATGGCAACAGGTGTTTTGTGGTTCAAAGTGCCGGCAGCCATCCGAGTGGAGTTAAAAGGCAAGTTACAGCCCATGGTCAGCGGAAAAGATGTGATTCTCCATCTCATTGGAACCATTGGGGTAGACGGTGCTCTCTATCAGTCTCTGGAGTTTACAGGGGAGGGAGTTGCCTCTCTGACCATGGATGACCGCTTTACCATTGCCAACATGGCCATTGAGGCAGGCGGTAAAAACGGTATTTTCCCAGTGGATGAAAAGACAATGGAGTACATCAACGGGAGAGTGAACCGCCCCTGTGAGGCGTTCACTGCCGACGATGATGCAGAATATGTGCAGACAGTGGTCATTGACCTTGACAAGCTGGAGCCTACCGTTGCCATGCCACATCTGCCAGAAAACACTAAGGTAGTCAGTGAAGTGGCAGGGATGCCCATTCAGCAGGTGGTCATTGGCTCCTGTACCAACGGGCGGATTGGAGATTTGCGCATTGCAGCACAGGTGATGAAAGGCAAGCAGGTTGCCCCCAATGTGCGTTGCATTGTGATTCCAGCCACACAGGAGATTGTATTGCAGGCAATGAAAGAGGGGTTAATGGAAATTTTCATTCAGGCAGGTGCAGCAGTATCCACCCCCACCTGTGGTCCCTGTCTGGGTGGTCATATGGGTGTTATGGCAGAGGGAGAGAGAACCGTCTCCACGACCAACCGCAATTTTGTGGGACGGATGGGGCACACCAGTTCTGAGGTCATTCTGGCAAGTCCTGCGGTGGCTGCGGCTTCTGCCATTGCCGGTGTCATCGCCGACCCCCGCCTACTTTCTTGAAAGAAAGTAGGCAAAGAACTTCAAGAGGCTCTTTGAAGGAGATTATTTTGGGCATGTAAGAGACAGCAAATTTTCTTCTGCATGCTTAAAAGAAAGTTTTATAAGGCTTTTTGAAGGGGATTATATTGGACATGTAAGTGCCAGCGAATTCAGAACGTCATCCTCTGTTTTCTTGAAAGAAAGTAGGCAAAGAACTTTCGAGAGGCTCTTTGAAGGAGATTGTTTTAGATTTGTGAATGTCAGCAGTTTTAGGACACTATTTTTTGTTTTCTTGAAAGAAAGTAGGCAAAGAACTTTGAGAGGCTCTTTGAAGGAGATTGTTTTAGATTTGTGAATGTCAGCAGTTTTAGGACACTATTTTTTGTTTTCTTGAAAGAAAGCAGGCAAAGAACTTTCGAGAGGTTTTTTGAAGTGCATTGTTTTAGAGATGTGAGTGCAAGTAAATTTAGAACGCTATCTCCTATTTTCTGAACAGAAAGCAGGCAAAGAACTTTCAAGAGGCTCTTTCAAGGACATTGTTTTGGACATGCAAGTGTTAGCAAATTTTCTTCTGCATTTTTAAAAGAACGTTTTTAAGAGGCTCTTTCAAGGACATTGTTTTGGACATAGGAAAGCCAGTAAACAAAAAACAGCACAGATTCATGAGAAAGGATTGGTATCTCCATGAAAGTATATAAATATGGTGCCAATGTAGACACCGATGTGATTATTCCAGCCCGTCACCTCAATGACCCATCACCAGCGGCTCTTGCTTCCCACTGTATGGAAGACATTGATGCAGAGTTCGCCTCTACTGTGGAGGAAGGGGACATCATTGTAGCAGGTCCCAACTTTGGTTGTGGTTCCAGCCGGGAACATGCCCCTCTTGCCATCAAATCCTGTGGGGTAAAGTGTGTGATTGCCCCCTCTTTTGCCCGTATTTTCTACCGCAACTCCATTAACATTGGGTTCCCCATTGTGGAGTGTGCTCAGGCGGCTGAGGAAATTCAGGCTGGCGATCAGGTGGATGTGGATTTTTCCACGGGTATTATCACCAATCAGACCACAGGAAAAACCTATCAGGCAGCCCCATTCCCTGCCTTTATTGAGGGGATTATCCAGAGCGGCGGTTTGCTCAATTCCTTAAAGGAGCGGGGGTTAGGACAATGAACTATAAAATTGCATTGATTCCCGGGGATGGGATTGGTCCAGAGGTAGTGCAGGAGGCAGTACAGGTGTTGGAAGCCATTGGGGAAAAATATGGGCATTCCTTCACCTTTGAGCGTGTTTTGATGGGTGGTTGTGCCATTGATGCAGTGGGGAAATCCTATCCAGATGGCACAGCAGAGAAATGCAAAGCATGTGATGCAGTGCTCCTTGGTGCGGTGGGTGGTCCCAAGTGGGGACACGCCACAGAGCCAGAGAAGCGACCAGAGACTGCATTGCTGTCCATCCGCAGAGATTTGGGGCTGTATGCCAACCTGCGCCCCGCTGCCCTGCGCCCTGCTTTGGCAGATGCCTGCCCACTGAAGCCGGAAGTGGTACCCAATGGCATTGACCTAATGATGGTCCGTGAGTTGACAGGCGGCATTTACTTTGGAAAACGGGAGCGTTACCAGACGGAGGACAGGGGAGAGGAAGCAGCCGACCGCATGGCTTATTCTGAGCAGGAGATTGAGCGCATTGGTCGCCGTGCTTTTGAACTGGCTCGTCTGCGCCGTGGAAAGGTGTCCAGTGTAGACAAAGCCAATGTGTTGGAGACTTCCCGCCTCTGGCGCAGTGTGATGCATCGGCTGGCACAGGAATACAGTGATGTAGCATATGAAGATGTGCTGGTGGACAATGCAGCCATGCAGCTGGTGAAAGACCCTGGGCAGTTTGATGTGGTTGTGACAGAAAATATGTTTGGAGACATTCTCTCCGACGAGGCTTCCATGATTACCGGCTCCATTGGGCTTTTGCCCTCTGCCTCCATTGGAGATACTGCCCCTGGGCTGTATGAGCCAATCCATGGGTCTGCCCCTGACATTGCAGGCAAAGACTTGGCAAACCCAATTGCCACCATCCTGTCTGTTGCCATGATGCTGCGCTACTCCTTCCAGCTTCCAAACGAAGCAACTGCCATTGAACAGGCAGTGGATGCAGTTCTGGCTGAAGGATGGAGAACCGCAGACATTGCAGAAACTGGAGTAACACCCATTGGCACAAAAGAGATGGGCAGACGGATTCGGGAGAAGCTGGTCTGAATCTGTTTTGATGGAAACGACATCCAATCTTTTTGGGATTGGGTGTCGTTTTGCATTTATTACAAAAATAAAATTCAAATGCTATAAATTTTTACACATAGGGACTTGCAATTCTGCAAGTGAGAGACTATAATAATGGCATATTTTGGACTTGTTTTGAGAAGGAGAAAGTGGATTCCTTGAGATTTCCACCCAAAACCTTCAAAGTGCAGAGTTTGCTGCATTGTGAGCAGGATTTTGTAGGATTGTGGTGGCATTCCTGCAAAAATTGAACGGAGGACAGTTGTTATGAAAGAGTTATCCAGTATCGCATTAAACATTGAACCATCCAGCACCATGGCCATCGACTCCATGTTCAAGCAGATGAAAGCAGAAGGACATGATGTCATTGGATTTGGAGCTGGTGAGCCTGATTTTCCAACCCCTGACCATATTAAGCTGGCTGGTATTGATGCGATTGTCAACAACCACACCAAGTATACCCCTTCTACTGGTACCATTGAACTGCGCAAGGCAATTTGTGAGCGGTTAAAGGCAGATTGCGGTGTGGAGTACCACGCCAATGAAATTGCAGTGTCCAACGGTGCAAAGCCCTGTGTGTATGTGGCACTGCGTGCCCTTGTGAATCCCGGTGATGAGGTCATTCTTCCCGCTCCCTACTGGGTCAGCTACATTGAGTTAATTCGTATGGCTGGCGGTGTGCCTGTGGTGGTAGAGGCAACTGAGCAGGAACATTTTAAAATTACCGCAGAAAAGCTGGCAGCTGCCATTACCCCAAAGACCAAGTGCATGATTCTCAACAACCCCTCCAACCCCACCGGTATGATGTACAGCCGTCAGGAGCTGGAAGCCCTCGCCCGTGTCTGTGTGGAAAAAGACATTTATGTCATTTCCGATGAGATTTACTACTGCCTCGCCTATGACAACGAGGAGTTTGTCAGCTTTGCTTCCATCAGCCCAGAGGCAAAAGAGCGCACTCTGCTGGTCAATGGTGTGTCCAAAGCCTATGCCATGACTGGCTGGCGTATTGGCTATGTGGCAGCCCCTGCCAACATTGCAAAAATCATTGGCAACTATCTGGGTCACTGCACCGGTTCCCCCAGCGCCATTTCTCAGCAGGCTTCCTTGATGGCTTTGACTGCCTCTCAGGAGACTGTGGAGAAAATGCGTGAGGCATTTGAGGAGCGGCGCAACTACATGGTGGAGCGCATGAATAAAATTCCTGGTGTCAGCTGCATTAAGCCAGAAGGTGCCTTCTATGTGATGATGAACATTGAAAAGCTGTTTGGCAAAGAATTGTTTGGGCATGTGATTCAGGATGCAGATGATTTTGGGCATCTGTTCCTGAAGCATGGCAAAGTGGCAGTGGTGCCCGGTACCGGATTTGGTGCTCCTGGATTTATCCGCTGGTCCTATGCCACTTCTATGGAGAACATCAAAGCAGGTCTGGACCGTCTGGAGAAGTTCTTGGCTGGTGTAGATGTGTAAGTGATATGATACAAGGAGAGACTGGAGTTCCAGTCTCTCTTTTTTACTGGAATTTGGCAGGGGTAAGGAATAAATTGGGAACAATCGGTATATAAAAATTGTGAAAGTTTTGATAAACTATGGTAAAGGAGAGAAAAATAAGATATAATGAACCAGTGAGTAACCAGAACAGAGGAGTTCTGGAAAACTAGATAGAAAAGGACGATGTATTATGCCAACCAATACCTATGAAAGCCCCCTTTCCTCTCGCTATGCCAGCGATGAGATGTTATACCTGTTTTCAGCAGATAAGAAATTCTCTACCTGGCGGAAACTGTGGGTGGCTTTGGCCCGTGCAGAGATGGAACTGGGGTTGCCTGTGACACAGGAGCAGGTATCTGAGCTGGAAGCCCATCTGACGGATATTGATTATGAGGTGGCTGCAAACTGGGAAAAGAAACTGCGCCACGATGTGATGGCACATGTCCACACCTATGGAGAGCTGTGCCCCAAGGCAATGCCCATCATCCATCTGGGAGCCACCAGTTGCTATGTTGGAGATAATACCGATGTGATTTTGATGCGGGAAGGGCTGGAACTGGTGCGCAATAAGCTGGTGCAGGTGATTGCCCGTCTGGCTGAATTTGCAAAGGAATACAAGGCACTGCCCACTTTGGGATTCACCCATTTTCAGGCTGCCCAGTTGGTGACCGTGGGCAAGCGTGCAACCCTGTGGATGAATGAACTGCTGATGGACTTGCAGGAGGTAGAATACCGGATTTCTACCCTGAAACTGCTGGGTTCCAAAGGGACAACCGGCACACAGGCCTCTTTCTTAGAGCTGTTTGAGGGCGACCATGAGAAAGTGAAGGCTCTCGAGGAGAAGATTGCAAAGGAAATGGGATTTGATGCAGTGGTGCCTGTCAGCGGTCAGACCTATTCCCGTAAAATGGACTACAATGTAGTGTCTACCCTGTCTGGCATTGCCCAGTCTGCCAGCAAGTTTGCAACCGACTTGCGCCTGTTGTGCCACCTGAAGGAAGTGGAGGAGCCATTTGAGAAAAACCAGATTGGTTCTTCTGCTATGCCCTATAAGCGCAACCCCATGCGCTGTGAGCGTATCTGTTCCCTTGCCCGCTATGTGATTGTGGATGTGGGCAACCCTGCCATGACCACAGCTACCCAGTGGTTTGAGCGTACACTGGACGATTCTGCCAACAAGCGTCTGTCTGTACCAGAGGCATTCCTGGCAGTAGATGCCATTTTGAACATTTACCTCAATGTGGCTTCTGGTCTGGTGGTGCACCCCAAAGTCATTGAGCGGCATGTGCTGGAGGAACTGCCCTTCATGGCAAGTGAAAATATTATGATGGATGCAGTGAAGCGTGGCGGAAACCGTCAGGAACTGCATGAGAGAATCCGTGTTCTCTCTCAGGAAGCTGGCAGAAATGTGAAGGATTTGGGGCTTTCCAACAACCTCATTGACCTGATTGCTGCCGACCCTGCCTTTGGTATGAGCAAAGAGGAACTGACTGCCCATTTGGAGCCATCCCGTTACATTGGACGCTGCCCAGAACAGGTAGAGGAGTTCATTGCCAACGAGGTGGAGCCTGTACTGAAACAGTATGCAGCAGCCCTGTCCGGCAAGGAGACTGAGTTGAAGGTATAAGAGCCAGAAAGGTGGAAGCCGTTGTGAACGAGCATAAGTACCGAGGCTATGTGGCTGCCGGTGTCACTGCCTTTGCAGTGATTGCCGCGTCCCTGTTCCTCTTTTTCACCATCTACCACTTTTCCAAAGTCTGTGCCATTTTTAGTACATTGGCTTTGATTTTGCGCCCCATTTTCTATGGTTTGGTTCTGGCGTTTCTGCTGCTGCCTGTCCACCGGTTTTTGTATCAGTTTTTAGCCGATGTTTTAATCGGGAATAAACAGGTGTCCAATAGAATAAAAGGGTTTGTGAATTTTGTGGCAATTCTGCTCAGTCTAATTTTGGCGTTTCTGGTGGTGTATATCCTGCTTGCTATGGTGCTGCCTCAGGTTTACTTGAGTATTGTGGGACTGGTGGAGGCATTCCCCGGCTATATCCGCAGTATTCAAGGTGGAATCACCAAATTTTTGGAGGATAATCCAGAGTTACAGCAGGCACTGCTGCCCTACTATGGCTCTATGGCCATGTCGGCAGAGCAGTGGCTCAGTGGGATTGTACCTGATTTGGAGTCTGTAGAGGGAATTGTAGGCTGGATGAAGGCAGATATTTTGCCCCAGCTCACTGGGGTTGTCACCAGTGTGTCCAGTGGCGTGGTGGCTCTGTTGATGCTGCTGAAAGATTTGCTCATTGCCATTATTGTGTCTGTCTATGTGCTGGCGATGAAGGATGTCTTTGCAGCCCAGTCCAAGAAAATTGTCTACAGCTTCTGTCCCACAAAAATTGCGGATTTTCTGGTGGAGGAAACCAGAAGTGTCTATCGGATTTTAAGTGGATTCATCAACGGAAAACTGGTAGATTCCCTGATTATTGGGATTTTGGCACTGATTTGCTGTACTTTGTTTCGGTTTCCCTATCCAATGCTGTTGGCGGTCATCATCGGTGTGACCAATGTCATTCCGTTCTTTGGCCCCTTTATTGGGGCAATCCCCTGTGCCCTGTTGATTTTGCTGGTCAGCCCTCTGCAATGCCTATATTTTGTGGTTTTTATTTTCATTTTACAGCAGTTTGATGGCAATATTTTGGGGCCCAAGATTTTGGGGGACTCCACCGGGCTTGCCTCGTTCTGGGTGCTGTTTTCCATCCTGTTGTTTGGCGGGCTGTTTGGGTTTGCCGGCATGGTGCTGGGTGTGCCTGTGTTTGCCATGTTCTATAGTGTGGTCAGCCGTCTGGTGCGGTACGGTCTGCAAAAGCGCAATATGCCTTTGGAAACGAAGGACTATATGGGGAAAACGGAGCCGTTTGCCAAAAAAGAGGGCTGACGGTGGTAGGAGCCCGTGACACAAATGAGCATGGACAGGGGGGTCCTGGAGGTGGTTTCTGTTGCCTTCAGGGCCCCTTCCATGTTCCCTATGGCAGAAAAGAGATTGAAAAAGGGTGTATTTTATGATACACTGCCACTTGATACAGATTGAAGAGGTAAAAAGCATGCAGGTTATCAGTTTATTTAGTGGCTGTGGTGGGTTGGATTTGGGCTTTGAGAGAGCGGGGTTCCAGATCCCGGTTGCCAACGAGTTTGACCCCACCATCTATGAAACATTTAAAGCCAATCACCCAAAGACACACCTTCTGGAAGGGGATATTCGGAAACTCACCAAAGAACAGATTGCCCCATACCTGACTGGGGAAGTGGATGGAATCATTGGCGGTCCCCCCTGTCAGTCCTGGTCAGAAGCTGGTTCCCTGAGAGGGATTCAAGATGCCAGAGGGCAGCTTTTTTTTGACTATATCCGGATTCTGAAAGAGTTTCAACCCAAGTTTTTTCTGGCAGAAAATGTAAGTGGGATGCTTGCAAACAGACACAGCGCAGCAGTACAGAACATTCTACAGCTACTGGAGGGAGCAGGCTATGATGTGTCCCTCACCATGGTCAACGCAAAGAACTATGGTGTGGCTGAGGAACGGAAAAGAGTGTTTTATATCGGGTTTCGAAAAGATTTGGGGATTGAATTTGTATTTCCCAAAGGGTCTACCGAAGAAGATGAGAAAAAACTGACCTTGCGGGATATTATTTGGGATTTGCAGGAGACTGCTGTTCCAGCAGGTCCGAAAAACCGCCATAACCCCGATGCAGTTAACAACAATGAGTATTTTACCGGGGCATTTTCTCCGATTTTTATGAGCCGGAACCGGGTGAAAGGGTGGGATGAACAGGCGTTCACCGTACAGGCTTCTGGTCGCCAATGTCAGCTGCATCCCCAGGCCCCAAAAATGCAAAAGGTGGGGAAGGATGCTTGCCGGTTTGTGGAGGGAAGTGAACACCTCTACCGCCGGATGACCATTCGGGAAATTGCAAGAGTACAGGGGTTTCCCGATGAATTCCAGTTCCTCTATACAGAGACCAACAACGCCTATAAAATGATTGGCAATGCGGTGCCTGTAAACCTTGCTTATGAAATTGCCACTGCCATTAAACTGTTTTTACAGGGAAAGGGGGAACAGGTGGTAGGTATCAATCCCAGTACAAAGAAAGAAGGGAAAATATGAGTACAAGCAGCAATGACCAAGGACGGGCCTATGAATATGCGTGGATGAATGCACTTTATGAGGCATTGTCTGCCATCAGGAAAACGAAGATTGCCCATAACTCCAGTTTGGATGCCAACCGAAGGGCATGGGACAGTATGGACACAGAACGGCAGGAGCGGTGGAAGTGGTCAGCCTGTGCCGCAGTGCATCAGATTCTTGCACTGGAACCCCGCATGAGTGAAGAAGATGACGATGAACTGTTACTGGAATTTCAGAAAGATGGAGCAGGGACACAGGGCGATGTGCGGGACATTGTCATCAAGCGTAACAGCATCCAATGGGAAGTTGGGTTGAGCATCAAACACAACCATGAGGCGGTGAAGCACAGCCGTCTCAGTCATAGTCTGGATTTTGGCAAGGAGTGGTTTGGGATGCCCTGTACCCCACAGTATTGGGCAGAGGTAAAACCCATTTTTGACCGACTGAAAACCGAGAAAGCCAACGGGAAAAAGTGGTCTGAACTGCCAGACAAGGAGGAAGGGGTCTATGTGCCCCTGCTCAATGCCTTTATGGAGGAAGTGAACCGCGCCTACCAATCAGATGCCTCTGTTCCAGAAAAAATGGTTGCCTATTTGATTGGGGTCAATGACTACTACAAAGTGGTCAGTCAGGACAAAAAACAGACAACCCTCATTCATACCTTCAATATGCACAATACATTGGGTCAGCCAAGCAAAACAAAGGGTGCTGCACTGGATGTCCCCACAATACAGCTTCCAACAAAACTCAAAGCCATTCAATTCAAACAGGGGAGCAAAAATACCGTAGAGATGCAGTTGAATCACGGCTGGCAGCTCAGTTTTCGTATTCACAATGCAAGTACAAAGGTAGAACCCAGTTTAAAGTTTGATATCCAGTTTATCCAATTCCCAGATACCATTCTTGACCTTTCCTGTCAATGGAAGTAGAGGGCAAAAAAGCGACCAACTTTTGCAAGCTGGCCGCTTTTGATTTGTGGGAAACCATTTCTTGTTTACTCCATAAAGGTAAAACGGATGTGATGTTTCACAGCGTATTTGTGTGCGGTGGAGCCTTTCACAACCCGCAGTTTGATTTTATACTCAAAGACACCAAACAGGTCTTGTGCGGCTGCGTACTGGGCAAACATGGTCTCTCCTGCGCTGCTGATTTTTTTCAGACTTTCCGGCATGGTAAATTCCCGGAAACTGTAACCCCACTCATCCTCCGGTTTTTCGCCGTGGTTAAATCCACAATGGTACAGTGCCTCTTTGTCCAGTGTATGAATCTGGGTAGGCAGTGCAAAGTCCACCAGACTGGAACAGTTTTTCAATGCCTGTGCCCCAATACGCTCCACACTCTGGGGCAAATCCAGCTTTTTGAGGGAAATACACTCATAGAATGCCTTTTCGGGAAGTTCGGTCACGCCGTCTGGAATGTTGACCTGGGTGAGCAGTTTACAACCTTCAAAGACAGACACGCCAAAGGTTTGGCAGCAATCAGGAATTTGTACCCGTTCCAAAGAGATGCAGTTTTGAAACGCTTTGGCTTTCAGTTGGGTCACGCCATCTGGAATTTGCACCTCTACACAGTCCATATTGTTGCAAAACGCACCTTCTCCAATGGACACCACTTTTTTGCCGTTGATTTCACTGGGAATCTGAATTTTTTCCTCCTTGCCGGAATATTTTTTCAGTTCCACTTCCGTATCGCTCAGCTCTGTCACCCGGAAAGTGCCTTTTCTGGTTTTGGTCTGTGGTTTTGTGCGGATTAAATAATCCAATATCTCTGGAAAGTGACCCAGTTTACAGGCTGCAATAAACCGCTGTCTGTTTTTGTCCAGTTTGTCGAATGTTTTCACAAATTGGAGCAAAAATCCCTCTGCGTAGTGGTCGAAATACTGCCGCATCAGCAGTTCTTCCAAATGCTTTGCATCCTCTCCATAGATGGAAGTGATTTTGGTATCCCCTTCAAAGACAAACTCCTGTACATTGGGGGTACACTGAAACACATTCTCCTCCAGCTCTTCCACACTGGCTGGAATGGCAATGGAGGTCAAATTGTCACACTGTTCAAAAGCATAGCACTCGATTTCCTTCAACTGTGCAGGTAATACCACTTTACGCAAGGTTGATCTGCGGAATGCGTGAATACAAATGGTGGTCACGCTCTCAGGAACCACATACTCCCCAGTCATCTGGACTGGGGCTTTGATGAGCTTTGTCATATCTTTGGAAAACAGGACCCCATCTTTGGATGTTAAAAATGGGTTTTCTGGGTCAACCGTAAATTGTTGCAGGTTGTCATCTCCATAAAACACACCAAGCCAAATGGATTTCACATTTTTGGGAATGGAAATGCGCTCAATCTGTTTACAATCGGATAACAGCCGGATTTCTGCCGCATCGCCTGCCTGTGCAATCAGTTCCTCTGGAATGACAACATCGGGACCTGAGCCGTTGTAGGTAAGGGACCAGTCATACCCTGGTTTGAATGTAAAATCCCGAACATCAGACATGGTAAAGCCCCCCTTATAGGAATCGGAACAGGTCCGACTCTGTGATAATCTTGATGTCGTCCCGTTTTTCTTTTTCTGCCAGAGCCTTTTTGATTTTGCTGTCCCCTGCGTCACCAAAATCACCAATCACAAGGTAGTTGGTTTTGCCGCTGATTGCCGCTGTACATTTTCCACCTTTGCCTTCAATCAACGCTTGGATTTTCTCCCTGTCGCGGTTGTTCTGGAATTCCCCAGTCAATACAAATCGAGTTCCTTGGAAGGTAAGGGATGTGATTTCCTCGGTGGGGTAGTTTGGAAGTGCGTCCAGGTCGTCTTCCCCATTGCACAGGATGTCATACCACTCGTCAAATTCTTCGTCACTGTCCAACGTCAGAGGTTCAAAGGAGTCCTCCAGCATCTCCTGTACATCCCAGCCATAATAATCTTTTGTAAAATCCAGCAAGCAGGACCATGCACTGTCTGGATTCAGCGTGAATCGGTTCATAAAATCACAGAGGTTATTGCTTTCCTCTACAAAACCGTAATCAGCAAAGTTGCCCTCCAAAAATCCATAGACATCCATTTCTTCTTCTGTATACAGGTAACACTCATTGGGAAATACACAGTCCTTGACCCACTTTTGCAGTTCCTTTTTTTCTGCATCCACAGTAAATTGGGAAAAGAATTCCACTGCACTGTCAAAGCTTTCACAACCCAGAGATTCCCAGGTATCCTCCATTTCCTCACAGCAGATGGTTTCATAAGACAGGCTCTCCCCGTCGCTGGTGAATTCTCCAGTCTCTTTGACTTGGAATCCCACCCCTTCCTCATCATCTTCAAAGGTAAACTCCAGTTTTAGATTTTTTTCGTGCATCAGCTGGAGCAATTCGTTGTACTGCTCCATGGTCAGAGGGTGCTTGGAGTCGGGATTGGTTCGAATCCAGTCCAGAGTCCACTCATGGAAGGAGTCCAGTGTGCCGGAAAAGGACCAGCGACCACAGCCGGAAAAACCGGTTGTTTTCTGCTTTAAGGATAGACCACCATACCATTGAATCCCATATTGACCATAAAATTCCCAGCTATCCAACACAGGAATCAGGGCATCAATGGCTTTTTGTGTCCAGTTGCCTTTGAGTGTGATGGTTCCACTTGCACTTGAAATATTTGCCATAAATAACATCCTCTCTGGTTGTGTTTGTGTATTCTGGTAAAATAGGATGAGATTTTTTTGCTTCTCTGTCATTTTAGCACAGAATGGGTCGGATGTCCATATCAGTTGCCACCATATGGAAACAAGAGTGCCCCTACAGTGATGAGAACACTGAATGGGCACTCTTGTTGTGATAGAATGTGCTCCTTTTCCAGAAAAGGAACACTTGTTCAGACATTTCTACTGTCTTGTCCAAATTGTGGTAGCGTTGCCCACAAATTTTGTGGTATCATCTATCCAACCAAAGTGAACAACAAATTAGAATTGAGGGAGATGCAGGATGAACAAAGATGAATATGCTATTTGTGTTGAATGCGGGAGTGAATTTCTGAAAGTATCCTCAAAAATGATGGCATTGTGCCCTGAATGTGCCCATTTCCTTTATGGTTATCCAAATTGTACCCATGTTTTCAAAAATGGAAGATGTATCTACTGTCATTGGGATGGAAGCCAAAGCGAATATATCAAATGGCTCAAGAGTGACGATTAAATCAAAATTCATTCAGAAATGAAAGCCCACCTATTCTTGATTTCCCACCAATGCTGATGGAGCAGCGACTTCCCATCTGGTATCATTGTGATGAAAACAACAAAAAAGACGAGTGTTCTTACAGCGTTTCAAATGCAATCAGAACACTCGTCATGTTATGGTCGGAGTGTGGGGATTTGAACCCCAGGTCTCTTGGACCCGAACCAAGCGCGATACCAAACTTCGCCACACCCCGATGAGATGATACGTTGGAGATTATACTGGAGAATCCAAACACTGTCAAGAGGCATGAACCAAATTTTTCCCACATACAATGGAGGTGAACATCATACCACAGGAGGGGAAGTACATGTATGCAACAGCGGTTTCCCATACAAAACGATACCGCACCACACAGAAAAACCCCACCGCTGGAAAAGAGCGTCTGCGGCTGGCGCAATTTGCCGTGTGTCTGGTTCTGTTTTTGGTGGTGTTTCTGGGAAAAGGGGCGTTTCCCAATCAAATGCAGCAGGTGGGGCAGTTGCTGGCTGCCAATTTGGATGTATCCGGTCTGGTGTTGGAACTGGGAGAGCGGATTTCTGAGCAGAATGGGACACTGGCACAGGTGGGGGACTTCTGTATGGAGGTGCTGGGGCTGGAAAAACAGGCACAACTGCCAGCCCAACTGGCACAGGAGCAGCAGTTTTTAAACCAGACTACCACCCTGTCAGAACAGGTGGAACACTATCTGAAACAGGAAATTCCACAGGAACGACTGGAACAGGGGCAGGCGGTGGCAGTGGCACTGGATACACAGGAGCAAACCCCACAGATTCAGCAGGAACCGGCGGTGCCACCGGTGGGCACAGTGGTGACCTCTGCCAACTATACTGGGCTGGCACTGCCGGAAAATTACACCATGGATGAGCTGTCCATTGGAACATTGGACACAGTCACCCCAGTGATGGGGCATCTGTGGTCTACTTATGGGTATCGGGACCACCCAGTCGATGGGGAATACAAATTCCATAATGGGGTAGATTTGGGAGCAAGCGAAGGGGAGGACATTGGAGCCTTTGCCAGTGGAACCGTGGACTACATTGGAGAAAATGATACCCACGGGCTGTATTTGCAGTTAGACCACGGCAATGGGATCAAGTCATTTTATGCCCATTGCAGTAAATTGTGTGTCTCTCAGGGGCAGATGGTAACCAAAGGGGAAAAGGTGGCTGAAGTTGGCTCCACAGGGGTTTCCACAGGTCCCCATCTCCACTTGGAACTCAAGGTCAATGGGATTCATGTAAACCCAGCCTACTACATTGAGTACATCAGCGTATCATGAAGGTGGGATGTGTCACCCTGTCCGGGGGTTTTTTACTGTTGATTGCCTTTTTGAACTATATGGACAGGGAGGGGATTGTGCGGCTTTCCCTTATTGCCTGTACCCTCCATGAGCTGGGGCATCTTTTGGTGCTGCGCTGTATGGGGGTGCGTGTGCGAGGGGTGAGCCTGACGGTAGTGGGGGCAGAGATTCAACTGAAAACGCCTCTGTCCTATGGGCAGGAGCTGCTGGCAGCCATGGCAGGTCCACTGGTTAATGGGGTATTGGCTGTGTGTTTTGCTCGGTGGTCCCTGTTTGCTGGTATCAATTGGCTGCTGGCAGGGTTCAACCTGCTGCCGGTGGGTGGACTGGATGGAGGCAGGGTGCTTTGTTGTGCGCTGGCACAGGTGCTGGACCAGGAGCGGTGTTTTGCCATTTGCAGACGGGTGGAGCAGATGGTTGTGACAGTTTTGTTAATATCTGGAATACTTTTGCTGGGTGTTGGTGGAAGTGCTACACTGACCATCACCGCCGGCTGGTTATTTTTTGCTGTGTGGGGGAAAAAGAACGGAAAAAACTCTTGTCATTTATGTAAAAAACGGGTAAAATAACGCTACATGTGTTCAAAATACAGAACTGGAGGCGTGACATGAATCGAACGCTGGAGCATATTTTGCCCAAAGTGCAAAAACCTGCCCGCTATACTGGCGGTGAATATAACGCTGTGGTGAAAGACAAACGCACAGTAGATACCCGCTATGCCCTGTGTTTTCCCGATACCTATGAAATTGGTATGTCTAATCTGGGTTGCCGTATTTTATATGGTGTGATGAATGAAGTGGAGGGGCTGTGGTGTGAGCGTTGCTATGCCCCTTGGGGAGATATGGAGGAGGAAATGAGACGGGAGGGTCTGTTGCTCTATGGACTGGAGAGCGGCGACCCAATCTCTGACTTTGATATCATTGGATTTTCCCTTGGCTATGAAATGGCGTATACCAATGTATTGAATATGCTGGATTTGGCAGACTTGCCCCTGAGAAGTGAGCAGAGAACAGAACTGGCTCCTCTGGTGGTGGCAGGGGGCACCTGTGCCTACAATCCAGAACCACTGGCTCCCTTTGTGGATTTCTTTGTACTGGGTGAGGGAGAGGAAGTGACACTGGAATACATCCAACTCTACCGGCAGGCAAAAAAAGAGTGCTGGAGCAAGAGGGAGTTTTTAAAGGCAGTGGCACGCATTCCCGGCATTTATGTCCCCAGCTTCTATCAGCCAAAGTATCGAGAGGATGGCACATTGGAGGCGATGGAGATTGTAGAAGGAAGTGGAGCTGCGCCCCTTGTGACCAAGCGTGTGATGGAGCATATGGATGATGCCTATTTTCCGGTGAAAACCATCATCCCCTCTACCGAAATTGTCCACGACCGGGTGATGCTGGAACTGTTCCGTGGGTGCATCCGTGGCTGCCGCTTCTGTCAGGCTGGCTATGCCTATCGCCCAGTGCGCTCCCGTAACCCCAAATTACTGGCAGAATACGGAAAGGCAGCCTGTCAGGATTCCGGCTATCAGGAGATGACATTGACCAGTCTGTCCTCCACCGATTATCCCTGCTTGCTGGAACTGTGTGATGAACTGCTGGACTACTGTGCCCCCCGTGACATTGGGCTTTCTTTGCCCTCCCTGCGTGCAGATACCTTCTCTATGAACCTGATGCAGCGGTTGCAACGGGTGCGCAAAGGCGGTTTGACCTTTGCACCAGAGGCAGGTACCCAGCGGCTGAGAGATGCCATCAACAAAAATCTGAAAGAGGAAGATTTGCTTCAATCCTGCCGCACTGCCTTTTCCGGTGGCTGGAACGGGGTAAAACTCTACTTTATGTTGGGGCTGCCAACCGAAACTGATGAGGATGTGCTGGGGATTGCGGAATTAGCCAAAAAGGTCTATCAGGTGTGGAAGGAGAGCACCCCAAACAGGGCAAGAGGGGTACGGATTACCGTTTCCACATCCTGGTTTGTGCCAAAGCCCCACACGGCGTTCCAGTGGGATGCACAAATTCCCGTGGAGGAATACCAACGGCGTGTGAATTTGCTGCGGGATGCCCTGAAACGGGAGAAGTCCATCACCTACAACTGGCATGACCCAGAGACCAGTTATCTGGAGGCGATTTTCTCCCGTGGAGACAGACGGCTTGCCGATGTTATTGAATGGGCATGGCAGCACGGCGCAAAGTTTGACTCTTGGAGTGAATATTTTAATTATCAGCGTTGGATGGATGCTCTGTCGGCATGTGGGTTGAATGGGGATTTCTATGCCCATCGCCAGCGGGAGCGGGATGAGGTATTCCCATGGAGCCGGGTGTCTGTGGGGGTCAAGGAGTCCTTTTTGTGGCGGGAGCGGGAGTTGTGCTACCAGTCCCAGACCACACCCGACTGTCGTACTCGCTGTTCTGGCTGCGGTGCCAACTGCTTTTTGACTGGAGGTTTGTGCAATGGCTGACCGTCTGCTTTTTTCTAAAACAGGGCGTGCCAAGTATATTTCTCATCTGGATTTGATGCGCACCTTCCAGCGTGCCTTTGCCCGTGCAGGGATTCAGATTAAGCACACAGAGGGCTTTAATCCACACCCCTTTGTGTCCATTGCGCTGCCCCTCTCCGTAGGCTATTCCAGCCAGTGTGAAATTTTGGAGTTTGAACTGATGGGTGGGGCTTCCAGAGAGGAAGTACCACAAAAACTCACCGATGCAATGCCAGAGGGCATTGTGATTCACCAGTGCTATCCTGCACAGCGTAAGCTCAAAGAGCTGACTTACCTGAACTACATTATGAATTTTGAATACTCAGAAGGACGTCCCCTGGAATCAGAGACTGCCATGCAGGAACTGCTCCATCGGGATAGTTTGGTGGTGCAGAAAAAGTCCAATAAATCCAAAAAAGGATATACCGAGGTGGATTTAATTCCACTGATTCGAGGCTGGAATCTGGAGTGCCAGAGTGACACCCTCACATTGGACATTGTGGTACGGGCACAGAATCCGGGCTTGAATCCAGAACTGCTGCGGGCTGCCTTCTGTGAGTGCTATCCCCAGATGTGCCCCGATTTTGTCACCTTCCACCGCCGGGAGGTGCTGGACGAGAATGGCAGGGTGTTCCGTTAGGGCTTGAAAAAAACAGGAGAAAATGATATAATACCCCAGATGATGATTTTAACAAAGAGAAGGGAAGTTTTACCATGTCTGGACATTCCAAATGGCATAACATACAGAAAACCAAGGGTGCTGCTGATGCAAAGCGTTCCCAGATTTTTACCAAAATCGCCCGTGAAATGATTGTGGCAGTAAAAACCGGTGGAAGCGGCGACCCTGCCAATAACTCCCGTCTGGCTGCCGTCATTGCCAAGGCAAAGGCTGCCAACATGCCCAATGACAACATTAAGCGCACCATTGACAAGGCAATGGGTGCAGGCAATACCGACAACTTTGAGAGCGTGGTCTATGAGGGCTATGGTCCCAATGGTGTGGCTGTGATTGTAGAAGCCCTCACCGACAACCGCAACCGTACTGCCCCAGAGGTGCGCCACCTGCTGGACAAGTACGGCAAGGGTTTAGGAGCCACTGGTTGTGTGTCCTGGTCCTTTGACCGTAAGGGTGTGATTGTACTGGATGCAGAGGATTTGGATGAAGATACCGTGATGATGGATGCACTGGACTGCGGTGCTGACGATATGCAGGCTGACGGCGATGTGATGGAGATTTACACCAGCCCCGAGGCATTCAATGAGGTGGTAGCCGCTCTCGAGGGCAAGGGCTATACCTTCCTGGAGGCCTCTGTGCAGATGGTGCCTCAGAACTATGTGACCCTGACCGACGAGGGCGATATTAAGAACATGGAAAAGCTCATTGACCTGCTGGAAGATAACGACGATGTACAGAACGTCTACCACAACTGGGAGCAGGAGTAAGTAAAGAATAGAGGACAGAAAAGACTGAGAGTTGTAGAGGTGCGATTGAGAGACAGAATGGTCAGTACCAAATGCAGGATCTCAGTCTTTTTCTATCATATAAAGAGGAGAAACAGAGATGAAAATGGTGATGATGAATGGTGGATTGGGCAATCAGGTGTTTCAATACATCTTTGCCCGTTTCCTAGAATACGCCACAGGGCAGCCCTGCATCATAGATGATATGGCATTTTGTGTGCGCAAGCCAGAGCACAACGGTTATGAGCTGGAACGAATCTGGGGGCTGCGTCCACAGAGGCTGTCGGAACAACTGGATGAAGATGTGGTACGGGAAATTTGCGATACATGTTTTGAGCGTGGGAATGAACCAGTGTGTATGCTGTTGCAGAACTTTGGGCTTTCTATGGATATTGTACAGGAAGGGAGATTTTTGGAGGGAGCTTATGGCAGAGAGTTTCCACATGTGATTTCCTGCCCACCCAATGAGTATACCCCCAAAATTGCAGCATTGGAACATCACACCTACTATTATGGCTACTGGATTAATGGGGACTGGTTTGGCTGTATCAAGGATATCATTCGAAAGGAACTGACCTTTCCACCACTGACAGATGAAAGGAATATTCAGATGTTGGAACAGATCCAGTCAGACGATGATGCAGTTGCGATTCATATCCGTAGAGGGGATTTTGTCAAATTGGGTCGGGCTTTGGACAGCTCATTTTATGATTCCAGTATACAACGACTTAGGAAGGTAATTGCTACCCCAAGATTCTACATTTTTACAGATGATATCCCATGGGTGAAGGAGCATCTGGGAGAATATGGGCTGAAATTCAGTGATTGTCTCACTTTTATGGAGGGAAACACAGGAGAAAAAAGCTACATTGATATGCAACTGATGGCAGCCAGTAAGAATATGGTCATTGCCAATAGCTCATTTAGCTACTTGGCTGCACTATTGAATACAAAACAGGAGAAGCTGGTTTTGAATCCGCTGAAAAGTCGAAAAATAATCTAAAAAGATCAGAAAATAAAAAGGCATGGACCTATGGTCCATGCCTTTTGGTGCAAATGAGACTGTAAGTTGGGTTCTGTCTTTTAAGACAGTCCTTACCTGTTATCTTTGCTCTATGGAGCCTAGACTTTCCACATATCTGAAACTTTGGATCCAGATACACAATAACAACGACATACAGAATGTTTACCACAACTGGGAGCAGAAGTAAGGCTCAAATCACTTGATGTCCTGACGTTGGAAACTCTGAAAACCAATGACAACAGATACAATGAGATAAGCACCAGATACAACAAAGCAAGGCAGGAAGGAAGATACATCCTGAGATGCTGCATAGACAGAGGGCATATGGGTAGAGAGTTTGAGAAAATCCAAGTCCATCTGAATTTTAAAAAAGCTCAAAGCCATTTCTAACATTTGTGGGATATTTGGAATCACAAGCCCGAACACAAACCCTGTGATTGCATTTCTGGTGAGGATTGTCATAGTGATTGCAAAACTGATGTGTGCCATGACAAAAAGAATGCGTGCAACGATGGAAAGGGCATAGTAAGCAGGATAAGAAACTGTCCCCATACCAAATTTGCTGAAGGCAAGAAATCCCGCCACCATACCACTGATGGGCATAACCAACAAATAGACAGTGGATATGGTAAGCACAACAGAGAGATAGTAGTTTTTCTTTGGGATGCCACGTCCTATGATATTTTTCATTGTGCCGGAAAGATAGGCTTCTGATACCATATTGGCAGTGAGAAGCATAAACGCATACAAAACCATGTCACCGCCTAAAAATGTGCCAATCAGGCTGTCTACCGCCATAACTGGGTTGAATTCTGCTCCAATCGAAGAAATCCGAATGGATACAACCAGAGAAATCAGGCTGATGACAAGGCAGCCCCAAAAGAAATGGTCTTTTTTCAGTTGGTACATATGCCCGCGGATTAAATGTTTCATACCCCTCGCCCTCCTGAGATTTTTTCCACAAAAAATTTCTCGATGTCCTCCTCGTTGGTACCCAAACCACATACACGCACGTTGTGTTCCACCAGAAATTGGTTCAGGTCGGCTGGATTGACTTTTTCATGTAAACTCAGACGATGATTGGGAAGGATTTCACATGGAATGTCAGGGTAGCGGGATGCAATCAGTGCTTGTGCATCCTGTAAAGATGCTGGCTCAACTGTCACCTGAACACTGCTGCTGCATTCACGCTCCAAAGTTTCCTTGCTGAACTCGTCAATCAGGCATCCGCCATCAATGATGGCATAATCCGTTGCTAGTTTATATAATTCGCTCAGAATATGGCTGGCAATCAGGATGGTGGTACCATGCTGCTGATTGAGTGTCTTTAACATTTTGCGCATCTCATAGACACCTTCCGGGTCAAGACCGTTAATTGGTTCATCCAAAAGGAGAAAATCAGGATTTCCCAACAATGCAATCGCAATTCCCAGCCGTTGTTTCATGCCCAGAGAGAACTGGCGCGCTTTCTTTTTTCCTGCATTTTGTAATCCAACCATCTCCAAAATTCTGGAATGGTCCTGAGATGGGATGCCGAATAACAGCGAAAAGTAGCGCAGATTTTCCAGTGCTGTCATATGTTCATAAATGCCCGGCTTCTCAATCAACATCCCCATTTTATTCCGAACTGCATCCTCATTTGACTTTCCTAATAGGGTATAGCTGCCTTCACTTGGCTGTGTCAGACCGCAGATCATACGCATCAGAGTGGTTTTTCCAGCCCCGTTTTTTCCCACCAAACCGTAAATGGACTGTTTGGGGACATGGATGCTCACATGATTCAGAACCGTTTTTGTGCCATAGATTTTTGTCAGGTTATCTGTTTGCAAAATATATTCCATATCACCTCCACCTTTACTGTATTCTGGAACAGAAAACGACAAATATTTGCTTTGCCCCAGTATACGATAGATGGTCGGTTTTACCCATAAGGGATGGATAAATTTTTCATTAAGTTTTTTTAAAAAACGCAACAGGTGCAGTGACAGCAAAAAAGGCATGGACTCATGGTCCATGCCTTTTGGTGCAAGTGAGCCTGTAAGCCGGGTTCTGTCTTTTAAGACAGTCATCTATCTCGACGCACTGTTGCCAGTACGCTCTAGCCGCCTCCACGGAACGGTCGGGCCAACCTGTATGTCCCTCCACAGCGTTGCTCCAGATAGAGTTTACAGCGACGGGCACTTCCGAGCCGTCGGGTGAGCTCTTACCTCGCCTTTCCACCCTTACCTATGTAAACACACAGGCGGTATATCTCTGTTGCACTTTTCCTAGGGTCGCCCCCGGCAGGTGTTACCTGTTATCTTTGCCCTACGGAGCCCGGACTTTCCTCATATCTGGAACTTTGGCTCCAGATACGCGACTGTCCAGCTTACTTGCCGTGCTATCATACCGCAATTTTCCCCTTCTGTCAACCTGTTTCACAGATAGAGGGACAGCACCATGACAAATGATTGAAATATGAGGGGGAATATGATATGATAATAGGCAAACATCACATTGAGATAGATGGAAGGAGAGGAAGTTATGTCCACCATCAATGAATATTTACAGGAGTTGAAAGGGCGCAGAGTTTCTGTCATCGGTATGGGGGTGAGCAATACCCCACTGATTAAAATGCTGCTGCGTGCAGAAGTAAAAGTGACCGTGCGGGACAAGGCTCCCATGGAAAAAGTGGCAGATCAGGTGCAGGAGCTGGAGAGCCTGGGCGCAAAGGTGATTCTGGGAGAGGGATACTTGCAGAACATCAGTGAGGATATTGTATTCCGCACCCCCGGTTTAAGTCCCAATACCCCGGAGATTGCCAATGCAGTACAGCGTGGTATCTCATTAAGCTCAGAAATGGAGCTGTTTTTCCAGACCTGCCCCAGCCAGCTTGTGGCAGTGACAGGCAGTGACGGAAAGACCACCACCACCACCATCATTGCCGAATTTTTGAAAGAGGCAGGCAAAAATGTATATGTAGGGGGCAACATTGGCAGACCCCTGCTGCCCGATGTGGCAGATATGGTGCCGGAGGATGTGGCAGTGCTGGAACTGTCCTCCTTCCAGTTGATGACCATGGAACAAAGCCCCCATGTGGCAGTCATCACCAATTTAAGCCCCAACCATCTGGACTACCACCACACCATGGAGGAGTATATTCAGGCAAAGAAAAATATTTTCCTCCATCAGGGGGAGGGGGACCGACTGGTGCTCAACTATGACAATGCCATTACCCGTTCTCTGGCGGAGGAAGCAAAATGCCCCGTCACCTGGTTTAGCCGAAAGGAGCGGCTGGAGGAGGGTGTCTACTTGCGGGATGGGGCAATCTGGCTGACCAATGAACAGGGGAGCCGTGAGGTATTGCCCCTTGATTTGATTCAGATTCCCGGAGAGCACAACATTGAAAACTATATGGCTGCCATTGCTGCCGTGGATGGCATGGTGCCGGATAAGTGTGTCCGTGCAGTTGCCCAACGGTTCAAAGGGGTGGAGCACCGGATTGAGTTTGTCCGTGAAGTGGATGGGGTGCAGTATTTCAATGACTCCATTGGCACCAGTCCCACACGCACCACCGCTTGTCTGGAGTCTTTCCCACAGAAAATCATTCTAATTGCTGGCGGCTATGACAAAGGGGTGCCTTTTACCCAGTTGGGGGTGGAAATTGCCGACAAGGTGAAAGGGCTGGTACTCACTGGAAATACCGCCTCTGCCATCCGTCAGGCAGTGGAACAGGCTCCCAACTTCAAAAGCGAGGAACTGCCCATTCAGGAAACCAAGGATTTGGCTTCTGCGGTGCTGGCTGCTCAGGCGATGGCACAAAAGGGCGATGTAGTGGTGCTGTCCCCAGCCTGTGCCGCCTTTGACCAGTTCAAAAACTTCATGGAGCGTGGGCAGGTGTTCAAAAAGCTGGTACAGGAACTGTAACTGGGGAGGATTTCATGGCACACGACAAGAAAATGTTATGGAGTGTGGGTAGCCAGACTAGACGTTGGTATGCCAACAGGAATAGGAGGGTTTTGGGGTGAACTACGAGAAAACTTTGAAAACCCTGTGTGAACTGGCAGCGCCCAGCGGCTATGAACAACAGGCTGCACAGGTGGCACTGGAGTTACTCAAACCGCTGGTGGATGAGGCATTCATAGACAGAATGGGCAATGTGGTAGGGGTGCGCCGCTGTGGAAAGCCAGAGGCAAAAAAGCTGCTGCTGGATGCCCATTTGGATGAAATTGGATTTCTGGTCACAGGGCATGAGGAGGGATTTCTCCGCTTTACCACAGTGGGTGGAGTTGACCCCCGTATGCTGCCTGACAGGGAACTGCTTCTCATGACCCAGCCCCCTGTGGTTGGGGTTGTGACCTGTCTGCCGCCCCATGTGCAGAACAGTGAGGAATTTGACAGTGCCATTCCTGTGAAGGAGTTATATATTGATGTGGGACTGTCTCAGGAGGAGGCACAGAACAGAATTCCTATTGGAACCCCTGCCGTGTATCACACCTCCTGTCAGGCTCTGGGGGAACAGTTACTGTGTGGAAAGGCAATGGACGACCGGGCTTCCTTTGCAGTTCTGCTGGATGTAGCGGAGCGGCTGCAAGGGAAAGAACTGGATGTGGATGTGTATTTTCTGGGCAGTACCCAGGAGGAGACCCACAGCACAGGGGCAATGACTGCCACCTATGGAATCATTCCAGATGCCTGTATTGCCATTGATGTGACCCACGGGGACTCCCCCGACGCCTCCAAAGACAAGACCTTTCCACTGGGCAAGGGGACCGTCATTGGCATGGGTCCCAACTGTGCAAAGTGGCTGGTGAACCGCCTGAAAGCCACAGCGGAGCAGGAGCAAATTCCCTATCAGCTGGAAGTTATGGCTGGTTCTTCTGGAACCAACGGCTGGGTGATGCAGGTGGTACGGGAAGGGGTTGCCACAGGGGTGCTGTCCATCCCCCTGCGGTATATGCACACTCCAGTGGAAACCGTTCACAGAGGAGATTTGGAGGAGACTGCAAAACTGCTCACCGCCTTTGTGCTTGGTGTGGGAAAGGAGCCGCTATGTTAGAACTGTTAAAAACCCTGTGTACCCTCAATGGGGTGTCAGGGGATGAGGACTGTGTGCGGAATTATATTGCACAGGTGGCAAAGCCCCACGCAACCACCATGAAAACCGATGCACTGGGAAACCTGATTGTATTCAAAAAAGGAAAACTTGCAAGCGGAAATCACCTGATGCTCTGTGCCCACATGGATGAGGTGGGACTGATTGTCACAGGAGCAGACAAGGACGGCTTTTTGAAATTTGACTTTGTGGGCGGTGTAGACCGTCGGGTCACACTGGGAAAACCGGTGGTACTGGGGGAACAGAAGGTGGCTGGCATCATTGGCATGAAAGCCATCCACATGTTATCAAAAGATGATATGAAAAAAGTCCCCAAAACAGAAAATCTGTATCTGGACATTGGAGCCACCAGCAAAGAGGAAGCTCTGGAAAAAGTGCCGCTGGGCAGCTATGGCACATTTGTAGGAGAGGCGGCAGAGTTTGGAAATGGGCTGTTCCGCTCCAAAGCCATTGATGACCGGCTGGGCTGTGCGATTATGCTGACTCTGTTGCAGGAGGAACTGCCTCTGGATGTGACATTTGCCTTTACGGCTCAGGAGGAAGTGGGCACCAGAGGGGCATTTGGAGCGGCGTTTTCTGTGACCCCTGACGTGGCACTGGTACTGGAGACCACCACAGCAGCGGATTTGCCCTCGGTGGATGACCACAGAAGGGTGTGCAGTCCCGGGAAAGGTCCAGTGATTTCCTATATGGACGGCAGTACCATCTATGACCGGGGACTGTTTGAACAACTGCGGAATCTGGCAGAGAAACACCAGATTCCATGGCAGACCAAGGAATACATTGCAGGGGGCAACGATGCCAGAACCATCCAGCGCACCAAAGCTGGGGTGCGTGTAGCTGCCCTGTCTGCTGCGGTTCGCTATCTCCACGCTCCCACCAGTGTGGGCAATGTGGCAGATTTTCAGCATATGTTACAGCTCACACGGCTGTTTCTTGAACAGACAGCCAGAGAGCTGGAAAAGGGAGAGGAGAACGCCCAATGATACAACTGGAGCAACTGGAACAACTGACCCATGCCCACGGACCATCTGGGGATGAGGGTGCCATCTGTGAGGTGATTCGCCGTCTGGCTCTGCCCTATGCCGATGAAGTGACCGTGGATGTGATGGGCAATTTGATGGTACACAAACAGGGCACAGGGGCAAAGGTGATGCTCAGTGCCCATATGGACAGCATTGGTTTCATTGTCACCCACATTGAGAAAGAGGGATTTCTGAGAGTGGGACGGCTGGGCGGTGTGGCTCCGTCGGAAGCCCTGTACACCCCCGTTAAATTCAAAAATGGAACCTGTGGTGTGGTGGCAAAAGAGGAAAAGGCAAAGTTGTCCGGTTTAAAACTGGATGAGTGCTATCTGGACATTGGTGCAGACAGCGAAGCAGAAGCCAAAAAACAGGTGCTGGTGGGAGATACTGCGGTATATGACATGCCAACGGTGGCACAGGGGGACTGTGTACGCTCTCCCTATCTGGATAACCGGATTTCCTGTGCCATTTTGCTGGAAGTGCTGTCCCAGCTAAAAGATTGCCCCAATGATGTGTATTTTGTCTTTTCTGCTCAGGAGGAAGTGGGGCTGAGAGGGGCAAAAACTGCCGCATGGGGGATTGCGCCGGACTACGCTCTGGCGGTGGATGTGACCGATGTGGATGATACCCCAGGTTCGGAACAGTGCGGCACGGTGCAGCTTGGCAAAGGTGCAGCCATTAAGGTCATGGACCGCTCGGTCATCTGTCACCCCAAACTGGTGTATCTGCTGGAGCAGTCGGCACAGGAGCACCAGATTCCTGTCCAGAAAGATATTTTGAAGGCAGGGGGCACCGATGCAGGGGCAATTCACACCACAAAACTGGGAGTGGTCACAGGAGGGGTGTCTGTGCCCTGTCGGTATATCCACACCCCAACCGAGATGGTACACCAGAAGGATGTACAGAACTGCGTGGACTTGCTGTTGGCAGTTCTGCGTAAAAATTTGAATGAAGTTTGATTGGGAAGGTAACAGGAACAAATATCATGAGTTTGCAAATCAGTAAACAGGTCTATGCACTGGCACGCCAGGCACAGGAGGACTTAAAAGAGCAGTTTGCCCGCATTGATGCCATTGCAGAGGAAAATGCGGCACGAGTGTTGGAGGCATTCCAGACCCATCGAGTGGCAGAGGCATATTTTGCAGGGACAACCGGTTATGGCTATGACGACCTTGGACGGGATAAGCTGGATGAAATTTATGCACAGCTCTTTGGCACAGAGGCGGCTCTGGTGCGGATTCAGTTTGTGAACGGCACCCACGCCATCGCTTCCGCGCTGTTTGGGGCGTTGAAGGCTGGGGATGTGCTGGTGTCCGCAGTGGGGGCACCTTATGACACCCTGTTGGGGGTGATTGGTGCAGTGGACAAGGGGCACGGCTCTCTGAAAGATTATGGGGTGGAATATCGGCAAGTAGAACTGCGTGACAATCAGCCCGACTTGGAGGGGATGGCAAAGGCAGCCGCTGACCCCCGTGTGAAAGTGGTGCTCATTCAGCGTTCCAAAGGGTATTCTACCCGTGCGTCCCTGTCTGTGGCAGAAATTGGGGAGATGTGCAAGGTCATCAAAGCAGCCAATCCCAATGTTGCCATTGTGGTGGACAACTGTTACGGGGAGTTTGTGGAGACACTGGAACCCACCCATGTGGGGGCTGACCTGGTGGTGGGCTCCCTTATCAAAAATCCCGGTGGTGGGCTTGCCCCCACAGGTGGCTATATAGCAGGTCGGCGTGATTTGGTGGAGGGGGCTGCCATGCGTTTGACCGTGCCTGGCATTGGGGCAGAGTGTGGTTCTACCCTTGGCAACAACCGCCTTCTGTATCAGGGGCTTTTTCTGGCTCCCCATACGGTGGCGCAGGCAGTGAAAACCGCTGTGTTTGCTGCCCGTGTGATGGAGTTGCTGGGCTATGAGACACAGCCAGCCTCCCATGAGGTGCGCCATGATATTATTCAGATGATTCACATGAAAGAGCCGGAGGCACTGAAAAAGTTCTGTCGAGGGATTCAGTTTGGCGCGCCTGTGGACTCCTATGTGACACCGGAGCCGTGGGACATGCCCGGCTATGACTGCCCTGTGATTATGGCAGCCGGGGCATTTATACAGGGGGCATCCATTGAACTGTCAGCGGATGCGCCCATGCGTCCACCTTACACCGTATATTTACAGGGTGGGCTTACCTATGAATCAGGAAAATTAGGGGTGTTGCTGGCGGTTCAGCAGTTAACACAGTAATTCTTTTTGGATTTTTGTCATAGGCTACTCTGAGGGGGTATCCTATGAGACGGGGCATATCAATACTGCGGAGAAAGCTGAGGCGCAGCATGGGAGGCGGTGCCTCGTTGACAGGTGGTACAGGGGTGCTGGTGACACTGCTCATTGCACTGGGAACAGCGTGGCTGTGCATTTCGATTTTGGAAAGTCGGCTGCGCCCTATGGTGGTTATGGTGGCACAGGCACAGACCCAGACCATTGTGACAAAAACCATAGAAGATTGTGTAGTCAGGGAGCTGGAAGGGGTGTCCTATGGGCAGCTGGTACACATGGAACAGGATGCACAGGGAAATGTGATTGCCCTGACCACCGACATGGCAGCTATGAACACACTGAGAGCCAGACTGCTGGAGGCAGTTCTCGAGGAACTGGAGGGACTGGACGTAAGCCAGATTCACATTCCTCTGGGCAGTCTGGTGGATTTGGATATTCTGTGGGGACTGGGACCGGAACTGAAGGTACACGCCATGACGGTGGGAACGGTAGAAGGGGAGTTTGAAAGCAGCTTTTCTTCTGCCGGTGTGAATCAGACCCTGCACCGGATTGAGCTGGTGTTCCATATCCCGTTGACCCTGATGCTGCCTGCCGGAGCGGTGGAAACCAACTGTGATACCCGTCTGTGCGTGGCAGAAACTGTGATTGTGGGGCAGGTTCCCCAGTTCTATCTGGCTTCCTGACCTGCTGACACCAAGGAGGAATGTGCAATGGAAGAATTGCTTGCCCTGCGTAAAGAGCTGGAACGGGCAAATTATGAATACTATGTGTTGGACAATCCAACCATGTCCGATTTTGACTACGATAAGAAGTTGAGAAAACTGGAGGAGCTGGAACAGGCACATCCAGAACTGGTGACACCGGATTCCCCCACCCAGAGAGTAGGGGGAAAGGCGTTGGAGCGGTTTGAACAGGTGGTACACCCTGTGCCGTTGGAGTCTTTGCAGGACGTGTTTGATTTTGAGGAGCTGGAACAGTTCGACCAGCGTGTGAAAGGGGTGGTCCCCGAGGCGGTGTACGATGTAGAGCCAAAGGTAGACGGGCTTTCTGTGGCGTTGGAATATGAAAATGGGCTGTTTGTCCGGGGGGCAACCCGTGGAGATGGGCAGATTGGGGAGGATGTGACAGAAAATCTGAAAACCATTCGCTCCATTCCCCTGAGAATTGAGGATGCACCTCCACGGCTCATTGTCCGTGGAGAGGTGTACATGCCCAAAACGGTGTTTGAGCAGCTCAACGAGCAGCGGGACAAGCTGGGGGAAACTCCATTTGCCAACCCCAGAAACGCCGCCGCCGGCTCTCTGCGACAGCTTGACTCCAAAATTGCCGCCTCCCGTCGGCTGGACATTGCGGTATTCAATGTGCAGCTCATTGAGGGGGTGGAATTTGCAAGCCACACCGAATCTCTGGACTATTTGCAGCAGAAGGGATTCAAGATGATTCCCCGTGTGCTGTGTGAGACAGTGGAGCAGGTGGAGGAACAGATTGCAGCCATTGGAGAGGGGAGAGAACAATACCCCTTTGACATTGATGGGGCAGTGGTAAAGGTGAACCATCTGGCACAGAGAACCAGACTGGGCAGCACTGCCAAATTTCCACGGTGGGCAGCAGCCTATAAATATCCGCCAGAGGTGAAGCCATCCAAACTGATTGACATTGTGGTACAGGTGGGGCGGACCGGCGTTTTGACCCCGAAAGCGGTGCTGGAGCCGGTGCGTCTGGCTGGCACCACAGTGACCAATGCCACCTTGCACAATCAGGATTTTATTTCTGAGAAGGACATCCGCATTGGGGATACTGTGCTGGTGCGTAAAGCTGGGGAAATTATCCCAGAAGTGCTGTCTGTGGTACAGGAGAAGCGACCAGAGGGCACAGTGCCCTATCACCTGCCCGACCACTGCCCTGTGTGTGGCGCAAAAGTGGAGCGGGAGGAGGACGGGGCACACATGCGGTGTACCGGAACGGAATGCCCTGCCCAGCTTTTGCGGTTTATTGCCCACTTTGCCAGTCGGGATGCCATGGACATTGACGGTTTAGGAATTGCAGTGGTGGAAAATCTGGTCAATGCCGGTCTGGTGCAGAGCCCCAGCGACCTGTATTTTCTGGACGGTGAAAAAGTGGCAGCTTTGGAGCGTATGGGAAAACGGTCTGCACAGAAACTGCTGTCTGCCATTGAGAAATCCAAGGAAAACGACCTGTCCAAGCTGATTTTTGCCTTTGGTATCCGTCAGGTGGGGCAGAAGGCTGGAAAAATTCTGGCTGCCCACTTTAAAACGCTGGAGGCGTTGCAGAATGCCACAGAGGAGGAGCTGTGTCAGGTCAACGACGTGGGAGCCATTACCGCAAAGAGCATTGCGGATTGGATGGCAAATCCCCAGAGCCAGCATCTGATTGCCCGTCTGAAAGAGGCAGGGGTCAACATGACCGCAGCCGAGCAGAGCAGTGACCAGCGATTTGTGGGCAAAACCTTTGTGCTCACCGGTTCTCTGGAAAAGTTTACAAGAGACGAAGCCACAGAAATGATTGAACAGCGAGGGGGAAAGGCTTCTTCCTCTGTGTCCAAAAAAACCACCTATCTGGTGGCAGGGGAGGCGGCAGGTTCCAAACTGCGCAAAGCCCAAGAATTGGGGATTCCAGTTTTGACAGAGGACGAGTTTTTGGCGTTGATGGAGTGAGTGCCAGATGAAAAAGGGATACTTCTATATTGCGGTGGCAGTGGTAATGTTCAGTACCTTTGAAGTGGCACTGAAATACATTGCCGGTCAGGTCAATGCGGTACAGCTCACCTTTACCCGCTTTTTCATTGGATTTCTGTTTCTGGCTCCCCTGGCATACCACACCCTGAAAAAACGGGGCAATCGGCTTACAGGGGGCAGCCTTGCTGCCTTTGCCCTGCTGGGGCTGGTGGGGATTGCCATCTGTATGCCCCTCTATCAGCTGTCAGTCAACTATATAGATTCCGGTGTGGTGGCAGTGCTGTTTAGCTGTAATCCAGTGTTTGTGACCTTTCTGGCGTTTTTGATGTTAAAAGAACCCATCAAAGGACGGCATATCATTGCCCTTGTGCTGGAAATTGTGGGGACGGTTGCCATTATCAAGCCCTGGGAGACAGAGTTAAACCTGTTTGGGGTGGCTCTGATTTTAAGTGCAACCATCCTGTTTTCCCTGTATGGGGTGATGGGCAAACGGAAAGTGGCACAGTATGGGGGAGCGGTGGTCACCTGCTTTAGTTTCCTGTTTGGCAGTCTCATCATTCTGGTGTTGATTTTCTGCACCCATATTCCAGCCGTTGCGGATGCCATCACAGGGGCTGGGCTGCCCAACTTTGCCAATATCCCCATTTTTGCTGGCTATACTCTGGAAAACCTGCCCTATGTACTGTATGTGTCCGCTGGTGTGGCTGGCGTGGGGTTCTGCTGCTACTTTGTGGCAATGGAATATGAGCCTGTCAGTGTGGTTTCTCTGGTGTATTTTTTCAAGCCGGCACTGTCTCCCGTTCTGGCGTGGGCACTGCATGGAGAACAGATTTCCTCCAATGTGTTGGTTGGGATTGTGCTCATTGTGGCAGGTTCCTGCTGTGCCATTGTGCCCGGTGTGTTAGAAGCAAAAAAAGGAATGACCTTTGCAAAATTATAAGCAAGAGAAAGGAATGGTTTGTATGCAGCCATCCAAAGTGTATTTTACCAATTTACGCACCAAAATCGGAACCAGCCAACTGGACAAGCTGGAAAAGCTCATCCGTGCCGCTGGGTTTGAGAACATTGATTTTCAAAACAAAATGACCGCCATTAAAATCCATTTCGGGGAACCGGGCAACCTCACCTATCTGCGTCCCAACTATGCCAAGCGGGTGGCAGATGTGATTAAGGAACTGGGGGGACTGCCCTTCCTGACCGACTGCAACACCCTGTACCCCGGCAGACGGAAAAATGCACTGGAGCACATCGAAAGTGCCTATGAAAACGGGTTTTCTCCCTTCTCCACTGGCTGTCAGGTCATCATTGCCGACGGTCTGCGCGGCAATGACGACATCGAAGTGCCTGTGGTAGGCGGTGAGTATGTAGAGACTGCCAAAATCGGTCGTGCGGTGATGGATGCCGACATTTTTATCAGCCTGAACCACTTCAAAGGGCACGAGAATACCGGTTTTGGGGGAGCCATTAAGAACATTGGTATGGGCTGTGGCAGCCGCAGAGGCAAAATGGAGCAGCACGCAGCCGGAAAGCCAGAAGTAAAGCAAAATAAATGTGTGGGCTGTAAACAGTGCTTTGCCCAGTGCGGTCAGGATGCCATTTCCTTGCAGGAAAACCGCAAGGCATACATAGACCCACAGAAGTGTGTGGGCTGTGGTCGCTGTATTGCCGCCTGTAACGTGGATGCCATTGTGGCAAAATATGATGCGGCTGTGGAAATGCTCAACCGCAAAATGGCAGAGTATGCCAAAGCGGTGGTAGATGGGCGACCAAACTTCCATATCAGTCTGGTGATTGACATCTCCCCCTATTGTGATTGCCACGGGGAAAATGATATGGCGATATTACCGGATGTAGGCATGTTTGCCTCCTTTGACCCAGTGGCACTGGATCAGGCTTGTGCAGATGCCTGTTTGAAGCAGGAGCCAATTCCCGGCAGTATGCTCTATGACAAGATGCACGCCCATGACTTCTGCGACCATCACGACCACTTCAAAAATACCACCCCAGAATCAGACTGGAAAAGCTGTCTGGAACACGCCGAGAAAATCGGACTGGGCAGCCGAAACTATACCCTGATTGAGGTTTGAGGAACACACAAAGAGAATCCCCCTGTGAGTACCACTTACAGGGGGATTTCGTAGTTAGCCCAGAGCTGCGTCCAAACGCATCGTCATCAAAAATCCCGCTATCCCCTGTGAGCACCGCTTACAGTGGGATTTCGTAGTCAGCCCAGAGCCACATCTAAAATCATCATCATCAGAAAGCCAACCATAACCCCCATAGTGCCCCCGTGGGTCTGGTGGTTGTGGCGCAGGTTTGCCTCTGGAATCAGTTCCTCCACCACTACATACAACATAGCTCCAGCGGCAAAGGACAGAAGCCACGGCATGAGAGGCTGGACAGAGCCAGCCACCAGCACCGTCAACAGGGCGGCGATGGGTTCAATGACCCCGGATGCCACACCAGTGAGGAAGGATTTCCAGCGGCTCACCCCTGCCTGTCGCAGAGGCAGGGAAATGGCTGCCCCCTCTGGGAAATTCTGAATGCCAATGCCCATGGCAAGAGCAGTGGCAGCCGGCAGAAGAGAGGGGTCCTGCTGGGCAGCAATGGCAAAGGAAATGCCCACAGCCATCCCCTCTGGAATGTTGTGCATGGCGATTGCCAGCACCAGAAGGGTATTTTTGTGGTCGGTATTCTGTTGCAGTCGCTCCGGTGTGAGCTGGGGCAGAAGGGCATCCATTGCCATCAGAAAGGCAATGCCCAGAGCAGAACCCCCTGCCGCTGGCAGCCAGCCGGGAATCCCCATTTCCTCCGCCTGTTCAATGGCAGGAATGAGCAGGGACCACATACTGGCTGCAATCATCACACCAGCGGCAAAGCCCAGCATGATTTGATGAAGTTTCTGGCTGATACTCTGGCGAAAAAGAAAAACCGTGGCGGCACCCAGAGAGGTCATCAGACAGGTGAAGCCTGTGCCCCCTGCCGCCCAAATCAGTGCCTGTGTCAACATTATGTTCCTTTCCCGATACTACATCTAGTACCGTATGAGATTGGGATGTACCCCTTATAGACTATGTCTGCAAAAAAAATGGGTGCAATGGGAAAACTGTGAACCAAACGAAAATTTTTTGCTTTTCCTCTATGCAAATGGGAATAATTATATTAAAATACAGAGGATAAGAAATACAAAACGGAAAGGAGTGTTTTTATGGCACAACCGAAGTATAAACGTGTCCTGCTGAAAGTCAGCGGAGAAGCTCTGGCTGGAGATGCCAGCAAAGGTCTGGACTTCCAAGTGATTGGTGAGGTCTGCGACGTGGTGAAAAAGTGTGTGGAATCCGGCGTACAGGTGGGTATTGTCGTGGGTGGCGGCAACTTCTGGCGCGGCATGAAGGACGGCGGCGACAAAATGGTCCGTGTACGTGCCGACCATATGGGGATGCTGGCCACTGCCATCAATGCCCTTGCCCTTGCCGATGTGCTGGAACAGAAAGGCGTGGAGGTGCGTGTACAGACTGCGGTGGAAATGCGCTCTCTGGCAGAACCCTACATCCGTTCCCGTGCTATCCGCCATCTGGAAAAGGGACGTGTGGTGATTTTCGGCTGCGGCACTGGCAACCCCTTCTTCTCCACCGATACCGCAGCGGTACTGCGTGCAGCTGAAATTGACGCAGAGGTGATTCTGCTTGCCAAAAACATTGATGGCGTCTACTCCGCTGACCCCAAAAAGGTGCCCGATGCGGTGAAATATGACTCCATCAGCTACGCCGATGTACTGGCACAGCGGTTACAGGTCATGGACTCCACTGCCACCTCCCTGTCTATGGATAACAAAATCCCTGTGCTGCTCTTTGCCCTGAAAGACCGAGAGAATATTTACAGAGCGGTGGTGGGCGAGAAAATCGGCACCATTGTGGAGGGCTGATACCCCTGTGGACAGGCAGTGCACATAGAACGCCTGCCAAGAAAGAGAAAAGGAAAGGATGTTTTCAATATGAGCCCTGAAGTGAAAGCATATCAGGAAAAAATGCAAAAAACCATTGAAGTGGTGAAGGCAAACTTCGCCTCTGTCCGTGCCGGTCGTGCCAACGCCGGCGTGTTGGATCGGATTCAGGTGGAATACTACGGCACCCCAACCCCTCTCAATCAGGTGGCTGCTGTGTCCTCTCCAGACCCCCGTACCCTGACCATTCAGCCCTGGGATGCCACCCTGCTCAAAGCCATTGAGAAGGCAATTCAGACCTCCGATTTGGGTATCAATCCCCAGAATGACGGCAAAGTCATCCGCCTCAACTTCCCACAGCTCACAGAGGAACGCCGTAAGGAGCTGAGTAAGCAGGTGCGCAAGTACGGCGAGGATGGCAAAGTGGCAGTGCGTAACATCCGTCGGGATGCTATGGAAGATTTCAAGAAGAAAAAGAAGGCAAACGAGCTGACTGAGGACGACCTGAAGCAGATGGAAAAAGAGCTTCAGGATTTGACCGACAAGGAGTGCAAAGCCATTGATGAACTGACTGCAAAAAAAGAGCAGGAACTGATGGCTGTTTAATGCGAAAACCCGGAGAATGCAGAATACAGTTCCCTGTATTCTGCATTCCTTACATCATGGTCAGTTTAACAGGTAAGGATGAAGGAATGTATGGCTTTTTTTAAGAAAAAAAACCAGACAGAGGTGGCAGAGGCGGATTTGACCCGTCTGCCCAAGCACATTGCCATTATTATGGACGGAAACGGTCGCTGGGCAAAAAAACGGGGATTGCCCCGTACCGCAGGGCATGCAGCCGGTGCAGAGACCTTTCGCACCATTGCCACCTACTGCAAGGAAATCGGGCTGGACTATCTCACAGTCTACGCCTTTTCCACAGAAAACTGGAAGCGTCCCCAGGAGGAAGTGGGCGCAATTATGGGACTTTTGAAAAAATATCTGCTGGAAGCCATTGGGCAGATGGAGCGTGACCGGGTAAAAATGGAGTTTTTTGGGGATTTGTCTCCGCTGCCAGAGGAGTTGCAGGCACTCTGTCAGAAGACGAGAGAGATTTCCAAAGGCTATGATGGCTGTCAAGTGAATATCTGCCTGAACTATGGCGGTCGGGATGAGCTGCTAAGGGCTGCCCAGAAGTTTGCAAAAGACTGTGTGGAGGGAAAGGCAGACCCCAACCATCTGAGTGAAGGGGCATTTTCCAACTACCTGTTTTCTGCCGGCGTGCCTGACCCTGATTTGGTGATTCGTCCCAGTGGAGAGCTGCGCCTCTCCAACTTCCTGCTGTGGCAGTCTGCCTATGCAGAGTTTTACTATACCGACGTCTTATGGCCTGATTTTTCAAAAGAGGAGCTGCATAGAGCCATTGCAGCCTATCAACGGCGTTCACGCCGGTTTGGAGGGATTGCCTCATGCTGACCCGTATTGTGGTTGGAGTGGTATTGGCACCAATCTTTTTCGTCTTTCTCTTTGTGCTGGAACCTGTGTTTCTGGCGGTACTCATGGCTGCCATCTGTGCGATAGCGTCCTTTGAACTGCTCCGGGCAACCAAAGTGGCGCACCACAATGGGATGTATGTGTATACTGCCTTGGTGGCTGCTGCCATCCCCATTGGCTACTGGATGAAACAGGGCTTTGTGGTGACACAGGTCAGTGCATTGTTTTTGATGGTGTCCCTGTTTGTCACAGGGATTCGCCACTATAACCACGATCAGGAAATTCGGTTTGAAAGTTTGCTGATTTGTCTCTTTGGCGGATTGATGATTCCCCTGTTTCTCTCTGCCTTAGTGCAACTCAAATGTATGGAAAATGGAAAATATCTGGTGATGCTGCCGGTGATTTGTGCGTTTTTGACCGATGTTGGGGCATACTTCTTTGGTATGTTTTTTGGAAAGCACAGAGGCATTACCAAAGTCAGCCCCAATAAATCCCTAGAGGGCTATATTGGCGGTCTGGTGTCCGGTGCCATTTTTATGCTGATTTATGGGTTGATTTTACAGAATGTGGTGGGGCTGACCGTATCTCTGCCCATTATGGCAGTGTATGGGGTGCTGGGCAGTGCCATCACAGAACTGGGGGACCTGTCCTTTTCTCTCATTAAGCGGCAATATGGGATTAAGGATTATGGGACACTGCTGCCTGGGCACGGCGGTATGTTAGACCGGTTCGACAGTATGTCTTTTGCTGCCCCCCTGATGATGTTATTGGTACATCTATTGCCTGCATTTTAACAGAAAGGAGTGGAACACAGGATGCGAACGGTGCGTATTTCGCTGCTTGGTTCAACGGGTTCTATTGGAAAACAGACACTGGAGGTGGTGAAAGCCTGTGGCATGTCTGTGGGGGCTTTGACTGCCCACTCCAATGTGGCACGGATGGAACAGCAGGCGAGAGAATTTTCCCCTGAGCTGGTTGTGATGATGGAGGAAAAGGCAGCCGATGACCTGCGGGTGCGCTTGGGAGATACTTCCATCCGTGTATGCAGTGGTATGGATGGGCTGCTGGAGGCGGCAGAGCTGCAAAGTGCCGATACTGTGGTGACGGCTGTGGTGGGTATGGTAGGACTGCGCCCTACCATGGCAGCCATTCGGGAGGGTAAGCGAATTGCCCTTGCCAACAAAGAAACGCTGGTGTGTGCCGGTGAACTGGTGATGGAGGAGGCACGGGATTTTGGAGCCAAAATTCTGCCAGTGGATTCGGAACACTCCGCTATTTTTCAGGCTCTGGAGGGGTGCAACCACAGGAGCCAAGTGAAACGGCTTATTCTCACCTGTTCCGGCGGTCCCTTCTTTGGAAAAACCAGAGAAGAACTGTCCAGCGTGACCAAGGCGGATGCCCTGAAACATCCCAACTGGGCAATGGGGGCAAAAATCACCATTGATTCTGCCACATTGATGAACAAGGGGCTGGAATTTATAGAGGCAATGCACCTCTATCACATGCCACCTGAAAAAATTTCCATTGTGGTGCATCGGGAGAGCATCATTCACTCTCTGGTGGAATACTGTGATAACAGTATGATTGCCCAGATGGGCACCCCAGATATGCGCCTGCCCATCCAGTATGCCCTCACCTATCCGGAGCGGGTGGAAGGTCCTGCCACTCCCTTGGATTTGTGGCACTGCAAGCCGTTGACCTTTGCCCAGCCTGACGTGGACACCTTCCGCTGTCTGGGACTGGCGATGGAGGCAGCCAAACGGGGCGGCAGTGCGGGAGCGGTGCTCAATGGTGCCAATGAGGCAGCGGTTGCCCTGTTTCTGGATGGGAAAATTGGGTTTTTGGACATTGCCGACCGGGTACAGTATGCGATGGAGACGGTGGGCATCCTAGATAACCCCTCCATGACCCAGATTCTGGAGGCAGACAGGGCTGCCAGACTGGCAGTAGAGACCATGTAACATTTTTTTCTTGCAGGAGGCAATATGCTCTATATTTTAGTGGGAATTTTCATGTTTGGGCTGCTGATTGCAGTCCACGAGTTTGGGCATTTTATCACAGCCAAAGCCTTTCACATCCGTGTCAATGAGTTTGCCATTGGAATGGGTCCTGCCCTGCTCCAAAAAAAGAGGGGGGAGACCCTGTATTCCCTGAGAGCCTTTCCAGTGGGCGGTTACTGTGCTATGGAGGGGGAGGATGAGGACTCAGATGACCCCAGAGCCTTTGCCAATGCCAAAGGGTATCAGAAATTTGTGGTGCTGGTGGCTGGGGCGTTTATGAATTTTTTCACCGGTGTGGTGCTGTTGCTTCTGCTGTTCCTGCCCTCAGACGGATTTCTGAGAGAAGTCTATGGAGGCGGTATTGAGGGATACGGCGTGGAGGACTGCGGTTTGCAGGAGGGAGATATCATCCTGTCTGTGGACGGTCATCCAGTGCTGGTCTATGGCAATGCCCGCTTTTATCTCAATCGGGCAGGAGATACCGTGGATTTTGTGGTGGAGCGCAACGGGGAGAAAGTGACCCTGGACAATGTCTATTTGCCCTATCAGGAAAAAGTGGACGAGGAGGGCAACCGCACCTATCTGAGAGGTATCTATGTGAATGCCATAGGGGAACAGGCTGGATTTTTAGGAAAAGTCACCTATGCGTGGAATATGGCACTGGACTTTGTGCGGATGGTGTGGCTCAGTCTGGGAGATTTGGTGCGTGGAGCTGTGGGTCTGCGTGACCTGTCGGGACCTGTGGGCATTGTGGATACGATGGCACAGGTGGGGGAGCAGTCGGCAACCGCAGTGGATGCAGTGTATAACCTGACTACGCTGGCAGCCCTGATTGCGGTGAATCTGGCGGTGATGAACTTGCTGCCACTGCCTGCCTTAGATGGCGGTCGGGTGCTGTTCCTGCTGCTGAATGGGGTGCTCTATGCCCTGTTCAAACGGAAAATCCCTGCCCAGTATGAGGGCTATGTCCACATGGCAGGGCTTGCGGTGCTGCTGGGTCTTTCCCTGCTGGTCACATTCAGTGATATTTTGAAAATCATACAATAATGGTACACACAGGAAACGCCTCTCTGTCGGTGGCGTTTTCTGTGTCTATTCTGAGAAAAGAGGGATTTCTATGTCCAAACAAATCAAAGTTGGTTCTGTGCTGGTGGGCGGTGGCGCACCTGTGTCCATCCAGTCCATGACCAATACCAGAACGGATGACGTGGCTGCTACCCTTGCCCAGATTCGGGCATTGGCAACCGCTGGCTGTGAAATTGCCCGTGTGGCTGTGCCAGACATGGAAGCTGCCAAAGCGGTGGGCAAGCTGAAAGAGGACAGCCCCCTGCCCATTGTGGTGGATATTCACTTTGACTACCGCCTTGCACTGGAAGCCATTGCAGCCGGTGCAGATAAGGTGCGCATCAACCCCGGAAACATTGGGGGAGAGGACAGAGTGAAGGCGGTGGCAGATGCCTGCCGTTTGAGAGGGATTCCTATTCGGATTGGAGTCAATGGCGGTTCCCTGGAAAAACCCCTGTTGGCAAAATATGGCGGTGTGTGCCCAGAGGCTATGGTGGAATCTGCATTCGGGCACATCCGCCTGTTGGAGAAGTTTGATTTTGATGATATCTGTGTGTCCCTGAAAAGTTCCAGTGTGCCCATGACCATGAAGGCATACCAGTTGATGCACCAACAGAGCAACTATCCCCTACATATTGGCGTCACAGAGGCGGGCACTGTGAAAATGGGTACCCTGAAATCTGCCGTGGGGATTGGCGGTCTGCTGGCTCTGGGCATTGGAGATACCATGCGTGTGTCCCTGTCTGCCGACCCAGTGGAGGAGATTGTGGCAGCCCGTGACATTTTAAAAGCCGCCGGTGTGCGGAAAGAGGGGGCAGAACTGGTGTCCTGTCCCACCTGTGGCAGAACCAGAATTGACCTGATAGCCCTTGCCAATGAGGTGGAGGAGCGGCTGAAAGGAGTCAACAAGGACATCACAGTGGCTGTGATGGGCTGTGTGGTCAATGGTCCCGGTGAGGCATCCGCAGCAGACTGCGGCATTGCCGGAGGCATTGGGGAGGGGCTTCTGTTCCAGAAGGGGCAGATTGTGAAAAAAGTGCCACAGGAACAGCTTGTGGAGGAGCTGTTTGCCCTGATTGATACCCTCTAAAGGAGTTTTTTACCCATGAAACAGGAAGTACCATTTGTGGAACTGTTTGCTGCCCTCAGCCAGTGGCAGGAGCTTGTCCAAGCCACAGAGGGCTGGCAGGTGGTGCAGGCAAAATTTGACCGGAAAAGCCGCAGCGCAGAAGTGGAACTGCACGGAGCACAGGGGGCAGGTGCCAACCTGCTGGATCAGGTGCAACAGGCTCTTTGCCGCTGTTATGGCTTTGTGGCTGTGAAATTGGTTCCACTGGAAGAAAAGAAACAGGAAACCCAACCACAGCCGCAGCCACAACCACCAGTCCAGCGAAAAGAACAGGACCCCTTTGCCAGAACCCAGGCAATTCGGGAGGAAGCCATTGCAAAACTGAAAAAAAACGCACCACCACCCAAAAAGCCACTGCCACAGAGTACCATTCAGAGAGAGATTATCTATGGAAAATCCATGAAGCGACCCATTTACCCCATGTCTCAGCTCAGTTTGGAGATGGGGTTAATGGGTATTCAGGGCGATGTGTTTGCAGTGGACCATCGGGAGTTGAAAAAGAACGGGGCGTGGGTGCTGTCCTTTGACATGACAGACTATACTGGTTCCGTCCATGTGAGCAAATACCTGAAAGGGGAAGATGCCAAAGAGGTGGCAAGTGCCATCCGAACAGGGAAACATCTGGTGGTTCATGGAAAGCTGGTGTTTGACCGCTACTATGGGGACAATGTATTTGACCCCATTTCCATCCAGACAGGGGAACGGGAAGTGCGCATGGACAATGCCCCACAAAAACGGGTGGAATTGCATATGCACACCACCTATTCCACCATGGATGCCCTCAGCCCTGTGGGGGAAAAGCTGGGACCAGAGAAAAATATCATCAAACGGGCGGAGCAGTGGGGACACCCTGCCATTGCGGTGACAGACCACGGCACCGCCCACGCCTTTCCTGAGGCGTGGCACTCTGCAAAAAAAATTCAGGTGCTATACGGGACAGAGGCATATTTTATGAACGATGTGGATGACCGTGTGGTGGTGCATGGGCAGGTGAGCCAGCCTCTGGAAGATGAGATTGTCTGCTTTGATTTGGAGACCACCGGGCTGGACAAACGCCGAGAGGTGATCATTGAAATTGGTGCAGTGGTATTAAAGGACGGAGAAATGACCGAGCGTTTTCAGACCTTTGTACAGCCAGACCGCCCTCTCTCTATGGAAATTGTCAAGCTGACCAGTATCACCGATGAGATGTTGCAGGATGCACCCAGTCAACAGGAGGCTTTGGAGCAGTTTCTCCGATTTGTGGGGAACCGCCCCTTGGCAGCTCATAACGCAGAATTTGATATGGGCTTTTTGGCAGAGGGGTGCAAACGGTATGGACTGCCATTGGAAAATGCCTCTCTGGACAGCCTGATTCTGGCGCAAAATCTGCTGCCGGAGCTGGGAAAGTATAAACTGAACCTTGTGGCAGAACATCTGGGCTTGCCAGACTTTCACCACCACAGAGCGGACGACGATGCCGCCACGGTTGCCTATATGCTGCCCCATTTTTGGAAGAAGCTCCACACCATTGGGGTGGGGCGGCTGGAGGAAATCAACGCCGCTATGCCAAAACTCAGGCAGAAGGGGGCAAATACCAAGGGAAAACGCCAGCCCAGACACATCATTGTGTTAGCCAAAAATCAGACTGGGCTGAGAAACCTGTACCGCCTCATTTCCAAAGCACATCTGGAGCATTTCAAGCGGTATCCCACCATGCCGAAATCCCTCATCAACGAACATCGGGAGGGGTTGATTTTAGGTTCGGCATGTGAGGCTGGGGAGCTGTTCAGTGCCGTTGCCAAACACAAGGACTGGGCAGAATTGAAGCGGATTGCATCCTGGTATGACTATCTGGAAATCCAGCCCCTGTGCAATAACTATTTTATGATTCGGAAAGGGCTGGCACGGGATGAGGAGGAACTGAAAGACTTTAACCGCACCATTGTCCGGTTGGGTGAGGAACTGGGAAAACCGGTGTGTGCCACTGGGGATGTGCATTTTCTGGACCCACAAGATGAAATTTACCGCCATATTCTCCTTGCCTCCAAGGGATTTGACGATGCAGACCAGCCTCTCCCCATCTACTTCAAAACCACCGAGGAGATGTTGCAGGAGTTCTCCTATTTGGGCGAGGAAAAGGCGTTTGAGGTGGTGGTCACCAATACCAATCTGGTGGCGAGCTGGTGTGACCCCATTCCACCTTTGCCCAAAGGGCTGTTTGCACCCAAACTGGAAAACTCCGATGTGGAATTGAAAGAACTGGTGTGGAACAAAGCCCATGAGCTGTATGGAGAACAGCCCCCTCAGATTGTGGTAGACCGTATCAATGTGGAGCTGGGGGACATCATTGGATGTAAATATGATGTGATTTATATGTCGGCACAGAAGCTGGTACAAAATTCCCTGGAAAATGGCTATCTGGTTGGCTCCCGTGGTTCCGTGGGTTCCTCTCTGGTGGCGTTTTTGTCTGGGATTACAGAGGTAAATTCTTTGCCGGCTCACTACCGTTGCCCCAACTGCAAGCACTCTGATTTTGAGTATGGGCAAGACCCCAAACATCCCTACGGCTGTGGGGCAGATATGCCCGACCAGAATTGCCCCATCTGTGGAACACCCTACCAGAAAGACGGGTTCAACATTCCATTTGAAACCTTTCTGGGGTTTGGCGGCGACAAAGTCCCCGATATTGATTTGAATTTTTCCGGCGAATATCAGGCAAATGCCCACAAGTACACCTTTGAACTGTTTGGTCAGGACCATGTGTTTCGGGCTGGAACGGTGGGCACCGTAGCAGAAAAAACCGCCTATGGATATGTAAAAAAATATTTGCAGGAGCGGGGGTTGACCGCCTCCAAAGCAGAGGAAAACCGGTTGACGATGGGATGTACCGGCGTGAAGCGCACCACAGGGCAGCACCCTGGGGGCATGGTGGTCATTCCACAGGATAAGGAGATTGCAGAGTTCTGCCCAGTACAGCACCCTGCCGATGATACCAACACCGATATTATCACCACCCATTTTGAATATCATGCCATGGAGTCCAACCTCCTGAAACTGGATATTCTGGGGCACGATGACCCCACCATGATTCGTATGTTGGAGGATTTGACGGGCGTCAACGCCAGAACAGACATTGCGCTGGACGACCCCAAAACCATGTCCATTTTTAAATCTTCCAAGGTGCTGGGGTATGAACATGACCCCATTCTGGGACCCACTGGGGGCACTGCCATTCCCGAATTTGGTACTACCTTTGTCCGTGGTATGTTGGAAGATACCAGACCGGAGCAGTTTGACACCCTCATTCGCCTGTCTGGCTTTTCCCACGGTACTGATGTATGGTTGGGCAATGCAAAGGATTTGATTACCAATGGGGTGGCAGAAGTCAATGAGGCCATCGGCTGCCGTGACGATATTATGATTTTCCTGATTTCCAAGGGATTGGAGCCAAAATACGCCTTTAAAATTATGGAATCGGTGCGAAAGGGGAAAGGGCTGCCCGATGGGGCAGAGAAGGAGATGCACAAACATGGAGTGCCAGACTGGTATATCAACTCCTGTAAAAAAATCGCCTATCTGTTCCCAAAAGCCCATGCGGTCGCCTATGTGATGATGGCATTTCGCATTGCGTGGTTTAAAGTCCATAAACCCCTTGCCTTCTATGCGGCGTATTTTTCCATCCGTGCCAAGGCATTTGATGAGGCGTATATGTGCCGTGGTATGGAGGTATGCCAGCAGAAAATGGCAGAAATTAAGGCGAAAGACAAAGAGGCAACGGCAGTGGAACAGTCCATGCTCACCACACTGGAAGTTTGTTATGAATTCTACTTGCGTGGGTTTACCTTCCAGCATTTGGACCTCTATCAGTCGGATGCCATTCTGTTTCGGATGGATGAGGAACACAAAGCCCTGATTCCGCCCTTTATTTCTGTGGCTGGACTGGGAGAGAGTGCAGCTGTTTCTCTGGTGGAGCAGCGCAAAGACAGGCATTTTATTTCCATTGAGGAGGTTGCCAACGCCTGCAAGGTGTCCAGCACCCATATTGAACTGTTGAAGGCGGCAGGAGCTTTTGGCAACATGCCAGAAACCAGTCAGATGGACTTGTTCTCTATGTTTGGCTAACCTACTTTTTCTTAAAAGAAAAAGTAGGCAAAAAGAATTTTGAGTGTAGCCATCACCGAGATTTTTTGAGGGAATAAGGTTTTTGTTTCCAAGAACATGGGTGGAAAAGTCGCTGGGGCTGACAGTAAAGGAAAGGTTGCCTCAGAGACCTTATGGAATTTTCTTTGCCCACTTTCTTTTTTAAAAGAAAGTGGGTGAAAGAAAAAGTAGGCAAAAAGAACTTCAGGTGTAGCCATCACCAAGATTTTTTGAGGGAATAAGGTTTTTGTTTCCAAGAATATGGGTGGAAAAGCCGCTGGAACTGCCAGTAACAAAAATGTCGCCTCAGAGACCTTATGGAATTTTCTTTGCTCACTTTCTTTTTTAAAAGAAAGTAAGGGGCAGCCATTCAAAAAAAGAATGACTGCCCGATTTTTTTGGGACGAGGTTGGAGTTTCTAAAAGTATAGAGTTGAAAAGTCGCTGAGACTGTCAGCAACAAAAATGTACCCTCAGAGACCTTATGAAATTTTCTTTGCTCACTTTCTTTTTTAAAAGAAAGTGGGTGAAAGAAAAAGTAGGCAAAAAGAACTTCAGGTGTAGCCATCACCAAGATTTTTTGAGGGAATAAGGTT